>CATMOE010000081.1:0-12635 GCA_950072105.1 uncultured Dehalococcoidia bacterium
TCTGACCGCGACCAGCCCGCCTTCCCTCAAGCGTACCTCCTGGAACACCTCCCGGGCCAGTCCCCGCTGTTGCGCCGGTGTCACTCCTGGATGGTTCCAAAGCGCCGGCAGGTCCTGCAACAACCTGGAAGCCCGGTCAAGGTTTGGCATCATGAGCTGAGGAGAAGAAGGTTGGATGCTCTTCACCTGTCGTTGCAGGACCTGGTGCTCTGCCTTGAACGTTCCATCATCTATAGCTCCCCAGAGGTGTTGCTTCCGGAGGTTTGCCAGGGCCGACTCTATCCTTTTGACATCCAGGCTGTGGTCTGGCCGAGGGCCTTGGTTCGCCAGGGCCTTAAGGACCGTCTGGCGCCAGTCACCGTCCAGCTGCACGCAGGCCAGGACCTGGTCTGCGAATTCTTGCTCTACCTTGGCGGCTCCCACGGAGCTGGGTCGCATGGGACAACGGTGCCAGCTATGGGTCATGCGTGGAGACTGTCTACCTCTGGAACCACTGGTGATGCCGTGAAAGGGCTGTCCACAGCCGTCGCAGACCAAAACCCCGGTGAGTGGGTATACCCGCTGCTCCCTTCCCGGTGGGCTGTGTCGCCCTGGTGTCGATCGTTCTACCCTCACGTCCTGGCATCTCTGCCACAACTCTTTCACTTCTTCGGGCACATGATGAAGGCCGTCCCTGATCACTTCATCGGGTTGGCCCCTGTGGTAGACGGCCTTGCCATCGTAGAACCGGTTGTTCAAAACCGTGCTGATGGAACTTTCGGTAAATGGTTTGCCGCTGGCTGTACGGTGACCCTTGCCGTTCAACTCCAGGGCCAGGGTCCGGAAGGAATATCGCCCCGATGCGTACTCTCTCAGCAACTCGGTCAGTACCGGCATCGTCCTTTCATCGGGTACGATCCTGGCACCCCTACCGCTCGTGGGCTTCTCCTGCCGGTAGCCCAGAGGCGCGCGTCCGATGGCGTGACCCAGGGCCGCTTTCTCGTACAGACCAGCGGAGACGTAACGGGAGAGGTTCCGGCTGTACTGCTCGTCCAGGGTCTCGTTGATGCGTTCGGCCAGGAAGTCCCGGTCGCTACCGCTGATGATGCTCTGGGAGACGAAGACCACCGTCTTACCCAGCAGACGAAGCTCTTCTTTGTAGCGGATGCACTCGGCCTGGTTCCGCCCGAACCTGCTGGTGTGGTCCACCAGCAGGACGTCGAACAGGTCCATGCCGGCGTCTTCGAGAAGCCGCTGGAATTCCAGGCGCTTCTCGACGCTTCTGCCGCTACTGAACTCGGTGTACCAGCGGCTGCCCAGCACCAGGCCGTAGGTCTCGGCGAACCGCTCCTCGTTGCCCCTCTGTATCGCTGGACCGAAGCCGTCCTTCTGGTCAAGGGTCGAATCCCTTATGTAGCCTTCAGCCCTAAGGCCGCGAAGGTCATCAAACGTCAATTGCCGGTCCCTGTACGCCATCACCATCATCTCCCTGGCCAACCCTGGCATCTTTGTCCGGTGGCAGATCACACCGGGATGGACATGATACATCGGAGTTCCGTGAACCGGTCACCTCTTTATCGTTTTTATCCAGGTCACCCTGGATACCGTGAGCATCTTCCCATGACAGGGCCGATCGCAGCATATCGACCAGGGCCTTGGCCAGACCGGTAGACTGCACACCAGAAGGTCTGTTATGCGCTCTACCCTCACCATGTACGTCACGTTCATCCATACTGACAGGCTTGCCAATCTCCTTCACCGCACCTCAGATAGCGGCGGTGGCGTTCTCTTGGTGCTACGCGAAATGGTCTCTATGATTGAATCACGGGGTTGCCAGAGTGACGGTAGACGGGCGAACCCGGTCAAATATGGGCGATTACAGGCGAAGACGAGAGGGTACGGCAGATGGATGGGATGACCTGGAACACCGAAGAGGTCAAGAAGCTGAGAAGGTTGCGCTTGGATCCCATCCGGAACACGCCTGACAGGCTCCGGTCATTGGTGGAGCATTTTCTCAAGCCGGGCGCCAGCGTGTTTGCAGTGACCGAGGGCGATGGCCCGGTCAGGGTGTCTAAAACATTGGCCAGGAAGGTGCGGGATCTGACTTCTAAAGGTGAGATGGGGTGGGTACTGGAAGCTCGACCCCGGGAAGAGGGGGATGACCCTTTCGGGCAACCCTGGGTCACTCTGCTGTGGAGCTACCCGAAGGAATTCGCCGCCGCCGTTGCCGCGTACCAAGCCGAGTTGGAGTTCGAAATTCAGGCTAAAGAGATAGCGGACGGGGATAGGGTGACCTTCACTCGCCAGGCCACCAGGTACGGACCGGACCACAAGCCCTTCGTGGAGGCCATCTTCAACCGTGACGCCGGGTTAAGAGACCTACGCCGTGGTCACCGTGCGGCCCTTGACTCGGGAGACGTAGAAACAGCCCGATCGATCAGCATACAGATCGGTGAACTGTTGGATGGCTGGGTCTCAGGATAGAACACCCTCGTACCAGGGTGTCCATAGCAGTACTGGCGGGAGATTCAGTAAACCGAGGGTAAGTCGTGAAGTAGTGGTCGCTTCCCCGAGAAAGTCCTGGGACTTGTGATCCGACCACAACAAGCGTTCCGTGGTCGGCGGCATGGTTCTGCAATGACCCGTGTACGGTTGATTCACGGTTTTTACGGGAACCCGTATACGGCACGTCACGGGTTCTCCCTGACTTTTTCACGGTTTCTTTACGGTTTACACCGACTAACTACACGGCTTTCCCACGGTTCTCTACGGTTTTCACGGTAACCCGTATACGGGACGTCACGGGTTCTCCCCGACTTTTACACGGTTTCCTCAGGACTTCTCACGACTTGCCGTGAAGTCGTGCACGACTTTTCACGTTGGAAGTCGATGACTTACCCGGGTTTTCTCCATGTAGAAGTCCCAAAAATCCCGCGATACCGCCGAGAAGCCGTAAGGAAGTCGACAACACCGTAAGACTCCAAGTCTCAACACAAGTATTACCTGTGTGGACGACCTAGATTCGGCTTATAAGCACCCCCACCCTATATAATCCCCAACAACGATGCTGCAACGATTAGGTAGATACGAAGTCTTAGAGACCCTGGCCGGTGGTGGCCAGGGCACGGGCGATGGGGAGTTCGACTCCGCGGGGGGTGTCGCGGCGGCATCCGACGGCAGCGTCTACGTTACAGACCCATTCCAGCACCGCATCCAGAAGTTCACATCCGAAGGCGTGTTCGTTACCAAATGGGGAACGCCTGGAGAGGGAGACGGGGAATTCAACCGTCCTGCTGCCGTCGCGGTGGCATCTGACGGCAGCGTTTACGTTTCAGACTGGTTCAACCACCGCATCCAGAAGTTCACCTCCGAAGGTGTGTTCGTTAGCAAATGGGGCACGGAGGGCACTGGCGACGGTCAGTTCATCCAACCGGCTACCGTTGCGGTGGCATCCGAATGAGCAGCGCCAACACAGCACGCTACGAAGACCTTCCCCGCAGTTACCACATATTCAAGTGGCGGATACTGCTTGCTTTCGCCGGCTTCTACCTTTTCCTCTACCTGGGCCGTTTCAACTTCTGGCCCGTGGCTCCCTTGGTCAAGGAAGACCTGGCGCTCAGCAACTTTGAGATCGGTCTGGTAAACGCCCTGCTCCTCTGGGGTTTTGGCCTTGGCGACTTGGTCCACGGCCGGCTGGCCGAGACCTACGGCCTGCGCCTGTGGGTGCTGGTTGGCGCAATCCTCACCACCGTTTTCAACATTATCACCAGCTTTGCCACCTCGGCGGTGACCATGGCTATACCGTGGGGCATCGCCGGGTTCGTTAACGCCGCCTGTTGGTCCCCTGGGATCAGCATGGTTTCCCAGTGGTGGCCCCGCCGGCAGCGGGGCTTGGCTATGGGCATCGTGGGCACGGCGTCGGGGGGAGCCATGGTGATGATGTGGTGGGTCTCCGGCTACGTGGGCGCGGAGTGGGGCTGGCGGGCGGCCTTTCGCTATCCCCCGTTGATAATCGTCGTGCTTGGCATCGCCTTCTACTTCCTCGCCAGGGACCGGCCCTCCGACGTTGACCTGCCCGAATACGTGGAGGAAGACGAGGTCTCGGCCGCTCCCGAATCCTTGGACCCAGAGCGTTTCAAGGGCTTTGGTCCCTATAAAGAACTGTTGTCCAACCCCAAGTTCCTGCTGGCCAGCCACGTGAAAGGACTGGAGAATGTGGTCCGCTATGGTCTGACCACCTGGGTGCCCATCTATTATTTCGAAGAGGGCGGACTGTCCATCGAGTCCACCATTCTGCTAACGATCTTGCTGCCCATTGGCTACCTAATCGCCCGGCCGGTCGCTGGAATCATCTCGGACCGTTATCTGGGCAGCCGCCGCCGTCCCATGGTTATCTTTTCCTGCACCGCCAGCGCCTTGGTGCTGGTGGCCATCGCCCTGGTCCCGCCGACAAACGTTACTTTGGGCGCTATATTGCTGCTGATCGGTGGACTGTCCATGGGCATGTCCTTAATAACCACGATAGCTGTGGACATCGCGGGGCGGCATATGTCCGGGACCGCTTCGGGCCTACTGGACGCCCATGGGTATGCCTACGCTGGGGCCCAGGCCCTGATCTTCGCCGCCGTGCTGGACATGGCCGGCAGCCCCTGGCCGATAGTCTTCTTGGCTATGGCGGCCACCAGGGTGGTCTCGGGGATTATGATCTCCCGCGTCAACGTCTGAAGAGCCCCGCAGGGTCCAACGGTAGCGTCTACGTTTCAGATTCCCACAAATACGCCATCCAGAAGTTCACCACTTCTCACGACTTGCCGTGAAGTCGTGCACGACTTTTCACGACGGTTTTCCAGTAGTTGAGCGAATGAGATTTCATCGGAAATCGGCAAATTCAACTTTGCCGAGCAGCATCGATTAGCCAGATAAGTCAAAATCGATGGTTGACGTCACCAAACGCGATAGACTATATTCCCTATCACCATATACGAATCACAGAAGAATCAATTCAAATATTGATATCTCTTATATGGATATAAAGTAAATATCTTAGCGGGAACTTTTTCGCATCGGTAAACAGGTAATCTAATCGATTACTAAAAATTGGTTCATGATGCCGAAGGGCGACTACAGGGTCTTAGCCGTTTTGAAGTTCGGAGGTTCGGAGATTATGTTCGATCGGTTCAAAAAGCCTAGTTTCATTCTATTTTCGTCCTTGATGCTATCGCTACTGGTTCTAGTAGCGTGCGGATCGTCGGCAACGGAGGCACCTCAAGCAGCTGCGCCGAAAGCAGCTGCGCCGAAAGCTGAGTCGAAAGCGCCGGGTACAACGGCCGTGCCCACTGCCGCGGCGGTGGCTACAACCGCACCGGTGGTGACAGCGCCATCAGGGCCCAGCGGCACCTTTAATTACGCCAGGAAAGACCTGTTTCCCTACAACGTCTTCCCTACCCTTACACAAGGTGCTGGATATTTCTTCCACGGATTCACCGGCGGTGAAAATCTCATGTCCAGAAACGCGGAAGGGACACTCATACCGAGGCTGATGAAAGAGTGGGACGTCGCAGCCGATGGAGTGACTTGGACGTTCAAGCTCGAGGAGGGCGTCCAATTCCACAAAGGCTACGGGGAGATGACCGCCGAAGATGTCATCTGGAGCATGGAGCGGATTGGAAGTGAGAATTCCAAGGTGGCCTACAGGTCGAACATCCTGAGGATCTGGGGTATCCCAGAGGGGCGTACCAAAGCCATTGATGACTACACCATTGAGGTGGACACCGGTGTACCTCAGTATGATACGTTGAGTACTCTCTCTTTCCCCCACATAAGTGTCTTTAGCAAGAAGCAGATAGCGGATGTGGGAGAAGAGGCGGCGACCAAAGACGTCGCGGCCACAGGGCCTTGGTCGTTTGAAGAGCACGAAGCCGGCGTATTCACCAGATGGTCGGCGGTGGACCCCCACTGGCGCAAGACCCCCGAATGGGCCGAGTTGGATTGGCGCCACATACCCGAAGAGTCCACTCGGATAGCCAATTTCCAGACGGGCCTGCTGGACTCCATGGAGATGAACTTGGACTCCATACCCGCAGTCGAGCAGACGGAAGGCGCCACTCTGATGAGGGTGCCGGGCGGCACCGCGGTAGCCCTTAGCTTCTATGGCAACTGGTATGTGGGTTTGGGCACCCCGGAGCATAAAGAGAGGGCCCCCGGCTACGATCCTTCGCTGCCCTGGATATCCGGCAACGCTGACCCCGAATCCGAAGAGTGGAAGACAGCCGCCAAGGTCCGCACGGCCCTGTCCATCGCCATCGACCGCCAGTTGATAGTGGACACCCTCCTTCTAGGCGAGGCTCAGCCCGACCCCGTGTTAGCTTGGGCCGCCAATGTCAACAAGCTTCCTCCTGAGCTGAGGCAGTGGGAGTTCAACCCGGACAAAGCCAGGGAACTCCTGGCGGAGGCCGGCTATCCCGATGGCTTTACCCTGGATATCACGCCCGTCAGTGGATACAATTATCCTGAGGTGAGTGAGGCCATCGGGCAGATGTGGGAGTTGATAGGCGTCAAGGCCAAACAGCAGAACATGACCTACGCTACTATCCGTCCGCAAATAGTAAATCGCACCTACAATCAGGTATACAGCCACCAACACGTCGCAGTCGACCCCCTTGACCGTTGGGCAATCGCATTCCGAGCTGGAAACGCATGGAACTTTGGGGTTGACCACCCGATCTTGGAAGAGTTGATGGATAAAGCTGCGGGCATCGTCGACGAGGACGAGCGGTATGCAGTGGAGGTGGAGGCCGCTAGATTCACGTACGAAAACGCCCTGGCCGTTGGGCTCTTCGCCCAAAACCTGGTTTGGCCTATGAGCGCCAGGACGGCCCCCTGGTTCGAGCATATGAACTTCTCGGAAACACGGCAATTAACCTCCTTCGAGTGGGCGCCCAACAACAGTAGATAGAGGGGCTGGCAAAAGTAGACCGCGTTAGCTCCAAGCAGCGGAGTTAGCTTGAGAGCAGTTATCCTGATCATTGCTGGGCGCGCTGGACTAGGAATCCTATTTGCCTTGGTGTTCAGCATGGTTGGGGTGGGGGCAGGCGTATTCGTATACGTCGCCTCAGGAGCGGTCTCTAAGACCACGCTGGAAGCCATGCTTTTTATCGGAGCGGGCCTAGGGGCCGGCCTTGGGGCGAGCCTGGCTTGGTTGCAACTTGAAGGCAACGCGCGTTCGATTCTCATACTTACCACCCTGGTGGCTCTTCTAATGGGCGTAGGTGGTGCCTGGGCTGGATATGAGTATGGAGCAAACAGGGAGATTGAGTGCTGCGCCACCTCTGAGGTCGGGATTTTTTCCTACGCGGCCTTTGGGGCCACCTTTGCGGCGAATGCGGCGGTCCTATTTCTGGGAATTGCTAGGGAGATAATCACCAGAACGCGGTAGGCCCATATCAAGGCGGGCTCGATATTTGATGGCGGTGCGCTGACATGCAAAGGTTCCTGATGCGGCGGTTCGTGATGATCATAGTTACCCTGATTGCCGTATCGATGATTATCTTCATCATGGCGCGTATAACCGGAGACCCCAGGGTTCTGCTTCTCGACGAGAACGCTTCCCGAGAGCAATGGGAGCGGATGGGCGTGGAGTTGGGGTTGGACAAGCCTACCTATTACCAATACGGCCTCTTCATGAAGGATGTGCTGCGGGGAGACTTCGGCGAATCTATCAAACTCCAAGAACCCGTCATGACCGCTATCGCGGGCCGTATATGGCCTACCGTCCAACTCGGTGGAGGGGCCTTCTTGCTGGCCTTGGTGGTGGGAATTCCCCTGGGCGTGCTGTCCGCAGTCATGCGCGGGACTGCCGTGGACCAACTGGGCAGGGTGATAGCCATGGTAGGGCAAGCTGCGCCTTCCTTCTGGCTGGGCATCATGTTCATGTTCTTTTTCGCCGTAAAGTTGGGATGGGTACCTCCTTCCGGCCGCGAGGGGTGGAATAGCATCATTCTTCCCATGGTCACTTTGGCCTGGGGGGGGTTCCTAGCGGGCAGCCTGCGGCTCATGCGCTCCGCCATGCTGGACGTGTTGGACACGGAGTATATAAAGCTAGCCAAGGCCAAGGGGGTGTCGACTAGGTCTTTGATCTGGAAACATGCATTTCGCAACGCCTTGATTCCACCGCTGACCTTAGCCGGCGTTTCCATGCCCGCCATCTTAACCGGCTCCATAACAACGGAATTGGTTTTCGCCTGGCCCGGCATGGGCCAGCTAGCGATCCAAGCCCTGTACACCTCTGACTATCCGTTGCTTCAGGGGTTAACAATCGTGTTCACCTTGGGGTATGTGGGGGTCGCCTTGGCGGTTGACATACTCTATGCCTACATCGACCCCAGGATTCGCTTTGCATAAGAGAGGCCGGGAGATGGCACATGGCTGAAAGTACTGATCTTACACTGCCTAGGCGGCCTTGGGAGCGTATCTTCAGGGCGATCGTCTACGGGAGGCTAGCCAAGGCCATCTTAGGCAGGAGGAGGCCGGTTCTGATAATACCGGTCATTGTCCTGACGGCGGTTGTGGTAGCTGGTATCACCGCCCCTTGGATCGCCCCTCACCACCCCACAAGAAGCGATCTCAGAGACAGGCTGGTGCCGCCAGTCTGGGGCGGAGAGCAGATTTCCCTGAAGGTGGTGGTAGAGGGGCAATTGGACATTGGGGCGGGGCACAGGCAGATCACCCTCGACGATGCCAGGAAGATACAAGAGGATGCCGTCGTGGGTGGCGAGTTGGGGATAGTTACCCGGGCGGGAGGTAGTACCAAATATCTGCTGGGTACGGACCACTTGGGCCGTGACATCTTGACGCGCATCATCTACGGTGCCCGCATTTCCCTGATCATGGCGGTGTTGACACTGCTGGTAGGCGGTTCGATAGGTGTTACGGCCGGCTTGGTGGCTGGCTGGTACGGCGGCTGGATAGACGAGTTGATCATGCGCGCAGTTGACATCATATTGGCATTGCCCATTATCTTGATCGCGCTGGTCCTAGTGGTGTCCTTGGGTTCGTCCTTTCAGCTTATTATCGTTATATTGGCGATAGCGATATGGCCGCTCTTCTCGCGGGTCACCCGGGGAGAAGTGTTGCGGGTCAAGGACATGGATTACGTGGCCCTGGCCCAAGTGGCCGGGGCCTCCACCCTGCGTATAATGTTCGTTCACATTCTTCCGGGCGTCGCCAATAGCGTGATAGTGGTAGCCACGTTGCTGGTGGGCGTGATTATCCTTTTGGAAGCTGCCCTGAGTTTCCTGGGCGCTGGAGTGCCGCCTCCTACCCCCGCCTGGGGCTCCATGTTGGCCGAGGGTAGAGACAGGATCGCGGTTGCCTGGTGGATCTCCGCGATTCCCGGCATAGCAATCTTTCTCACGGTGCTGTCCCTTAATCTGTTCGGCGACTGGCTCAGGGATGCCCTGGACCCCAAGCTCCGGCATTTAGAGTAGCTGGCTGCCCGCCAAGGCTTTACCGGCCAGAGACGAGACCCAGGGGTTATCCCCATGGGCTTGGATGTGACATCCCGTGAGCAGGTCGACCGCGTCATAGCTGAGGCGGCCAGCCTGGGGGCTTGGACATCCTGGTCAGTAGCGCCTCGCTGCCCGGTGGGTCACCTGGAGCAGTTGGCCCCATCGACACAGTCAACGAAGACGAACTGCTCGGCGACTTCGACGTCAAGTGCGTCGGCGCACTGCGTTGCGCCCGCGGGACTATCTGTAGGAGGAGCCAAGAGATGGCTGATTGGGTTAGACAAGGACGGGTAGCCTGGATTTTCGAGGAAAACTTCGTCCCCGATGACCTCATGGGGGCGGACAACCTAACGGTGGAGGACCCGGAGATACTGAAGGGCCTAGCCATGAAGGACTATGAGTCCGGCTTCGCAGAGAAGGTCCAGCCGGGGGACTTCTTTGTTGGAAAAAGCAACTACGGGTATGCCCGAGTCCACGCTGGGGTGAACATCACCATGAAGGCCCTTGGGATTGGAGGAATAATCGCAGACTCCTTTACCTTGGGGTATCCAGCCGGTGCGGCAAATAACGCCTATCCTCTGGTGCTCACGTGCCCCGGGATCTCCCAGAAGGTAAGCCGCTGGGACCTACTGGAGGTGGATTTCAAGAGCGGCGTGGTGAAAAACTTGACCACCGAAGAGATTATCCAAGGGATCCCAACTCCCGAGGACATGGTGCGGATGATCGAGGTGGGAGGGCTTGAAGCGGACGTGCGAAGGAATTTGGAGGCACAGAAGGCTTCCAAATCCACCTAATAGGGGACCTCTGGGAAACCCTTAAGTGTGTTGTTGAGGGGCGAATTAACAGGCTCACCCGTCAACTTGGTAGTACATTTCATCATATCTAAAGCTGCATACGCGTAACCAGTGTATCTGGAGCACACCAAACTTGGGAGCCGACAACCCCTGTTGACCAACGGGTGTAGGATGGAGCCCCTTTTGTTGATCCCCGTCAGTGCTAGCAAATACGGCAAGAATCGCCTCCACCGACTCTCGCGCCGATTAGTATCCGGGCAACTCCGTAACCGGCAACCAGCCCGGCGTGTTTACCAATGGATAGGTCTCCAGCGAGGTCGACTCGCCTAAATCAGGGTTGACGCTGCAGGAGGCCTTGCGGCCCAACTCCTGGCTACAGATCATAAGAGCAATCCGCCAGACGCATTCAGGATACGTCTGGCGGATTGCTCTTTCTCTGCTCGGAAACCCTGAGTGGCTTCAGGGCAAATTGTCTCCTTTTCGGCTATTGGAATAGGCTGCTTTCGGTTCTCAGGCGGCTGCTAGCTTGATGGCCCGCCAGGAACCGAAGGCCCCTTTCGCGCGAGTTGGGGATCATTGGGATTCAGGCCCAACTCGTCTTCGGAAATATCGGCCCGGCTCCCCACACTCTCGGTGACAGGACGACCGATTTTGGCCCTCCAGTCCTTGACCATCTGTCCTACCTCTCGGGCGTCAAGGAACCGTGCGCCAGGATCGCTGATATGGATCCTTTGCTGATGGGAGTACACCAACTCCTCGTTGAAGAAGAGGTCCAGTTGTCCGTGCCCGCCGGGAACCAGATTGAAAGACTTGATGTCATTGGGAAATCGTTCCAGGATTTCGCCCGCTATCCAAGCGGCCCTCATAGCGTGCCCTCAAGGAACGCAGTACTCGATCCTGATGTCCAGCTTCTCGATGATTTCATTGCCATGATTGTGGTTATTGGCGTCCGCCATTACGCACCTCCCTTAATTGATGGAAGCAAAGTAGCCGAAGTACCTTAGATTGTCAAGGCACGGAGTTTCAGGCCCGAATCGGGTTAATGATGAATTTCGGGCTTGTGGCCCACAAGTATGAGGAAATAGAGTATAAGTTGTCTATAGATCGCGGAATACCTGAATAATACCCTGGACGGCCTCCGAAGCGGCCTTCCAGCCGATGAAAAAGGCCAGGGTGGTGCTGATCTCTATGATCTCCTCTTGGGTGATCCCATTATCCAACGCCCGTTTGATCTCAGTGGGAATCATCAACAACCCCAATTTACTCCGTCCAGGAACTACAGGACGTGGCCCAAGTCGCCATAGAACACGACCTGTTGGTGGTCTGCGACGAAACATACGAATATTTCATGTATGGTGAGCAACGTCACGTGACCCTAGCCACCTTCCCTGGGATGTGGGAGCGAACCCTTACCAGTTATACCTTCACCAAGGCTTATGCCATGTCTGGCTGGCGGTTAGGCTGCATCGTGGGCCCCAAACAACTGTTGGAACCGCTGCGGAAGGTGCACGAACACACGGCCAGTTTCGTTTCGCCCTTTGTCCAGGCTGCGGGGATAGCGGCGCTGGACGGCCCCCAGAACCACATCGAGGGTTGGGGTCTTAGCTGTGAGACCCTCAGGTCCGTGGTGGCGGCCCGGTTGAACAGCGTGCCGGGGCTGGATTGCGCCGTACCCCAGGGAGCGACCTTTGTCTTCCCTCGGTATTCCGCAAACTACACGTCGGCGGAGTTGGGTACGAAAGCACCGGCATTGGATGACAACCAAGAGAGTCCAGCACTTATATGCTCGGCGCAAGGAGTTGATCGAGCCCATCTTCGGCATCCTGAAAGAACAACTAAGTGCTCGTCGGTCCCTCCTTAGGGGCTTGGCCAACATCCGAGCGGAGTTTGTGCTTCTGGCAACGGTCTTCAATCTGAGAACGTTGTGGCGGGTTTGGAAGACCCGTAAAAGACCGCTCGCACAGAGGGCGCCTAGCATCTGAATGGGCCAGTGCGCATCTCGGCTTAGGCTCTCCACCTTTCTTCATCTACTTCGGTAGCGTTCCCAGAACCCAGACACCCCCGACGCCACCACGCTGCCGTTCTGAGACAGGCTCTCTCCCCCGCCTCCACCATAAATCGGATCAAGCTGCGCTCGAAAGCCGAAGAATCCAATCGTCGACTTCCAAAACAGCAATCCCTGAAGCTAAAATGTGTGTAGGTGACGATTGCTCAACCCAGGACGAACGGATACGTATCAAAAACCCCCTCTCCCGTTCTTCCGCAGAAGGACGGGAGAGGGTTAGGGTGAGGGCCCACGTTTCTTGAAGACTTTGTTTGTTGAGAGGTAGTGGTCCGATGGGCTCAGGACGAATGG
>CATMOE010000082.1:0-12472 GCA_950072105.1 uncultured Dehalococcoidia bacterium
GACGGTTATAGCCGGTTGAACGACCGGGAGAAGTTCGGCGTAACCATCACCCAGGGCGGCCCCGGCTCGGAGAACACCATGGGCGGCATCGCCCAGGCGTTCAGCGACAACATTCCCGTTCTATACCTGCCCGGCGGTCCGACGCTGGCCCAATACGCCGTCCGGCCAAACTTCTCGCCGGCGCGCACCTACGAGTCCGTGTGCAAAACCGTCGAGGTCATCACCCATCCGTCCCAGGTCTCCGGCGCCATGCGCCGGGCCTTCCATAACCTGCGCAACGGACGCGGCGGCCCGGTTCTCGTTGAGATTCCCGCCGACGTCGGAGAGCAGGAACTCGCGGAAGAGTCGCTGAACTATACGCCCCCCAAGAGGTATCGCCAATCTCCGGCCGCCGAGGACGTTAAGGATGCCGTCAGGCTTCTGCTGAACGCCCATAAGCCGGTGATCTGGTCGGGGATGGGCGTCCTGTCCGCCGGAGCAACCGCGGAATTGCAGGAGTTCGCCGAGCTCATCGAGATTCCCGTGTACACCACCATGCCTGGCAAATCGTCCTTCGACGAGCGGCATCCCCTGGCCCTGGGGTCGGGAAGCAGTTCCACCAGTCTCCAGGCCCGCCGGTGGTTGCAAGAGTCGGACGTGCTGTTCGCCGTTGGCTCAAGCATGACCCGAACCGGTTACGGCCAGCCAATCCCCGACGGCAAGGTCATCATCCACAACGTGGAGAGCATCGAAGACATCAACAAAGACTTTTCCGTCGATGTTGGCCTGCCCGGCGACGCCAAGCTGACTCTCCAAGCCATGATCGAAGAGGTCAAGGCCCAGGCCGGTGAGAACGGCCGCAAGGGTAAGACCGAGGTGGCTGCCGAGATTAAGGGAATCCGGGACGGGTGGCTCGCTGAATGGACCGCGCTGTTGAATTCGGACGATGTCCCGATCAACACCTACCGGGTGATCGGCGAGATCGAGCGTAACCTGGACAAGGAGAACAGCATCGTCACCCACGACGCCGGCGCGCCCCGCGACACCATGATGCCCTTCTATCCAGGCACCACGCCCCACAGCTACATCGGCTGGGGCAAAACCACCCACTTGGGCTACGGCATACCCCTGATGATTGGCGCCAAGCTGGCCAGGCCGGATAAGTTCTGCCTGAACTTTATGGGAGACGGCGCATTCGGGATGTCCGGACTGGACCTCGAGACCTCGGTCCGGGCCGGAGCGCCCATCACAACCGTGGTGTTGAACAACGGAGGCATGGCGACTTACCCCGGAGGCTACCCGACGGCCAAAGAGTTGTACGGCACCACCCACATGGTTGGCGACTACGCCAAGATCGCCGAGGGCATGGGCGCGGTGGGCATCGTCGTGACCCAGCCGTCTGAGATCGGCCCGGCCCTGAAACGGGCTCAGCAACTGAACGCCGAAGGCAAGACGGTCCTCCTGGACATCCACTCCAACTTGGAGGCTCGCCGGTCAAATTTCGCCTAAGAGTTCGACCAAATAAAATCCCCTCTTTCGTAAAGAGGGGATTTAGGGGAGATTTCCCCAGGGCGAATTCGCACCCCTGTAGTCCCCCCTTCTTAAGGGAGGACTGAGTTACCGGCTCTGATAGTTAAAGGGGCACCCCGATTTCATCGGGGTGCCCCTTTTATTCGTTTCCGGTTCGCTTAGTTTATCTAGGCGGTAACCAAGCTGGCGTAGTGGTTCCCTTTGGATATGGGAGCCAGGCCGGTCATGATTTCCTCCCAGTGATCTCCCCCGTCATCGCTGCACCACACCTCACCGGTGGCGGTGGCGGCGAAGACCGAGAAGGAATCTCCCCCCCAGTCCTCCAGGCACATGGCTTCCACAGATCCCTTCATCCGGTCCGGAAGGCCGTTGCTCAACGTCTCCCAGGTCTTCCCCGCGTCGTTGCTCCGGGAAATGCGGGTACCGGCGAAGTGGGACTCCCGCCAGGACCCCGGCCCGTGATGAGCGGCCGCCACCAGGACGACTTCGGGCTTACGGGGGTGCAAAAGCAGGAAGTCGGGATACCCGCCTAGATCGTGGGCGGTGGTGGTCAGGTGCTCCCATGTTTCGCATCCATCCGAGGTGACGTAGATGCCGTCCCCGCCGGTGATGTATATCCTGTTGGGGTCCGCCGGGTTGATGACGGTCCGATGGACATCGGTGTCCATGCCATGGATCCTCGTGAAGGTTTGCCCGCCATCGGTGCTCTTTTGCAGACCGCCAACTTCTATGCCGATAAACATCGTGTTGCAGTCTTCCGGATGGAAGTTGATATGTTTGGTGTGAGCGACGTGGGGCGGGCCGGGGAAGGTCCAGTCCGACGTGTCCACCGACCTCAGCGCCGTTAGCTCGGTCCAATGGCGGCCCAAGTCGTCGCTGTAAAACAGGTGGGCCGGCTGAGTCCCGGCGAATATTCGAGTTTTCCCGTTTACCTTGGCCGCAGCCAAACTATAGATGTCATGCTGGGTGATGCCATCGTCCCGGCGCTCCCAAGTCTCCCCGTTGTCTTCACTGATATAGATCGTGTCCTCGGTGACTCCGGCGATTATCGCGCCGCTGTCCGGTTCGATGATAACGGCGTGAATGTGTTTGTCCGCCAATGCCCGGCGGGCGATGCTCCATCCAGAACCGCCGACGTTCCGCTTCAGGAATACGATCCCTTCTTTAGTCCCGACCAACACCTCTTCCGAGCGAGAAGTCGTGGAAAATATAGTGTCTCCGCCATGAGATAGGGTTAAAGCCATGATATCCTCCCATTCATCGACGATTCGTTGTCCGTTACACTCGGTTAGCTGGAAATCAGCATAGTGGGACAGCCGTTTGGAGTCAATCCCCTTGCGTCCCCCGGGTTGAATGTGGACAAATCCCGCGGCCTAGCGTTACTATTTCTCTAGCCTGGCCGTCCAACCTGTTCCCGGCGAAAATCCGCCGAGGTGACATTATCATCGGACCTTCCGGCCCGAATCAGGACCTTAGAGTTATCAATGTACCCGGCGGAACGGCGATCCATTACGCCACTTTCGGCCAGGGGACTCCCTTGGTGATTGCCGCTAATTGGCTCAACCATCTGGAGTTTGACCGAAGCAGCCCGGTTTGCCGCCACTGGTGGGAAGAGCTGTCTCGCGAACACCAGGTTATCCGCTACGACCAACGGGGCTGCGGCCTATCTGACTGGGACACTTCGGACCTGTCCTTCGAAGCGGCGGTAGGCGACCTGGAATCCTTGATCTCCGCCCTGGGTATCGACAGATGCGCTCTTCTCGGCGCGTCTCAGGGGTGGTCCGTGGCCATAGAGTACGCGGCCCGCCACCCGGACAAGGTTAGCCACCTGGCATTGTACGGAGCCTGTTCCTACGGTTGGGCATATCAAAGTGAGGCGCATAGGCAGGAATGGGAGAGACTGCTCGGCCTCACAAAGGACGGCTGGGGCCAAGAGCATCCAGACTACCAACGGGCGTTCATCGATAAGTTCAAGCCTGAAGCCACCGCCGATCAGAAGTTCTGTCTCATGCGTCTGCAAGAAGCGTCTACTTCCCCGGAAAACGCGGAGAAGATCCAAGCCGAGTGGGGGAAAGTTGACCTTCGCCAACGCCTCAGGCAGATAGCGGTCCCCACCCTGGTGTTCCATGCCAGGGGAGACAACGCGGTTCTCTTTGAAGAGGGCTGCCGAATCGCGGGACTTATTCCCGGCGCTGGATTCGTGCTCCTCGAAGGCAAGAACCATCTATTAACCCACGACGAGCCGGCCTGGCAGTCGCTTGTAAGCGAGATCCGCCAATTCCTCACTTCTGATTCCGGAAACAACCCGGCACATGAAGACATCGCCGCCGCCGTGGAACTAGAACGGCCCGACCTGCGCCAAGCCACCGCCCCAGACGGCACGGTAACCATATTGTTCAGCGACATAGAAGACTCTACGGGCATGACAGAGCGGCTGGGAGACCGGCGGATGCAAGAGGTCCTACGTCTTCACAACGACATCGTCCGAGAACATCTGGCGGCCTCCGGCGGATTCGAGGTCAAGTCCATGGGCGATGGATTCATGCTGGCCTTCTCCAGCGCTGGCCGGGCATTGCAGTGCGCCGTCGTTATTCAAACCGCCCTGGCTGCTTACAACGAAGAGCAAGACAATGAGCAGTTAAGGGTGCGTATGGGCATCCACACTGGAGAAGCTCTTAGCGAGTCCGACGACTTTTACGGGAAGCACGTGATCCTGGCGGCGCGCGTCGCCGGGCAGGCGCAGGGAGGGCAGATTCTGGTGTCCTCATTGTTCAAGGCGCTAACCGACAGCGCCGGAGACATTGTCTTCGGCGAGGAACAAGAAGTGGAGTTGAAAGGGCTTACGGGTTTGAACAGCGTCTACCCGGTGGAATGGCGTTAGGACCGGCGATCGATTATTCCACATCTACCGTCGCCACCGCAACCCGCTCGTTGCCCTTGTAGCTCGCTCGCACCGTAACTTCATAGGCGCCGCCGCCGGAAGAAGAGCCGTCCTCGTAGACATCCCTGATTTCTTTATCCGACAGCGCCCGGCTAAATATCTTCACCTCATCGATAACGCCGGCGAACATGTTGACCGCCTGAAGAGTCGTTCCGGTTCCGATGGCTAGGGACACGTCGAAAGTGTCACCGGGCCCGCCGATAAACGATTCTCTTACGACTACCTTCCCATCTAAAAACAGCTTATGTTCGGCAGCGTTGCGCACGTAGGCGTAATGGTGAAACTCTTGATCCGTAACCTCCGGACCCACCAGGAACACGTCGGAACCATCGGACCTTTCGAATCCCGCCGCCAAAAAATCTCCGGAGTCGGACAGCCGCGACCCCGAAAATTTCAGAACGAATGCGGTGGGTACGTCGATAGCCCCTCTAACTCCCGCGCCTTTGACCACCATGACGTGCTGCCCGCCGAATTTGGTCCGCTTCGCCCAAACGTGCACCGTCACGTCGCTCCTCAGGTTAAGGCTAGGGTCCGGCGCTACCATAACGTGATCGTTCTCGCCATCCAGCCTAAAGCCTTGGCCGAATATGGCGGTGGCAAATCCAGCGCCGCCAGTGAGGGCTCCGTTGTTGTCTCCCACGACGTCTTCACCATTTCCATCGCCTGGCCACCAGGCAACCAATCCCGAGGGAAGTCCCGCCGAGGCTTTAGGCTCATAAGTGACTTTGCCAGTTTGGTCAATGGTTAATCCGGCCCCGGACTCCCACGACAATTCGATATTTTCAATCACGATATCGAACCTGTCGTAGGCAACCGCGGTCAGTTGGACACTCTCCCCAACAAATACGGACACGGATGCGGGCTGGATTTCGATTTTGTCCAATGGGCCCGGCTCGATAATAACGTCTGCGGTTGCCGATCCTGTTCCGCCGCCATGGGATACATCCACCTGGAGGGCTGCGGCGAAAACCCCGGCCTTCGTTCCAGCGGTAAGCACGCCATCTTGGCTGATAACGCCCGCCTGGGAGCTCAATTGCCATGCGCGGACTGAATCGATAAGCGGCTGTCCTGCGCCACCAACGGCTTGCGCCTCTAATTCTTGGCTGGTATCGGCTTCTAAGGTCACTTTCGAAGGTTCGATGGTTACGTCTATCCGCTCCGTCGCCGGAGACCGAGTAGCCGTGGATGAAGACTTAGGTTCCAACCCTGCAGGCGCGATGGGAGGCTCCACCGTAGCCGTCATCGCCGCAGAGGCCGCTGGAGCGATCGTAGCCTTGACAACAGCGCCGGGAGAAGACGCTGGAGGCAGAACAACTGGAACGTTTGGGGTAGTGACCACCGGCGAAGCCGTTGCTGGTACCACCGTGCTGGCAGACAAAATCTCGGATGAGGAGGACTCGTTGCCCCCGGACCGGACCGCGGCAAACACTCCGGCGGCAACGACCACGCCAACCACGGCCAAGCCGATTCCGATCAACGGGACAGGTACGCGCCTCTTTGCCGGCGATTCGGGGAGCCTGACAACCCGGCGGCCGGCGACGTTCCCTTCCTTAGCGATCGAGATCTCTTGTAGGCCCGGAGCGCCGCCGAACTGCCCTTGGGGCCGGAAGGACAGGGTAACCAGATAATCGTCAGCCCTCTCGTCGGCGCCGACAATCTCCAGCGCCATGGCCACCTTACGAAAACGCCACCCGTATATGGCCGAAGACTCCGAGGCGGTGCACATCGCCAGGAATCGTGCCTGGTCCATGTCGATGGGGCTTTCTACCTTGCCCTCCGGGGCCAGGCCGGAATCTGTTCTGTCTTCGGTGTTCCGTTCCTCAGTCATTGCACAGCCACGGGTCGTACGGTGTCGATATCGCCATCTAAGTTAACACAATCGCCCAAGCATAAAAGTAGGCTTATCGTCACAACAGGGTCGTTGAAGCGCCGAAAATTGGCATGGGACTGCATTCCGATTACAATTCAACCGGCCGAGCCGCTTTAATTCCGGGCCGCATCCCGGTTCGGAAGACGGCAAAGCGGATGTGTAACGAAAGGAGGTTTCCCCATGAAGACGAAACTCAAGGTATCGTTTCTAGCCTTGGCAGTCGCCGGGATACTTGTTTTAGTTCTTGCCACTCAACAAGGCCCGATAGTGAGCGCCGGCGGCGGGGAGAAAATCGACGCCACGGCTTCCGTACACGACTTCCAAGACTACGGGGGCGTCATTGTCATAAACGCCCAGAACAGAGGAACTTCGGCCCTGATAAGAAATGCCGAAGGGATATCGATGAACCTAGAGACTTCCGACCTACCCGTAGGAGCGTATTCAGTGTGGTGGGTAATCTTCAACAAGCCCAGTGAATGTACCAACGGCACCTGCGGCGCTGTCGACACAGGAAAGGGCGGCGCTCCAAACCCCGCGGAGGGCACCTTGCTGTGGGCGCCCGGCGGGGTCGTCGGACCGGACCGGCCACTTCAGCGCTAGTTTAGGCGTGGGGCCGAAGAAAGCTCCCGGTGAGGTACGCCGAGGCCCAACTCTGACCAATCCTATGGGAGCCGAGGTCCATGTGGTTTTACGGTTCCATGGCACCCCTGCTTGGGACGACCCGGAGCTGTTTACGTCTCAACTCGGGACCTTCGGGGGCGGCTGTGACATCTTCGCCTGCTTTAACCCCCAGTCGGTCGCCCATCTACCATAGTTGGCACGCGATGCAAGAAATCGCAATAATCGGAGAATCGGGGGAGGCAGTGCCTGTCCGGTTGAGGCTCCCCGGCGCTCCGTGTAGGGAAGGCTTAAGTTAGTGGAACAGCAAACTTCCGGCGGGCAACAGCCGCTGACCGGTATCCGCGTCTTGGACTTGTCCGGCCCCATGGGCGTTTATTGCGGCAAGTTGATGGCCGACATGGGCGCCGACGTCATCAAGGTCGAGCCACCTGGCGGAGACCCTATGCGCATAATGGGGCCTTTTATTCCGGATGGGGCTAACTCTGAAAGAAGCCTGAACTGGCTTCACTTCAACACCAACAAGCGCAGCATCACGTTGGACATCGCCGATCCACAAGGGGCCGAGCTGTTGTCAAAGATCTCCCGCCAAGCCGGCGTTGTATTGGAAACCTTCCCGCCGGGCTACCTGGACAACTTGGGATTGGGCTACAGCCATTTGTTACAAGGCAACCCTGGCCTGATCTACGCCTCCCTGACACCTTTTGGGCAAACCGGTCCTTACAAGGATTTCAAGGCCACAGACCTGACCGGCTTCGCCATGGGCGGATACATGTACGTTACCGGACGGCCCGATACGCCGCCCACTCGCCTCTGGGGGTCCCAGGCGTACCACACAACGTCCAATCGCGCCTTCATAGCAATATTGCTGGCCCTATATCACCGCATGGCCACCGGTGAGGGTCAATACATCGACGTGTCGATGCAGGAGGCGGTGGCTGCCACGACCGAGCATGTCAACACGGCCTACAACTACACGGGGGAACCGGCGGTACGCTGCGGGTTCCGCCACGGAGGCCAGTTCGTGGCTACTTGGCGGTGCAAAGACGGGTTCGTAAGTATCACAACCAACACCCAGCAGTCCTGGGACGACCTAAGAGACTGGATGGCCCGAGACGGAATGGCCGGCGATCTGTCATCGGAAAAGTTCAACGACCGGTTCATACTTCGAGGAGAGTTGTCCGAGCACATCGAGGGACTGATTCAGGCATGGGCCTTGACCCACACCCGCCAGGAGATAACCGAGTGGGGCCAAAGCCGCCACCATCCCTGGGGCCCGGCGGTTCGTGCCGACGAGATTCTTGAAAACGAACAGCTTTGGGAAAGGGGATATTTCATCGAGAGTGAAGTCCTCCATCCGGGGGAGAAGATGGTCTATCCCGGCGCGCCTTACAAGCTGTCCCGATCCCCTTGGCAGCTACGTCATCCGGCGCCCCAGGTTGGCCAGCACAACCGGGAGATATACTGCGGCGATCTGGGCTTACCAGTGGACGAATTGGACGCCCTCGCCTCTCAAGGAGTTATCTAGGCCGTGAGCGCCGTTGAAAAACCGTCGAACTCGGGCTTTGCGCTTCAGGGTATCCGGGTGTTGGACTTCACCTGGATACATGCGGGTCCCTCCGCCACGCGTATCTTAGCCGATCAAGGCGCCGAGGTTATCAAAGTGGAGTCCAATAACGCCCTAGCTGTCGTCGGTGGGCCCAGTTCGGCCACTGCCCGGGGGCTGGGACAGCGCCACAATTGGAATGCGGGCAAGCGGTCCATCTCCCTAGACATGAAAACTCCCCAGGGCGTTGCCATCGCCAAGCGGTTGGCAGCCGTTTCCGATGTCGTGGCGGAAAACTTCAGCGGCCGGGTGATGACGAGCTGGGGTATGGATTACGAGAGCCTCCGCCGGGTAAAACCTGATCTGGTGATGCTCAGCATGTCGGGCTTTGGGCGCACTGGACCCTGGAAGGACCGGGTTAGCTACGGGCAAACTCTTCAGGCGTGGTCGGGATTCACCGAACTAACCGGATTCCCCAACACCGACCCCTGTGGCCCGGCCAGCGCTTACAGCGACGCCGTTGGCGGGATGGCCGGAGCCCAAGCAGTTTTACTGGCATTGATACACCGGGCGCGTACCGGTCAGGGTCAGTGGATAGACCTTTCCCAATTCGAGGCATTGTCGTCCCTGTTGGATACCTTGGTCCTGGACCTGAGCGCCAACGGAGCGGATTCCCATAACCAGAGAACCGGCAATCGCCCACCTCATGACTCCGGTGCTACCCACGGGGCCTACCGGTGCCGGGGCGACGACCGCTGGGTGGCCATATCGGTTCATACCGAAAACGAGTGGGAGTCCTTGATTGGCGCCATGGGACATCCGCCTTGGACTCAAGATGAACGGTTCGCCACCGCCTCCGGGCGCTCCCATCACTCAGAGGAGTTGGACGCGCTGATGGAGACCTGGACCATGCAGCATTCCGCTGAGGCGGTGATGCGCCTGCTCCAAGACGCCGGTGTACCGGCTGGCGTGGTTCAGACCGGAGCCGACCTGGCGGAAAATGACCCGCACTTGCAGGAAAGAGGGTTCTTCCGACAAGTTTTGGACGGCCAGGGCGTCAGCCGTACCATCGAAGGAGCACCTTACATATTGTCGAGGACTCCGGGGGGCCCCAGCCGCGGCGCCCCGGAGTTCGGAGCCGACCAAACGTATGTGCTGCGGGAGATTCTGGGAATGTCCGATGAAGAACTGGCCGACTGCGCCATCGCCGGTGTTTTCGAGTGATAAGCGCCCAGTGCTAATACGGCGAGGAGAGGGGGCTTCCGACGGGTCCCTCTCTAGCCCTCCCCCGTAAAAGGGGCGAGGATGAATCCCTTCCCCCTCGACGGGGAAGGTTAGAGCCTGCCCTGAGCGCAGCCGAAGGGATGGAGGTGCTGCGCGGTGCACAAAATCATCTGATAGCGAATTAATCTGGCAAATAGCAACGGGGCGAAGACTAATCTTCGCCCCGTTAAAATTGTATCGGGTTGAATTTGACGCCCTTAAGCGTGCGCGCCTGCGTTAAACCTGGGCCGGCACCTTGCGCACTCCGGCAACCGCGTGAACTTGTTCCATCAAAGCGCTGAAGTTTGCGAAGGTCAAGGATTGAGGGCCGTCGCACTTGGCGATGTCCGGATTAGGATGCACCTCGATCAGCAGTCCGTGGGCGCCTGCCGCAACGGCGGCCAGCGCAACCGGCGTAACCAAGTACCATTTCCCGGTGCTATGGCTGGGGTCGGCGACGATTGGCAGGTGACTTAACCTTTGGATCACGGGAATGGCGGCCACGTCCATCGTGAACCTGGTGAATTGCTCGAAGCCGCGCACTCCCCTCTCGCAGAGTATGACCTGATCATTTCCGCCGGCCATGACGTACTCCGCCGCCAGCAACCACTCCTCGTAAGATGCCGCCAGGCCTCGCTTGACCATTACCGGTTTCTTTAATTCACCGACCGCGTCCAGCAGGTTGTAGTTTTGCATGTTCCGTGCGCCGATCTGGAGGATGTCGGCGTATTTAGCGACCGTTTCTACATCTTCAACCGCCATCACTTCGGTGATGATGGGCAAGCCCGTCTCCTGTTTGGCCGTCTTCAAGAGTTCCAAGCCTTCGATACCCATTCCTCGGAAGCTGTATGGCGAAGAGCGCGGCTTGAAGGCCCCGCCTCGAAGGATCTGCGCACCCGCAGCCTTGACCGCCTTGGCCGTGGATACCATTTGCTCCTCGTCTTCCACGGAGCAAGGCCCGGCCATGATGACGGGTTCCGGCCCGCCGATGACTACGCCGTTCACGACGACCCTGGAGTTGTCCGGATGGAACTCTCGGCTGGCCAGCTTATAGGGTTTAGAAATAGGAACTACCTCAATCACTCCTGGCAGAAGCTCAATCTCGTCTTTTAGATCGGGGGGTATAGATCCCAATACACCCACTACTATGCGCTCCACGCCGTCGAATACCTGGGGCCTAAGACCGGGGTGACTTTCGATCCGATTCTTTACCCCTTCTAACTCCGCCGGCGAAGATTCCTTTGCCATTATTACTATCATGTCTACATTCAACCTCTATTATCGAATCGTACCAGATGGTCCCGCCGATCTCTCTTGGGCATGAGAACAGAATTTAACGAGTTTAGAACTATGTCATGCAATTATTACGGCCCTCCGGCCGTAATAATTGACGACTGCCAACCGGAACCGGCGGATCAACATCAGATAGACTCCACACCTTGGAGGCGCAATGCGTCGGTACCCCTAAGATACAGGTTTACCAACTCCTGGGGCTCTTTGTCGGTATTCAGAAGTATCAGAATCCGAATGCACTTGGTCAAGCTCCCTGGGACTGCTATCTCCGTTCCTCCCATCAAAGCTGTGTCGTTCCACCCAGCTTGGCGGGCCGCCGCCGCTGGGAACACCGCGTTCAGATCTGGGGTCATAGTAAAGTATACTGCGGCGACATCCCTTTCAATGATGCCGTTGGCTTCAATCAATCCGTCCAGCAACTCTCGCGTCGCTGAATAGATGCCCTCCGCCGTATTTTCCCCGGCGATCGTCGCACCCCGAATGCCCCGGCACATGGTCATGTGATCTTTTCGCTCTTAGAGACTACTTCACGGCCGGCTAACCGGGCCACCAACTTGCTGGCTCGGTCAACCAGTTCCTCGCGGGGCGATTCTAGCATTACCCGAACCAGCGCGCTACCCACCACTGCCGCTTCCGCGTCCCGGCACACCGTCTCAACGTGCTCTCGCTGGGAGATGCCGAACCCAACGGCCAGTGGCAACGACGTATGGGGACGCACCCGCTCCAGGAGTTCGATACCACGGACGGAAACCTCGTCCCTGGTCCCGGTGACACCGGTCAGACTGATGCAGTAGATGAACCCGCCGGCGTCTACACAGGACTCCCGGATGGACTCATCGGTGCTGGTGGGAGCCAGCAGCGGTATCATGTGGATGCCATGAGCCACGCACTGTGCCGCCAGTGGGGCCGCCTCTGAGTGGGGAAGATCCACCGCGATCAGCCCATCCACTCCAGACTCCTCGGCTCTCTCCGCAAACTTCTGCAGCCCAAAACTATAGATCGGGTTGTAGTAGCCCATCAACACCAGGGGGGTGTCCGGGACCTGTTCCCGAAGTTCTTCAACCATGTCCATGCAGTCTGCCAGGGTGATCTCTTGTTGCAGAGCCAGAAAGCTGGACTGCTGGATAACCGGCCCTTCAGCTAAAGGGTCGCTGAAGGGAACCCCAAGCTCGATTGCATCGGCCCCGGCAGCCACCAGCGCCGGTACTAGTTCCAAAGTCGCCTGCTTATCCGGAAACCCGGCGGTCAGGAAAACTATCAGCCCGGTTCGTCCCTGCCGTTTGATGGCGGCAAATGATTCTTTTATTCGGTCTTTGTCCATTTCAGGTCTTTTTTAGTCTATCCATGATGGATGTAAATCGTAGCCAAACACCCGGATTTCGGTCAGCATTTCGACCAATTTATATCACATCCGTGCGGTTGTCTAGCCCCC
>CATMOE010000083.1:0-12427 GCA_950072105.1 uncultured Dehalococcoidia bacterium
CCGGCGGCCAAAGAGGGGTTCATACCGGGACTGGGCACCTACCGGCTGCCCCGGTACATCGGCCTGGGCCGGGCCAAGCGAATGGCCATCTCGGGCGAGAACGTCGACGGTCTTGAAGCGCTTCGCATCGGGTTGGTGGACTACGTCGTCAAAGCTCAAGACTTCGACCAGGAAGTTGAGGAGCTAGCCGAGCGGTATCTGGCCCTCAGTTCCGAGGGCGCGCGGCAGACCAAGCTCATGCTTTCGGCCTACCAGGACCTGCCCCACGGCCAGTTCTTCGAGGAATACCTGCACCGCCAGTCCATCGCCATCGCCTCCCCCGACCACGACGAGGCGATGAACGCCCTCCGGGAGAAACGGGGCCCGGTCTACAAGTCGCGATAGGGTCGGTTTCTAGGCGGGATTTACCGTCTCTTGGGGCCCCGGCACCTTTACTTCTGGCCGTTTCCAGTGACCACGGCGGTCGCCTGCTCAAGGTCCCCGATGGAGATTGGTTTCTGAAGAACAAGATTGGCCAGCGGGTCCAGGAAGGAACGGGTGCTGGAATTCGCCATGTCTCCGGTGAGAAATATGATCTTACCGGCCATGACCGGGTCCGCCGCGTTTAATCGTTGGAATAATTCTTGGCCGCCTGTCCCGGCCATGCGCAGATCGAGCATGATGCAGTCGTAGCTCTGGTCTTGCAATCTATCCCAGGCTTCATCGCCGTCGCCGGCCGCGTCGACTTTATGATTCCGTCGCTCAAGAAGCCTGACGATGATGTTCCGGAGGTCTGGCTCATCGTCAACCACCAACAGCCGAAGCGGGGAAATGGCTGGTTCATCTGGCCGACCGGCGGCGCCCGAGTCGCTCGGCGGTTCCGCCAATCGCTCGCCCATCGTCGACGGAACTTCTATTTGGAAGGTGGAACCCGACACGCCGTCGCTCTCCGCCCACAATGAGCCCCCCAACTGGGCAATGATTCCGTAGGAAACGCTCAGGCCCAATCCCGTACCGCAGCCCGCCTCTTTAGTCGTGAAAAATGGGTCGAACACTTTCCCCAGATTTTCAGCCGAAATACCAGGTCGATCGTCGGATATGCTGATTCGGGTTGACCCGCCGGTCTCCTGAACCGAAATCGAAATGTGACCGCGCCCGTGGGCCCCGACGCAGGCATGCTCTGCATTGCTCAGGATGTTTAAGAGGACCTGGGTCATCAATTACTCGTCTATCGCGATTTCAGGATGGTCCAAGAGAACATTGGTTGAAGCAGAGATGTTGTTCACGCGAAAGTCGTGATTCTTCAGCGCCAGGCAACGTTCGATGAATTCTCTGGCATCGACCGCGGCGATCTCCGGGGAAGACTTCTTCGCGAATTGCAATAGGTTCCGTACGATGGTTGCCGCCCGTTTCCCTTGATCTGAGATGACCTTCAAGTCATTGATGACCGGGTTTGGAAGGCCCTGGCTCATCAGGGATTCGGAGTAAAGGCTAATGGCGGCCAATGGGTTATTGATCTCATGGGCCACGCCGGATGCCAACTCCCCCACAGAGAGCAGACGGCCAGCTTCGGCTATCCTTTCTAGTTCCGTCTTTCGATCCGTGATGTCTTCGGCGAACCCGCTCATCCTGAACAGATTTCCATCGGTGTCGTTCACCGGAAAGCCACGGCTGTGGATCCACCGCACCGAGCCGTCCCGTTTGATGATTCTATATTCCACATCAAGATAGCCGGTCTTGTCCGCGTCGCTGCTACCCTGTTGAATCATTTCCCTGTCTTCAGGGTGAATGTTCCTGTAGATCTTTCCAAAGTCAGCGTAGGTATCTGCCAGCGGTGAGTCCCAAACCTCTTCAGCATTCGGGCTTGCGTATAACAGACGACGCGGATCCAGTTCAACCAGCCAAAATACTCCGCTAATGCTGTCCGCAATCTGCCGGAACCGCGTATCACTCTCCGAAACGGCCAGCTGTGCCCGGTCTCTCTCAGTGGACAATTTGAAAGTAGCGAGAGCGCCTGCCAGCATGATACCTATTCGGTCCGCTGTGGCCATGTCGTATTTGCTGTATTCTCTCTCGCAGGGACAAGAGAATCAATGTGCCGATGATGTTTCCTTCGAAAACCAGTGGCACGGCCATCATCGTCCGATAGCCGCGACCAAACATCTCTTGGACGATCGGTAATGACCCGGAAACCAAACGCGGATCGTCAGAATTAATGATCTGACCTGTTCCGTGCTTGACGACCTCAGCGGTTATCGACCCCGCATAGAGTTTGCCGTAATTACCCACCACCATCAATCTTGGATCATGCAAGAATTCGGTGAAATCCGGACTGAAAGTCTCGGTGTCGAGATCTACAGCTACAATCACAACATGGTCCAGAGAGATGACATTGGCAATCTCAGATATCAGCGCCTCAGACGCACCTGGTCTGCTCAGCGGCACGCTCAAGATTCGACCTATCGCGGCCTCTGCTTCAAGGATGATCCTACCCCGCGCTTCACTTTCTGAGCGGGCCAACTGGGCCCGGTCTCTCTCGGCGGCAATCTTGAAGGTAGCTAGCCCCCCGGCCAGTAGAGCGCTGATCCGTCCCGCGGTGATCAGGTCCTCTTCACAGTATTGTCCGTCTAGCCTAGAACAGACAACAGTCCCGTTGATCGTTCCCTCAAACTCCAACGGCACAGCAAGGATGGAACTGTAGCCGTGATCGATGACTATCTGGGCTAGGGGCAGTTCTCCAGACGATATCCGGTCATCGTCGGAATTAACTATCTGACCGGCCCCCGTACGAATCACCTCGGCGGTGATCGATCCGGAATATGGCTGTCCTACAATGCTGGCGACCATCTCGTCGAGGTTGTTAAAAATTTCGTTGAATTCCTGACTGAAAGTCTCTGCTTTGAGGTCTACACTCATGATGACGAGTCTGTCCGTAGGAATTATCTTATCGACCCGTAATCTCATCGCGTCAATCACATCGGAATCTTCCCTGGGGGAACTCAGGATTTTACCGATGGCAGCCTCTGCCTCAAGAATAGCCTTGTTTTTTGCGATTTCCCGTTCGGCTTCGACCCTAAATTCCCGTTGTTTGAAATCGGCGAACGCCCCTGCCACCAGATTCCCCAGCCTTGCGGCTTTGGCTAGGTCTTTTCCAGTGAACGGGCCTGAACCTCGGTTAAATCCCATCGTGCCGATGACTTGGTCTCCCACGATCAGGGGAACCGAGATGAGGTAAGGCTGACCGGAAGAGACGAACAATCCTGCTCGGGGGAACCTTGGTTTCGCGCCCTCACGATCATCCAACCTAAAGATCTGGCTAGTTCTGGACCGAACAACAATCTCCATTGCTGTCCCATCGATCGGTATGGCTTTCCCAATAACGAAGTCCGGAATCTGTTCACCAATCAGGAACTCAGTGGTATAGGCATTGTTTGCGAGGTCCAAGGAATTCAGAGCTACTCGCTCGAACTCGATAATTTCCGCCGCTTCCTCCGCGAACCTTTTAAACACATCGGGACCGACCAAGGTGGAGCTGACAATTCCGCTGATTTTGGCCTCCGCCTCGTTTATCTCCTGGAGTCCCGCCTTCGCAATCATCATCCCAACCACGGCGCCAACCGCGACGAGCATTCGGACGGTGTCTTCTTGAAAATGGTCGAGGAATCTGGAGGCAAAACTGAGAGTACCAAAGATCTCCGCATCAATCAGGACGGGGAGTACCATCGAGGACTTAACGCCCGAGTCCAAATAACCTTGAATCAAGGTTTCTTTGGCAGGATAGTTGTTGACCACGGCGGGAATGCCTGTACGGAGTGTTTCTGATGCCATGCCGGTGCTAACCGAGATGCTCATCCGGATGTCTTCGGGCGGCACCAGGAAGTTGTAGGAGGCGACAAGGTCTAATTTGGAGTTGTCGGGATCCCATTCACGCAGAATGACCAGATCCGCGCCAGTGAACCTGGCCAATGCCGCCAGCGTTGATTCACATTTTTCCAAAAAGGACAGGCGGCCCGTCAGGATTCCGGTGATTTCGACAATCGTGTCTAATTCTTCGGGGTTTTGATGGGAGTCGGCCATTGCTACCATATTGGAAAAATCTTGAACTCCATCCGAGGACATTAACCCAAATAGGGAGTAATAACGTCAAAAATACTGACTTATTGCGATAACCATAACATTCACTGCCAGATTATTGCAGGTTTCGTACCATACATCATGCCTAATCCATCTTTAAAACACGATATCCAATCAGCATAGCTCTGACCTAGGGTCTTGCTGGATATAAGCCCCTTAATACGCATGGAGTGACCGCTGCCAATAGTGGAGCGCGGCGACATCTGGGGCCGGTTTTTAGACCTTAGGCCAGACCCGTAGTGCCAGCGCTTCTTGCATGGCGATGATATCGCTGGGGTCGCCGGCCTTGGAACTGGCCACCCCGCCAAAGTCGAATATCAGGTTGGTCACCCCGATTGCCTCGTAGGACCGGATGTCCTCGGCCACCTTGTCGGGCGGGCCGGCAAATGGGATTCCGTCTGTGCCATCTGAATTGGGATCAAAAGTGGACACCCGGAACGCGACCTCGACGTCTTTGGGGTCTCGTCCCTCGCGCTCGGTGCGGGCCGCCAACCGGTCCATGGACGCTTTCAGCAACTCGGGGGTGCCCAGCGGGAACCCGGGGTTGGTCCCCACGGGGTGCCACGCGTTCCCCATGCGGGCGGCCCGCCGAATGGCCCGGTTGCTCTCGCCACCCACCCAGATGGGGATGTGGGGCTTCTGCACGGGTTTGGGCAAGAAATGAATATTCGAAAAGTTGACGTACTTGCCCTCGAACGTCGGGTCGTCCGACGTCCAAAGCTCGATGAAGGCCCGGATATATTCGTCGGTGACCGCCCCTCGGTCATCGAAAGACGGCAGGTCCAAGGTCTCGAATTCCTCTCTCAGCCAGCCGGCCCCCACGCCGAGAGTCACCCGGCCGTTGGACAGCACGTCCAGGGTGGCCAGAGCCTTTGCAGCGACGATGGGGTTGCGGTGGGGCACGATCATGACGCTGGTGCCCAGGCGCAGAGTGGTGGTCTGGCCTGCGATGAACGCCAGCACCGTGAGTTGGTCGAGGCAGGCCCCGCCGATGGTCCCGGGGTGGACGGCTTCAGGGTTGTAGGGATAAGGCGAGGAGATGTCCTTGGGGAAGACTATGTGGTCTGGACAGACCACCGTATCGAACCCCAAGTCCTCGCCCCGGCGGACCAGGGCCCGCATGGACTCTGGTGCCGAGAGGGGACCGCTGCCGGGTATTGTGAAACCGTATTTCATGCTTGTTCTCCCATGTCCGGACTCCTGCTGCTACTGATAAAACAGAGGGTCTCAGTATCCGGGGAGTGTATTAACCGCCTCGGTGCCTGTCAACGCAGTCCGTTCCGCGCCCATTCTGATAAGATTGACCAAATCGTTCCAAGCCGGACCGAGCGCTATGGCTGATACAGGCACCGCATCCGGTCACGAGACCGGAATCTTCGTGGATTTTGCCACCAGTCCCTCCCAGTACAAGCACTGGCGGCTTGAAGTCGACGGGCGGGTCGCCCGGCTGAGCTTGGACGTCCAGGAAGACCAACCTTTGGTCCCCGGTTATGAGCTCAAGCTAAATTCCTACGATCTGGGCGTGGACATCGAGTTGTATGACGCCGTCCAGCGGCTGCGGTTCGAGCACCCCGAGGTCGGCGCGGTGGTGATCACTTCCGCCAAAGACCGGGTCTTCTGCGCCGGCGCCAACATCAAGATGCTGGGCCAGTCGGGCCACGGCTTCAAGGTGAATTTCTGTAAGTTCACCAACGAGACCAGGAACAGCATGGAGGATGCGTCGGCGAACTCGGGCCAGACCTATATCTGCGCCATCAACGGCCCCGCCGCGGGAGGCGGGTACGAGTTGGCCTTGGCCTGCGATCACATCCTGCTGATCGATGACGGCTCAAGCACCGTTTCTTTACCCGAGTTGCCCTTGCTGGCAGTCCTGCCCGGCACCGGCGGGCTGACACGTCTGGTGGACAAACGCGGGGTACGGCACGACCACGCCGACTTCCTCTGCACCACCTCGGAGGGCATCCGCGGCAACCGGGCCTTGGACTGGCGGCTGGTGGACCAACTCGCCCCTCGCTCTGCATTCGATGAGGCAGTCACCAAACTGGCATCGGAGACCGCCGCGAAGTCCGACCGGCCCGCCTCCGCCCGAGGGATCGACCTAACGCCCCTGGAGCGCCAGGTCGACGCAGACCAAATTCGCTACGAATACGTCAAGATCGTCCTGGACCGGGAGCTGGGGGTGGCTAATATCCTCATCCAAGGTCCAAGCGGAGCCCCCCAGTCCAGCCTCGAGTACATCCATGACGCCGGCGATAAGTTCTGGCCGCTGGCATTAGCCCGTCAGTTGGACGACGCCATCCTGCACCTCAGGCTCAACGAAAGCGAGACCGGGACCTGGGTGTTCCGCACGAAGGGCGACAAAAACCTGGTTGCCGCCTACGATGATCTCCTTTTGAAACACGCCTCGGACTGGCTGGTTCGAGAGATAACACTCTACCTGAAGCGCACCTTGAAACGCCTGGACGTTAGTTCCCGGTCTTTAGTCACACTGATTGAGCCGGGGAGCTGTTTCACCGGGACGCTGCTGGAGCTGGCGCTGGCCGCCGACCGATGCTACATGCTGGACGGAGAATTTGAAGACGATGCCGACTCGGCCGCACCTGCAGCGGTTCGGCTTACGGGCATGAACTTTGGGCCTCTGCCGATGGTCAACGGAATCACTCGCCTGGAAGGCCGGTTCTTGGGCCGGCCCGAGGCCATCGACGCCATCATGGAACGGACCGGCAACGACTTGGACGCACACACCGCCTTCGACCTGGGTCTGGTCACTTTCATCCCCGACGACATCGACTGGGAGGATGAGGTACGCTTGGCCCTGGAAGAACGGTCCAGCTTCTCGCCCGACGCCCTGACCGGCATGGAAGCCAGCCTGCGTTTCGGCGGGCCGGAGACCATGGAGAGTAAGATATTCGGACGGCTCAGCGCGTGGCAAAACTGGATCTTCCAGCGCCCCAACGCCTCCGGTGAGCAGGGCGCTTTGCAGCTATACGGCACCGGTACGAAACCTCTATTCGACAAAGGCCGGGTGTGATGGCGGACCCGGCGAGATTTGAGTAAATCATGGCTATAGAACATTCAAACATCGACTACTCCGAGCGCATTCCTAACAACGTGGACCTGTCGGGCAACCGCCGTCTGCAACGGGCGCTGGAGTCCTGGCAGCCGAACTACATCAAGTGGTGGCAGGACCTGGGGCCGGACCGCAGCAACGGATTCGATGTCTACCTGCGCACGGCAATCAGTGTTGAGCGCGACGGCTGGGCCAACTTTGGGTTCGTAAAGATGCCCGAATACCGCTGGGGAATCTTCCTCGCCAAGCCCAATCTCGACCGCAAGATATCGTTCGGAGACCACAAGGGCGAGCCTGTCTGGCAGGACGTTCCTGGAGAGTACCGGGCCCCGCTCCGCCGGCTGATCGTCACCCAAGGAGACACGGAACCCGCGTCGGTGGAACAGCAGAACCACCTTGGGGCGACCTGTCCTTCTCTCTACGACCTGCGAAACCTGTTCCAAATCAACGTGGAAGAGGGCCGGCATCTGTGGGCCATGGTCTATCTGCTTCATGCCTATTTCGGTCGCGACGGGCGCGAAGAGGCCGAGATGTTGCTGGAGCGGCACTCGGGAGACGCCGACAAGCCTCGCATATTGGGCGCCTTCAACGAGCCGACTCCCGACTGGCTCTCGTATTACATGTTCACTTATTTCACCGACCGCGACGGCAAATTCCAACTGGCGGCGCTGGCCGAGTCGGGCTTCGATCCTCTGGCTCGCACCTGCCAGTTCATGCTCACCGAGGAGGCCCACCACATGTTCGTCGGCGAGACGGGCATCATGAGGGTGGTCCAGCGCACCTGTGAGGTCATGAAAGAGGTCCAGAGCGAAGACCCCAAACAAGTTCGGGAAGGCGGCGCGATTGACCTGGGCACGTTGCAGAGGTACATAAACCTGCACTTCACAGTTTCCGTGGACCTGTTCGGCCAGGAGATTTCCACCAACGCCGCAACCTACTTCAACACCGGGCTAAAGGGCCGCTATCTGGAATCACGGCTCGATGACGACCACCGCTTAACCGATAGCTCATGGCCGGTGCACCTGGTCCATGACGGGCGCATCGTACTGGAGGACCGGCCGGCCGTAACCGCGGTCAACGAGCGGCTGCGTGACGATTACATCAAGGACTCCCAACGGGGGATAGACCGTTGGAACGCGGTGCTGGACTCCCACGGGGTGGATTTCCGGTTCACGCTGCCCCACCGGTTCTTCAACCGACACATCGGGACATCGGCTGGCATCAACGTAACGCCCCAGGGCGAAGTCATCTCCGAATCCGAGTGGCAGTCCCGGGAGGGCGGATGGCTGCCCACCGACGAGGACCAAGCGTTTGTCGGTTCGCTGATGAACCGAGTGACCGAGCCGGGGAAGATCGCCGCCTGGATAGCCCCTCCTGCACGAGGTATAGACGGCAAGCCATGGGACTACGAGTATGTCCGGTTCAATTGATTCGGCGTCTGTCCAAGGAGTGATGCGATGGCCGACCATACCGTAACCGTCGATCATTCTGCCACGCCTTCGACGATCGAATATTCGCCAGTCTTTAACGTGGCCGTCACCATGATCGACCGTCACGTGGCGGAAGGACGGGGCGGCTACCCCGCCATCATCAACACGGACGCCGGCACCGACCCAGAGGACGGCGCCGATAAACAAGTCACCTTCCAGCAACTGGCCGAACGGGTCAACCGGTGCGGCAACCTGCTCAGCTCCTTCACCTCGGAGCCCGGCGGCCGGATCTTGATGGTGGTCAAAGATTGCCCCGAATTCTTCTACATATTCTGGGGGGCCATCAAAGCTGGGCTGGTGCCGGTGCCGTTGAACACCCTGCTGCGGGCCAGCGACTACCAGTTCATGATCGAGGACTCGACCTGCGCCGGCCTGGTGTATTCGCCGGAGTACCGGTCCGAAGTCGCTCCCGCCCTCGCCGCCACCGGGCACAATCCGGATTTCGTCTTCTGCACCGAAGGTCCAAGTGGAATGTCTGGGATGTTGGATGATTATTCCGCGATTCTGGAGCCGGCTCCGGCCACTGCGGACTCGGAGTGCTTCTGGCTCTACTCTTCAGGCTCAACCGGCCGGCCCAAGGGCGCTGTGCACCTTCACAGAGACATCGCAGCCACGTGCGTCCATTACGCCATTGATACCCTGGGAATGACCCAGGAAGACATCTGTTTCTCGGCCGCCAAGCTGTTCTTCGCCTATGGACTGGGGAACGCCATGACTTTCCCGCTGTGGGTCGGCGGGACCGCGGTGCTCAGCGGCCAGCGGCCGTCCCCGGAAATGACTTTTGACATCATTGAGGAGCACAGACCGACGATTTATTTCGGCGTGCCGACCCTGTATGCCGCCCAATTGCGGGCATTGGACGAGAAGGCCCGGGATTTCTCCTCGGTCCGCTGCTGCGTTTCAGCCGGTGAAGCCCTGCCGGCAGACATCTTCCGGCGCTGGGAAGAAAAGACGGGGACGCTGATCCTGGACGGCATCGGCTCCACGGAGGCGTTGCACATCTTCATCTCCAACACCATAGGCGACTATCGTCCGGGCACCAGCGGGAAACCGGTGCCTGGCTACCGGATGAAGATCTTGGACGATGAGGACAGCGCTGTGCCTGTTGGCGAGCCTGGCCGACTGTTGATCCAGGGCGACTCAACGTCACCTTATTATTGGAACAACGCAAGAAAGACGGCGGAGACCATGGTGGATGGGTGGCTAAACACCGGCGACACCTACTTCCAAGACCCGGACGGCTACTATGTCTATTGCGGCCGCAGCGACGACATGCTGAAGGTCGGCGGAATCTGGTGCTCTCCGGTAGAAATCGAAAGCCGCCTGATCGAGCACCCGAAAGTGCTGGAGGCCGCCATCGTGGGCCGTCCAGACTCCGATGAACTGATCAAACCGGAAGCATTCGTTGTGTTGAACGACGCCAGTGATGCCTCCGACTCCCTGGCCGATGACCTGCTGAAGCACTGCCAAGACGGCCTGGCCCGTTACAAATACCCCAGGTGGGTCAACTTTGTCGACGAACTGCCCAAGACAGCGACAGGCAAGATCCAGCGCTTCAAGCTCCGTTCGGGTTAGAAAGCTGCGGAGGGTCGGAGTCTTTCTGTGAATACAAAAGCGGCGCCCCGGTAAACCGGGGCGCCGCTTTTTAGTTCCGTTGAGGAACGAACCGAGAGTCGAGGGTTATCTCTTCTCGACCGAACCGTCCGCGGTAACGTAGAGGCCTGTCACAGGACCGACCTTTTCGTTGTACAACTGAACGGCTTCTGACTCGAAACCTCCAGCCCGTTCAGCCCATTTTGGAATTACCGAAGACTGCGCCGCGTTTTTGATGATCTCCAGCATCTCAGGGGTGAAATTGGCGTGGGTCATCCCCAGTTCAATCAAGTCCCCTTCCGATTCTAGGTCAGATTCGAGAGCAGCGGCTTTGGCCCGCTCGGAGTGCAGGACTCCTTCTTCCAAGATGATCGCCTGGAAGTCAGCGGGGAGACTGGCCCACTGGATGGCGTTGAAGGTGATAAAGGTCTCGGCGAAAGTGCCCGGGACCGGTCCTGTGAGGTAATCGGTCACTTCAAACCATTTCTGGCCAACAGCACAAGACCCGCAGGTGACCGCGCCGTCGAGAACGCCGCGCTCCAGGGCCGGATAAACCTCAGCGAACGCCATCGTCTGGGCGGATGCGCCAAGGGTGTTGATCAGGTCGGAGAGCACGTTGCTGTGGCTTCGAGTCTTAACGCCTTCGAAATCATCCAATGAATTCAAAGGATCTTTAGTGAAGAAATAGTTGGAGGAGTAGTAGTTGAATCCTACGATCTCTCCTCCGCCTGTCTCTCTTCTCACCAGAGCCTTGATGTCTTCTTGTAGGGCCTCAGAGGCTTCAAACCACTGGTCGATGTTCTCGTAGGCGCCCCAAAGGTTTGCGGCCTCAAATATTGGGAACTCACCGCCGACGAAACCGCTGTAGATCTCGCCCAATCCGATGGTCCCATCCTCAAGCAGACGGATCATGTCGAAACCGCTGATACCCAACTCAGGGTAGGAGCTCAGTTGTATCTCTATCTGCCCGTTGGTCCGTGTTGAAACGGCATCCATGAACTCTTGAATCACCTTGCAAGGCAACAGGGTCCGGTTCACACAAACGTATTGGAACTCGAAAGACGCTCCGGTGGTGCCGGTGCTGGGAACAGCGGTAGCAGCCGCGGTGGTAGTAGTGCTTCCACTGCCAGTATCGCTGCTGGTGGTCGAGCTGTCGTCGTCACCACCGCACGCCGCCAAGATCAACAAGAAGATGCCAATCAAAATCGGGACCGTAAACTTCTGCAACTTCGTCATCGAGTTGCCTCCTCTGGAGAATTGGCCGCGTTTTGCGGCCTTGTTTGATTCAGAGGTCCCTCTTACCCACCTTTTGGCGTGGCTTCCAGGCCTCTTTAACTTGAGGGAAACTTTCCCTCGTACAGTTGGACACGTACAATATTTGGTGTGTCCGAGCCTTTGACTTCCCCTAACTGCATCGGGACGCCTTCCACGTACCCACATCCCTCAGATTAGGGAAGCAGGTACGGAGATATAAGTTATGCGTATTCATGGTGTCAACTTTTCGAACGGATTCCCTAAGTAAATCTAAGCGGTAGATGGCGATTCACGTTCATATGGCTACGAAAAGACGTCACTTATACAACTAAACATTCGCGCAATTTAAAATAAGCCAATCTGTTTCGGCCAAATGTACCAGGGATTCTGGCTGTTTACGGCACATTCAAGCCCATTTATGGAGAACGTCAGGCCTATGGATGATCTTTTATCCCGAGCTCTGGACCTAGCCTCGGTAAAGGGTGCGTCCTACTGCGATGTGCGCCTGGTTGAGACCAACCAGGAACGGATCGTCGTGCGCACCGGGGTGGTCGATACCCTCAGCAATGATGGCTCCCTGGGAATCGGAGTGCGGGTGTTGGTCAACGGCTCATGGGGCTTTGCCTCAACCAACATAGTCTCCCCATCTGAGGTGGACCGCATCACCGGATTGGCGGTGGAGATCGCCAAGGCTTCATCCCGGTCCAGCAACGGGCCCGTATCCCTGGGGCCGCCGGTGACCAGCCGGGGCGTGTACACCACGCCCATTCAGACTGATCCTTTCTCCATCTCATCGGAAGACAAACTGGGGCTGTTGTTGGCCTCCGACGAGCGCATGGGTTCGGTCAAAGGCATATCGGCCCGTATGGGAAACTTGATCTTCATCAAGGAGCATAAAACCTTCGCC
>CATMOE010000084.1:0-12323 GCA_950072105.1 uncultured Dehalococcoidia bacterium
GTGGACGGCCTGGTGCTAAATCACCCAAGCACAACGGAAAATCTTTTCAGCTGTCACCAGGACTGAAGAGAAGGGTTAAGCGGGCGGGCCGGTCCACAAAGCGGCACATAGGCATTCTTGCGGGGAGATGCGATTAAGATCTAAGGCATCATCGGTTTCAGGACATTACATCAACGCGACCTGAGCATTATTTCTTGACGCTCATTCACCTTTGAGCCAACTGTTGAACGCTGCGACCATATCGGGATGCCCTTGGACGCTAATCCGACCATCGTCTAAAAGCTGGTCCAGTACCAAGCGCTTGTACATAAGCATTACGAACGTGCTGGTATCACATTGGAAAGTCACGTCGGCCGAACTGATAATAGTTTCTTCCATCCTGGCCCTTTGTTCTTCGACTATGATATCCCACTGCCCTGACACGCCCCCTGTGACTTGGAAACGATAACGCACTGCGGTGATATTCTCTGAGTCCATGAGAAACCTGTCGTACCCTGGTGTCGGACCAAATCTACGCGGGATTCTTTCCATGAGAGTCGGTAGTGTGGCGCTGGAAACTGGTGCTCCAGGCTCAATCTGGGAGCGCATATCCCACTCATGGATGGCCAATTCCTGAACAGCGTTGAGAACAAAGCGTTCGGCAGGAAATACTGCAGGAATATGGTAGCAAGGCTTTCCCCAGTCCTCAGGACCGATGCTTCCCAATAGTAGATTAAACCGTTCCCATGTTGATCCTAACCGGTCCAGAAGCGAGTCTCCCTCTGATTTCCGAATGGCGATGGCTTTCTCAGCAATCAAGTCATCAAAACTGGCTGGATCTAAACTTCCCGAGGCAGGAAATCCGTCGGTAGGCGATGAATCACCTTGTATCCCCCGAGAAACCGTATCGCCATATAAATCAGCGACCATCACCAAGTGAGCTGCAACATCGCGTACTTCCCAAAGGCCACAGGCGCTAGGGAGGGTCCAAGCGTCAGCGGATATAGATCCAAGGTACTTAATTAGACGTTCTGACTCGGATTTGATCAGCTGGATTCTATCCTGTCTTGAAACCATCTCTACTCCTGGAACAGACTAACAATTTTGATTCCAGTGGGCACACATGAGTATGTCGGATCTTTTGATTAGGGATTAGTCGGTATCAGCTTGGATTGCTTGTTGATATTGCTCTCCTACACTCGGCGGACCCCGTCGCCAGGGCTGAAGAGAAGAGTTAAGAGGGCGGTCCGGTCCGCAAGGCGGCACTTGGCTATTCTGGCGGGGAGGTAACCCGATGGCCTAATGGCATCCGGCATCCAAATAGTCAGTTCGCCATGCCTCCGTGGGACTGCGGCCTGTCAGCCGTGCAGGAACCAGAGACTTTCATCGATCAGTGATACACTGCCTGCCCGGATCCGCCGCCGGCGGCAATTACCTCACCACTGATGGCGATGGACCGCGGTGAGGCCAAGAACGCGACCACATAGGCGAGCTCGCTGGCATCTACGATGCGATTCGTGGCGTTGTTTGCCGCGACACGGGCCTCCACTTCTTCTACGGAGATGCCCTGTTGCCGCGCCTGCTCCTCGTACATGGGTCCGCTACGCTCGGTACGGGTGGCGCCTGGATGGACCAGATTCACGGTTACCCCCGACGGTCCCAGTTGCTGGGACAGATATTTGGTCAGGTTAACCAGGCCGGCATTGCGGATCCCGGCGCTGACGTTGGCGCCGTTAGCGTTCCGGGCCGACAAGCCACCGATGTTGACGATTCGTCCCCAGCCCTGGTCGGTCATGTAGGGGCCTACGGCACGGGCACAGCGCAAATAACCCACCACCTTGGTATTCAGGTCATCAAGTACATCGTCGTCGGAAATACTGGCCAATGGTCCCCGGGCGATGCCTCCAGGGGCCGCTGCATTGTTGACCAGGATGTCGATGCGCCCTAACACATTGGCCGCTTCCTGGATCATTCGCTCAACATCGGGCGTGCTGGTAGTATCCGCGGTGATACCGACCACCTTTCGGCCCGTCTCCTGGCTCAGCTCTCTTGCGGCTAGCTCCAGATCTTCGGGCCGACGGGCGCAAATGACGACGTCACAGCCCGACAACGCCAGTTCTCTAGCCACTGCTTTGCCTATGCCCCGGCTGGCGCCGGTAACTATGGCAGTTTTGCCCTCCAACTCCAGGTCCATGGATCCCTCCCTTCGTGCGGTGTTGTAGTAAGAGTGAGAATTTCGCACCCTCAAATTGCCCTCCCCAGTCAAAAGGGACCGCAGCCCGTGTCGGCCTGACTAAGTTTTAGAGGCGCCATTGTGAGTGTGCATCAGGGTGGTCCCCTTTGCAATACGTATCCACTCGATCGGTCGAGGCATCCTTAGTGGAAATTTGACTATGGATCTAAAAAATTTGTCCCAGGAAACGCCAGTAAGGTGAACCCCATCAGTTGGACAGGGTTGGGGCGATATTAAGTGAGAGTCCCGCCGGATTCCCAAGGTTTACCAATACTCCACTTGGTGACCACTTCCTTTCCGTTGGTTCTTTATCTAATCTTGAATCATTAGAATTCCTTGGATTAGTTGCCTTTACGCATCGTCAGGGGTAAACGTTGCGATGTGGCGCGGGGACAGCTTGAAGGCAACGACCCTGGGCGATTTGTCTCGGTATCCCTCGGCAAAGGAACGTCCCTTTTCCTTGCCGTAATACCGCAGTGCCATTGACAATACAAGTTCGTAAAGAGGCCGATCAGTCTCCAGAACCGGCCCATCCATAACGACCGATGAGTACGGAGGTTCACGCTTGTCTATGCACAGAGAAGCATGGGGTCGCGCTAGCAGGTTCCGCCACTTCAAAGTGCGACGCGCTGTGAACATATAGGCTGTTCCGTCCTCCCATTGGAACCAGATTGGCGCCGACCGAGGCCTACCGAATTCGTCTACCGTGCTGATCACGGCCACCTCAGGTTGTTTCAAGAACACCTCTAGCTGCTCCTGGCTCATGGGCATGGTTGCCGCACCTCAATCACTTGGATAACTCTATGGGTAGTTCCAGCTAAAGCCGTCCGATCGTATCATGCCAACGTCCTGGTTTCCGCTCCCTCCGCCGTGTGGAGCCGATTTGGCTTCCGCATTAAGGCGAAGGTTAACGCACCCAAGCCGAAGAAAACGGTGAAGACCCACAAGGGTAAGGTGTAGTTCTCCGCCCGGTCATACCACCATCCGGCAAACACCGGAGCCAGGAATACGCCAGGGCTGGAGGCTAGTTGCGTAAGCCCACGCAGCCGCCCGTAGGCCCTCCTGCCGAAGTAGTCTCCAAAGGTAGCCCAATTGTTGGAACCACTGGTTTCCGCTACCGCGAAGAGCAGCACAAACAAGTAGATAACCCAAACCGCGGATAGAGGGGATGCCAGCAGCAAGAACGATATGGTTCCTGCGACCGAAGTCATGGACAGCACTAGGTTCTTGGGGACCACGTCGGCTAGCCACCCGAAGAACAGGGACAAGGGCGCCAAGAGAAGGAGAAGAAACCCAAAGATGAATGCTGCGGTCTGTTGCTCGATGCCCTTCCACACTAATATGGGTATGATATGGAGAATTACACCGGCCTTGGCGGTCAGACGTAGGGTGCTACCCGCCAGAAGCAGCCAGTAGGAAGGTGTGCGCAGCGCCTCGCCCAGCCCGTAGTCGGCGAACTGGGCGTCCTCGGACGGTTGCTGGTTCTCTGGATGGCGGCTCGCTCTTTCGGCGGGTGCACTGGCTCGGTCTCCGTCGGGGAGCAATCCAACCGACTCCGGCGTGTTGCGTACCAGAAGGGAAAGGGGTAGAGCTACGCACAAGATGATGGCTCCGGCTACCGAGGAGGCGGTTTGCCATCCTTGGGAGGCGATAAGCAGGGCCAGTAACGGCACGAGGATCGCCGGGGTTAGCGCGCTGATGCCGTGGTAAGAGGACATGGCCAGGGCCCGGCGGCGGATAAACCAATTATTGATCAGGGCCGACAGGGAGTTGGAGAAAGCCAGGCCGCTACCCAGAGTGATCATACCCAGGTAAACAAGGCCAAAGGTCCAGATGTTGTCGGTCCTGGCCAGAAGCAAGAAACCCGTACCGGTTATGGTGGCGCCGATCATCAAGATGGGCTTGGGGCCAAACCGGTCAATCAGCCACCCGGCCACGGGGCTGATTGGACCGCCTTCGGACCGCGACAACGAAAACACCAAGGAAATGGAGGCGCGGCTGACGCCAAACCCTTCGCTGACTGGCAGCAAGAAGACAACGTATCCTTTGTTATAAGCCGAAGCGTTGATGGAATGGACCATCCCGGCTAGGGACACCATCCACCAGCCAAGGAATATCCGAGACCGCTGCCGTCTGTGGGTTAACGCACGCACCAGAGGCTCCTTTCCTGGACACTATCGAAAGGGGTGGGGGTGTCTGGGGTTGTAGCCGGTGTGGATGTTGTGTGGCGGCCGGCCGGCAGCGTCGCGGAGCCACACTGGCTCACATTCAACAGCTCCTCCTCACTGGCTCTGGAACGTTCAGCAGGTCCATCTTCAGTTTAACAGCGAGGTAAAGGCGACTGTGACGCCGTCAGGCGCGCACGAAGTGTGCCCATCCCAGGTCGGGGTGTTGGACAGACCTCAGAAGCTGCGGTATCAGAATCGAAGAATGTGTAAAGCCACACTGCGCTCAGAAAACGGTTGTGTGCATTCGGGCGTTAAGGGGTTGGGGGGGGCCTGCTTGCGCCTGGACGGGTTATGGGCCTTGAACATGGTTGTCAAGAAGACCGAAGCGGGCATGTGCCGATGATCTATTCAAGGGTTGCTATCGGTTGCGCAACATAATAGCAGGTATCAACACCGGGTAACACCACAGGAGCAGACGTCGGTCACCGGGACCGAATAGGAGGGTCAAGAGCACGGTCCGGTCGGTAAGACGTCACCGGGCTCTTCTTGCGGGAAGGTAGACATCACTAGCCATAACTTATCCTTCAATCGATGACAGGAGCCCCATCCTTAGGGCCCGTATGGGTATGGGGTATTTCTGGGATTGTTCGCCGCACAACTAAAGGATTCAACCCCAAGAGGACCGTATCTGGAAACCCGAAACTCCGTCCCATTTTTAGAGTTTGAGGGGTCTGTCCAAAGGACAAAACTGGTAAACTACCGCTAATGACCATTATGCGGACACCTCTCACAACGACCGACCGCACCACCGGCGTATTGTCCTAAGCCCATCTAAGTGAGCGTAGATTTCTGGGAGGATAGGTTATGACTGGGGCCGATCTTTTAAACACAACCATTTCTCAGGTGAGCCGATCGATCCGGGAACGACAACTTTCGCCTGTGGAGTTGACCCAAGCATGCATTGAGCAGAGTGAACGTGTGGACCCCATGCTAAAAGCATTTACCACCATGACTCCCGAATACGCGATTCAGCGGGCCCAGCAAGCAGAGAAAGAAATTAGCAGCGGCAAATACCGAGGACCTTTGCACGGCATCCCATACACTTTGAAGGATGTGATCGCAACCCAGGGTATTCGGACTACCTTCGGCAACCCACGTATGATCGACTTCAAGCCCCAAGAGTCCGCGACCGTCCACGTCCTGCTAGAGGAAGCGGGGGCAGTTTTACTGGGCAAGGTCTACTCTCACATTGGGCGAGGCGACAACCCGGTGATGTGCTACAGCCCGTGGGATCCAGACACTAGTCCTGGAACCACAAGTGGCGGCTCCGGCTCGTCGGTGGCTTCAGGCATGGGCTTGCTGTCCATTGGAACCGATACGGGTGGCTCCGTGCGCCACCCGGCCAGCAACTGTGGCGTGGTGGGTTTCAAGGCGACCTTTGGTCGGATCAGCAGGTTCGGCGTTTGGGCTACCTCTTGGACGACCGATCAAGCTGGGCCCATAACAAAGACGGTAGAAGATAACGCTATTGCCATGGAATGCCTCGCCGTCCATGACCCGAAGGACTTGGTGAGTTTGAATCTGGAATCCAGCGAATACCGCTCCGGGGTTATGGGAGGTGTCGGAGGCCTGAAGATCGGGTTGCCGGTGGATTCTTGGGTATGGAAAGAATGGATCAACCAGGATGAAGAAGACGCAGTGCGCAATGCGGTCGGAGTACTGGAGGAATTGGGAGCCGAGATTGTCGAACTTTCTCTTCCTTTGGCCTACGAAGCCCGCAACAATTCTTTGGCCGCCGAAGGGGCTGTGTGGCTTCGTGACAACTTCTCAAACGACGCTTTGCAAGAGTGGGAGGAGTTGCATACGCAATTGGAGCGGGGCGAAACACAGTCCTTTACCGAGTACTTGCATGGCCAGCAAAAACGAATGGCCATCCGCCAAGAGGCCATCGCCGCTCTACAAAGAGTGGACGTGATCTTAATGCCTACCGGTAATACCATCGGAGACAAATGGGACGCCATTAACGCCAACATCCGTGGCAGGGATGTACCTGCTCGTTCCCGGGCCGTCTACCTCAATGGTATGGCCAGTCAGGCGGGCTTGCCGGCAATCTCCATTCCCTGCGGTTTCGCCAAGGAAGAGCGCTTTCCAGTGGGGCTACAACTGGTGGGACGCGACTTGGAAGAGGCCCTGGTTCTACGGGTGGCCTATGCCTACGAGCAAGCGACTCCATGGCACCAGCAACACCCTCCGGTGTAATATTTAGTGTTTGAGCGCAGACGTTGAATCAGAGAATCGATACTACTAGCTAGGTCTGGAATTTCGTTTGCCATCGATAAATACCGGGACGATTTACCAAGCTTAAATGCCGAGGCGTCCACTGATGATCTTGGCGTTGGCGCCCTGCATCAGCATCAACTTGGAGCGCGTGTGCCCGGCTTCATGCATCGAGACGAAGTCTGGACTACTGTTGGTAGGGGAACATCTTGGTAGGTCCCAAGGCGTCGTCAGTCAACACTCCAAGTAGATCTTTGACTTGCCTCGTTCTGCAAATGACCGACGATCCAATCCTTCACCGATTCCGCAACGTAAAAGGTGGGGTGAATCAAATCCCCGTCGTCAAAAATCTGCCCGTCTGATCGCGCCTGTTCCGTCGACCTCGATCCGGGCAACATGCGTATCCCCACCCTTAGGTTGGCCACCGCGGGATTGATATCCCGAAGAAAGACTAGTTTCCGCTCCACGGTTTCTCGGGTTTCTCCGGGGGCACCGAATGTTTGACCGACGGTGTACGGGAGGTCGCCTTCCTCACACAAGCGGCAAACTTGGAGCATCTGGTCCAGGCGGACGGACAGGTCCTCTGGGTCATAGGCATCGACTACTAAGTCGCCGATTATCACCAAACCGCATCCTGCTTCTTTCATAAGGCCAATCAATTCCTGATCGCAACTCCGGGGAACAAGGCCGGTGTTCCATTCTATCTCCAAATCAGAGTCGATCAAAGCTTGGCAAAAGGACTTGGCGTGATCGGGTGGGACGTTGAAACCGTTGGCGATGAAGAAGAACTTACTCAACCCCAGCCGATGCCTCAAATCCTTCACTTCGGCAACCACCTCTTCAAAAGGCCGCAGGTTGTGCCGGTCTTGATCATTGCTAGGGGCGCTCCGCGAAGGAGTCTGGTTTCCAAACCATTTGGTGATAACACCGATGCCGAATCCTGCCTCAGAGTATCTGTCTAGGTCTAAATCTTCCAGGCGCGGGGGCTTCATAACCCCTGTAGTCATCTGTTGTTCAGTCACTATGATTTTGTCATCTGCCCGGTACACCAGACCAGGTAAGTCTTTATATGACTCCCCTCGTTCGAGACGGTCGGCCAAGTCGGAAAAGGAATCTCCGCCGCTACCAGTGATGCCCATATCAGGCCCAATATAATCGAAACACTCGTATGGGAGGATACTGAAAGCAGGGCCTCCGCAGACGATCGTGGCTTGGCTGATTGACCGAATCAGGTCGGTGACCTGCTTGGTGATAGGGAGCACCGACTGAGGGTTCAAATTACTTCCGTTATCTAGGTTGCGAATAGACAGTCCCACTAATCCAGGCTGAAAATCTTTCATCGCCCTTTCTACATCACCTAAGTAATCATCGGCAAACATGAGATCCAACATTTTTGTAGTGTGTCGTTCAGGGTCCAAGTACCCGGCGATGTAGGCCAGGCCTATTGGAAGGGGTTGGGCCTGAATGTTGGTCATGTAGCGCCCATGGCGGTTGGTTGCGATCAGCAGGATGTTCATTGTTTTCATCTACTCTAATGAGAGTCAAAACTAAGGTTCCTGAAGGGCTGATGCCGTTTTTCCTGACAAGCTTTGGCTATTTAACCTTTGCTAGTGAATAACGGAGGCTGCGGTGGGTTCGATCCGTGTCACCACAATCTTGTCCCGGTCCAACATCTCCGGAATCTTGGGAGCAATGTTATTCACCCACTCATCGCTCTGGTAGACGGCTTCGTATAGCCGCTGGCGCTCGCTTTCGCTCTCAAAGCGGCGTATCCATACATACAGGTCTAGTTCCTCTTCGCCCACAAAGCTGCCTACAATCACCATGCCCTTGGACACCTGGAAGGGTATGATGATCTCTTCCATGTATTTGACCCAATTGTTGCGCTGGCCGGGATGAGTCCTGTATTGCCTGAGTTCTAAGAACATGTCAATCTCCTATGCGCACTCGTCAAGTTTACCAATTATAAGTATCCGGCAAACCTGAGGAGACCACCAGTGCTGAAGAGACCCGCTGGTCTACATCGGGGCCATCTTGGCGGTTGAATCCCTCGATGGTATCAAGATGTAATCAGAGGACGGCCGATCCGGCCTGCGCACACTCTTCGTCCTCTTGAGCGGTGGCACCACTACCACCTATAGCCCCCACCAGTTCGCCGTTCTTGTGCAATGGCACCGCGCCTTGTGCCGGAAGCATCCGACCTCCCATATTGGCGATGATGGCCTGTATAACCGGAGAATCGGCCTGCAACGCTCCACTGGCGCGCCCAAACCCAGCGGAGGCGGCCGCTTTACCTTGAGAAACGATCGCGCTAACAGCGCTGGCTCCTTCCATGCGGTTGAATGCGAGTAGACTCCCACCAGCGTCGCACACTGCAATGCTTACTTTGACGCCGTGTTCCAACGTCAATTCTGTGTGAGTAAGATGTCCGACCCGTACATTTGAAGTGCCGATGCAAACTTCAAGGCTTTTAACTCCGTGTCCGGCGTGGTGAACTCAGCAAAGGGTACCTCACATGCTCTGGCGGATGATGCCATACATGTGCCGGTACAACTTTGCCCCTTCTTTCACCAGTTCCCAAACTCCGCCTTCACTGCCCGGGCGTACGTGTTCAAAGGCCAGAACTTCGGTGTACCGGTAGTCACCCCGGTGCTTTACGGACTCCGCTAAGCGTCTCGATTCGGCTGCCGGGACCAAACGGTCGTCACGATCGTGCATGATCATTAGGCGAGCCTTGATGTCTCCCACATGGGTACTCGGAGAGATGCGTCTCATGCTGGCTTGAAATTCCTCGGGCAAAGACTCATAAATCTCTTCCGCGCGTTGCAAAGTGGTACCGTCCAGCAACTCGCTAACCTGTTGTGACTGCGGGGATAAACTACTCATGTCAGCCTGGGTGGATTGCCCACTCTCCATGTATACCGCCCGTAACACCTTTTGTTCCCGCGGGTCATGGATGGTCTCAATCAGTTCGTTGGCGAAAACCCTGAAGGTCAGCTGGTCCACATCCCAAGGGGTGCTTTGCCCCTCGTATATCCGGGATCTACTGCTAATCTGTAGCAATAAATCCCGTGCATCGAAGTAAGACCCGAAGGAGTTGAGGAACAGCACCTCGTCGCGTATCCTGGGGTCGGCCGAAGCCACCAAGGCAAAAGCCGCTCCTACACAGAATCCCCCCATGCCGACCCGGTCCCCTACCACATAGTCCTGGGATTTAAGGTATTTAAAAGCCCAAACCAGGTTGTCAATCTCGTCGGGGTCGATGTTCTGTCGCAAGGCCATGGTGGGTGACCAATGGAACATTGTCACAAACCCGGCGCGGGCCAACGCGTTACCCAGGTTGAGCACGTCTGGGTCATCTCGCCCAGCTGCGTTGGCGCCCAGGAAAATCAGAACAGCTGCCCGTTGTCGCCCGTCGGGGATCCGGTAGATGTCCGCCAAGCCGGTTCCGGTGGCCTGGGGATACCTGACTTCCTGGCGCTGAGGCTCCCCGGTGAACCAAGACTGGGGTTTTGCTCCCACATCCAAAACTTGTGTCACGAAAAGAACCGTGTGGAATCCGGTTCGCCCCGGGGCAGTGAATGAAACGAAGATCACAAGGATTGATCCGAGACCCACCAGCACCAAAAGAGGGCGCCAGATCCATTTGCTTACGGAACGTATCAAATACAATTCAATCCTGTCCAAAATGTTGTATGGGGTACGTTATTTACCAGATGAACGAGTTGTTGTATAGGAGAGGTAGCTTATAGTGTACAGGGTCAGATTTGTTTCGGCACCAATCAATACGTTGGCAATCTGGGTGCTATCAATAGCCTAACTTCGGGTCAAAACCAAGACGGCTAAGCCGAAGCTAACTTACATCTGATTAGTGCAAACAGATTTGAACTGCGGACCTACTACGCAAGGGGGGCACTACGTATGCTGCGGTCAGGCGGTCGATCAAGGGTTAAGGAGCCGCCTTAAAATCAAGATGGGCTAACCTTACACCCAGCTTCTATCCAGGCTTTTAATGCTTCCTCATCGGCTAGTCTCGTTTAACAGACTTTCCACGCGTTTGCTACGCCTCCAGACGACGAAGGACAGGCCGCCAGATCCCAAGCCACACGGCAACCACTAGAGTCATCGCCGCGCCACCGGTGATGGCAACGGGCCAGCTTATAATCTCGGCCACCACCGCCAGGGGCAGCGCACCGAGATAATGAACCGCCGGTGCGAGCTGTAATACGCTCAATACCCGGCCCCGTAGCTGAGGTGGCACGTTAAGCTGGATCAGGGTGGTAGCCAATGGCCAGAAAAACCCGAAACTCATTACCCCCACAAACAAGAATATGATCCATGATGCCCAGTACCAGGGCGACCAGGCAAATAAAATCAGGAACACACTTAGAAGCAGCACCGATCCCATAAGCAGCCAGGTCTTGCGCCGGAAATCCCCCAGCGAAGCCAGGATGAGACTTCCCAGCAAGGAGCCAAGGCCCGCGCCCAGCAGCAGCAGGCCGGTGCCGCCCGCTCCAACATCCAGCACCTCTTTGGTGAAGGCGGGCAGGACCTGACGGTGCGACATGCCAAAGAAGGCGAATGCTACTGCTATCCCTATGATGGTGTACAGTACGGGCGTTGACCGGATGCATTGCAGTCCGGCTTGGAGGTCTCCTAGCAACGTTGCCTTTGCGGCCGGCGCCCTCGATGGCAAGTCCTTGATCAACAACAGGAATACGATCCCCGCTAGGTACAGCCCCGCGTTAACCATTAGAGTGGTGCCTATCCCCGCCAGCTCGATAATTCCTCCGGCCAACGCCGGCCCTATGATTTGCCCGGTCTGATTCACCATGGTATGCAGCGCCACGGCGTTCATGATGTCCTTGCGCTCCACCAAGTCTGCTACCAAGGCCATGCGAGCGGGCATATTCAGAGCCTGAACCGTTCCCAGAAGGAACATGATGGCGTAAATGTGCCAAATCTCCACCAGGTCAGTAATTTTCAGGATGGCAAGGGCGAGCACCAGGACCGAAACGACAAGACGGGTGGATATTAACAGCCTGAGTCTGTTTGCACGGTCGGCGATGACGCCGCCCAACATGGCGAAGGCCAGGTTAGGGATACCGTAGGCGAAGACCACCAGGCCAAGCTGGATGGAAGAGCCGGTAATGTCCAACACCAGTAAGCCGAGAACCAGGAACTGCATGCCCTGGGCCATGGCCTGGGCAGCGCCGTTTATCCAGAACCAGCGGAAGTTCCTATAGCGGAGGGCGCTAAAGATGTGAAACCTATCTCCTATTCTGGTGACCTGTGAGAGCGGCAATATTATTTCAGCCGGCTTCTATCTGCTAAGCCGGTAGCGGCCCTGATCATTTCTGCGCGGCATCCAATCCTGACCAAAATCAAGGCGCACACATTTGGCGGTCCCCGGACCCAGAAAAGAGAATCATCGGTTGGACCGTGTTCGGGATTGCCTTTGGAATAGGCGAAGTATTCGGCTGCTCCAATTGGTGACCACGGGCTCGCCTGGATGCAGGCGAGGATGAAAACGGGCACGTCCTACATGTGGTCTTCCAGAATTTAGCCACACTGTAAACTCGCGGCTGGTGACGGCAAATCTCCATTTACTCTGATGATCGGATTTAGGCCCACGCGAGTGACAATTCCCATTGGTGAGTCAATTC
>CATMOE010000085.1:0-12157 GCA_950072105.1 uncultured Dehalococcoidia bacterium
CGGGTCACATCGGTCCGGCACACCGGGCCATTCGTGCGTATCGAAGGGTCCAAGGGCCAAAACACCTGGGTCCACTTTCCCATACCCACGCCGGCCGTCGTGGACGGAGTGCGCAGCCGGGTAGCGACTGCTTTGGTCAGCTTTCGCACCCGCTCCCACGCCACTGTTCACGAAGTGATCGTTTACGACGGTGAGAAGCGGATCGCCGAGCACATGGACCTGAATCTGGAAGGCGATCACTTGGGTAGCCGCTTCGACATCCCAGGCTCCCCAGAGGTGAACCAGGGTATCAACATCACGGTTGGCGTTCAGTTTAGCGAAGACGCCCCGGATGTCAGGTCGATGCAGATCGAGATCGTCGGCGCGGGGATAGAGTTTTTAGGGCAATAGCCAGTATCGAACCGGCTCGAGGCCTCAGATCGCCGCGAGACCGGCCCCGCCTAGAGCCGACAGAATCACCACCAGCCAAGGCGGTAGTTTCCAAAGCATAAGCAGACCCAAGGCCGCGGCGGCCAAGGCGAAGTCAGAAGCGTCCTTGACGGCGCTGGTCCAAACCGGATCGTACAGTGCCGCCAGCAGCAACCCCACCACCGCCGCGTTTACCCCCCGGAGAACCGACTGAAACGCCGGGCGTCTACGCAATATGTCCCAGAAAGGCAAGGGACCTATGGTTAGAAAGAAAGCCGGCAGGAAGATCGCGCCCAGCGCTATCAATCCGCCAATGACACCGTTGGGTTCCGGAATCATGACGGTGCCCAGGTAGGCGCTGAAAGTGAATATCGGACCGGGAACGGCCTGGGCCGCTCCATACCCCGCTAGGAAAGTCTCTTTGCCCACCCAGCCCGGCGCAACCACCTCCGATTGGAGCAGTGGCAGGACCACGTGCCCTCCGCCAAACACCAAAGACCCAGTCCGGTAGAAGCTGTCCACAACCGCCAAAGTTTGGTTCTCGCCGAATACCTGCCTCAGTGAGGGCAGCCCTAGCAGCAAGACGAAGAACAGCACAAGGGCTACGATGCCCATCCAAGGCCTGATGCGCTGGGAGATGGCGACGCGGTCTGATTCAGTGACCGGTGCTGGGAGAAGCCGCCAACCTACCACACCGGCGATAACAATGATTAGTACTGGAGTCACCGCTGAGTGCCAGGTCAAGGCGACTATGGCCGCGACGATGGCGATGGTGGCCCGCTCCCGGTCTGGGGCCAGGTTCCGGCTCATTCCCCAAACCGCTTGGGCTACCACGGCCACGGCCGCCAGTTTCAACCCGTGGAGCCATCCCGCGTCGGCTACCGCGAATTGCTGTACCCCATAGCCGAACACGATCAGCGCTATCGCCGAGGGCATGGTGAATCCCAGCCAGGCCAAAACCGCCCCCGGCAACCCGGCGCGGACAGTCCCGACGATTATGCCAACCTTGCTGCTGGCCGGACCCGGCAGCGACTGGGCCAGGGCCACCACGTCGGCGTAGCTCTGCTCGTCCAACCACTTGCGCCTGACCACGTATTCCTCTCGGAAATACCCCAAATGGGCGATGGGACCACCGAAGGAGGTTAATCCCAATCTTAGCGCGACCCAGAATACTTGGAACAAAGAACCCACTGAAATGGGGAACGGTGCGCCAGCCGCGATGTCCGTTGGCCCAGTGGGTTCATGAGCCACTGAGTCAGTTTCTTCAGTATTATCCATAAAGTCGATTCCTATCCTCAATCGGGCGCTTGTCCTGACCGGCGCTGGGTGCTACCGTACCCGCAAACCAGATACCTCTTGGCGAGGATTTTAGCGTTCAAGGAGCCGGAATGGCAACTAGCCAGGTAACCAGATACAACAATTATATCGGCGGACAATGGGTCGAGGCGGGAACGGGCCGCACTTACTCCATCTATAACCCGGCCAGCAAGGATACCGTATTGGGCGAGTTCCAGACCTCGGGAGCCGAGGACGCCCTAAAAGCGGTGGACGCCGCCCAAGAGGCGTTGGCCGGCTGGGCCGGCACCCCGGCGCCCATCCGGGCCGGAGTCCTATTTCGTGCTATCGAGATCTTGCGCCAGCGGGGAGACGACATCGCTCGCACCATCACTCTGGAAGAAGGGAAGCCCTTGTCCGACGCCCAGGGCGAAGTAAAGCGGGCCATGAACATCATGGAGTACGCTGCTGGGGAAGGACGCCGCATGTTCGGCTACACCACACCGTCGGAGCTTCCGGACACGGTCGCCTACACGGTGCGCCGTCCTTTAGGAGTAGTGGCAATCATCACACCGTGGAATTTCCCCATCGCCATCCCCGCCTGGAAGATTGCTCCGGCTTTGATCTGCGGCAACACCATCGTCTTCAAGCCCGCGTCCGCCACGCCCTGGAGCGCTGTCAAGCTGATGGAAGTGTTCGAGGAGGCCGGCCTACCTCCAGGGGTTATGAACATGGTGACCGGTCCCGGCGCCTCGGTGGGCAACGCCTTGGTGGAAAGCCCGTTGGTTAAGGGCATCTCCTTCACCGGTTCAACGGAGATCGGAACGGGCATCTACGCCCAGGGAGCGGGTCTTTTGAAGAAGGTCCAGTGCGAGATGGGAGGCAAGAACGCAGTGATCCTGCTGGCCGACGCCGACCTGGACAAAGCGCTGGGAGGGATAATTCAAGGGGCTTTTGGCTCCACCGGCCAGCGTTGCACCGCCACCAGCCGGGTCATCGTTGAAGAGCCTATTTACGACCGATTCATGGAGGAGTTGATCGACCGGACCAGCAAGCTGAAGATCGGCGACGGCCTGGACCCGGAAGTAGATGTGTCGCCCCTGGCCAGCAAGTCTCAGTTCGACATCGTCATGGAATATATCGGCATGGGCACCGAGGAGGGCGCCGATCTGGTCTACGGCGGCAACTCCGTTAGCGGCGGCATCTACGACCAGGGCTATTACATCGAGCCAACGATATTTACCGGCGTGGGGCTGGACATGCGCATCGCTCAAGAAGAGATCTTCGGACCTGTGCTAACCGTTTTCAAGGCCAATGACTTGCAAGACGCCATCCAGATCTCCAACAGCGTCAAATTCGGCCTGTCTTCGTCGGTCTATACCAGGGACCTAACTCAGGCGTTTGAATACATCAATACGGTGGAAGCGGGCATGGTCCACGTAAACGCCCCCACGTTGGGTGGCGAGGTCCACCTGCCCTTTGGCGGACTCAAGTCCTCTGGCGTCGGCCACCGGGAGCAGGGCACCGAGGCGGTGGCATTCTTCAGCGAAGTCATCACCGTATACATCGACCACGCCGCCTCGGCCAGAGAGCGGGCGAGGTTTATTTAGCGTCATATCAAGAGATCAGACTGACGACTTAAGAGGGGCGGGTTTCAAACCCGCCCCAACGCTCGTCCAGATCGGTTCCCGTGTCTCCAGAACTCTTGTGGTCCCCGAATGCCTAGGGGCACGGCTAGCCGTGCCCCTACCTTGGGATAGATGTCCGATAAATCGTCCTAGTTCGGCATCACCGCCACGGAGCGGATCTCGCCGAACTCCTTCTTCAATTTGGTCCAGTTCTCCCCGCCGTCGGTGCTGGTGTATACGTAGCCGTAGAGGCTGGCGGCGGCGATCACATTGGGCACTGCTTTATTGGTGCCGAACCAATACACCACCGAGTTGGGCGCCACCGGCAGGTCGATGCTTTCCCAAGTCTTACCGGCGTCCTTGGTGTGCTGTATGGTGCCGGTGATTCCCGGTATGGCGTCGCCGTTACCCACGAACATCACGTCGGGGTCGTCCGCCTTGACCAGCACACCCCGGCAATAGGACCGGTTGTCCTTCTCGCTGAACTTGGGGAAATAGTGGTAATCCCAGCTTTCCCCTTCGTCGGTGCTGGTGGCGATGCCGAAGGGGCTGGTGCAGTAGATCGACGTCGTCGGTCCGGGACTGATGGCCATGCCGTGGATGTCCCCGTGGAACGGGTCGGGACCCAGTTCAGGAAGATGCACCCAGGAATCGCCGCCGTCCAGGCTCTTGTACACGCCATCGACCTCGATGCCCGCCCAGATGGTGCGGTTGTCCCGAGGGTCTACGATCACGTTGGTAGTCCGTGGGATGCCCACTGGGCAGGGAATGGTTACGCCCAGGCTCAACTCGTCCCAAGTCTTCCCTCCATCCCGGGAGCGGAACGCGTCAGGCCGGGTGCCGGCGAAAATCGTGTCCGGGTCAGTGGGGTCCACCGTCACCGACCAGATCTGGCGGTCTTCCATCGGCGAGTTCAACTTCTCCCAAGTGCCAGCATTGTCCTCGCTGCGGAAGATGCCCAGGTCGGTTCCGGCTAGGATGCGGTGGGGGTTGTCCGGATACACGGACAATGCCCTGATGTTGGACTCGGAAGGTATGGGGTCGCGGATCCGGTCCCAAGTTTCTCCCCCGTCCACGGTGCGCGACAGCCCGCCGCCAACGGTCGCTACGACAAGAGTAAAGCCTTCTGCCATGGCTGAGCCTCCTTAAGGGTGGAATTTAGCTTGCCTGAAGTATGAAGACATAATAGCCGGACTGATGGTGAAATGCTACCTGGATTAGGTTAGATCGTTGGGTTAGCCGCCTCTATAACGGCTGGCGGTCGCCGAATCCCGTGTCGGTCTCGTGCCAGAAGCCGATGGCCAGTTCGCCACGTACCCAACACAGGTACACCTCTCGGCCCTCGCGGTAGGACGAAAAGTCCACCAGCCAACGGCCCAGATCACGAACGATGATCCCTCGCTGGGTGATTTCCCGCACCACCCTTTGCAATTGTTGGGTAAGGCGGTCCACCTTGCGTTGCAGCTCTGCCACCTCCGTGCCGTGGCTGGAGGCCCCGTTCCCCCGGCCGCCCCGCAACATAACCAATAGCCGCTCCTGGTCCTGGACCAGCTCTTCCCTCACCGGCATCACCGCCGAGAAAGTTTCCGCTAACCATGGCAACATGGCATTGGCTTCATCTAGGGTAAAGTGGCGTGGCGTCATATCAACTCCAACTTTACTCTAGCTTGGGTACCTTCGCCAAGGCTGTCAAAAGCCAAGGCGCGATCCGCTACGGTCTGGAAAGATTCCTCACGATCATACAAATGGCGTACAATAACCGGCAACGTAACCGCTTGCCGCGTGGAAGTGGCCGGACCTCGGCAAGGACACCCTATATCAGTCATAGGAATGGATATTTGACCGTCGATAGAAATTGCTTTCAGGAAGGCGACCTGGCGCTACTTCAGGACCGAAAAGGCCGACGCCATCTGCTGACACTCCTGGACGGAGGAGTTTTCCACAGCCACCAAGGCCGCTTGGACCATGAGCGGTTGATCGGCCACAGCGTTGGCGGCTGGTACCGGACGGACCGGGGCCACGTGCTATTGGCGGTGCGGCCCACACTGGGAGACTTTGTGCGCCAGATGCCCCGGGGTCCGCAGATAATCTATCCGAAAGACCTGGGCCTCATCATTATGCTGGCTGACATTTTTCCCGGGGCCACCGTGATTGAAGGTGGCCTTGGCTCCGGTTCTCTCACCTCCGCACTGCTGCGAGCTGTGGGCGTTCATGGCCGGGTGATCAACTATGAGATTGAAGAGTCATGGTTGCCCAAAGCCCAGGCTAACATCCAAAAAATTGTAGGCGACGCGTCTAATCTGGAGATCAAGATTGGCGATATCTACGATGGAATCAGCGAGCGCAACATAGACCGGGTTGTCTTGGACGTTCCCGAACCCTGGCAGGCGGTGTCCACCGTGGGTGACTGCCTGTTGATGGGGGGAATCTTACTCAGCTTCTTGCCCACGGTGATCCAGGTTCAAAAATTGGTGTTGGCGCTGGAGGCGGACACCAGGTTCCAACTGATCGAAACGACGGAAACCCTCTTGCGCACCTGGCACGTCACCGAGCGCAGCGTACGCCCCGACCATCGGATGGTGGCCCACAGTGGATTCTTGACCACCGCCGTAAGGTGCCAACCCCGTGTGATCGGCACTCCATCCGACCCGTCGGTCGAACTACCGGCTGAATCCGTTGCTGGTAACGAGGAGGACGAGGCTGATGGACGTGATGAATAGTTACGAGACCCCGGAATTTTTGAACCACCACGTTAAGACAAATATGCTGATGAAGCACCTCATCAGGTCCATTTCACGCGATGGCTAAACGGGTCAGGATCAACGCCAAGATTATTGTCGCCTTTCAAGGGAATGAGCATCACATTCTCAGGAATGGGTGCGTAATCATAGACGGTAGTGAGATACAGCACGTCGGGAAAGATTACGACGGGTCCGTCGATGCTGTGATCGATGCGGGCGACCGTGTGGTCACACCAGGATTCATCAACACCCACTGTCACATGGCAGGATCTCCCCTGGACAAGTCCTTCATCGAAGATGTTGGGAGCCGCCAGTTCTACCTTTCGGGTCTACCCACCATGCTCAGAGCCAGAGGCGGCGCGATGACCGATCCAGACCGGCAGGCCTGCGTCGACTACTCCGTGGCCGAGCTTATCCGGACTGGCACGACCACCGTGATGGAGTTGGGAGGCATTGGAGATTATGTTGCCGATGCTGTTGAGCAGGCTGGATTAAGAGCCTACATAGCCAACATGTATGCCTCGGCCAGCTGGGTTTCTGACGGCAATCAGGTCGGCTATGAATGGGACGAGGCAGGGGGGCTAGAAGGATTCAGGAAGGCTGTCGACTTGGTCGAGCGGATCGACGGACGAGCCAATGGCCGCATCAGAGGATTCATCAGCCCGGCCCAGATAGACAACTGCACCGAGGAACTTCTGCGCATGAGCAGTCAGGCATCGGAGGAGATGCAGGTTCCTCTGGCTCTCCACACCAGCCAGGCGGTATTCGAGTTTCAAGAGATCGTCAGACGACACGCTTCGACGCCAGTTGAGTGGTTGGAGTCGATCGATTTCCTGAGTGATAGGTGCATTCTTGGACACGTCATCTATCCAGCCGGCCACAGCTGGGTCAACTTCGCGGGCGATGACCTGGCGATTCTTGCGAAACACCAGGCTTCTGTCGCCCATGCGACCTGGGTGTTTAACCGTCGCGGGGTTGCTATGGAGTCTTTCCCCGCCTATCTGGGCGCTGGAGTGAACGTGTGCCTCGCTACGGACACCTGTCCCCAGTCCATGATTGAAGCCATTCGATGGTCTGCGGTCGTAGGCAAGATAATGATTCGTCAGACCGAACTGTCCACTGCGGCCGACGCATTCAACGCCGCCACACTCAATGCGGCGAAGATGCTGCATCGAGATGACTTGGGCCGGATCTCGGCGGGAGCAAAAGCTGACCTTCTGTTTTGGGATACAAACTCGACGTTCATGGTTCCTCTACGAGACCCCATCAAGAACATTGTCTACAACGCAACCGCCGAAGACTTAAAAGACGTGATGATCGATGGCGAGTGGGTTATGCGGGAAGGACAGGTTCTCAACGTCGATGAACGTGCGGTCAGCAGGAAGCTGCAGGAGGCCGGCGAAAGATTGTGGTCTTCGGTTGACGCAAACAACGCTGAGAGTATGGATGAACTGTCGCCTCAGACCTTTCCTGACTTTGAATAGGAATAGATGATGCGGCACTCCGTTTCTCCCCCGGCAGCGGCACCGTGTTGGGAATCGCCATTCGCGTGGGCCTGAATCCAATTATCAGACTAAAATAGATCTGCCTTATTCCCGTGAAACAATCTTGAAGCTAGGAGGGGACTATGCCAAACCTAACCTCGATGTCCGCCACGGTAGGCGCGTTGCTCAAGGAACGGCAGCAAACCATCGCTGTGACGGAATCATCTTGCGGTGGATTGATTTCCGCGTCACTGGTGGCCGTGCCGGGTTGCTCAGCCTTTTATGTGGGGGGCGCCACCATCTACACCCGTACTGCTCAGTACGGTCTCCTTCATGTGGCTGAGTCTGCGTTTGAAGGTATTCAGTCCAGTACCGAACCGTATGCTTTGATGAATTCTAGGAACGTGCGGGCGGCGCTGGGGACCACCTGGGCATTGAGTGAGACCGGCGCCAGTGGGCCCACCGGGGGCAGTCATGGTAATGATCCAGGTCACTCTTGCATGGCCGTGGTCGGCCCCGTTGAACGGTCGATTACCGTCGAGACTCGCGTTGCCGACCGGGAGGCGAACATGTGGATTTTTGCCAAGGCGGCATTGGAGTTGCTGGAGAAGTGCATCCGGGAGTCAGTCTGACGCTACGAAGAATCATCCATGATGTCATCTCCAAGCCAATACCAGCGCCTATACATATTTGGCGTAGAGATTAGTTGGAGCGCATGTTGTCCTGGCGGGAAATACTCAAGGCGGAGTAGGCCCCAGCGACGACTCGAACCCAGATGGAGGGATTTCCGATGGACGTGATGAATAGAGACGAGACCCTGGAATTTTTGAGCCACCATGTTAAGACGGAGATGCTGATGAAGCACCTTTATTCCGTGGAGGCGTCCATGCGGGGATATGCCCGCAAGTTCCAGGAGGATGAAGACCGCTGGGCAATCGCCGGGCTGCTCCACGATTTCGACTGGGAGATATGCCCCACCCCCGAAGACCATCCCAACTTCGGCGCTGAGATCCTGCGGGAGCACGGCTACCCCGACGACATCATCCGGGCAGTCCTAACCCACGGCGACCACACGGGCATCCCCAGGGAATCGTTGATGGAGCATACTTTGTTTGCTGTTGACGAGCTGTCCGGATTTATCCGGGCCGTGGCCTTGGTTCGTCCCTCCAAAAGCCTGGGCGACGTGTCTCCCCGTTCCGTCCGCCGCAAGATGAAGGACAAAAACTTCGCCAAGGACGTAAGCCGCGATGACATCGCGCGCGGAGCCGAAGAGTTGGGTATCGACCTGGACGAGCACATCGCCTTCATCGTTGAAAGCATGAAGCCCGTAGCCCAGCAGATCGACCTAGTAGCCGAACCCACTGAGTAACCGGTTTATCCGGATAGTCCCCTCCTTATTGAAGGAAGGGACTTAGGGGAGGTCGTTCCCCGGGGAGATCACGCCCCCCTCTGTGGTCCTCCCTTCTGAAAGGGGGACATAGCCGCCGAAGGTGGTTGGCTTACTCCAGCGTGTACAGATGCCCGTCATCGCTGCCAGCGTAGACCACGCCTTCATGTACCACCGGGGACCCAAACACCCTATCCGCGGTTTTGAACCGCCAGATCTCCTCCCCGCTCTCGGCGTCTACCGCATATAGGTGCCGGTCGTGGCTCCCCACGAATACGACGCCGTTGGCCACGGCCGGCGAGGATTTTATCTTTTTTCCGGTCGCGAATCGCCACTTCTCCTGCCCGGTGGCGATGTCCACGGCATACAGGTTTCCGTCATGGCTTCCAGAGTAGAGCACACCGTTAGCGATCGCCGGAGAGGAGTGAACAGGCCCGCCTGTTAGGAACCGCCACTTCTCCTGGCCGGTGGCTGCGTCTACCGCGTAGATGTACCAATCGAAACTCCCAAAATAGACGGTCCCTCCGGACAAGGCCGGCGTGGAAGATACCCAATCACCTGCCGCGAACCGCCAGTTTTCCTCTCCGCTTGCCAGGTCGATCGAGTAGAGATTACCGTCGTCGCTGCCGATGTAAAGCGCCCCATCGGCTAAAGCTGGAGACGACCACACTTTGCCGCCCGTCTGGAATCTCCAGATCTCCGTCCCGGTATCCGCGTCTACCGCATAGATGTTGTTGTCCCAGCTGCCGAAGTAGACTGTCCCGCCGGCAATAGCAGGCGAAGATAAAACGGCGCTGCCTGTGTTGAACTTCCACTTCTCCTCACCCGTCTCAGTGTCCAAAGCGTACATGTGGTTGGCCACGGTCCCGAAATATACCGTACCATCGGCCACGGCCGCTGATGACTGGATCGGGCCCGGAGGCATGGCTTCGTCAGGGCGAGCTAGGAAACGCCACTTCTTTACACCGGTCTCTAGATCTACCGCATACAGATAATTGTCGTCGCTGCCCACGAAGGCGACTCCGTCGGCAATGGCAGGCGAAGTCTGGATCTTCCCCAGCGCGTAAACAGCATACTTTTGCAGCTCTGGCGGCACTTCAGCGCCTTCAGCCATGAACTTCCATTTTAGGCGATTCCCCGGCGCCACACCTCCGGCGTCGTAGAATCCGGTGCGGGCCAGATCGCCTCGAAAGATAGCGGTCTGGTGGCTCGCCAGGTGGTATAGGTGTGGGTGTTGGCGAGGGGAGCGTGGCGGGGGCTTCGAGAGTTGCAGGCGGTGGAGTCTCAGCGGCTATCTGCGAGGTGGGCGCCGGTGCTTCTGTGGGCTGAATGGTTGGAACCGGTGAAGGCAAAGGCGTACTGGTTGCCACGGGACCGGCGCAGCCAATCAGGAACGCCAAGAAAAGGCCGCCGTTTACCCGGCGCCACCCATCGATCACGACCCGTCACGCTCGGTAGCGTCGATGCCAGAGAACGGGTCCCAGTCGAACTCCAAGCTCGCGTGGGGATACCGTCCCTCCATCAAAGGCAGATGGCCGGAGTCCAAAATAGGCACGTTCGACGCGAGGGCAACCGCCTGCTCTGACACCGGCTCCTCAAATCCCCACAAAGCCGGGGTCCCCACGTTTTTCCCTTGGATCAGCACCTTGAAGTCACCCAGGCCCGCTGGGCGCGCCAGGTCCAACATGCCGGTGTTGTTGGCGGCAAGTTGACGTCTGGGCAAGTCCAAAGCCGTCAAGCGGTCCCGGAGACGCGGCAACCCCAAGTTGGCAAGAAATCTCGCCTGAGTCGTAAATCCCAGCGTTTCCAGTCCAGCTTGGCTTCCGGCGTTCATCACCGTAGTGAAATCTACTTGGGCGGTCATGTCCTGCCGGCCTATCCGCTGCAACGGCGAGTCCGTCTGCGTGTGCCGGTAAAAGGTGGTAAGTGTACCTCTGGGCCTATCGTCCATCGAGTACAAGTCCGAGGCTACTCGCCCGTAGTCCACGGTCAAGATAAAACCAGTGTCCAAGACCTCGGCTGCATCGTCCACCCAATCGTCTATGCCCAAATTAATCTCAACTGTCTGTCCTTCGGCTAGAGTGATCCCGAGACCAGCCAACCGGGTCGCCAGCCGAGGAGTGGAAGGCTCCTTCAAGGCATACTCCAGCACATCGCCGGTCAGCGTCACGTAGACTTCTTTGAGGCTTCCCTGGCTAAGAGTGACTTGGTGCACCGGGAAGGCGTCCAGCAACTCGTTGGACAAGAGGCAACCTTTGATCCCGCGTAACGGTATCCCTCGGTGATGCTCGCCTCCCAAAGGTCCTATAGATAGCAGGGAAGCTAACCGGTTTACGGCGGCCCCTCCCGGACCCCTGGTGCTTTCTTTTTCCACACCGCCTACGACCAGCGTGTCCACGCAGACGTAGCGAAGCGACCGGGCAAAGTTTCCGGGAAGACCTGCGGCGTAACTCGTGATATCCCGGCAAAGCAGACCGTTCCCCGCGCCCAGTTCTACCACGGTGAATGTCGCAGGATGGCCCATCACCTGCCACATTTGATGCAACTGAACGCCAATGAGTGCACCGAAAGCCGGGTGAGCGTGGGGGCTGGTGTAGAAGTCGCCGGAAGATCCGATGTGGTCGGGTCCGGTATAGTAGCCGCCGCCCGGCCAAAACAAGGCCAGGCCCATGAATTCCGCAAAAGTTATCGCGCTGCTTGCCAGAATCCGGCGGCGGATTTCCTCCTCGACCGTCATGCCGCCATGGTATACCCCGGTCCGGCAATAAAAAAGAGGGCCGCAACGGCCCTCTTTAGCTAGGTTTGAATCTACGACGCCTAGGTTTAGCCGCGTTCTTCCAACGGCACGAATTCCTTATCCATTTCCCCGACGTATTCCAGCAGTGGCCGGATCAGCATGTTGTCTTCGAACTGTTCCACGCATTGGAGGGTCCAACCGGGAATCCGGCCCAAGGCGAAGATTGAGATGAACAGGTCGTCGGGAATCTCCAAAAGGTAGTAGATCGAGCCGGCGAAGAAGTCTACGTTGACGAAGATGCCCCGGGAGCGGTAGGGGACCATGACCTCGTCTTCCACGTAGGTGAGAATCTTGAACCAGTTTGGCTGTCCCTTTTTCTCGCCGAGTGCTCGGGAGCGGTCTCGCAAGTGCCTGGCTCGGGGATCTTCCGCTTTGTAGACCCGGTGGCCAAAGCCCATGATACGGCCGCCATTGTCCAGGATGTTGCGGCAGTACTC
>CATMOE010000086.1:0-11534 GCA_950072105.1 uncultured Dehalococcoidia bacterium
CCTGCTATCACTCCTCGTCATCTTTTGTCCCTGGGGATGGTGTCGATCCTTGTGTGGGGCGAGACGGGTGATTCGGCGTTGGCCGGTTATGAAGACCTGGCCGAGGCAAGCGCGAATCTTGACCTGCCGATCGTGAAACGGCTCGAGACCGTAAGGGGCAATGGCGAGACGCGGGTAGACCTGGACAGGGTTGAGGCGTCGGTGCTGGGATTCGATGTCATCTCGTTCAGGGCCGATTTCGGCGGCGTCGAGACGGCAATCACGATGGACCCGATCGCTATAGACGACCCGGGCGCAGATGATGACCCACCGCCTGAGCCGTACTTCAAGCGCTTCAGCGTGGACGTTTTCGCCGTGCCGAATATTGGCGCGGAGCGGTACATATTCCAATTCCAGCTTCCAAACACATGGCTAGCTGAGCACGAAATGGATCCAATGAAGGTCCGGGTCTGGACGAAGTCTCAGGAGTGGGCGCCTCTAGAGACATTCCACATCACCGACGAAGACGGGATATCTAACTTCCTCGGCTTTTCTCCGAAGGCCGGCGAGTTCGCTACCGGGGCTTTGCCGTAAGCGATGCCCCCTCGGGTCTCTTCTCCTGACAAGAACTAGGGTCGCACCACGCTTCCGTCGGCACGACGCGGCGCGGACCACGCCCCGCGGCAACGCTAGTTCCGCCGGCCCCGCCCTCTCTCGGGGCCACGCTCGCTGCGATCAGGCGGCCACCGCCGCCTCGCGCGATTCCCACTGGCACACCTTCCCCAAATGCGTGAAAAATCTTGCTGAGATTCCTTCGGGACAGGAGCACGGGGAAGACCGAGAAGGCGGTCGAGAAGACTCGGAGCGCCTGGCGCGGTCACCTATCTTCAATCTTCGGCGGCGGTCAGATCGACGACTCGGTTTGGGACGAAATGGAAGAACTGCTCGTTTCGGCTGATGTGGGCATGGCGCCCTCCAGCCTGCTCGTGGATAGATCGAAGGAACGAGTCAAGAGCGACGGGGCTTCGTCGACAGTGGCGGCTATCGAGGCACTCAAGGACGAGATGGTCGACCTCCTGAGCCTTGACCGCGACGCCGCTCTTCTGGAACCGTCCGATGGTCCGCTCGCGATCCTCATGATCGGTGTAAACGGTGCCGGGAAGACGACGAGCATCGCCAAGCTGGTCCATCTGTTTCGCCAGCGGGGGAGTAGCGTCGTCATAGGGGCCGCCGACACGTTTCGCGCCGCCGCCGTCGAACAGTTGGAAGTCTGGGCCCGACGGGTCGACGCGGACTTCGTCAGAGCGCGGCCCGGGTCTGACCCGGCCGCCGTGGTGTTCGACCTGCCGGACTTCCAGGTGGACGGCGAGATGATCCGAATGCGGGCCGCCGATGATCTGGCGGGTTGTGCCAGCATACTAGCGTCGCTGTCCGAATTGTCGGCACAAACACCGCCTGGGGACGTTTACGGAGTGTTCACCCGCGCCGAGGAAGTTGGTCTGATGGGCGCAAGGCTGTTGGCGGAGTCGGGCCTCTTGCCCAAGCAGACGTTGGTTGTGTCTTTGGAGTCCAGCCGCACCCTGCCCGGAGCAGAGCAAGGCAGCGGCCCGGTCATACGCGTTGGGGACGCTGGCATGACCTTTAACGCCGACGCTGAATCGGTATTGCTCAAGGCCAGAGAGACCCTGCAACTCCAAGAGGGGGGCTTCCGGGTGCAGCGGCAACTGATGAGCGGGGGCGTTTGCGAAGCCAGCGCCTTTGCCTTGTTCGGCTACCGCACCACGGGTATAGCTTTCCCATTGGGCAATTATCATAACGGAGCGCCCGACGGGACGATCCAAGCCGAGTACATCCACGTCGAAGACTTCCTTGGCGGAGTCCGGCTAATCGTGGAAGCAGCCCGGCAGATGCCTGAAAAGAACAACATTGCTTTCAAGCAGAGACTAAGCCAGGTGCCTGATGACGTGAGGGAGAGGCTTGGCCGCAAACTAACTTAGCTTAGTCTGGCCGGCCTAGCTAGACACCAACCACCCGCACCCGGTGGTTATTGCTGTCGGCTATGTAGATATTGCCTTGGGCGTCCACGTCCGCGCCGTGGGGACGGTCCATCCCCGCGTTCACAGCGTCTCCGCCATCCCCTTCTCCGCCCTTATGACCGCCAGCCACGGTGGTGACGATTCCGGTGGAGACATCTATCTTGCGTATGGCGTGGTTCTCGGTGTCTACCACCACGATGTTATCCTGGGCGTCGCACCGGATGGCTTTGGGTCCGTTCCAGGTGGATGCCAGCGCGGGTCCACCGTCGCCGGAATAGCCCTTTTCGCCGGTCCCCGCGAAGGTTGACATGATTCCGTTGGCGTCTATCTTCCGGACCCCGTGGCCCTCACGCTCGCAGACGTAGGTGTTGCCCTTGCTGTCCATGCAAACGGCCCTGGAACCGAAAAAGCTGGCTTGGGCCGCGGGACTTCCGTCGCCGGCCCGGACTTTTTCACCATTTCCAGCGAAAGTGGTGATGATGCCGGTTGCCAGGTCCAAGCGGCGTATTCTCTGATCCTGGATGTCGGCGATGAGCAATCCGCCCTTACCGTCAAGGAAAGCGTCGTTGGGCTCTCTCAGCTGGGCCTCGTTGCCGGGGCCGCCGTCGCCGCTGTATCCCGGCTCTCCGGTGCCGGCCACGGTGGTGATTATCCCGGTGGCGGCTGCGATCTTGCGAACGGCGGCGTTAAGCCTGTCGACGATGTAGATGTCGCCGTTGGTGTCGACGCACAGGGAATATATCTGGTTGACCGTCGCTTGCAGCGCGGGGCCCCTGTCGCCGGAATACCCCTCGGCCCCCGTACCCACAACGGTGGTAATCACGCCGGTGGTAGCGTCGACGCGGCGGACGGTGTGGCCCTTGGCCTGACCAAAATACATGTTTCCTTGCTGATCGAAGTCGCACATGAAGGGGTCATTGATCAACGCCCACTCAGCCAGCCCGCCGTCGCCGCTATAACCGGGCTCGCCGGTACCGGCGACGGTCTGAATGATGCCTTTGGTGATGTTCATGTTTTCCCCTTGAGTGACGATGGATTGGTGTGGCGGGGGGAATCCCCCTCGGTCCCCCTTTACGAAAGGGGGAAGATAGGCGTATTGGCTTCAAAGAATTGGTAGACCGCTGACCGCTGACCGCTGACCGCTGACCGCTGACCGCTGACCGCTGACCGCTGACCGCTGACCGCTAGCTCCCGACCGCGCCGTTATACCAATCCAGAATCTCGCTGCCGGTCATGAATACTACTCCATCGAACTGGCGGATGTACTCCCAGATCATGTCGTAATACTTGATGCGATGGGGCACGCCGGTGATGTATGGGTGGGTGGAGACGCACATCACGCGCGCACTGTCGGCCCCTTCCCGGTAGAGGGTGTCGAACTGGTCCCGGGCACGCTCGAATATCTCTGGTGACTTGTGATTCTGGGCCAGGTAGATGGGGATGTCGTTAAGCTCCAGCGTGTAGGGCACCGACACCAACCGTCCGTTTTCCACCTTCATCTCGTAGGGTTGGTCGTCGTTGCACCAATCGCAAACGTACTCGATGCCTTCTTCGACCAGGATGTCCGGCGTCTCGAAAGTCTCTGCCAGGCCGGGACCCATCCAACCCCGGGGCGCCGTGCCGGTTAAATCTTTGATGGTGCTAATGGTCTTGCGGATGGTTTCCCGCTGGTCTGGTTCGGCGTTGATGATTCGCTGGATGAAGCCGTGGGCCATCATCTCCCATCCAGATTTGAGGCTCTCTTCCACCAGATGGGGATAGGTGTTGCACACCGATGCGTTCAGGCTAACGGTCGCCCGAATGCCGTGGCGGTCCAGCACTTGTTTCATCCGCCAGAATCCCACCCGCATGCCGTAGTCGTACCAGGCATAGTTGGGGACATCGGGAATAACGCTGCGGCCTTGGGGGACGGGCAACACGGTGCGGGCCATGGGTTCGTTGATGTCCCACTCTTCCACGTTGATAACCGGCCACACCACGACCCGGGCGCCGCCGGGCAATTTCAGGGGTTCACGTTCGAAGATGTTTGAATAGTCGGATCGGGGATTGGGCATTATCGCTCCTTCGTCGCCAGTTGTCAGCAATCAGCCTTCAGCGCTCAGCGAACCATTACCCCCTATCTCTCGCGGCTAAGGCGAGTCAGATCCCAAAACGGGGTTCACGCCTCTAAATTGGGAGGGGGCTGAAAGCTGATTGCTGTTCGCTGATCGCTCCGGTCAGGCCGAGAGGCCCAGGGCCTGCAAGCCCACTTTGGCAATGGCTTCATCGTCCTCGGCGGCCAGCCCGCTGACTCCGATGCCGCCCAAAATCGCCCCAGAACTTGGGTGCAGTACGGTCACGCCCCCCTGAACGGCGGCCAGCATGGGGTCTCCCATCTCGGCCACGGTACGGCCCTGGCTGGCCATTCGGGCGGCATAGTCCTTGGAATCCTGGCCGGAGATAGCGCAGGTGTAGGCCTTACGCATAGCCATGCGCTGGGGACCCTTTCGGCACCGGTCCATCCGGGCGAAATCCATGATATCGCCATTGTCGTCGACGATGGCGATGGCGACGGGATGGGCTAGATCTTGGGTGGCTTTATCCAGCATTGCTTCCATGGCGCTTCGTGTCTGGTCCAAGCTGAGCATAGGCTTGTCGTACATGAGAAATCCCCTGTAGGCAGGATTGGGTAATTCTACACTTGGGGGCTATGGGGGGCAAGGGAAGCGAAGGAGGGAGGGGATGTCTAACCGAGAAAGGCTATCGGGGCGCCGCTGATACTTGTTGGGACGGGCACTTGACGTCCCCGAAGGAACAAAAGACACAGCAGTCGTTCGCGTTGGGACGCAGAACGGTATGGCAGTTGGCGCATTCGTGGAAGAACTGGCATGCGTCAGTAGGCATCTCTAAGTCTTCCGAGAAGCCGCAATGTGGGCATGTCAGTTTGGAATCCTTGGTAGGTTGCATGAGATTTCCCTTTCCGGATGCTAGACGAGGCTACTCGCCCGGTGCCGGGTGATGGTTGTGACCCACCAAGTTGGATGCCCCTAGCCGAGGAGGGATTCGGCTTTCTCGAACATCCCCGCGGGTGCCAGGCCGGGGAAGCGGTCCGGGTACATGGCTTCGGCCAGTCCTTCCATAACGTCGATAACTCTGGGACCGTGGCGGCTAGGGATGCGGCCGTCGAACAGGAAGACTTGTTCCTGTTGTACCGCCGATAGCGTGGTCCAATCAGGTAGAGAGGTCAGCCATCCGGATGTTTCCGCGGATATCCGGGACGGCTCGAAGGCGCAGGGCATGACCATCAAGTATTCAGGCTGGTAGTCCAGAACCTCCCGCCATTGAATCTCGCGGGATTTGCCCCATTTTTCGGCCAGTCCCTCCAGGCCTCCGGCCAGCTCCACCAGTTCGGGGACCCATTGCCCGGTGTTGCGTAGCGGTTCCAGCCAGTCGACACAGAAGACCCTGGGCCGAAGCTCGATGTCTTGGAGTCCGCCGGTCACGTGGTCCATCCGGCGGCGCAAATCATCCACCAAGTCTTGTGCTCGCTGGGGAACCTGGGCCGCCTGGCCGACGTTTAAGATATTCTGGAAGATGTCATCCAATCCGGCGGGCCGCACGGTAATTATTTCCGGCTGATAGTCTAAGACCTTGGCGGCGGTCTCGAATACTGATCCACTGCCGATGGCGCAAACTTCGCATAATTCCTGGGTGATAATCAGGTCCGGCTGGAGCTCTCGAAGCAAGTCGCCATCGATCCAGTAAAGGGGGTTATTGTTGGTTCGGGCCTGCTGGATGATAGCGTCTATCTCCGAGCTTTCCAGGTGGCGGATATTCCTCAAGCTACGGCTGACCACCGGCTTTTCGCCGACCGTCTCCGGGTAGTCGCAGGTATGGGACACGCCCACCAACTGGTCTTCCAGACCCAGGGCGCACACCATTTCGGTGGCGCTGGGAAGCAACGAGCATATGCGCATCAACTAGGCCTCTTCAAGTGATGGAGCCAGTATAGGCGGCATCACCGAGCCTATCAAGGACAAGCAAGCGATCAGCTTTCAGTTGTCAGCCTGGCCGTGTCGCAAAGTCAAAAGGGAAACCGAAATGCTCATAGCCTGCGCTACTACGTCGTTGAGGGCGTTGATGGCCCGTGCTAGAATTGGCATGGCAAAATGGGGGAGATTCGTTTTTGGTAAAAATACTGGACGGGCGGACACTGGCCAAAGAAATCCGCGCCGAAGTGGCGGTGGGTGTGGCCGAATTGCTCCAGAAACACCAGGTCAATCCAGGCCTGGCCGCAGTGCTGGTTGGCGACGACCCGGCGTCGGCTATCTACGTCCGCAATAAGCGCAGAGCCTGCGACGAAGTCGGCATGTTCAGCGAGACATTTACTCTGCCGTATATGGCGACACAGGCGGCGCTGATAGATAAATTGCAGGAACTGAATGCCGACCATCGCTTCCACGGCATCCTGGTCCAGCTACCGCTACCGACCCACTTCGACGAATATGCCGTGATTGAGACTTTGCTTCCCCAAAAGGACGTGGATGGTCTGCACCCTTATAACGTGGGAAAGCTGACCCAGGGCCGACCCGACTACATTCCCGGCACGCCGGCGGGTATACAGCAGTTGTTGGTGCGCAACGGATACGACCCCGAGGGAAAAAACGTCGTCATCTGCGGCCGCAGCAATATCGTGGGTAAGCCCCTGGCCAACCTATTGATGAATCGCCGGCCGTGGTCGAACGCCACCGTCACCGTGTGCCATACCCGTACTAAGAACCTCTCGGAAATCACTTCGCAAGCCGACATTCTGGTGGCGGCGATGGGCCAGCCGTTGGGTATAACCGCCGATATGGTCAAGGAAGGGGCGGTGGTCGTCGACGTGGGCATCAACCGGGTGGTGGACACCGACCGTAAACAAGGCTACCGCCTGGTAGGAGACGTTGATTTCGAGGCAGTGTCCGAAAAGGTCGAAGCCATCACTCCGGTACCAGGTGGCGTGGGTCCAATGACTATCGCCATGCTCCTCGTCAACGCTCTAACCGCTGCTAGGCTGACGATGGAAAACGAGGAATAGCGGCTATCAGCATTCAGCCTTCAGGAACGGACGAATAACGCTGAAAGCTGACCGCTGAAAGCTCTCCACCCCATGCGTACCAGCGACTTCGACTATCATCTTCCCCAGGACCTTATCGCCCAGACTCCCATTGAGCCCAGGGACGCTTCTCGCTTATTGGTGTTGGATCGGGGAACCGGGCGTCTTCAGCACAAGCATTTCCATCAGATCATTGAGTACCTCCGTGCGGGCGACGTCATGGTGTTCAACCAGAGCCGGGTCATCCCCGCCAGGCTGCGAGGGCGGCGGACCGACACCGGCGGCAAGGTGGAATTTCTGCTATTGAAGCGGGAGAGTCCGCGGGTGTGGCAAGCTTTGGCCCGGCCGGGTCGCCGCCTAAAAGCGGGAGCGACCGTGACCTTGGAGCAGGCCGGGCACATCAGAGTTGAATCAACACCCGCCGCCTTCGACGTGGAAGTGTTGGATTCTGGTGAGGACGGAATCAAAACTATCCGGTTGCTCAACGAGGACGATATAGACCGCTTTGGTGTGATGCCCCTTCCGCCTTACATCCATGACAGGCTGGAGGACCCGGAGCGATACCAGACGGTGTACGCGCGTCAACCCGGCAGCGCCGCGGCGCCTACCGCCGGCCTGCATTTTACTCAAGACCTGCTGGACGGCCTAGCGTCGCACGGGGTTGAATCGACGTTCGTCACGCTGCACGTTGGACTGGACACGTTCCGCCCCGTACAGGAAGAAGATCCTAGCCAGCACCGGATACACACCGAATACTACGAGCTAAGCCAGGAAACCGCTGACGTGTTAAACCGCGCCCGGAGCGAGGGCCGCCGCATAATCGCCGTGGGGACGACCTCGGTGCGCGTGCTGGAGCACACGGCCCAAGAGATGGAACGACAAGGCCGGGAGCAGCTGGCCGAGTGTCAGGGCCAGGCCGATCTATTCATCATGCCGGGCCACCGGTTTCGTATGGTGGACGCCATGGTGACCAACTTCCACCTGCCCCGCTCCACCCTGCTGATGCTGGTCTCGGCCTTCGCCAACCGGGAAACAATATTGGCCGCCTACCAAGCCGCCATTCGAGAACGGTATAGGTTCTACAGCTTTGGGGATGCGATGTTTATAATTTAGCAAATAGGCAGGGGCAGATGTACTGGAGGTGAGCCGATGAAGGTCTACACCTATTCTGAGGCAAGGCAGAGTCTTGCTTCCGTCCTCGAAGAAGCTCATAGGGAATGGGCGGTTGGGATTCGGCGCAAAGATGGGCGGGTGTTTGTCATCCGGCCGGAGCCTTCCAAAGGGTCCCCTCTGGACATAAAGGGTATGGATCTGGGTGTGGCCACAGATGAGATTGTCGGATTCATTAGGGAAAGCCGTCGCGAGCCGTAGATCCCCAGCCGGGCCGCCGAGGCGCTGGAGAACGTCAACGCCGGCCATGAGAGGAAGCTGAATAATCTGGCTGAATCGCCGGACGGGTACAGCTAGTTAAAAGCAGAGGTCACGTAGGTGTGGCCAGCGGCCCTCTACGGCAACTGCAGCAGTTGCAAAATATTCCCGTCGGGGTCTTTTAGGGTGGCGATCCAGCCTCCCCAGTGTTCCATTTCCGGGGGGCGGATGAATTCTACGTCTTGGTCCGCCAGGCGCTGACAGATGGCGTGGATGTCCTGAACGCCTAGGTGGGGCATCACCCGGTAAGGGTCGCGGGATGTTCCTTCCACTTCCCCGTGCAGGCCGATGTTGAAGCGGATGTCTCCCAGCTGGAAGGCGATGAAGTCTTCGTGGCGGGAATGTAGAGGCAGTTGCAACAGGTCGTGGTAGAAGTGGAACATCCGCTCCAGGTCATCGGTCCAGATGGTTATTCCTACAACGCCGGTAATCATTTTAGCGATCAGCGCTCAGATTTCAGCGATCAGCCGGTTGGGCCGCGAGTATCGGGGCAGTTGGAGTCGTTCGCTAACGGCTATGCGGTCTGGGCGGCTCGTTTGGCGGCGGCGCAACTGGGGCACCACCCGTAGAAGTCTACCCGCTGCCAAGCGACTTCGAATTGGGACTCCTTGGAGATGCGATTTCTAAGGCGAAGGACCGCGTCCTGCCCGGTGTCGGTGTCGATGACGGTCTCGCATTGGATGCAGACCAGATTGACGTGGGGTTCCATGTTTGCTTCGTACCGGGACATCTTCTGGAAGGGCAGTTCCTGAATCAGGCCGCTCCTCTGCAGAACACCTAGTGTCGAGTAGATAGTGGCTAGGGTCATGGACGGGAAATGGTCTTTCACCCGCTCGAATATCTGTTGGACCGATGGATGGTCGGTGGAGTTGAGTACCGCCTCGGCGATGGCGAGACGTTGCGGCGTTACCCGGACTTCCCACTCCCTCAATCGCTCCACTAGCTCTTGTTGGGTCAACATAAATACTCCAAGGCACTTGGCCTAGTAGTAGTGAATAGCGTGACTACGGGATACTTCCAAGTCAGGCCGAACTGCTCTTCACTATAACGGGAATCCATGGACCTGGCAAGCGAAATGCCGCATCCCATGGTCGTAATACGTGCATGAGGTGAATGGATTCGAGCAACACTCAAAGAGCTGGCAACGCTTCTTTAAGTTCGTGGCCTGGTGGCGTAGAGGCAACGGTTACCTTGAAACCCAATGCCGCCTGGGATATGCTGGTTGATTGTGGAGAGATGGCTGAGCGGACGAAAGCGCCGGTCTCGAAAACCGGTATACGGGCGACTGTATCGTGGGTTCGAATCCCACTCTCTCCGCCAGTTTTGAGGCTACTCTTTCCTGTAATGCGTTCACTCCGATGGTTGAAGTTGCGGACAAGATTCAATGTGTTAGCGCAGGAGTGCCGCCAGTTGCTGTTTGACCGCCGGCCACTCTGCATCCAAGATCGAAAACACTGCCGAATCCCGGATAGTGCCGTCGGTTGCCACTCGATCTCCCCGTACCACGCCATCTAACTGCGCGCCCAACCGCTCAATGGCGTTGCGTGAGCGTTCATTGCGGGCGTCGGTTTGTAGACGAACCCGATGAACCAGCCAAGTTTCAAAGGCGTGAGTTAGCATGAGCAGCTTGGCCTCCGTGTTTATACCCGTCCGCTGAGCATCAGGCCCAAGCCAAGTCGCGCCGATCTCCACCACGTCCGGCAATCGCTTGCCACGTTGCCGCGGGTTCCCGGCGGGCCAGTCCCAGAACTGCACGTTAAGAAACCGGGTTGAACCGACGACGTGTTCAGCCTTGCGATCGATCGTCGCGAATGGAAGTATGGTCCCTGAATCTTTACCGGCCAATGCTGTCTCTACATATAGACGCATGGCAGCCGTATCGTCTGGAACCGTTGTAAGAGTGAACGTTTCTCGAGATCCACTTGCAGCCTGAACCAAACCAGGGACATGGTCCAGGGAAAGGGGTTCGAGCCGAACATGGCGTCCTTGAAGTGTGACGGGGTCTAACATATCCATAAGCCCCTAGTCTAAGGTGTAGCTTAGAACTCTACCGCAGCCAGGGCAGACGGACGGTCCCGAGCCGCGGAACGGCCCCACGCAGGTCGGGCAATCGTCCTCGTAGCGAGCATGCTTCGCTTACTGGGCCGAACCCTTGTTACGCTCCGAGTCGGCTAGGCTACGGTTTTGACTAGGCCCTAGATACAGCTAACCTAGAAATCGCGCTGGCCGAACATCCGGATGCCCAGGGGCGGGAGGACGACCAGTGGGAAGAAGAGGGCAACCAGGAAGGGGAAGTGGAGGGACCACTCGAACTCTCCTTGCAGCAAGGCTGGTATACGACCCAGGACCCCCGACGGGGAGAACCCATCGGCCTGGATGGTCAATAGCATCGTGATGGCGGTATACCACAATATGTAAATCATCGCCAAAGAGCCGGGGGTATTGGTGACAACGGCGCTGAAGGTAACGCTCAGGAAAACCAGCACGGTAAAGAGCAGCCCGGTGTACATAAGAGCAATGAGAATCCCGCTGGAAGCCAAGTCGTTGGAGAGTCCGCCGCCCATCATGGCGAAAGCGACCGGAGTGATGACGAGCAAGGACATGCCCAGTACGGTAAGAGCCCGGGCGGTCAGCAGGGACAGCACGAACTGGGCGGGGGTGACCCCGTGGCTGATGATGGAATCGCCCAAGGTCCTGGGGTCGATGCCGCCTGAGGCGGAGCTGATAATCATGACCATGAAGCTCCCCAGAGCCACGTACAGCAGCAGGAACCAGCCCAATATGAACGAGGTGCTTTCCTGGTCGAAGGTCGCTGCGAATACTACGCCTGCCAAGCCTCCCGCGCCGCTGATAGCCAGCCACATCCACACCGTCCAAGAACGCATCATGGCCGCCAGGTCTTCTTCCAGTAAGATCATGAACGGGGTCATACCTTCTGCTCCTCCGCCACGTCGTGGGCTCCGTTCGCTTGCCCCTCCGCCACGTCGTGGGCTCCGTTCGCTTGCCCCTCCGCCACG
>CATMOE010000087.1:0-11481 GCA_950072105.1 uncultured Dehalococcoidia bacterium
TCGGCCTCGTTGGCGTGGAGCAGGCCGTAGGGCATGACCGGTGAGTTGCCGGTGTCGGTGCCGCACATGACCTTAACTCCCAGCTTACGGGCCGTCTCCAAGACACTGACCGCCCCTTCCAGGTTATGCTTGATCTGGTCCACTTCCTGTTCGCTACGGCCAAAGTCCCGGCCGTTTTCCACCGCATGCTTCAAGAAGGTAACCGTGGGCATGATCCTGACCCCGGCTTCGGCTACGGCGTCCAGGTCAGCTTCCGTCGCCAGGTCGGCGTGCATGATCCAATCCATCCCGGCCTCGGCGGCGGCTCGCGTCGAGTCGGACCCCCTGGAGTGGATGCTTATCCGGGCGTTCCGGCGGTGAGCTTCGTCAACGACCGCCGAGAGTTCTTCCTTGGAGATCGTCTGGGTGTCCCCCCAAGTGCTGTCGGCCATCTTTATGAAATCGACGCCGTGCTTGGTCTGCCGCCGTACTTCGGTGACCATATCCGACACGTTGTTAGCCAGCACGCCGTTGAGGTGCTCCGGGGTCCCCACCCAGGACGGTTCGTTATCGGAGATGCTGCCGTAGGTGACGATGAACCGCCCGGCGCAGTAGATGCGGGGACCCTCCAGCATTCCGGCGTTGATCGCTTCCCGCAGCGCCACGTCGATGAACCAGGTGCCGCCGGGAATGGATACGCTGGTTACCCCTGACCGCAAGATGGTTTGGGCGTTCCGGGCCGCTTTAAGGGTGGTGAACTCGGCGCTGGCCGTCCCCCGGCCGATACTCACGCCGGGCATGGCAGGCTGGCCGAAGGACAGATGGCAGTGACCATCGATGAGCCCTGGCATGATCCACCGGCCGGCGGCGTCGATGATTCGCACGCTTTCTTTGTCTTCCAGATTCAGACCCGGCGGAATCCGGCCGACGCTGGTTATCCGGTTTTCCTGGATAACCACGGCCTCATTCTCCGTGGGAGGACTGCCGGAGCCATCGATCAGGGTGCCGTTGCGGATGACGGTGGTTTTCTGGTTTTGGCTTGTCATGGGACCCTCCGTGCCTAAAGAATCTCTTCCAAAATTAGCTCAACGTGGAAGATAGCCCCCCTTTACGAAAGGGGGGTTGGGGGGATTTCCCCGCCCCTATGACGGCAGCAGTGGCAGCATCTCTTCGGACATAAGCTGCAGGTATTCTAATTTGGCGGAGAAATCGTGAGGCAGGTTCAGGCTGGCCAGTCCGATATAGTCCAGGCCGTCTTCTTCCACGCATCGGCTGATTATCTCGGCGCAGTCCTGAGGATTGCCCGCTACCGCCCAGTCGGGTATCTCGCGCTGTCCGGCCAGTCCCAGGTCCACCGTGCCCGTTTCTTGCATGTTGAACCCGGCGTACATGCCGGCTTTGGCTTCACCCTTGGCCTTGGCCTCGGTGATGGCCGTTTCCCGGTCCTTGGCGATCGTTATGGAGCGGTTGGCGGCCAACATCTTCTGGGGGGTCTTGCCGTATTCCGCCAAAGCGTCGTTGTACTCTTTGGCCAGGTACCGGAAGTCCTCCCAGGTGGGTTGGGGTCCGATCACCACAGCCTCGCATAGCCTGGCCGCACGGCGTACGGCGTTCCGGCTCTGAGCCGCCATCCAGATGGGAGGATGGGGTTTCTGGACCGGAGTAACCGAGCATTTGGCTTCATGGACCTGCCAATGTTTGCCTTCAAATGTAATCTCATCGCCGGTCCAAAGCTGTTTCATCAGGGCGATGGACTCCTCCATCCTGCTGACCCGGTCCTTCCGGTTGGTGCCGAAGGCCGCAAGTTCCTTTTCCCGGTATCCCAGCCCAACCCCTAGGGTAAATCTGCCATTGCTGATGTGGTCCAAGGTCACTACCTGGTCCGCGATATCCACGGGGTTGTGATAGGTGAGCAGCAGGATCCCGGTGATGAGCCGTAGCCCTTCGGCGTCGGGAGCGAGACGGGCCAGCATCTGCATCGGCTGCATCCACATGGTGGGGTGGGCTATGAAGTGTTGGGGCATGTAGATGGCGGAGAACCCTAGGGACCGCGCCCGCCGGCACACTTCCGCCGCCTCTTCGATCTGCTCGTGCATCGGCCGGGTAGGGTCTTCCAGGTAATCTCGTATATAGATTCCAACTTCCATAGGACGTTGCCGCGCTCCTCTGATTATTTCGATGAGAGATCGTCGGGCCTACCAGCGAAAACTACTTTCCCGGAAGCGATGGCAGAAGCCGCCAACCTAAACGGGCGTCTTTGCCCTGAAGGCTGCTGTCAGCGCAGCCGAAGCCTCGTTGATCGCCTGCTTGGCCTTGTCTAGGACCGCCGGAGCGCCGAAGAAGCCGTGCATCATGCCGTCGTAGCGGGTGCACTTGGTGGACACACCTTCGTCTTGCAAACGGTGCGCGTAGTCCTCTCCTTCATCCCGTAGCGGGTCGAATTCCGCCGTGATTACCAGGGCGGGTGGCAGTCCTTTAAGGCTCTCGGCCTGCATGGGCGCCGCATAGGGGTTGGAGGCGTCGGCTTCGCTGGCCAGGTAATGGTCCCAGAACCACAGCATCGAGTCCCGGGTCAACGAATACCCGTCCGCGTTTTCCTCGTAGGAGACGGTTTCGAAGTCCCGCATGGTAACCGGGTATACCAGGAGTTGGAAGGCTAAGGAGGGCCCTTGCCGGTCCCTGGCCATCAGACATATTACCGTGGCTAAGTTTCCGCCGGCGCTGTCCCCACCCACGGCGATCTTCGCCGGGTCGCCATTGATGCTGGCGGCATTCTGGGCGGCCCACTGGGTGGCGGCGTAGCAATCATCGGCGGGGCCGGGAAATTTGGTCTCCGGCGCCAACCGGTAGTCCACCGACACGACCACGCATCTCGTGCCCACGGTCAGGTGCCGGGAGACCCCATCGGCGTTTTCCAAGTCGCCCAGGACCCAACCGCCACCGTGGAACCAAACCAGTATCGGGAAGGGTCCGGACCCCTCGGGCGTATAGATCCTCACCGGAATCTCTCCGCCTGGACCGGGAATGTTCCGGTCTTCTACCTTGGCCACTTCGGGCCCCGGAGCCCTGGGGCGCAGCTTAGCGTTGGCCCGAGCTTCCTGGGCAGATACGGTGTGGTTCGGAGGCAGACCAAGGGCTGCCGTTGCTTCTAGAACTGCTTGTGCTTGCGGGTCAAGTGGCATCTTATTCCTCCTGTCTTCGTCACCCTCACCCCTACCCCTGCCAAAGCGAGGGGATCAGAGCATGGATTTATTATCGGGAACCCCAACTGAGCCCCCTTTACGAAAGGGGGCTCAGTTGGGGGATTTCCCGGTTCCCCTACCTACCCGTCACCACGGGTAAACCGCTATCCATACGCACTTCGTTTATTATCTCCAACACCCGTTGGCGGAAGGGGGCATATTCGATCTCAAACTCATCCCTCAGACGACTGTTGTCCACCATGTAATTCCCCGATAGCTCACGGCCGCCTTCGTTGTCGAAGGTGATCTGTGAGTCGGGCAGAAACTCTTTCACCATGTCCGCCAGGTCACCTAAGCTGATGGCATGTCCTCCGGAGTTGTAGACGGGGTAGTGGCTGGAATCGGCCAGCAGCACCCGAACGAATGCTTCGGCGATGTCCTCTACGTGGATGGGCAGCCGCATAATCTCTTTATGTGGGAAGCTGACCGGCTCGCCTCGGGCGGGCAGGGTGATGCAGCGAACGTGGTCGACGGAACCTCGGAACTTGTCGGGGCCTGTCACGTTAGCTGGCCGTATCCCAGTGATGGCCATGCCGTAGTTCTCGATGTATTTGGATGCCTGGAACTCGTTGAATATCTTGTGCATGGCGTACTGGCTGGTGCCGTACATCGGGTCGTCCTCGTTGGTCTCCCGGTCACCGAAGCTGGACTGTTGGCCGCTCACCGCGATGGAGCTTGCATACACCACCCGGTTCACACCGCAAACCCTGGCAGCTTCGAAACAGTTATCCATGCCCATGATATTCAGACGGGTGTCGAAGTGGGGACGGTCTTCGGTTCCGACTACGGGCAAGAGGTAAGCCAGGTTAATGATTCGGTCGGGCTTGGTTTCGAGAATGGCCTTGACCACGTCCTCAAAACTGGTAACGTCGCCGTACATGACCTTCAACCGCTCTCCCATCCCGGACAGTTGGTCCGAGTGGGGGTTGATGTCCATGCAGACCACTTCTTCACCCCTTTCGATCAGCCGCCGGATAGCCCTGGGCCCGATAAAGCCGGTCCCGCCGATAACCAGGATCGCCATGTCATCCTCCTGCGGAAAGGGGGTCAGTTTTTGCTGATTAGATGGAGTGCGTTGAGCGTTGCTCAGGCTCCCGAATTGACGGTCAAGGGGAGTATATGCGGGGCCTTGAACACCGTCAACCACCGAGAGCGCCTCCTTGGGTTGGACGCAGTTTCAAAAGAACTTGTGTCACCCGTGGTCAGGCCCTTCGACAAGCTCAGGATGAACGGAAATTGGGCCACACGCCGTGCGTGGTGACCCCGATGCGATCGGGGCGAACCACACGCCGAAACATTTCCAGCCAGGGATTCACTTAGGTGACGCTCGCTGCTACAATACTGCCGGAGCTAGGAGCCGCTAGGAGGTACGGATTGAAGTTCTATAGCTTTGATGAGACGACTTATCCGGGCATTCCGGATGAGATCGGCCCGGAAACCCGGCAAACCAATCGTTTCTGCGACCCAGCGCTTGCCGCCCAGACGTACCAAGAACACCTTGACGAGTGGACCATGTGCGAGGACTTGGGGTTCGACGGCGTCCTGGTCAACGAGCACCACTTCACCTATTTCAATATCAACCCTTCCTGCACAGTCCTCGCCGCGGCGATTATCGCCCGCACCAAGACGCTCAAAGTAGGCGTTATCGGCCACGTGCTGCCCCTGCGCCATCCGGTTCAGACCGCCGAAGAGTTTGCCCAGTTGGACATCCTGTCGGGCGGGCGGTTCATCGGCGGCATCGTCCGGGGGGTGCCCCAGGAGTATGTGTCGTACAACATCGACCCATTCACCAGCCGGGAGCGTTTCGCCGAGTGCTACGACATTCTAAACAAGTGCCTGACCGAAGAGATATTCGACTACCAGGGCAAGTTCTACGACCTGAAGGCGGTTTCGGTGTGGCCCAAGCCCTTACAGAACCCGCTGCCCATCTGGATGCCGGCCGGGTCGTCGGAAACGATTGAGTTTGCCGCGGAACGGCACATACCCATCGCCCGGGTCTGGAACCCCACGGTGGTGTTCCAGGACGCCTTCGAATATTACAAAGAGGTGGCTAAGGAGCAGTTCGGCTGGGAGGCTGGGCCCGAGCAGTGCATCGGCTCACGTTACATCCACGTGGCCGAGACCACCGAACAGGCCATCGAAGAATGCCGCGCCGCGGTGATGTACGTGCGGCGGTTGAGTACCTTCAGCCGTCCGGTGCAGGTCCCGGCGCCGGTGCCCGGTCTGCAGACCGACCGTTCTTATGACTACCGGAAACGTTCCAAGGGCGCGGAGATGCCCGGCCCCGGCACTCCTTTCGAGAAGTTGCGGGAGTCGGGATATATAGTCTGCGGCGACCCGGATTACGTGACGGATTGGCTGGCCAACGACATGGAGACGGCCGGTTACGGCCACTTCATGGGCATGTTCCGCGTTGGCAGCAACAGCCACGAGAACGTCATCAAGTCCAAGAACCTGTTCGCCGAGCACGTCATGCCCAAGCTCAAGCACATCAACGAAGCGGCTCCGGCGGCCACCGTATAGCAATGGTTTCCCTATTCGGTGATTACAACTACACCCTGACCCGGGAGTCTCCGGAAACCAGAGGGGAGTTTGAGAACAACGCCCCGGGAAGCGTCACGGCGGGATGGGAGATTCTTTCTCCGCCGGCGGGACCGGACGGTATCCCCTACCAACTTATCTTCGTCGGACCGACTACTGAGCACCGTGGCACGGCGATTCGTTTGAAGGTGGCGGCCAAAGGCGGCGGCGAGGTTTCGGATGACGCCGATGTGTTGCTAGAAACCTTTTACAAGACCGGCGAAGAGCGCACAGTGATGTTCGAAGGTAAGTACGGACTCTTCCGGGAAATACCGGACCAGGAAGCTAAGGACGCTGCTCTGTCGCTGCAAAAGCGGGCAGAGGCCGGAGAAGACTACGTGATCCGGTTAGGGGTAACCGTTCTCGAAGGCTCACCCCAACCCGACCCGGCGGCCAACGCGTCCTACTTCCAGTTGGAATGCGTGAAGCTCTGGTGGAATGAGTCCGCCTGAACAGTAGCGGGTGGTTCGACAAGCTCACCACAAACGGGAATATGAACTCTCATCGTTCGTCCTGAGCCTGTCGAAGGACCGGTTCGCTAGAGCTAGACAATTGTTGTTGGCAGACAATTTGACTAAAGGCAGGTAGACCAGTGGGGGCAGCGGACGGCTCTATATTTGCCCGGCACAGCCTGGAGGCGGGCGGCTTCGAGGTTTCTTACCTCAAAGGCGGCCATGATGGCGACATGGATCCGGTCCTCTACCTCCACGGGATGGGCGGCGGTGGGAAGTGGGAAGCCTACCACATGACCTTGGGCACCTTTGCTCTAACTTACGCGCCCCAATTGCCGGGTTGGGCCGACGGTCGAGCGCCAGATAGCATTGATTCAGTCCAGGACTACGCCAGACTGGTGAGCGATTTTATGGACGCGGCGGAGATCGGCCGGTGCGTCCTGGCGGGACATTCCTTCGGCGGATGGGTCGCCCTGTCCCTCTGCACCGCCCATCCAGAGCGGTTTTCACGCATGATTCTGGCGGACTCCATGGGAATAGCGCTCAACGACTCCACCACCCTTAACCTGGCAGAGATGGATGAGGAGTCCTTTGCCAAGGCGGCCTTTGCACGTCTTGGCCTGATCGCCACGGCCCAGCCCGACGGTTTTGGTGCCGAGTGGGAGAACCTGCGGCGGGGACCGGAGTTCGAGCGCCAGTGGAAGGGCAGAGGATTGGTCGCAGGGCTGATAAACGGAGCGTCTTCAGACCCGGATATGACCAACCGCCTGGGGACGATTACCGCCGATACGCTGCTGGTGTGGGGCCGGGAGGATGGCATCGTCCCCTTGCGGCACGGTGAAGCCCTCCGCGACGCTATACCCAACTCCAACCTGGCCGTCATCGACCGTTGCGGTCATATGCCGATGGCGGAAAAGCCCGAGACCTTCAACAAGATCATACGGGACTTCCTGGTGGGCGATCATCAGGAAATTCCCGAGGTAGTGAGAGTCTGAAAAAACCCAACCTGGATCAAGAAAGGGAGGAAACCATGGCGAAGATCAAACACATAGCGATACGCACACCGGACCCGGAAGCAACCGCCAAATTCTACAAAGAAGTATTCGGACTTGAGGAAGCCGGTGTGGCCGGCTCGGGTTTTTACCTGACCGACGGCTACCTCAACCTGGCCATTCTTAAGTCTAAGGATGAAGGGTCTGAGGAGTCGCCCCGCGACGCGGCGGGGTATGCCGGGATCGACCACCTAGGATTCTTGGTGGATGACACGGACGAGACGTGCGCGAAGCTGGACGAAGCGGGCGCCACGCCCATGATCGGCCGGGTGAACGTTACCCCGGTGCATGCCGACACCGCCCAGTCCTACTACGAGATCAAATACCGCGGGCCGGACAACCAGGTTATTGACATTACAACCTCTGGCTGGGTCGGCAACTAGGGGCCGGGCCACCCCCCATCCTAACCTTCCCTCGCAAGGGGGGACGGGATTTGTTCCCCGATTGCATCGGGGTTAGAGAGGGTGTTCTATCGGGAGTCTGATGCAACTTGAAGGGAAGGCTGCCCTGGTCACTGGCGCTGGACGTGGGTTAGGCCGCAGCATCGCGTTGGCTTACGCCCAAGAGGGAGCCGACGTGGCGATCATATCCCGAACGCCCACCGAATTGGACCAAGTGGCGGAGGAGATTCGGGCGTTGGGGCGCCATGGTCTGGTCATAACCGCCGACTTGACGGATAGCCAACAGACCTACCGGGCGGTTCAAGAAGCCATCGACGGCCTGGGCCATCTGGATATCCTGGTCAACAACGCCGGGGGATACCGCCTATTTACCGATGACCTGGCCCACGCCGTTCCCTTCCTGGAGCTGTCAGGAGAGGTGTGGCACCGGGTGATGTCCTCAAACCTGACCACTGCCTTTCTTTGCTGCAAAGCGGTCCTGCCACATATGGTGGAGCGGGGCAGCGGGGCGATAATCAACATGAGTTCCGGAACCGTAGCCAGCAAAGGCCGTGCCGGGCAGGCTGCCTATTGCGCTTCCAAGGCAGCCTTGGAAAGCCTCAGCGAGTCCATCGCCGAAGACGTAAAAGAGTACGGCATAGCGGTGAATATTCTGAGTCCCGGTTGGGTCCTGACCAAGCCCAACGACGACTACGATTCCGAGGTCCACAAGCGGATGCGTTTGCCAGACGATATCGCCCGTCCGCCATTCACCTGGCTCTGCAAACGCCCGAGACGATGACCGGCCAGTCGGTGAACGCGCCGGAATTTGACGAAGAGCAGGGGATTCACCGGCCCTCGGCTTACGACCGGCTTTACACGTAGGGGTAAGGGTGGGGGTCCGGGGCGTCACAGAGGTCTAGCTGAAGCCAAAACGCCGACAGGAGTTTGTCATTCCGATCCTTCGGTGGAAGGAGAGGAATCTCATGTTGTTCCCAGTACAAACCTCAGATTCCTCGCCGCCTTCGGCTGGTGTCGGAATGACAGGTTGAGGGCGGGTGTACAGGATGGCGTCATTGGGAGTGAGCACGGAATGACGTCTACAGTTTCTGCGTTAACCGCTTACTAACTACTCGCCTGCCCTATATAGGCGTCTGGGCCGGCCAGGAACTTGGTCCGGCAATCTAGGCTGCAGAAGTAGTACCAAGTACCGTTGTGAAAGCTCCGGGTGCCCATATTGGGGTTAACCTCGGTCGCGCCGTGCCTGGTTTGGCCGGTTTCGGCACGGGCTCCGGCTTCATCAATCTCTATCCCGCAAACGGGGTCTGTGGGCATAATGTATTCTCCTATTCGCGATGGGGGCGCGCCGGTAGGTTCAGGGAACCGGTTCCAGGTTCATTCCCAACCGCACCCGGCCCGGCTGGTCCAGCAGTGCCCTGGCAATCTTGGACCGGTGCTCGAAGCTGGTACCCAGACGCATGGTCCATGAGGTAACCCGCCGGAACCAAAGGTGGAGGTCGAACTCCATCATGAATCCGATGCCACCGTGGATCACCTGAGAAGAGCGCACCACGGCTTCGCACTTGTCGTTACAGAAGGATTTGGCCTGGGAGATCTCGATCGAAGATGGCAACCCCTGGTCCATCTTCCAAAGAGCCTCGTAGGTCAATAGTTGCGCGCCGTCTACCCACAGGATCATGTCGGCGCAGAGGTGTTGGATGGACTGGAAGGAGCCTATGGGCCTGCCGAAGGCCGCCCGGTTCTTGGCGTACTCGATGCCCATCTCGGCGTCTTTCCTAGTGGCCCCCACCATCTGGGCGCACAGTAACACGGTCGCCCGGTCAATCATGGCCTGAATCACGGGCCATCCCTGATTAACCTGGCCTATCAGATCGGATCTGGGAACGCTTACGTTGTCGAAGATCACCTGGCTCTGCTTATCTCTGGCTATGGCTGTCAGTGGGACGTTAGAGATGCCGGCGCTTCCGGTGTCCACAAGAAATAATGAGATGCCCTGATCGCCGTCCGAGGCCGATGCCGTCCTGCAGACTACCAAACACTTCTCGGCGGCGCCAAAGTTATCGACGAACATCTTGGTCCCGCTGATGACGAAGTTGTCACCCTGTTCTATGGCCGCGGTGGCAATAGTCTCGGGGAGGAACCGGGGGTCGCGTTCGGTCAACGCCCAAGTCAGGACCGTGTCGCCCGCGCAGACTTTGGGCAGCACCGATTGCTTCTGTTCTTGGCTGCCGTCGGCGGCGATGGTCAACGCCGCGACCATGGTGCTATGGAAGGGGACGGGGGCGATGGCGCGGCCCACTTCCTCCATGATGATGCCCAAATACGTCAGAGGCAATCCCTGGCCGCCCAGGGATTCGGGGAGAGACATACCAAGCCATCCTAACTGGGCCATCTGACGCCACAGTTCGGGCGGGTAACCCAGGTCGTCTACTTCCATGGCTCGGGCCAGGCTGGGAGGACATTCGCCACCCAGAAACTCCCTGGCAGCGTTCTTCACCATTTCCTCTTCTTCGTTCAGAAGTACATCCATGCTAATTCCTCAAGAGATTTTGGCGCGGCGGCGGCAAAGCGCGCTGCCGCTGCCCTCGGAATAACAGTTTTTACGCCGGGTCCTTCGACAAGTCCGACTTTGGCGAGACTCGCGACCCTTAGTCGGAGCTCAGGACGAACGGTTCAATTAGACCTTTCCGTTCGTGGTGAGCCTGTCGAACCACTTGCTCGATCCTAACCGCGGGGGAGACCCAGTCCCCGGCGGGCTATCTGGTCTCTCATTACCTGTACGCTGCCATGGTTGATGCCCGACTGGAAGGACCCCAACAGGTTGTGGGCGAACAAACCGTGTTCGATGGCCTCTTCCGAGGTACTCATGAGCTGAGCGTAAGGCCCTAGGATCTGGGAAATGGTTTCAGTGGTCCGGACGCCGTGTTCCGGAGCCCAGACCTTTTCCGCCGCCCCTTCGTAGGTAAAGGTGTCACCCCGTTCCATCAGCGACATGCTGCGCATGGTCATCAGGCGGCAAACCTGGGCTTCGATCCATAGCTCTGCCAGGCGGTCCCGGATGGCCGGGTCTTGGGACACATCATGGCCGCCCAGGTCGTTGTCTTTGGCCCAGTTGATGATGTCCTCGTCCCGTCGAACCGAGATCAGGTATCTACTGGCCCCGACACGGTCCAGGTTGAGGCCCATCGCGCCTACGTACCAACCCTGGTTCTCTTCGCCTAACATACACGTTGCCGGTACTCTGACGTCTTCAAAGAAAGTCTCGTTGGTCCTACGCTGACCGTAGGTCGTACCGATGGGAGCCGGAGGGTCGTTCTGGATGGTCCATAGAGGGCGAACCGTGATGCCTGGAGTGTTCATCGGGAAGATGAAGATGGAGATCCCACGGTGCTTGGGCGCGTCTGGGTCCGTGCGAGCCATCAGGTAGATATGGCTGGCGTAGTGGGCCGAGGATGTGTACATTTTCTGGCCGTTGATCACGAAGTCGTCTCCGTCTCGCACTGCCCGGCATTGAAGACTCGCCAGGTCAGCTCCGGCTTGTGGTTCGGTGAATCCCAGGGCCAGCGTGATCTCTCCGCTAATAAGTCCGGGAAGCAAGGTTTTCTTCTGTTCTTCAGTTCCAGCGGCGAGGATCGCCGGTGCGCCGCTGCCTGCCCCGCCGACGCCGACGCCGATCCTGGAGAACTCCTCCTCGACGATGTACTGGTCGATGCGGCTGCCGTCCTGGCCGCCGTACTCCTTGGGCCAACTGATGCCGACCCATCCCTTGGCGGCA
>CATMOE010000088.1:0-11372 GCA_950072105.1 uncultured Dehalococcoidia bacterium
AAAGCCAAAAAGGAAAAACAGACAACTGCACAACATACTCTAAAGGAAAAACGTAAATTGAAAAAAGAGAAGTAGATATAGGGCGCTTTCACTACGCGGACGAAGGAACGAGTCTGTTCGCTCAGCTTCTCAGCGGCCCTGGCCCTGTAGACATCTAACTGAGATGGAGTTGCTCCTCTCCCGCTCCCCCTTCTCGGGTTTTTACCCCCCACCAATGTGTCCCATTATCGCTGAACGCCTACAGCGATACACTAGCTCGGCGTTGGCTAATTTCCATGGCCCGTATCTTCCTCAAATCTTCCGGACCAAATCCAAGTCCTTTTGGTGCCCCCAATTCTGCGCCTGTGTTGTAGGTCTACAATTTTGTCAGTAGCTAACTGGTCAGGGAAAATGTCAGTTCATGGAAGGACTGACAATGATTACCAAAGAGCAGAACCGTTTACATATCTTGAATGGAGTGCTAGAGCGATACTGGACGATGAAGGAGGCGGCGCCGTCGCTGGGGGTGAGTGAACGTCAGGGTTGGCGACTGCTAGCGGCCTATCAAAGGGAAGGGGCCAGAGGACTGGTGCATCAGAACCGGGGCCGGGTGCCGCCCAATGCCACTCCAGGGGATATTCGGCAACAAGTGGTGGCCCTGGCCCAGCAACGATATAGCGGCATCAACCATACTCACCTGACCGAGTTGTTGGCCGAGCGGGAGGGAGTAATGTTGCCCCGCCCCACCGTGAGGAGGCTCTTGATCAGGGGCGGGTTGACCAGCCCACGCCAGCGCCGGCCGCCGCGGCACCGGTGCAGAAGGCAACGGATGCCCCAGGAAGGGATGCTGCTCCAACTGGATGGGAGCCACCATCTATGGTTGGAGGACCGGTGGCCCTGGCTGACTTTGCTGCTGGCAGTGGACGACGCTACCGGGAAGGCGCCCCATGCCCTATTCCAGGAACAGGAGGACACCCGAGGCTATTTGTCCCTGCTCCAGGGCATCATCGAACGTCTTGGTGTGCCGATGGCAGTGTACACCGATAGGCATGCCGTCTTTCAGTCCCGGCGTAGTCCATCGGACCGATCCCCAGTTCGCCAGAAAGGGCCTTCAACCCAATGGGGCCGGGATCTGGGAGAGCTGGGGATCACCCAGATATTGGCCCACAGCCCCGAGGCCAAAGGGCGGGTGGAGAGGGCCAATGGAACTTTCCAAGACCGGTTGGTGGCGGAACTGCGGCTGGCTGATGCCTGCACATTAGAAAAGGCGAATCAGGTGCTGGCCGAGTTTCTGCCACGGTTCAACCAGCGCTTCGGGGTGCCCGCCGACCAGCCGGAATTAGCCTACCGGCCGGTGGACCCGGAGTTGGACCTGGGCGGCGTGCTTTGCATCAAGGAGTTGCGCCGAGTGGCTAAGGACAATACGGTGCAATACCACGGTAGGACCTTGCAACTCTATCCTGGGACGAAGCGACCCCAGCTATGGGCGGGAACGACTTTGGGAGATTCATCATAGAGTGGACTTCGTGCCGTGGCGGCTATGCAACACCATTCTAGCAGACAGGGTTTACAACGCCGCCCCGGGCCAGGTCGTCCTCCAGTGGTTCCATCAGGCCAGGGGTACTGGTGGGGTGGAGGGGGTGCTAACGACAGCAACCCCAGCGGACATGGGAATCTACAACAAACCGGAGATCGTCTTGGCGGAAACACCGGGCACTCGACAGTACAACCAGCGTGTGGTGGCCGACCAGGGCTGGACGTGGACTTTGTGGCGGTTTGTGACGCCGTCCTGGGTGCATGGAGTGGCAGCGGGGAGACCGTCACAGAAATAGCTGAAAGGTTCGGCGTCAGCAGGGGATGGATCTGGAAGTGGGTTTACCCGGCCCTGGGCTATGAAAGATCTAGACCCTGTGGCACCAACGCCGGTGAGTCATCAGCGAGGGGTCGTCGATCAGACAAGGCGTTTTAGTGCACCTGTAGGATAGGTGGGAGCCCCGGGCCTAATCCCGGAAGCTGTACTCCTCTCTCCACTCTAGATAGGCGTTTAGGCCCGCTGCCAGGTCATGTTCCGCGGTAAATCCTATGTCATCCCGCAGCCGTGAGACATCCATCCGGGACCTGGAGCCGCCGTATGAGATGTCATTGGCGTCCCCTGGAGAAGCCTCCACCACCTGCATGCCGGGCCGCAGCTCCTGCAAGGCATCTAGTATGTCCCCTACGCTTAGCCACCGTCCGGCGGAGATGTTGTAGGCGAAGTGGGAGGGGTTGGCTGCGTCCAACACGCTACAGATCCCGCTGGCTATGTCGGCCACGTAGGTGAAGTCGCGGCCCAGGGTGCGGTCACTCACGGCTATGGACTCACCGCGAACAACCCTTCCAGTAAGGTCCTTCACAACCGACTGGTTGGCCCGGTGGCCGGTTACCCGCTCCATGGGACCGTAGGGTGAGCTAAGCCTGGTGGCGACGGTGGGGAAGCCGTGCATCTCACCGAACCGGCGGGTCAGCAGCTCGCTAACGTACTTGGTCGATTCATAAAGGGTGTGAGGATGAAGATCGGCGTCCTCCCGGAGCACCTCCTCCTGGTCGGGACGGTCACCGTAGACCGAACCGGAGCTGACGTAGAGGAAGCGTTGGGGGATTATCCGCCGGGCCAACTCCAACAGGTTAGTGGTGCCCATAACATTGATGTCCACAATGGATCGGCTACGGCTGGCTTCCACATCAGGCAGGACCCCGGTAAACACGGCGGCGTGCACAATCTTGTCGATGTCATGGTCCTCGGCCTGCTCCAGGTCGCCAGGGGCCAGGATGTCCCCCTGTAGGAAGGTGACCTTGTCGGCCCAGGGTTGGATATACCGGGTGAGCAGCTCGTTGGGGGGCACCAGGTCGAAGCAGACGACCCGGTGTCCCAGCTGAGCCAGGGTCCTTACTATGTTGCTGCCGACAAATCCCGTACCACCGGTAACCAGAGTGGCCATGGTGTCACCCTCCTCTGTTGTTGGACGTCCTCAAGGTGCCTCCGCTGAATCAGAAACAGGCGCACTCCACCGGATAGATGCCTTAGAGGCTCCCAGCCCATTCTTCCAGCGGATCAAACCTTTTCCTATGCGATCAGCGCGTCGGCCATTCGCTCCAGTTGCTCACCCATCTCGGCTTCGGTCTCGCAGTGCGAGGCCCACACCGAGACCCGTTCCGCACCGGCGTTCAGGAAAGCTTCTATCTGGTCTCGATCCGTCTCCGGCGGTTGACCGAATACCGATATGGTCAATGACGCCGGGTCCCGGCCCCTCTCCACAGCCAGGGTGTCGAGGATCTTCCGGCCCTCTTCGACTTGGGCCGGACTAACCCTCGTTGGAAGCCACCCGTCACCCCACCGGGCTACCCTCTGAAGAACGTTGGGAGCATTGCCACCGAGCAGGACCGGTGGGTGAGGCTTCTGCACTGGCTTGGGATAGCAATAGACCGGAGGGAAATCGTAATACCGGCCATGGAACTCAGCTTCATCTTTGGTCCACAGCTCCTTCATTGCCAGGACCGCCTCACGGGTCTGGGCCCACCGGTGGTCGAAATCGCCCCCCATGATGGTAGTCTCCTCCCGGTTCCAACCAGCTCCGATGCCGAACAGAAATCTGCCGCCGCTGTAGTGGTCCAGTGCCGCTATCTCCTTGGCGAGGATCAGCGGGTTCCGCTCGGGGACCAGGGTAATGCCGGTGGCCAGTATGATTCTGTCGGTGACGGCGGACGCCCTGGCCAAGGCGATGTAGGGATCGGTCAGGTGCCTGTAGGTCTCCGGGATATCACCCCCAGTTGCAGGAAACCCAGTGTCACTGTGAACCGGCAGGATAGGGTGTTCGTGATACCAGATAGACTCGAATCCCAATCCCTCGGCTTTCTGGGCGATGAACGCGGCATCGACGGTGTACGCGGGCAGGGGGGCTACAATACCAACGGCCATACCATTTCCTCCTTGACTCTTATTGTATTCCGTGGGCCTGCGGGCACCCAAGGTGGTCTTGGGCTGGGGATTGCCTACGGGCCTCCCCTTGGAGCGATGAGGCTCCCTCTCGTCTACTAAAGCTGCCGTGGCGGTATTGGAACGTACTAAGCCAGTCGGCCCATGGAACGGAGCCGACTACCGTAGCCCCCGGAAGAAATCCCGGATGTCCTCAACCAACCTGGTCGGCTCCTCCAGGGCAGCGAAATGCCCGCCGCTGGGCATTTCAGTCCAACGGCGCACGTCGTAGGAGCGTTCCGCCCACTCCCTGGGAGGCTTTGCAATTTCCTGAGGGAATAGGGCTATGCCTGCCGGAGCCTTGACCCGTTCTTCTGGTCCCATGCCCCAGGTGTGCGTCTGGTTTTCGAGGTACATCCTGGTTGATGAACTTATCGTCTGGGTGACCCAGTAGATGGTTATGGTGGTCAACAACTCGTCCTTACTGAACCGGCTTTCTACATCACCGTGACAGTCGCTCCAGGTGCGGTATTTTTCCACGATCCAGGCTGCGAGTCCCGCCGGAGAGTCGTTTAGACCATAGGCCAGTGTCTGTGGTTTGGTACCCTGGATGTGGGCATACCCACCTTCATCTCGCTGCCATTTCTCCCGTTGGGCTGAATGCGCCGCTTCGGCCTTATTAAGGGGTCTGGATCCTGGGCCCAGGTAAGGCGTCGGGCGGGTTATGGACGTGAGATGGATGCCGGTCAACTTGTCGGGATGAGCGAAACCCAACCGGGACGTTACACCCGCTCCGATATCCCCTCCCACGGCAGCAAACCGCGGGTAGTCGAGGTTTTCTGTCATCAGCTTTGCCCACATGTCGGCCACTTTCAGCACCTGCATGCCTCGCTGCGTAGGGTGGTCCGAAAATCCAAACCCGGGCAAAGACGGAGCAACCACATCGAAAGAGTCTTCTTGATCTCCGCCGTGGCTGGCGGGATCACTCAGCATGGGTATGACCTTATACATCTCGAAGAATGTGCCAGGCCATCCGTGGGTGATCACCAGAGGCATGGGGTTTGGGCCCATGCCCTTCTCGTGGATAAAATGGATTCCCATTCCGTCTACATCGGTCTTGAAATGGGAGAAGGAATTGATCAGCCTCTCCTGGGACCGCCAGTCGAACCTGGTGCGCCAGTATTCCACCAATTCCTTGAGGTAGTCCAGGTTGGTCCCGTAGTCCCAGTTGGAGCCGGGGATTTCATCGGGCCACCGGGTACGATCCAGCCTTTCCTTCAAGTCCTGCAAGGTGGCGTCTGGCACTTCTACCTTGAAAGGCGTAACGGCCATTATCATGTCCTCCTATAACAACATAGAGACTAGGGTGATCCACCGTGCGATCCAATCGTCGATTAATCTAAAGAATCGGAGAGGCTGCTGGCGAATAGCTTTCGAGCTCGATTTGGTGCGGCAGCGTCTGTGGTAGACGCCGCGTTGAGGTTGTGCATGTCGTGCCGTGGTGGCTATGTAGTGCCATTCTAGCAGACCTGGTTGACAACGCCGTTCTGCGGTAGGGGTAACCCTGGTGGTTCCATCAGGCCGGGGGTACTGGTGGGGTAGGGGGGGTGCTAGCTAAATAATCCTCCTGCCATCAGCTAGATTCAGCTGCTAACCTGGTCCCACCGCACCGTCACTACCTCCCCGTTGTCCAGCACGACATGGTAACCTGGCGCGTATTGACCTAGGTCGTCATGATGCGCTGGAACACCGCGATGTGGACCACGCAGACCCGGCGATCAAGCTGAAGCATTTATAATGGTACGATGTGGCTTCACTCTGGATGTAGAGCGGTTGCGGTGGTTTTCGTGTCCGCTGTTGTTATCAGTTGCAGCCCGTCGGAACAAGATGTACGCCGGGTATCGGAAGAAACGGTCGCAACCGCCATCGCCTCGATACCTAGGCCAACATCAGCTCCGACTGTAACCCCACAACCGACTCCGACGCCGATTGAATTGCCGCCGACGGTTACTCCGGCGTTGACACCGACTCCACAGCCAAGCGCAACCCCGGTAATTTTTGCCCCTGACGCGAGTCCTCAGCCAACAGCAACACCACAGCCGACCCCTACTCCACAACCTACGTTGCGACCGTACCCAAACTTCAATAAAGTCTATCTTTCTGCGTGGCCGTCAGTATTCCGTGTCGACACAAGAGAGGGAAGCGGTTCAGGATGGCTTGTCTCACCAGGCCATATATTGACTAATCATCATGTCGTTGAAGGCGGCGATTCGGTCACTGTCAGACAGGCCGATTCTCCAAGCTTTCCTGCCGTCGTAGCCGCAGTCGATTTAGATAGAGATATTGCGCTCCTAAGATTCGATGAGCCTGCCGAGATATTGGATCCGCGTGCGAAGCCATTGCAGTTAGGAACAATCACTAGCGACGACGTGGCAAAACCACTCTTGATATTAGGATACGATGGCGCTCTCGCCCTGACGGTAAATGGAGCGGCAGGTAAAGCCAATGCTCATGTTGGCGTATTGTCCTTAGTATTGGACCTAAGAGTTATTGGGCGAGGTGTGCATCTAGTTATTGACGCAACGGTAGACCCAGGAGACAGTGGAGGGCCTGTGCTGAACTCTGACGGCCAAGTGATCGGCATGACACGCTCGGTTGACGAGGGTACATTGTTCGCCATTCCTGTGGATGAAATACACGATTCCTTGTCAGCGTTAACGCGGGGTGAGGGCCGATAAAAGGTGAATGTAGAAAACCAGGTCCCTAAAAGTCGTCTACGGTACGCTGACATCTGGCCTATCCACCGCGCTAACTGAACGGTTCCATCAGGCCAGGGGTACTGGTGGGGTGGAGGGGAGGCGGCGACAACCCAGGCTTTTAAGGATCTCAGGCATGAAAGATTGACAAGATTCGTCTGAACATGCTAAGATAGCGGAGCGTTCTCACAAACTAGTGAAGGCGCTCTTTTTTTGCCCAACGCCACCGACAGCAGAAGCCCCCTAAAGCGAGGGGGCTTTTCTAGTTTTGAGAAACCCCACCATTGGGACCGCATGGGGTGGTGTACGATTGGCTATAATTGGGTGTCAACAACATTTACGCCGTTTGCGGCAGGGTCGGCGCGTCCCTAGAATTGGGGCGAGAATCCCAGCCCAGATTTGCTCAACCGGGCGACAACTATTTGTGAGGGTTTGAGAGATGCTAGTCGAATTGGTCAGTCTGTTAAATGATGACGGCCTCCGCTTGGACGGCGCGTTTTATGCGCCCACCGGGGATGGGGATCGGGCCGGGCCGGTGGATGCGGTGCTGTTGATACACGGTTCCAGGGGGAACTTCTATGACGGCGCGACCAAGTCGATGGCCCAGGACCTTAGCGCCCAGGGTTACGCCTGTTTGCCGCTGAACACCAACGCCCATGACACCGCCTGGTACAACCCAGGTGGCCAGAACTTTAAAGGCAACGCCTTCGAGGTGTTGGCCCACACCTGCATCGACCTTCGGGCAGGCATCGATCACTTGACCGAAAGAGGTTACCGGAGGATCGGCCTTCTGGGTCATAGCATGGGCGCAGTGCGGGTCGCTTACTACGCCGCCACCCAGGACGACGGCCGGGTGGCCACCGTCGTGCCGGTCTCACCGGTGCGTCTGTCCTACTCCTATTTCATGGAGTCCGAGGACTCGGAGGAGTTTGCCGCCAATATCGAAATCGCGCGCCGGCTGATTGCCGAGGGCGACCCGGAAGGCGTATTTAGAGTCGAGCACCCCATCCCCCAATTGTTCAGCGCCGCTTCCTTTCTGGATAAACACGGGCCCGAGGAGAAATACAATCTGATTAACCACGCCCACGGAATCCGGGTGCCGATGCTGACCTTGAACGGGTCTCGGGAGACCCATAGCCGGCTGCGGGACATGGCTCAGGACCTAGCGGCGGCAGCTGTCAATAGCCCGAAGGCCGAGACCCTGATGGTGGAGGAAGGAGAGCATTCCCTGGTGAACCGGACCACAGAAGCTTCGGATGCCGTGCTTAAGTGGCTGGCTGCGCTCACGCCCGAAAAGGCCCGGGTCTAGCCCCTCTGGCCCGGGTGCTGTCGGTAAACGCCTTCATCTACCATAGCTTGCTGCCTCAGGAAATGAAGGCGAGGGGCCAGCTGGAGTTCCCCGTTTAAGAGGAGGAGACGTGGCATCGAATGAGAGCAGAGAGCAGAATGCTGCCCAGTTTTTATTCCAGGCGCATGATGCCCGAGAGCCTTATCATCCGATTCCGGAGCAATTCGCTCCCAGAACCATCACGGAAGCCTATGCCATGCAGGATGCCTATCATGAGTTGATAACCAGCAGCCGGGGACCCATCGTCGGCTACAAAGTTGCTCTGACCACACCGGTTATGCAGCGAATGGTCGGATTCAATGAGCCCTGCGCAGGCGCAGTCTTTGCCAACGGTGTCCACCAATCGCCCGCGTCCATTAGAGGTGCCGCCTATGTCCACCTGGGTGCGGAGTGCGAGGTTGCGGTGCTCTTAAACCGGGACATGCCAGCCGAATCGGCTCCTTATGACCGTGCCAGTGCAGGCGAGGCAGTGGGGGCCTTGATGCCAGCTTTCGAGTTGGTGGATGATAGGGGCGCAGATTATTCGGACCTGTTTTTCTTAGGGGTTGTGGCTGACAACACCTGGAATGCGGGCGTGGTGCTGGGGCCCCAGGTCACTGCCTGGCGCAATATCGACCTCGCAGCAACTCGTGGTGCAATGATCATCAACGGCCAGCGGGCAGGTGAAGGGAAAGGTGGTGATGTGATGGGACATCCCTTGGAGGCGCTGGCATGGCTGGCCAACACGCTGGCGGCCCGGGGAAAGAGCCTGTCACAGGGAATGATCGTGATGACCGGCAGCATCGTCAGCACCAAATTCCTTAATACCGGTGATACCGCTACCGTTTCGATTGATGGCTTGGGAGAAGCCAGGCTGACAGTGACGTAGCCGCTACACAATCAGCATCGCGCCCCCACCGAATATGGACCCGGTTCCACCGCGCTGTAACACCAATCCATGGGTCCCATACCAGGTGGGTGTACTGGTCGGGTAGTGGGGGTGCTAGCGACAGCCTAGGCTTTTTGCCCGGCGGCATAGATGACAGAACCCGCCACATTTGATGGGCCCCTTCTTTTGCGCCGCATCCTGGGCCTTGAAGGGCAAATGGATTTGCTCCTTTTTGCCGGAAGTAGTAAAAAGGTATGCAAGGTCATGCCCGTCCACGTTGTCCCCGACGACCTGATTTCACGATTCACCATGCCGAAGGAGTCCTTCTCGATTGAACTCGGTCCGGTGGCGTAACAAGCTGGCTGACTCCCTGCCCTTCTATTACGGGTGGGCGATCTTCGCCAGCACGGTGTCGGTCAGTTTGTCCTCCCGTACCATCATGGCGGTGGCCACCCTCTCGGTGTTCGTCGTCCCGATGACCGAGGACCTGGGTTGGAGCAGAGGATTATTCTCCGGCGCAATCAGCCTGGGCGGCCTTTGTGCCGTGTTTATCTCCCCCCTGGTGGGCAAGTGGGTGGACCGGTACGGGTCTGGATTGTTGCTCTCCGTGTCGTCTGCTCTGACCGGTCTTCTGGCCGTCGGACTGGCTTTAGTGGGCAACCCGGCAGCCTTCTACGCTTTATACGTCCCGGGACGGCTGCTTTTCTCGGGTCCTTTGGAGCTGGGCATCCAAACGACGATAAGCAACTGGTTCATCCGCCGGCGCCCCTTGGGACTGGCCGCCGACACCGTTGCCAAGGGCGCAGGACTAACCATGGTGCCTTTGCTAGCTCAGTTCATTATCACAGGCTCGGATTGGCGTACAGCATGGTTTACGTTGGGGATATTGGCCTTTGCATTGGGGGTCGTTCCTCCGGTTCTGTTCATGGCCAGGCGCCCCGAAGACATGGGGCTGGAACCGGATCCGATTCCCCAAGACCAGTTGGGATCTGAACCTATCACTTCGGGAAGTGAGTCAGGGTCAAAGACCGCTGGCATAGAGTCTGCCTTTACTGTGGGTCAGGCGTTCCGGACCCGGGCGTTCTGGTTGCTTGCGGCGTTCAGTATGGCGGGATACATGGTGCAGGGGGGGACAAGTCTCCACCAAGTCGCCCACTACATCGACCAGGGTTTGTCCGGACCCTCGGCGGCTCTGACCGCCAGCGCCTTCGCCTTCTCTCAGATATTGAGCGGCATTTTTTTGGCGGTGTTGGGGAGGAGAGTCCCCGTAAGATTTCTGTTGTCGGCGGCAGCCTTCGTCATGGCGATGGCGGTCTTCGGTAGTTCGATGAGCACATCTCTGCCTCCAGCGCTGATTTCGGCTGCCACTATTGGATTCGGGGCGGGCGCCTTGCATCTGTTGCTAAGGCTTGCCTGGGCCGACTACTACGGGAGAGAGCATCTGGGGACGATACGGGGTTTCACCATGTCAGCCCAGATCGGGGGCCAGGCTGCGGGCCTGGTGGTTGCCGGGTTCTTGTTCGATGCCACCGGGTCCTATCAATTGCCCATCATGGTGTTTACCGGCTCAGCGGCGTTGGCCGGGTTGTTGGCTTTGTTCGCCACCCCACCCAGACTCCGGGTTCCGCAAGCGCATCCTGCTTCGGGCTGACGCCCCGTACTCAGAAAGTTCAACTGGCCAGCAGCTCCTTCAGGCCGCCGCCGATTGGGGGGTACCCCGTGGGTCCCATACCGGGCGGGGGTACTGGTTGGGCAGTGGGGGCGTTAGCGACAGCATCCGTTAGAATCCGCATCCAGTTGCTATCAAGGTATTTCGGTTAATGCGAGCTAGATGCTTGTAACTTTCCGTATAGATTGCTATGTAACGGTGTTGCGAATTAGATCAATTAGGCACACTTTCAGATTGGTGAAAATAATGATTCGCTCAACTCCGCCCAAATTCCTTCAGTAGATTGGAAATCGCCTGCGGCCTTCCTTGAATGACTTCAGGATTGACCGGACCACTTGGCTGCCGCGGACCTCGTATGTCTGGAACGGTTTTCACGCAAACCAAGACCAGCCTCGGCTTTTTTAAAACTTCTTCGGCCTCATTGTCAAAATCCTCCAACTCATCGAACTAAGTGACCCTGATTCCTTATTCTCAATCACGGGCCAAATCCCGTGTACACGCCTACATGCATAATCGGAGCTCCATAACTAATGTGTACAATAGGGAGGGCAGACGGAGCACAACAATGGAAGGATGAGGAGGCGATATGCCCAGTGAACAGACCCTGGATAGCACCGAACTGGATGTGGTAATCGTCGGCGCAGGGGTAAGCGGCTTATATGCTCTGTATCATCTGCGCGGGCTCGGCTATCGGGTTCGAGTCTACGAGCAGGGTGGGGATGTCGGCGGCACCTGGTACTGGAATCGCTATCCTGGTTGTCGATGCGATATCGAAAGCCTTGAGTACTCATTTTCCTTCG
>CATMOE010000089.1:0-11090 GCA_950072105.1 uncultured Dehalococcoidia bacterium
GAGTTGAACAGTTTTATCTTGGTGCCGGGCTGCACTTCCAGCAACGTGCACGACAGGGCTTCTCCATCGGGTATGGGAGCGCTCACCGAGCTTAGGTCGTAGGTTTGAGATAGGTCGCTGGAAAGTTTGCCGATATAATGCTGAGTGGCTTCCGCACCCTCATAAAAACGAATTATTCCCATTTCTTTTACCTCCTGTATATGTTTAAGAGCATTATGCCATGGGACAATATATCGACGTGCAAGAGCCTGAGATTGTCCAGTGATAAGGGATGGCCAGCGCCGCTCTACTCGTAGGGTTGGAGCTTAACCTCGTGCAGGGCCGGGATGACCTCTTTACCGATGAGTTCGATTGAGCGCATCACGTCTTCATAAGGCATGTCGCCCTCGTTTCCGTAGCAGATCAGGTAACCCGGCGCGACGGTGTCCAGGATCTCCGTCAACTTTTTGATCACGGTGTCCGGAGTGCCAACTGCAATGGCGCCGGCTTCCTGAAGTTCCTCATATGTCCTTTCCCGCTGTCCCAACCTGACTCCCACTCCCGCCGGGATTTTCTTTATTACCTCGACTGCGGCGCGCGACCGGTATCCAGGAGGGTCGTTGTGTTCCGAGGGACCTTTGAACCGGTGTTTGCCATGCCACATGTAAGTGCGCCCGATCTCTTGCGCTTTCTCGTCGGTGTCGGCGCAGAACACCATGACGTTGCCTCCGAAGTTCCCCGGCCCCGGTGTGTAGCCAGCCTCGCGGGCGGTCTCGATGTAGATCTGTTTAAGCCACTCCGTCTGGCCTCGAATGACCTGTAGGTTCATATAGGGATAGCCGTGCTCGGCCGCCCAAATAACGCTCTCCGGGCTGCCGGTGCCGGGGAACCAGATGTCCGGATGGGGTTTTTGCATCGGCAGCACCCAAGGGTTCACCACCCGGCGGTGGAAATGCTGTCCCTCGAATCGGAAGGGACCGGGGGTCGTCCAGCACTTGAGTATCAGGTCGTGGGCTTCTTCGAAACGGCTTCGGTTCTCCGTAGGGTCGATGCCTGCCTGTAACGTCTCGATGGAGCTGCCCCGCACGAAGCCTGAGATGATCCGGCCGCCGGAGTAGCAATCCAGCATCGCGATCTCTTCGGCCATGCGCACCGGGTCGTTGATGGCGATGACGTTCCCCAAGATAGCTATTTTGACCCGCTTAGTTACTTTGGCGAGTACGGCGGCGTCCAGATTAGCGGCGGGTTTCATGCACCAGTAGGCCGTGTGGTGCTCGTTAGTCATTATTCCGTCGAATCCTACCTCGTCGACCAGGGCGTATTGTTCATGGTACTGGTTGTACAGAACATGGGCTTTTTCGGGGTCGAAATAGGAATTGGGGAACAAGAACCGCGTGGAGTCATACTTTTCCAGGTCTTCGTCTCTGACATAGGAGTTGGGATGCTCAGAGAACCAATAGACCTCAACCTTGTCGGTGGGCCGGGCTAGCTGGTCGACCATAAGTGCCCCCTTTTGATCTCTACTCCCACGTGGCCTCCACCGATTTTACACTGTCAGCGGCAACCATGCACCAGGCTCTCATATCCGTGTCAGGGCCAGCATTTTCGGTATGCCCCAGTCCGGTGCTGCGTGGTGTAAAATCGGGAGCGCCGGCATGGGTTGAAAATAGACGTTGCTGGAAGATGAGGAGACAGGCATGCTTATCGAGCAGGTTTCGGGAGCGTTGGAACGCATCGTATCGTCTGATCAAGAAGTTGAGTGGTTGGGCAACGGTTACGGTGGTGGATCGGTGGCCGAAGGACCTCTTTGGTGGAAGGAAGGCGGATACCTCCTGTTCAGCGACATCGGCAACAATCAAAGGTTGAAGTGGGCGCCGGGGGAAGGTGCGACCGTCTTCCATGAGCCTACAAACAACGCCAATGGGCTCACCCGCGACGTCCACGGGCGGCTGATTGCCTGCGAGCATGGCACGCGCCGGGTTACCCGCACGGAGCCCGACGGAAGCATCACTGTGGTGGCAAGCAACTATCAAGGCCGGCGGCTGAACCGGCCCAACGACGTGGTGGTAAAGTCAGATGGCAGCATCTATTTCACCGACCCTGGCGCTCCCGAACCGAACTTAGACCTTGATTATGCCGGGGTTTACCGGGTGTCCCCGGACCTGGGCGACCTGACCTTGCTGGTCAAGGACTTCGTCACCCCCAACGGCTTAGCCTTCTCGCCGGACGAAAACATCCTTTACATAAACGATTCGCGCCGGGGGCACATCCGTGCGTTCGACATGCAGCCCAACGGAACTCTGGCCATCGCTAGTGACCGGGTATTCGCCGATCTGAGAGGAGAACGGTCCGGTGTGCCCGATGGCATGAAAGTGGATGTGGAAGGAAACGTATACTGCGGAGGCTCCGGCGGTATCTGGATCTTCGATTCCGCAGGCAATCACTTGGGAATCATCGCCCATGGGGAGCCGGCCACGACCAATATCGCCTGGGGCGATGACGATTGGAAGACCCTGTACATCACTACTCGTGACAGCTTGGGTAGAATACCGCTGAAGATAGCCGGTATCCCGGTGCCATCGGGAAAATAATCTCGCCGAGGATCGACTGAATATGCGAATCTTGCTGATCGCCACAAACCGGCACCAGAGATTGATGAGCCGCATGAATGCCTATCCGGCGCCCATCGGGCTGGCTTACATCGCCGGATATCTGGACCCGGACCGGCACGACGTTAAGATACTGGACCTGATGTTTTCCGAGGACTATCTCGAGGAAACCGGGAGAACGGTTCGGGAGTTCCAACCCGATCTTATCGGCATCTCTCTGCGGAACCTGGACAACGTCAGCTACATGGACCCTCAGTGGGCGCTGCCGGGCACGAAAGAAGTTATCGATAAGATTCGCTCAATCACCGAAGCTCCCATCGTGTGTGGTGGTCCGGGTTTCAGCCTGCTTCCAGAGGCATGTTTCGATTATCTGGGACTTGACTTGGGAGTGGCTGGTGACGGGGGTGAGAGCTTTGCCCAACTGGCCGACGCCATGGAAAGCGGTGAGACCTATCACAACATGCCCGGGCTGGTTTACCGGGATGATACCGGCTCCATCGTGCGGAAAGGATTGGCTTACTCTGAGTTCTCCAAACCACCGCTGTTGGACCAACTTGATATGGCCCGGTACGAGAAGGCGGGATTCGGCATCGGCGTGGTGACCAAGCTGGGCAACTCCTTCTCCAACTCGATAATCGCCGAGAACGATACGGCCGCCTGGCGGGTGCTGCGTCCAATCGAAGAGGTTATCGATGATGTTCGGGACTTGCAAGACCGCTTCGGACTGCGCAAGATATTTTTCATCGATTCGGGATTCAACGTCCCTCTGCCTTACGCCAAAGCATTGTGCCGTTCCATCATAGATGCCGACCTAAAAGTCCACTGGAACAGCTACCTGGCTCCGGTGCCCGAATCCTGCGACGACGAGGTGTTGGAGCTGATGCGAGAAGCCGGTTCCGGCCTGGTGATTGTGACCAACAAAGCCAGAGAAGACACCGAGCGGGTGAGTCTGGAAAGCCGCTTGGCTCCCCTCCGGGAGGTGTGCCAGCGCTGCGACAAAGTCGGGATAAACTACACCGTTTCCCAAACATTCGGCGAGCCAGGAGAGACGCGGGAGACGGTGGATGCGAAACTCAACTTCCTGAGTGAGATCGAGCCGGCCCTGGCCAATCTACGGGTGGGGGTTAGGATCAGGCCTGACACTCCGACGGCGGATGCCGCCATCAAAGAAGGCATCATCAGCAGCGAGAACGATCTGATTCGTCCCTCTTTCTACATAGCGGAACCGGTCAGAGACTGGATAGTCGATCGGCTCAAGGCTGAGGCCGAGGCTAATCCCCGCTGGAATGTGGTATAGGGATAGGTAGGCGGCCAGAGATTATTTTGACAAAAGATGGAGAGTGTTATGGCTCGAGTACCGAACGTGACCAGAGAGAGCATTCCGGAAAACCAGAGGGCCAGCTTTGACGAGATTGTACAAGAGCGGGGCGAGATACCAACGGGCGGCCCCGGCTCCGTCATGTTGAACGCGCCGGAGGTGGCCAAACGGGCATTGGGTCTGGCATTGTTCCTGCGCACCGAGACATCGTTGGAGCCTCGAATCCGGGAACTGGGCATGCTGGTAGCGGCAAGGGAGAACGACTGCCAGTTCATCTGGAATGCCCACGCCCCTTCTGCTCGCCGGGCCGGTCTGCGGGACGACATCATCGACGCCTTGCGCGACAAGAAAGCGCTTCCCAACTTGGCGGCAGACGAATCCGCCGTGGTGGAGTACGGAAGGGAGTTCTTCCGCACCCGCCGTGTCAGCCAGGCTAACTTCGATGCCGCTTTGGCCCAATTCGGGGTCCTGGGACTGACCGAACTTACCAACCTCTTGGGCTGCTACGCCATGCTGGCCTTCAACGTCAACGCCTTTGGGGTTGAGCTGCCGGCGGAGCGCACTGAGGACGCTCTGCCTATCTAGTCCGCGACCCGAACCGTCATCCTGGCTGAGCCATTTGCGTGTGGTAGTATTAGCCCGTTCAAGGCTTGGGCACATTGCCAAACTTTCTCAAGAGACACGAAAATCCACGACGGAGGCCAAAGAGTATGACGACCGTAGGCACGGGAAAATTCACCTACACATTGATTCAAGACTGGGGCAAACTGCCCGCGGGACAGTCCTTCGGCACCGTCAGCGCCATCGCCACCGACTCCCAGGACCGGGTTTACGCCTTCCAACGGGCCGAGCCGCCGGTGCTGGTTTTTGACCGGGACGGCAACTATCTAAGCTCTTGGGGCAATGGGAATTTCGTGAATCCTCACGGTCTGTTCATCAAAGACGACATCGTGTACGTCACCGACCGGGAAGGCTCCACGGCGATGAAATACACCCTGGATGGCAAGCCCCTGCAGGTGATCGGGAAGCACGGGGTGGTTTCCGACACGGGCTGCGAGGTTTCAGGAGAGGTTGTTCCCCGGTCCGCCGGCCCGTTCAACTTCATAACGGAGATGGTCCCCCACCCTTCCGGAGACCTCTACATCTCCGACGGGTACCGCAACGCCAGGGTCCATAGATTTACCGCTGACGGCAAACTGGTTTCGTCCTGGGGTGAACCGGGTAAGGGCGGGGCCAATCAGTTCCACCTGCCCCACAGCCTGGTAGTTGGGCAGGACGGCCGGATCTACCTGTGCGACCGGGAGAACAGCCGGATCCAGGTGTTCTCGGCCGAGGGTGAATACATCACTATGTGGACCGACATGAACCGCCCCTTGGACATTTCCCAGGATAGCGAGGGCAACTTTGTCATCAGCGAGCGGCCGGAGGGAGACAAGCCTCCCCAGATCAGCGTTTTGGATGGGGAAGGCAAAGTGCTGGCCCGCTGGCCGTCCCGCTCCGCCCACGGATCTTGGGTCGACGCCCACGGTGACATCTATTTGGCCCTGACCTCGGAGAAAAGCATCGACAAATACGTTCGCCAGGGGAATTGATCAACATACTAAAACTCAGCCCGTTTCTCTTTGGGCCAATGTTATTCCTCCGAAAATAGAGTTGCCAACCTTCGGCCGCACACTTTGTCATTCCGACACCAGCCCTTCGGCGGAAGGGCGGCGAGGCTCCGACTTCGTCGCGAGTCCCCGGCGGAGTCGGGAAATCTCAGGTGATAGCTACAACCAGGCATGGGATTCCTCTCCTTCCGCCGAAGGATCGGAATGTCATTTTCAATTTAGAGTTGACTTGGTACAGGGAGGCACGACCATGCCGTTTGGGGATAATGATTGGCTCGCTTTAACCCAAGAACACACCTTGGGGCCGGAACTCCCTATCTGCGACCCCCATCATCACTTCTGGGACCTCCGGCCACAAAGCATTCCCTACCAACGGTACCTTCTCCATGAACTGAATGCCGATATCTACAGCGGACATAATGTACGGTCCACCGCGTTCGTCGAGGCTAGGTCCATGTACCGTTCCGGCGGCCCGGAGGAGTTGCGTCCGGTCGGCGAAGTAGAATTCGTCCAGGGTCTGGCCGCTGCCAGTAACAGTGGGGTTTACGGACCCAGCAGGGCCGCGGCGGCCATCGTCGGTCACGCCGACCTTAAGTTGGGCGCCAAAGTGGAAGCTGTTCTAGAAGCGTTACAAGCGGCCAGCCCCAATCGCTTTAAGGGCATACGGCACAACGTGACCTGGAACACCGACCCCTCTTGGGACAACCGGGAAACCGAGGGCATCCTGGCCAATATCACGTTTCGGGAGGGGGCAAAGGTGTTGGCGGATAGGGGATTGTCTTTAGACATGATGCAGGCGTTCCCTCAAATGCCGGAGATAGCGGATTTTGCCAAAGCCGTGCCCGAACTGACGATCATACTTAACCACATCGGCGGTCTCAGCCGGTCGGGCATCTATGCCAATAAGGACGACGAGGTGATACCCGTCTGGCGGGAGGGCATCGCCGCAGTGGCGGCCTGTCCGAATGTCGTGGTCAAGCTGGGCGGCCTGGGTATGCCCCGAATCGGCTTCGGCTGGCACGCGCGGGAAGTCCCCATCGGCTCGCAAGAGTTGGCTGAGGCCATGTCCCCTTGGCTGACCTACTGCATCGAACAATTTGGGCCGGACCGGTGCATGTTCGAGAGCAACTTCCCGCCCGATAAGGTGTCCTTCTCTTACAACGTGATGTACAACGCCTTCAAGATAATGTCTGGCAGCTACTCGTCGACGGAGCGAGCCGCCATGCTTCACGACACCGCCGTCCGCGTATACCGGATAGACGTATAATACGAGACGCTGGCCCCAGGCTTGTTCTTACTAACCGCGTTAGCTGTTGTGATGGAACCTGGGCAGGTATTCTGTTAAATATTCAGGAGGATTTATTCCAATGCCCCAAACAATGACCGGAAAACAAGCTCTGCTGGAAATGCTGAAAGCAGAAGGCGTGGAATACATCTTTGGCAATCCAGGGACGAGCGAAGGTCCGATCATAGATATGCTGGGAGATTATCCGGAGTTTAAATACATCCTCGCCTTGCAGGAGAGCGTCGCCGTCGGCATGGGAGAGTCCTATGCCAGGGCCACGGGAACCGCGTCCTTCGTCAGTCTTCACGTGGATAGCGGGCTGGCCAACGGAATCTGCCTCATGTTGGACGCCTTGAATACCGGAACTCCAATGGTTATAACGTCGGCCAATTACGACGCCCGCAAGATCAATGAAACGAAGACGGATCTAGCCGAACTCGTGCGGCCGGTTACCAAGTGGGCGGTGGAACTGACCCTTCCCGACCAGATTCCCAGCGCCATTAGACGGGCGTTTAACGAAGCCAATAGTCATCCCAAGGGACCGGTTTACGTTGGTTTCACCTCCAACGCCCTTGAGGCCTCCGCGGAAATGAATATCGTACCCTCAAGCAAGATAGACGACGCAGTACGGCCAAGTTTGAAGGGGATCCATACAGCGGCGTCGCTGTTAGCCGCTTCTAAGAAACCCATGATGATCGTGGGAGACCGGGTTTCCGACGACGGCGCGGTGGACCAAGCCGTGGAGTTGGCCGAACTGCTTGGCCTCCCGGTATACCAGTCCCGGGGCGCCGAAGTCGCGTTTCCCACAACCCATCCTCAATTCATGGGAAACCATTCTTTAAGAGTTCCCGCGGATAGAGAAACTTTGCAACAAGCGGACGTGGTTCTGGCCATCGGGATGGATACCTTCGACGAATTATTTTACTGGGGAGACGTGATACTTGGTTCGGCCGCAAAGTTGATCCACATCGACCCGGTCCACGGGCGGGTGGGTAGGTCGGAGCCCACCGATGTGGGCATCATTTCCCATTGTGGATTGGCTATCGAGGAACTGATCGGTTCGTTGAAGACTCGGCTTACGCCGGCCAACGAGGATGAGATTAAGACTCGCGCTCAAACAGTTGTCAGCGAAGCCGTAGCGAAGAGGAGAGCCTTCGACGCGTCGGTGTCGGGGAAGTGGGACAGCCGTCCCATGACCCCAGCTAGGATGATGGATGAATTAGCCAAGGCGATACCTTCGAACGCCATAGTGGTGGATGACGCGATCAGCAACAGGGCTGCGTTGCGTCATTATTTCCAAGCGGCCAAGCGGGGCGATCTTGTAGGAGTGAGAGGACAGGCCATAGGCGGCGGGATCGGCGCTACCATGGGCACGCAATGCGCCTACCCCGACAGGCCGGTCTTTGGGATCATCGGCGACGGCAGCGCCATGATGACTATACAAGGCCTGTGGACGGCGGCGAACGACAACATCCCCTGCATCTTCGTGATCTGCAACAACGGAATGTACCGGGTGTTGAAGGTCAACTTTAATGTCTATCAACGGGACATTCTCCAACTGTCCGAACCGGCCGGCAGCCAACTTTTGTATTCGGATTTCCCGACTCCCTTCGACATAGCGGCGATAGGCCGGAGCATGGGGGTCCACGGCGAGAGAATAGTGGAGCCGGAAGAGATCGCGCCAGCCGTCGCCAGGGCGGTTGCCTCGGGCAAACCAGCCGTGCTGGACATCGTCATCGATGGGTCTCTTTAAGTCGAAAACGGAGCGATGCTCATGGCGACGATAACACTGGCATACGGGGCCAGGTTGGAGATCGCGGATGTGCTGTACGAGTTCGTCCGGGATGAGGCCGTCAACGGCACGGCTTGGACGGCGGACCAGTTGTTCGAAGTCCTGGGTGAGTTGGTCCAGGAATTCGGCCCCAGAAACCAGGAATTGTTGGCCAAGCGGATAAGCCGCCAGGAACAGATCGACCACTACTACATATCCAAGAGGAACGGCGGTTGGGAGCCTACTCAAGCATCCGCCGGCCAGGACGCCGCGGACTTTGAGCAGTTCCTGGTGGACATCGGATATCTGGAGCCGGAAAGTTCCACCGAATTCAGCATGACGACCCCCCAGCTTGACGCCGATATGGATCAGAACGGCCCCGAGTTGGTCACACCCGTGAACAACGCTAGTATGGCGGTGGGGGGCGCAAACGCCCGGTGGGGCAGCCTCTACGACGCCTACTTCCTCAGTGATATCCATCCGGAGGTCGGCCGGGAGGAAAGCCGGACGGCGCGTCTGCGCATGGTAGTGGAGGAAACGACTGAGTTTCTGGACGCTCACGTTGCGCAATGGACGAACGGCGTGGGCTTCAAGGATATCGTTTCCTACTCGGTACACCTTAACCCCCAAGGGACTTACGAGGTTATTGGTCATACCGGCGAGGGAGCCGAGGTTGGGTTAGACAACACCGCCGTCTTCGTTGGATTCAACAAAGACGGCGAGAATCTGACGGACTTCTTTCTGGAAGACAACGGATTGAAGTTGCAATTTCAGCTTTATGGCGGCGGGCGGGTTAACGAAGAGAACGGCCAGTTCAGAGACCTCTTTGTCGAATCGGCCATCACCAACATCGTCGACTTTGAGGACGCCGTCGCCATCGTCGACGCGGACGACACGGTATCCGCTCTGAGAAACTACCTGGGCCTGATCAAAGGCGACCTTCGCGCCTACGGTTCCAGGGGCAACTTGAAGACCATGAACTCGGATATCACCTCCTTGGATGTGAACGGCTCCAGCCAGGCATTCAAGGGAACGAGCTTGATGTCCGTGCGCAACGTGTCGCTGCACATGTATACGCCCATGGTAACCGTCGACGGCCAGCAGATACCCGAAAGGATCCTTGGAGTTTTGTTGACCACATTCATCGCCGCTTCCCACGATAAAGGCTCCAGCGGGGAAGTCGCCGAGGCGGACGGTGGACCGATCCCCATCCGAGGCCCCAACAGTAAAAAGGGCTACATCTACCAGGTGACCCCCAAGCTACAATCGTCGGAGGAAGTGGCCGAGCAGGTAAGGTTCTTTGAAGCCATCGAGAACAAGCTGGGTCTGGCGAATAACTCCATCCTCATCGGCATCATGAATGAAGAGCTGGGGATGACTCTCCAACTGGCCCAAGCCCTAAGGGCCGCCCAAAGCAGGACCTTCTTCACCAATACCGGTTTCCTGGACCGGACTGGTTCCCAGATACGGACCCAGACGCAGGCGGGGCCGGTTGATCTTAGGGACGACCTCACACAAGAATTGTTTAACACCAGCTATGAGCTTCATAACGTGGATGTAAGCATCCATGCCGGAGTCCATAGGCACGGGAAGATCGGCAAGGGGATGCAGGTCAGGAACCGGGCCATGGCGGAAATGATGGAGAGGAAGATAGCCCATCCCAGGACCGGCGGTAATACGGCCTGGGTCCCCGCGCCCTACCCCAGCGACCTCCATTCCATGCATTACCACATGGTCGATGTGGACCAAGTCCAAAGGGTCATGGAAGATTCACCTTCGCCGGGCATCATGCGTAGGGAACTATTGACCTTCCCTGTCTTGGATAGCGGCAAACTGGCCGAGCCTGGGGTAAAACAGTCTCTTTTACTAGGTTATACCCATAGCATGGTCGCCTACGTGGAGCCATGGGTCCATCGGGGCATCGGGTGCAGCGGTGTGCCCAACTTCGACCAGATCGAGGAGATGAAAGACCGGGCCACCGAGAGGATCGACGGCGCGATAATCGCCAACTGGAAACTGCATGGCGTGGTAGATCAGCAGGAGATCGAAGATGCGGTGAGAAAGGCGGCGGAAGTCGTGGATCAGCAAAACGCTAAGCAGCCTGGCTACGTCCCGATGACGGACACCCAGGAAAAACGGGACGCCTTGTTGGAAGAACCGGCCATCGCCGCCGTGTTGCAGATCATCGACGACGCCCTCTCCTCTCCCAGCGCTTACGTAGAACCCGCGTTGTTTAGGAACCGCATGGCGGTAAAAGGTGGTGGGGGATAGCCGGGGTGCAAGAGCGGACGGCACAGTCCCAAACTCGAAAAGAAACCGAGGCCCGTATCCAAAGAGGGCTGGTCACTAGGTAGGGGCTTTACGTAGTCCTTATTACCTACAGCGAAATCAGTATATCGAGGGAAGTGATTCGCGGATCATCGTGGCATTCCTTTTAGTGGAATCCTAACTGGCAGGAGGACGAGATGGATGCCCATTACCCAGTTTCTCTTGAGGGTGAATTGGACCCCAACCTTAG
>CATMOE010000090.1:0-10864 GCA_950072105.1 uncultured Dehalococcoidia bacterium
TCCCGGCTCTCAGGGGTCTCGTCACCCATGGAAGTGCTACCGATCATTCGGTACATATCGGCTACACCCTGGAATAAGTGTGGAGTCAGGCCCAGGTGGTCGAATGTGTCCTTAATCTCTTCCATCTCGCTAACCCACCGGCGGGCTTTAGCGGGAACGCCGGGCAAACCCCGCTCCATCCGCTGCAATATCGCTGGTTGGCTGCTTTGGAATTCCGCTTTTACGAAATCCGAAAGTCCCATCATCTCGGCGGCCATCAGCAATTCGGAATATAAGGCCGACGACCCTTTGGTCATTGCCGCATAGCACATCTTGATTCCGGAAGCCTGTCCTACCTCCGTCCCGGCGATCCGTACGTCTAATCCAAAGTCGGCTAATCCTTCAAACTCGGAGGTGTTGTCTCCGGAGGCGTAGAACCGGGGGCTGGAACCGTTCCGGGGTGGGCTACCCACGATGGAGGCGTCGATAAACCGGCCGCCCGCCTCGGTGATGATGGGTTCCATCCGCCGGGCAACCTGAGGAGCGATGGCGTTACACTCGCCGAACAGAACATCCGCTCCGGTGGCCTTGATCGCTGCGGCTACTTCCTGGCAGATGCTTGGCACCATCTCGGAGACGGAGATGGAGAGAATTATCTGGGATTGAGCAACCATGTCGTTCAGGTTCGCCACGTCAGTGATGCCGGCCGATTCCGAAAGGTCCCTGGTCCGCTGGCTCCGGCCCGCCAAACAGGTAACAACCCGCAACTCATGCTCCCGTAACAACTGGCCCACGGCGTGGCCCATATCTCCGGGACTGAGGATCGCTACTGTTTCAATCGACATTTAAGTGACACCCCGATGTTTGAATTTATTGAGTTAACTCTAATATTACGTGGCCGGGACGCCTGCCGTCCAGCGAAGAAAATCCCCTCAACATTCTTTTTCAAGAGATAAGAGGGGATCAACTCTTAAAAAGTGGTTCGACAAGCTCACCACGAACGGTGGAAGTTCTCTTTCCCTTTCGTTCTGAACCTGTCGAAGGACCCAGCCGCGGGTTGGCGAATTAACCTTTAGAACAACCCGTCGACAAAACCGATCTGATACATCAAAAACCCACCGAATATGATACTAAACGTTCCCACGGCGAACTGGATCGTACGGTTTATATTGGGCAAACGACCGGCAGAAACCACGAAGGGAAGGCCGATGATCACGGTCATTACCCCCATGCTGATCACCGAACCCAAGCCGAACAGCAGGATGTAGGCCAGACCCACTAACGGCGACTCGATGGAAGCCAACACGAGCAACGTCAGGGCCGCGCTCCCGGCCACCCCGTGTACCGTGCCAACCAAATAGGACTTCTTCCTCAGGAAAGGCTTACCTATCCCATGCGTTTCGTGGTGCGCCGGCGTGTGCTCCGGGGTCGCCGAGTGGGAATGGAAGTGCTGATGCGCTTCGTCTTCTTCATGGCCATGCGCGTGCTGGTGCACCTTCTTTTTCCGGAAGCTATAGATGACCTGGGCGCCCAGGGCTACCAGCATCACTCCGACACCAAACTCAAAGAGCAGAGCCATCCGCTCCGGTATCGTCAGCCGCAGAGCGATGATCGCTATACCGATGATTAACAGTGTGGTGGTGTGTCCCAAGCCCCAGGAGACACCCACCCAGAAAGACCGTAGCGGGTTCTTATATTCACTGACAATGGTCGATACGGCAACCACATGGTCCGGGTCTAGAGAGTGCTTGGAACCCAGAATCAATCCCAGCACCAAGGCCGCGAGCAAACCCAGCTCGGCTAGTTGTTCCTCCATGATGTCTCCTCGTTAAATGGCGGCAGCCTGTCTTTAGTGCTGGTGCGGGGTATTTCGCCCAGACCGGCACCCGGAGCACGTCCCCGTGATCGCGAAATGCTCCAGATCAGGCTCAAAATCAAACTCTTCCAACAGAGTGTCCCTGAACTCGTCCAGGTAGGTAGGGCTTAGGTTGAACGCCCCGTTGCAAACACGGCATACCATGTGATGGTGGGGGCCGCTGGGATCGATCAACTCGTAGTGCAGGCGGTCGCCGATGGCCACCTCGGTTACCACGCCCAGGTCTTTGAACAGATGGAGGGTCCGGTACACCGTGGCGATGTCCATGTAGGGATACGCCTCTTTGGCCCGGCGAAAGACTTCGTCCACCCCCATATGTCCGCCACCATCGGCAACTATGGAGAGAACCAGTATTCGCTGGGGGGTGAGGCGGTGGCCCTTCTCCCGGAGAACATCGATCGCTTGTTGATGCTGTAGCATTCTGTTTCGGCCAATAAAGGTAGTTGCAACCGTTTGCGTTTACATATTCTATCAAACTGCAAAGGGTTGTCAAGACAAATAGTGGCCGATTCACGACTGGGGAGAAGATCCGGCGCAGGTTGGAAGGGTGCTAGACCTTTACAGTGGCGATCATGCCGGCGGCTAGGACGCGGGCCCCGGCCATGGACAGGAAAACGATGGGCCATGGACTGCCGGTCATATCCAACACGAAGCTGAATATGATCGCTTGAAGCCCGGCGTAGGCGTAGCCATGGGCGTCCAGCAGCCCGGAAGCAGTGCCTGACATCCGCCTTCCCGCAATGTCGATCGCTACCGTCGAGATAGGAGACAGTCCCATGGAGATACCGCCGATCAATAGCAACGACGCTCCCAGGGCGACATTGGTTGGCGGAACCAGGGCGATGGCGACGAGAGTCACGGCACTGATCCCGCATGAGACTAACACCATCGGCCGCCGGGCGCTGTGCAGTAGGCGATCTGATATGAATCCGGACAAAGGTGGGGCAATCATGTATCCCAATGGCAGCAGGACGGTAACCAAGATGGTCGATTCTATGGAAAGTCCGCCCTTGGTGAAGTAGTAGATGGGCACCCAAGTCGTCAGGCCGTACCGAACCACGTTCTCCAGTCCCTTCACGTGGCTTGCCAGCTGAAACCGTGGGTTGGACAATAGCTCTTTGTATGGACCAAGCCCCCTGAGACGCTCCGGCGAGATCGCTTCAGGGATGGCCGAGACCTCGTCGTCTTCTATGTATTCGGGAAGGCCAACGTCGGCGGGGCGGTCTCTTGCCAAAAAGAAAAACGCGACACCCAGCAGGGTAATGACTAACGGCGGGTAGCGGAAGGCGGCTCGCCAACCGAACTCGGCGCCGACAAACCCGGAGATCCACCACATCAGCAACATGGCCCCGCCGGTGAACGTGCCGAGGATCCCCATGGCGACCCCTCGGTGGCTCCGCGGCCACCATTGGGAGATCATGCTGATCCCCGGGCTCCAGCACGCCGCGTTAACGAAGCCGGTTATCCCCCAGGGTATGGCGATGGACATCGCCGAGCCGCCGTAGCTGGTCACCCAGTTGAACACTGTGGTAAGCACGGCCCCCCCCAGCACCCACAACCGCAAGCCGTAGGCTTCCGCCAAACGCCCGTGGACCAGATCACCTAACCCGAAGCCCCACAAAAGCAGGGCGTTGATCATCCCGATCTCTAAGTGGGTCAGCGCCAGGTCTTCTTGGACGAGGGGGGCTATCGGCCAGAAGTTAAACCTCCCCAGGTAAAGAAAAAGGTAGAAAACGCAGAAAGAGAGCAGAACGCGCCACTTCCAGCGATGATAAGTAGGAGGCAGCTCGGCGTAGGGCAACGCCCGAACGCCGCTCATCGGCCGCACCCGTCCTCGGCCGCGCCGGCCCTGTTATGCCGGTTCATAGGGGAATCTTGAGCATGTCGGACCATTAAACTGTTACGGTTTCTAACAAACAAGTCGAGGCTGGAAGTGTTCCCGATTAATTAAGCCAGGGTAGCACGATTGTTAGACTGCACCAACCGTACCACTTCTTCCACCGATTGGGATATGTCACCGGAAGAGTCCACGTTCAAGTGGGGCCGGGCGATCGTTTCTTCGTGGGGATACATCCTGCTATAGATCCGCCATCCGGCGTCTGAATAGTCGCTGGGATGCATCCCGGCTCCCCGGTCGGACAGACGGCGGCGGACGATCTCCCCGGGCGCTGTAATACGTGCCAAGACCATCGGGACCGATACTCGATCGGCGATCTCGTAAACGGGTTGTCTAAAACCCTCGGTCAGGTTGGTGGCGTCGAGCAGCACCAGCCGGTCCTGAAGCAGGTACTCTTCAATCAGCAGGTAGCAGGCGGCGAATAGACGGGCACTTTCACCCCGGGTATATTTGGGGTTGGGCGCCAGTACCTTGCGAAGCCGGTCGCTCTCCAATACCAACAAAGGCAGCCGTTTCCCCAACGCCTTGGCGAAATGCGATTTTCCGGTCCCTGGCAGTCCGGACAATATAATGAGGCAGGGTTTGTCAGTCGGCCCGGGCTGGGTTAGGGCGAATTCTCTAGCCAAGGCAATGCGCAGAGGAACGGCGGTTTCTTGAACTAGGGCGATGGAAAGGCCGCCAAATGGCTGACGTTGTTCGGAAGGTTCGCTACTCAAATTTCAAACGGCCTGGTTTGATTCCATATACGAATCGTGATTCCATTCGCCCTCGATCTCATGAGAAGCCACGCCCAGCAGGCCGGGCCCGGTATGGGCTCCCATGACCGGGGAGAACTGGCTGATAAACATCTCCTGGCAGTTGATCTCATCTTGGATAAGCCGCTCGATCGCCAAGGCATCCTCCGGGGAGCCGGCTTCCATTATGTTAACCACTACCGGCGCACGGCCTACACGCTGCTTCATGATAGCCACCAACCGGTCCATCGCCCGGAGGCGGCTCCGTGGCCGCTCCAACAACCGGGCTTCGCCGCCTTGCAACTCGGTCAATGGTCTGACACCCAAAAGAGAGCCGGTCCACGCCTTGATCTTGCCCACCCGTCCACTGCGGTTCAGATAGTCGAAACTGTCTAAGAACGCCAGCAGATTTACCCTGGGTATCAACCGTTCGAGCCGGGCGGCGATGGGTTCCAGGCCGTAACCGTCGTGAGCCCACCGGGCTGCCGCCAAGGCAATGAGGCCCAAAGCGCCCGCCGCCGCTTGGCTATCGATGACCTTGATCCGGCAATTTGGCAACCTCTCGCCGGCCGTCTCGACGGCGGCAAGAGCCGACCGATTAGCCACGCTGAATTTGGCCGATACGGTAATACATAAGATGTTACTCGCCAACTCACCGGCGGCCAGCATTCCGTCAAGAAACTCCTGGGGCCGGGGGGCGGCGGTGGTGGGCACTACTCGGCTGTCGCGAAGCATCTTGTAAAATTCGCCGGGGCTGATGTCGACGCCGTCACGATATGAGCGGCCATCGATAATCAACTCGTGGGGGACTAGGGTGATGTTCCATCGGCGTATCAGATCCGGGGGCAAACAGCAGGCGCTGTCGACTACTATGGCTACGTCAGCCTGTCCGGCCAAACGGCCGGCATCTCGAAACTGGGCTGCACGATCAGTGGACATAGCATCCACCTTTCCGGCACATGGCCCTTGGATGTACGTAAGGAATCAGCACGTCCGAGGGGAAATGGGTAGTCGTCACGGCCTGGGCCAGGCGCACCGGATGGTCTATACCCCTAACTTACTTCGAACCAGAGCCACGACCAAGATGACAACGAACGGGCTGAAGTCTATCCCGCTGAACACGGTGTACCGCCTTATGGGGGCAAAAATCGGCTCGGTGATCTGGTTCACCAACAGGTTTATCCTGACCAACGTGGGATGGGGCCTTTGCCCGGCGATAGGCATGATGAACGAAAGGGCCACCTTGGCGAAAATCACGATGTATATCGCATTGAAAAACCACTGCAGAAGAACCATAGACCGCCCTATCTACCCCTGTCCAAGTTTGATTGATTTTTGGAACGCGGCATTTACCGCATCAACGATGGCCGCGGGAACGCCGGCCCTTTCCAATACCTGCAGACCCTCGGCGGTAGTCCCACCAGGGGAAACCACCATATCCTTCAGGTCGGCTGGGTGACGTCCGGTTTCCATCACCAGTTGAGTGCTGCCGTATACGGTTTGGAGCGCCATCGTTCGCGCCATGTCTCTGGGCAACCCAACGTAAACCCCGGCGTCGATCAGCGCTTCGATAATCATGAACACGTAGGCGGGGCCGCTGGCGCTCAACGCCGTCGCCATGTCCATGTATTTCTCATCGTCTACATAGATTTCTTTGCCTACGGTTGACACGATGGACCGGGTAAAATCCCGCTGTTGCTCACTCACCTGGGGGGAGCAGGTCCACATGCTCATTCCCTGGCCGATCTGGGCTGGAGTGTTAGGCATCACCCGAATGATTGATTCGTGACTGAAACCTTTTGAGAGGGTGGACATCTTGGCCCCGGCAATTATAGAGAGGACCGCCTGCTCCGGCCTAAGACGTTCCCCAAGTTCCTGAAATATAACCGGCAGGTCCTGGGGTTTGATGGCCAAGATCAGCAGGTCGGCTTCTCTAGCCGCATCCAGGTTTCCCTGGTGCGCTTGCACGCCGAACTCGCTGGAGAGGAATTGCCGCCGTTCCGGTCTGGGCTCCCCGATGGCTACATCGGTTGGAGCGGCAACTTGGGCGTCCAACACACCGCGAAGGATCGCCTCAGCCATGGTGCCGCCCCCGATAAACGCTAACTTCATCGCCATTACATCTCTATCAATTATCCCTTCCCCCTCCAAGGCGGAAGCTTAGGATGGGGGTGATACTTCACACCCTGTGCCTGTTCAGCAACGGGAGACCAATTTCCTGGACCCCACGCATCCGGGGAAATGATAACTTTAGCATACAGTTACGATATCTAAGGCCCATTATAGCACCGTGGCTAAATCGGGCATGCCCTATATTCCGGAATTCTTGGACCGATGCATCAGAAATCCGAAAGTCCGTTGCCCTTGGCCAGGCCCACCGCCAGCTTGATGGATTCCAGCATGCTAACCTCGCTGGCGATGCCTTTGCCGGCGATATCGAAAGCGGTGCCATGGTCCACCGAAGTGCGGACGAAGGGTAAACCCAGATTAGCGGTGATGCTTTCCTCGAATCCGTAGACCTTGACCGGTATGTGCCCTTGATCGTGGAACATGCACAGCACCGCATCGTACCGCCCTTGGATGGCCTGATGGAAGATTATGTCAGCCGGCACGGGGCCGGTGACGTCGATACCCCGCTGGCGGGCCGCCTCAACCGCCGGAGCTATCTCTTCGGCCTCCTCATTGCCCAGCAATCCGCCGTCGCTGCCGTGGGGATTAAGGGCGGCCGCGCCGATCCTCGGACTTTTGAACCCCCAGCTTACGAAGTTGTCGTGGGTCAACTGAAGGAATTCTAGGATCCGGTCCTTCTTCACGTAGTCGCAAGCGATCCGCAACGACCGGTGTGTGGAGAGGTGCACCACCCGCAGATTTTTGGCCAGCAGCATGGTGGCTACCGTCTTTGCGCCGGATAACTCCTGCAGAAGCTCCATGTGGCCGATGGACTGATACCCGGCCAGGCTGGCTGCTTCCTTGTTCAGCGGCGCCGTCGCCAGACCGGCCACCACGCCGGCCAACGCCAGTTCCCCGGCCCGGGTCACCCACTCCATGGCCGCCTTGCCACAGGTTGGGCTGATCTCACCCACGGTGATGTCTTCAGGGTTGAGGTTCTTTATATCCAGGACGTCGATCACCTGAGGGTCATCTCCCGCCGTCGCCGGGTCGTCGGGTTCGTTTATGCGTAGTGATGTCCCCGTCAACTCCACCGCCTTTTGCATGGCATAAACGTTGCCCACCACCAAGGGCCTGCAGGAGGCATAAACCCAAGCCTGGGATAGGGCTTTGACCACTACTTCCGGACCGATACCGCAGGGGTCTCCCATGGTTATGGCGATGGCGGGTTTTTCAATGACAGCCATATTTACGTCTCCTGAATGCTGGACATTTGCGACGGTAATCTGTTTGAATGGAGTTACCGGTTTGGACCAACCTGGGCGCTGCCGAGATTATAGCACCTGATAGGAGCAAATCAGGCGGCCCGAAACGCGGTCCAAGGCGCAAATTCCGGAAAACTGATAAGTCGATTACAGCCGGTCTGGTAACAGAAGAATCTTGACCGGAAAAGAGAAGCCCCCGGGGCCAACCGGGGGCTTCAGGGAGGAGGGCAGGCAGGTGCATTGCACTGTCACCTACGAGGCTTAGCCACCTGTACCGTTGGGCGACCCCAACACTCCACCACCCGCACCTGCCTGTTGCCCCCAAAAATACTGATCAGGCGCCCGGCCCCCGGCCGGTTGGCAAGTTTCTCCAGTCTCCAACGATTTCCGAGACCTAGCTTCATCTTTACTCGCACTTGTTCCATCCGCAGGAAACGCACATCAAGCACCCTTCCTGGTAGATGACCGGCGTGTTACATTCGGGGCATTTTCGGGCCTGGAAATAGCCGCTACCTTTAGACCCATTCCCATTGCCATTCCCGTTTCCGCCTTCCGCTAGAAGCTTTACCTGTACGCCGTTCTCGCCGGATTGTATCGGCAAGGCCGCGGCCTCTGACGTGTGTCGCTCCATGGCAAGAGCGACGGCGTCAGGACCCGAACGCACCAAGGTCCCATCATCCCAAGCCGGGCAGCAAGTGATTCCCCTAAGTTGCTCTATCACGATCTTAGGATCCAATCCAGAGCGAAGGGCTAGGGATACCAACCGGGAAATAGCCTCGAGTTGGGCCGAATCGCAGCCTCCGGCTTTACCCAGATTACCGAACACTTCGAAGGGGGTCCCTTCTTCGTCGAAGTTTATGGTCACGTACATGTTGCCGTGACCGGTGCGCACTCTCTCGGTGACGCCGCGGATGGACTGGGGCCGCCGCCGCGGTGTTTGGTAACCGGATTGGCCCGTTCCCAGCAACTCTGCCAGCGCGGCGCCAGAGTCCGATTCATCTTGCTTGCCGGTCGCGCCCGTGCTTAGGACCTGCCCGGATTTACTACCGTCCCGGTACACCGTGATCCCCTTGCATCCCAGGTCGTAGGCCATGGTATAAGCGTTAGCCACGTCATCCGTCGTGGCATTATGAGGGAAGTTGATCGTCTTGGAAACCGAGTTATCGGTATATTTCTGGAAAGCGGCCTGCATCCGCACGTGCCATTCCGGGCTGATGTCGTGGGAGGTGCGGAAAACTCCTTTTACCCAATCAGGCACATCCAGGGTTTCTAGGCTACCCGTCTCCGCCAACTGTTCCATCAATGCTTCGGAGTAGAACCCTTCCCGCCGGGCCACTGCCTCGAAGTAGGGATTGACTTCCACCAGACGGGTGTTGTCCATCACGTTTCGGACGTAGCTGAGGGCAAACAGCGGCTCAATGCCACTGGAGGTACCGGCAATGATGCTGATCGTGCCCGTGGGGGCAATGGTGGTGGGAGCCGAATTGCGCATGGGCCGCGGCTCCCCGAAGGGACCTGGAGTACTATAGGTACTGCCCGCCCACGCCGGGAAGGTGCCTCTTATATGGGAAAGCTCGCTGGATGCTGAAGCGGTCTCGTGATTAACACGAGCCATCACTTGTTCCGCCAGCTCCAAGCCTTCTTCGGAATCGTATTGGATGCCCATCTCGATGAGCAGGTCGGAGAACCCCATCACTCCCAGCCCGATCCGGCGGGTCGTCTTGCTCATCTCCTCGATTTCTTTGATGGGGTAGTTGTTCATGTCGATTACGTTGTCCAAGAGATGGACGGTGGTCCGCACCACACTTGCCAGCCGGTCCCAATCCATCGTCACGTCACCGTCCTGGTACCGGACCATGCGGGCCAGGTTAACCGAAGCCAGGTTGCAGGACTCAAACGGCAACAAGGGTTGCTCGCCGCAAGGATTGGTGCTCTCGATCGTTCCCAACTGAGGATTGGGGTTGTAGTGGTTGATCAGGTCCAGGAAAATCAAACCGGGATCTCCGGTCTTCCAGGCCATCTCCACCGCCAATTCAAATATCTCGCGGGCGTTCTCCTGGCGGACCACCACTCCGGTACGGGGGTTAACCAGGTCGTAATCCTCACCCGACTTCACCCGTTCCATGAAGTCCCCGGTTATGCCGATGGAGATGTTGAAGTTATTCAGGTTTTGGCCGTCTTCTTTGGACTGGATAAAAGTCCTTATATCCGGATGGTCTACGTTGAGAATGCCCATGTTGGCGCCCCGGCGCGTGCCGCCCTGCTTAACCACGTCGGTGGCGGTGTCAAAGGCCCGGATAAAGCTAACCGGACCGCTGGCGATTCCCCCAGTTGAGCCAACCACGTCGCCCGCCGGACGCAAGCGCGTAAAGGAGAAACCCGTCCCCCCGCCGCTCTTATGAATCAGGGCCGTCTGCTTGACCTTGTCGAAGATCGAGTCCAGAGCGTCGTCGATCGGCAATACGAAGCAAGCGGAAAGCTGCTGCAGCTCCCGGCCGGCGTTCATCAATGTGGGAGAGTTAGGAAGACATTCCAGGCGCCACATCATTTCGTAGAATTCGTCTTCGGTGGCTTGCCGTTGCTCTTCGGTGGCTCCGTAGTTCAAGTCGGCCTGGGAAAGATTTTGAGCTACCCGGCGGAACATGCCGTTGGGGTCTTCCAGGATGTTGCCTTCCCGGTCTTTAGAAAGGTAGCGGCGGTCCAAGACCACCTTGGCGTTTTCAGTCAGTTCTTGAGTCCGCTCGTTTATCAGCCGGGAAATGCCCGCCTCTGACAGTGCCAGGGCGATCGCCCGCCGCCGGTCATGAATCGATATATCAGAACTCTCGCGAGTGGTTGTCATTGCCGGGTCCTCCTAAAGGGTCACAGGGTGTAACAACGGTGCGGGAACATGCGGCGTAACCCATCCCGCCATACCTCCCAACCTGTAACACCTTAACCGCTCGATGTTGTCATTTCCTTGCCCTACTGTCAGTGAAGGCCCCGCCGCTTGATCCACCGATGA
>CATMOE010000091.1:0-10795 GCA_950072105.1 uncultured Dehalococcoidia bacterium
GTAGAGCACCAACTGGCGGCCTTCCCAGAGATCAACGGCCAACTAACTCCTGAAGGACGGAAAGCCAAGGGCCAGGCCAAATCACGCCGGAACCAGATCAAGGACCGTCTAGTCAAAAAAGGCCTCCCTGTTTAACCGATTTTTAACGTCGACCGATCTTCCGACCAATCTTTCTACCATAGAAACAGGGTGGGGCTCGACCCATACGGGTTCTTCACCCCGGTACCGGAAACCCACGCCAATGCTCGCTGGAGTGGACCACCCGGTATCCGTCTCCCACGATAGGAAGGTGACCGGTTGTTCGCAGAAACCTTGAAGCGGCTAAGAATCAAGTCTGGCAAGTCCCGGTACAAATTGGCCCAGTACAGTGAGTTGAGTGAGCCCTACATACTCCGATTGGAATCCGGGGAGCGCGCCAACCCCAGCCGGGACGTGGTGGTCAGGCTGGGCATGGCGCTGGCACACGGCGTCTCGTCCATCGAGATCTGGGATATGGATGCCCTTGCTCTCCGCCGATTACGCACCTCTGCGCCGCCGGGGAGATGGCGGTGGTGCCACTTCCGGTGCCGAGGGTCCACAGGATGCTTCTTCACGGGACTGACAGGTTGATGCCAACTCGATCCCTTCATCGGCGCCTTCTCCCGGTGTTCGGGTAGATGCGAATTTTCTTGGCGCCTTGGGTATCGCCGTTGAATGCGTGACTGAACTGCCGGTCTCCCGCCACCTCGAGGTGGTCCAACGGAGAGAATCCCTGGCTCCTGATAGCGGCGGTTTGAGCGGCGATGTGAAGGTAGTGCTCCACCATGGTCAATGTGGTATGGCCCAGGTTCTGCTTCAAAAGGAAGACGTCCCCTCCGTTCAAGAGGAACATGGTGGCGTAAGTGTGGCGGAGAAGATGGGGATGGAGCCTGTCCACTCCCGAAGACTTGGACAGGCGTTTTATCAGAGACTTGAGAGAGTCCGCCGTCAACGGGTATCCGTCGATGCTCAGGAAGAAGGTTTCCACCTTCGAGTGGGCTGGATCACCTCTATAACGTTGCCGGTACTGGAACAGGGCCTTCCGGCAGGCGGTACCGAAGGACACCACTCGCTCCTTGGACCCCTTTCCCATGGCCTTGACGTACTGTCCCTCAAGGTGAACGTCCCTGTCCTTGAGACCGGCCACTTCCGATATCCGGAGCCCCGTATCCAGCATGATGGTTACCAGGGCCGTATTCCGGGCTCCCAGAGCCGTCTTGGGGTTGATGGTCCTCATGATTTGGTCGATCTCCTCCCGGTTGAGGGGTTCGATCACCAGGTCGGCGGTCTTGGGCTGCTTGAGGTTCTGGAGGACGTGCTCATCGGTGTATCCCTGCCGGTGCAGCCATCCGAAGAAGGACCGGAGGGCGTTGACCCTGTTGTACATGGTATGGGTGGACATGGTCTTGGCCTTGGTGCCCGGTTTTTCCTGGAGGAAGAGGATGAACCTACGGATCATCATCTCGTCGGCGTGATCCAATGTGGTGGGAGTATCACGGCTTTCCAGCCAATGGCAGAGCTGCCCCAAGACCAAGTTGTACCACTCCACGGTGCGGGGGGATTTCCCCTCGGTCCGGTTGTGGATCTCGAAGTGCTCCATGAGCTCGGGTAGGTCGATGATTTTTCTATGCATAAGACCGCTTTGCCGCCTTTCGGTTGCTACCACCATGATGCTTACTTGCCTCCAAATTGGGAATTGTCTCGTGGGCAAGCATTTGGCGGACGGGCCGGAAACGTTTTTTATGCAGGGGGTCGGATAAGGTCTTTTTTGGTCTTTTTTGGCAACGGCCAAAAGAAAAAAGCCACCCCAGTGGGTGGTCTTCAGGCACGAATTAAGCTGATTTCAGGGTTTTGGTCGGGGCGGCCCGATTCGAACGGGCGGCCCCCTGCACCCCATGCAGGTGCGCTACCTGGCTGCGCTACGCCCCGACTGCTCCAAGAATATCATACCCGGTATGCTGCTTCAACTTCGGCCAGCCGGCCCCGGTACTTGATAGCAGCGCGAACCGTCGGCATAATGCTGGTAGGTAGGATGACTAGTCTGGACCCGCGAACCCCGTTGGGAGGATTTTCATGGCCGGACCGCTGGACGGCATAAAGATCGCCGACTTTACTGAGATTATCGCCGGCCCGCTGGCAGGTAGGCTGCTGGCGGAAATGGGGGCCGACGTTATCAAGATTGAGCCGCCTTGGGGGGAGCCGTGGCGCCTCAATCAGCGGTTTACGCCCACCGAAAGCCGGGGGTTCATGGTCTATAACCGGGGAAAACGGAGTCTGCCCCTGGATCTGACCAAGCCCGAGTCTCAAGAGATCCTGGGCCGATTGATACCCCAGGTCGATGTCGTCCTGGCCAATTTCAGGCCCGACGTGGCCGCCAAGCTGGGTGTGGACTACCCCACCCTGGACAAGCTCAACCCGCGCCTGATCTACTGCGAAGTCACCGCCCACGGACGGGCCGGTCCTGAAGCTGACCGTCCCGGTTACGACATGATTTTGCAGGCGATGTCGGGGCTGATGGCCTGCGAAACTAAGTTGGACAACGGCGTGCCCCAGCAGATCTGGTCTACTCCCCTGATCGACACTACTGCCGGTTTTTGCTTGGCTTGGTGCGTGTGCGGAGCGCTGTTTGCCCGGGAGCAGACAGGAAAGGGGCAAAAAGTGGAGACCAGTCTCTTGGGTTCGGCCTTGGCCCTGTTGGGAGCTCGCTTCTTGAACGTGGAAGATCTGGACCGGGAAACGAGACATAAGGCGTTGCGAGACCTGGAGGAAAAGAGGGCTTCTTCGGCGAGTTACCAGGAGTTGCTAGACGCTTCGCCGGGCAGCCGCCGCCAGCGCCACCACGCTAACGTGTATTACCGGGTTTACCTGACTAAAGACAGTCCTATCAGCGTCGGCTGCCTCAGTGAACCGTTAAGGCGGCGCCTCCTGGACACTTTGGATCTAACCGACATTGGGTTGGAGCCCGGCTACGACCCCAACACACCGGAGGCACTGGCATACGCCAAGGACTTGGAAGGCCAGGCGGAGAGAATCTTGATCAAGAACACCTCCGCCTACTGGCTAGAGCTTTTTGAAAGCAAGGGGATCCCCGCCGGTCCGGTCCGGTTCGTGGAGGAGTTGTTCGACGACCCGCAGATCCAAGCCAACGGTCTGGTGAATGAGGCGGAACACCGGGACGCCGGCAAGGTGAAGATGATGGGTCCCCTCGCCATGTTCAGCGGCACGCCCATGGCCCCTGAAATTTCGTCGCCCGCCTTGGGAGAACACACTTGGGAGATATTGGAGGAACTCGGGTATTCCGGCGACGAGATAAGCCGCTACAGGGATTCAGGGGCGACGGTCTGATCGGCGCCAGTCATGCTTGAGGTGGATACGATAAAATAGGGACGCGGCATGCCGCGTCCCTACATATTTCTCAGCGATTCCCACCTTCGGGAACCCTGTATGCCGGCTATTCTTCCTTTTGGCCGATTTGTCGGACTGCGCCGCTAAGCTCTTGGCTGAAAGTTGCCGTATTTCTGTGTTCTACCCCAGCCCTGACAGGAAATCGGTAACCACTTTGTTGAACTCCTGAGGCTTTTCCACCTGGGGCGAGTGACCGCACTGGTCGATGACTTCCAACTTGGCGTTGGGCAGCGCCTGCTGATATATCTCCCCGCATTCCAGGGGAATGATGGCGTCCTGCTTGCCCCATACGATCAGGGTTGGCGTGGTTACTTTGGTCAGATAGTGGGGCAAACTAGGGTTGTGCAGGTAAGGCTTCCAGCATAGGCGGGATGCCATCTCCCGGTTGGAGTGCTCCACCAGGGCTTCCTCGGGAGTCATCTCCCGGGTGAGGTTCTCGTAATTGGGCACCTGGGAAGTGTCGAAAAACCGCTGCCCCGCCCTGGTTTGGGCCGACACCATGAATATCTCGGTAATCTCACCGTTAACGGGCCGAACTCCCGCAGCGTCGATCAGCACCAGCGCCTTCAGGTTCCGGTGGTCCATGGCCGCCATCTCCGCGGACAGCCAGCCGCCCATGGATGACCCCATCAGGATGTATTGGTCCAATCCCAACACTTGAATCATCTCCAAGTTGAAGTGGGCCATGTCGGTGATGGTGGAGATCCAGTCGGGCCGGGGTGTGCCATTGAACCCTGGCTGAGCGGGCGCATACACCGTGTATCGCCGGGAGAGGTCCTCGTGGTGCGTCTGCCAACCTGGCGTGCCGCCAGACCCGTGCAGATACACCAAAGGCGGCCCGGAGCCTCCGGAAAACATCTGGACTTCCGTCCCGCCAACATTGAGCTTGGACTCGTTCTTACTCATAGTTGTGGTCATAAATCGATCCTTCCTTAAAGCCTACGCTCGGCCTGGTATAGTCGAAGCTCTGATCACATGGAAAAACATAGCTTCTTGACGGACTTCGGGGGCAAAGGGATTCTGGAACAGAAGCGATGGGTTGTCAAGCCTGGTGAGCCTGGCGGCCTTGACAGTGATAGGTCTGGGTCACTACCATAATTTACGTGGGAACGCGCTTGTCCCGGGTTTCCTCCAAAGCTACTGGGACCGTCCTCCGGCATGACTCACTGGGGATTAGTATAGTGGTAGTACGCCTGACTCTGGCTCAGGTGGCAGAGGTTCGAGTCCTCTATCCCCAGCCAATTGCCTCATGCACTGCCGCTGTGCCAGATATTTCCGCTCCCGTCAACCCTCCCCTCTGCACCCCGAATTGCCATTTGCGCATCCGATTCACTACAATGGGCGTAAGTTTATTTGTGGTTGGGTTTTCCCGGCCGCACCGGCTGCCTGGTTGAAGTAATCGGTTGGATCGGAGGTTGAATATGCCGAGAGGTCTGCTCCTGGCCGTCAGTATAGGCGCTCTCTTGTTGGCCGCCTGCTCTCCTTCTGCCGAAGTGGCGCCCCAAACAGCAGACGGGGCGGCCAAGCCATCTGAAAAAAGTGTCGCGGCGGCTCCAGACTCCGCGTCTCAGAAGAGCGCCCAAGATAGCCCGGCGGTAGCCAAAGATCTCTCGCCGACGGCTCAACCCGGTAACGTGGTCCCACCGGACCGGGTGGAACATCCCGTGGGCGGCCGGTTGGTTCGGCTTTTCTCCGACCCGCCGACCCTAGACCCTCATATCACCACCGACTCCACGTCCGCCGTGATAGTCAATGAAGTGTTCGGCGGATTAGTTACCATAAATCCCGAGATCGAGATTGTTCCGGACTTGGCCGAGGATTGGGACATCAGTCCAAACGGCAAGGTGTTTACCTTCCGCCTGCGTCAAGACGCCAAATTTCACGACGGCAGACTGGTTGTGGCCGAGGATTTCCGATGGTCGCTGGAGCGCGCCGCCGACCCGCTAACTGAGTCTCCGGTGGCCGACTTGTATCTGGCTGATATTCTTGGCGTCGCCGACAAGCTAAGCGGAAAAACCCAGTCGATCAGAGGTCTGCGGGTTATCGACGACCATACGTTGGAGTTAACCATCGACGCTCCCAAGTCTTATTTCCTGGCCAAGATGACCTACCCAACCGGGTTCGTCGTGGACCGGCAAAACGTGGAAGGCAATAAGAACGATTGGGTCTTTGAGCCCAACGGCACCGGTCCGTTCCGGCTGGAGCGATACGAAATCGGCGAGACGATCATCCTGGGCCGCAACGACCTTTATCACTTGGGTCCGCCCTTCTTGGACACAGTGGAATTCATCCTCAGCGGCGGCGACCCCATGCTGATGTACGAGAATGATGAGATCCACCTTACCGGCCTGGGTTTGGCCGACCTGGAGAGGGTACAAGACCCGGACAATCCTTTGCGCGCTGAGTTGGCCACCGCGCCACCGAGTTTCAGTGTGTCCTTCATTGGGTTGAATGTGAACGAACCGCCCTTTGACGATCCAAAATTCCGGCTGGCCCTGAACTATGCCGTCAACAAAAAAGAGATCGCTACCTCCGCCCTTTCCGATCTGGTGGTCCCCGCCGTAGGCGTTATCCCGCCGGGCTTTCCCTCCTACAACACAGACCTCAAGGGGTATGGTTACGACCCGGAGAAGGCCAAACGGCTGCTCAGCGAGTCCCGTTACGGGGCAGATACCGGCTCCATTCCCCGCATAACCTTGTCCATCGCCGGGAACTTCGGAGCTTCGGTGGGCCTGGATATGGAGGTAATGCTCCGGTCGTGGCAGGAGACTCTGGGAGTTGAGGTGGAGATCCAGCAGACCGAGTGGGCCACCTTTTTGCAGGATTTGCACAAGCGCCGTTTCCAGATGTTCGTCATCGGTTGGGGCGCCGACTATCCCGACCCCGAGAACTTCCTGGACATTCTATTCCATAGTGAAAGCACCAACAACTGGGGGGCTTACAGCAATCGTGAGGTGGATTCCCTTCTCGAAAAAGCTCGCGTCGAGCCCGACCAGGTCGCGCGGTTCCAGCAATACAACGTTATCGAGCAATTGATCGTCGATGACGCCCCTTGGGTGCCCCTGTGGCACAGTACTGAACGGAAGGTATTGATCAAACCTCAGGTGAAAGACTATTTCTTGGTGCCGATGACCATCCCCAAACTGAGGCACGTGTACTTTAGCGATAACTAATAGGGCGAACGGCAAGGCCGGCCGTTCCATCAACATCACAGCGGGCCACCACACCCGCCCGATCGGATAGCGGTTGACACACGGTTGGACCGTCCGTATGATGCCGAATGGCCTTGTGGTTGATCAAGTTGGTAAGCTACGCGAATTAATAGCGATGAGCACTAGGTTGGGAGCAGGAAAGCAGAAGAATGGGTAAACTTTCCGCGATTTGCCGCCTTTTCAGCAGTTGGTATGTATCGGGCCCCTTGCTCGCTGTCTTGGGCATCGTCGTAGGCGCTTGGGTGTTCTTTAACGTCTATCCCGGCAAGCCCAAGATCGGCGTGATAGACATTCCCTTCACGGTTATCAATGACGATTCGGCCTTTGTCATCAGCACATTCCTGGGATATGCCCGCCGCGATGACTCTATCAAGGGGGTATTCATCCGGCTGAACAGCCCCGGCGGCGGAGCTGCCGCCAGTGAACAATTGTATTTCGAAACACGGGCACTGCGAGAGAAAAAGCCCGTGGTCATCATCATGAATGATATCGTCGCCAGCGGCGGCTATATGATGTCCATGGGCGCCAACTATCTTTACACCAAGCCCAGTTCCTTCATCGGCAACATAGGGGTTATTCTCTCGTACCCCGGTCCCCTTATCTCTCGTACGCCCGGTGAGCAGGTCGTTCCAACCGGCCCTTTTAAGCTTAGCGGCGGCGGGCGGCGTTACTATATTGGGCTGACCGACCAGTTGAAGCAGTCTTTCGCCTCGATCGTGATGACCGAGCGGGCAGATGTACTGAAGATCCCCCGGTCGGAAGTGCTCAGCGGCCGCATCTGGGCGGGAGTTGAGGGCGTCAAACTTGGTATCGCCGACGAGATCGGCGGAGATACCGATGCCATAAAAAAGACGGCGAGCCTGGCTGGCATCTCCAACTACGATTTGGTAGACGTGAATACCGAGGTCTTTCGCAATTTCAACAAACAGTTCAAACGGATCATCGAGCCTTTGGAAGAAACCGACTCCTCGCCCAGTCTGGCCGGCACTGCGGGCTTGATCGCCACCTTGAGGAGCAGTCAGTCTTCCACCCAAGCCACGGACGACGTGTTTACGCCGGTCGACGTAGGAAGCCTGCGCCGGTACATCGTACCCTCTGGCTTGGGCGAAACGCAGGAAGAAGTCCTGCCGGAATTTCCAATGAAGATAAACGGTCCAAACGTGTATTACTTATATGTCGGCCCTAATCAATAGATTTGGAAGGCTAGGCCTTCTGCTAGTGTTCGGCGTCGGAGCCTTTCTGGTTGTCTATTTCTATTTCTACGGAGTAGGCGGTTACGACGCTCCTCCACCCACCGTACTACCCATAGAGGGCATTACAGCGCCGTCTTCTGAGTTGCGCTTGTTTGACGAGTCCCCCCTCATACAAAAGGGCACTCTTTTGATCGACGGTATCCACGGCAATGATTTCACCAAAAGTGAGCTGGCGGCTCTCATCTCCAGGGTCAACGACCGGGGCTACGAAGTGGAGTTCATGGGAACCGTGGGCCGCTTTGGAAACTTCTCCAGTCTTTCAGAGAGCCCCAGGCTAACTCTGATGACGGAAAAGTTGCGGCGCGCCGACAGTTTGGCGGTGATTCTTCCCATCGACGACTATACTCCAGAAGAAGTTGATCTGGTTGAGCGATTCATTCTGCGCAAGGGTGGCAAGGTTCTGCTCCTAGCCGACCCGACCCGACGTCACCAGATAAATAGCCTGGCCGAGCGATTTGGCCTGGCGTTCCAGACCGATTACCTATACAACACCACCGAATATGACCTCAATTTCCAGAACGTCTTCATTAGCAACTTCCGAGAGGACGAGGTAACCAAAGGCCTGGAGAAAATCGCTCTCTACACCGCCGGTTCCATCAGAACGCCCAATCCGGGCTTGGCTTTTACCGATGGCGGGACCCATTCCTCAATGTTGGAGCAGATCGAACCCTTTTATCCATTGGTTAAAGCCGCGGAAGGCCGGGTTCTGGCCTTGTCTGACTTCACCTTCATGATTCCACCGAGAAACGCCATATTGGACAATAATAAGCTGATCTCCAACATTGCCGACTACTTGACGTCCAGCCAACGGAGCTTTGAACTGGCCGATTTCCCCGGGTTCTTTAAAGACGACGTTGATATCCTGCTAGGAAACTCCGAGTTGTTCGACGTAGGAGGAGACCTGAAAGACGGGCTGGCCGCCTTCCGGATCAATGCGGAGGTGCGTGGCGTTGAGGACATCACCAAGGATATGGTCTACGTAGGCCTTTACGAGGATTCCGCCGATGTGGCCCAGTATTTGGAGCTAGCCGGATTAGGAGTGGATGACGTTATTCGTACCCCGTTCACTCCTGACATCCAACGGGAAGATACCGCCATCATCATGCTCAATACTGGCCCCGAGCGCCAGGTATTGGTAATTTTGGGCGATTCGGAATCTGCCCTCAGGGATGTGGTGGTCCGACTTAGCCAGGGCAGTTTCAGGGACGGCCTGGTGGGTGATTTTGTAGGAGTGTACCGCACCCCATGAGAATAAAGTTGCGCAGTTTTGGTTGGCTGATCACGGGCGGGATTCTGCTTCTGGCAATAGGGTGCGGGTCCGCCGCGCCGGCCGCCCGCCCGTCTTTGGATGCTCCAACACAGACTCCCAATATCCCTGCGACAGAAGCAGCAAAAGGTCCGGCCGTTCCGGTGCGTATTCCCACAGCCACACCAGTGCCGCCCGAGGTCAGCCAGACAGCTAAGAAATTCGCCTCCGGATATCTTGTGGTAAACGAAGAATGGGACGAGCTTCACCGGTATTTCGACAAGTGGCGCCAGGGACTGATCACCTGCGACCCTAGCTCGGTGCAATCCACCCTTGTTCGGTTCTCCGGAAGTTTTGCCGGAATAACCGAGACCGCCAGATCTCTGTCCCGGCATTCTGCCGTACGCGATCTTTCGGACCAGCTCATCAAGGCCGCCGAAGAAGAAGAGCAGGCACTGCGCCGATTGCGGGACAACTGGAAGCCTAATTCAGGTGAAGCCGAGCCGGCAAACGGGTCTGGGGCTTCTGGTTCGGGGTCCGACGGCTCGGGCTCTGGTCAAGCAGGGAGTCAAGATCTGCCGGTGTTTGAGGGCGTAGCCGTTGCCCGTTCCGCCGCTTCGGCCATCCAAAAGAGCGTAGCCGACCAGCTTAGCGACCTCCAAGAAAAGACCGGCCCGGCTTCCGAAAGCAAAGTGGGCGAATTTTCCGACGCGGTCAAGTCGGCAAGCGACTCATGGGACCGATTCCACCGGGATTATGATTCCTTCCGTACCGGCCAAAGTGGGCTTACGCCGGAACAAGCGGAGGGGGCCTTAGGGGGCTTGGTGGACGATTTCAGGGCGGTGGTTCAAGCTATTCGAGATTTGCCTTCCACCTCCGCGACCGACTCGGTGGCCTCGCTTTTGGCGGAAGCTGTTGAAGAAGAAGATTTGGCCCTGCGTCTCCTGAGAGGGGCCTTGCCTAAATCGGTGGAGAACTCCACGGAACCGTCCGCGAACGGTGATGAATCGACTGATGAGATTGTCCTGGTTCCCGGCGACCCCGCGCTGTTCGATCTCTTTGATGTTCAGATCGTGGAGGCTAACAGTGCCCGGCGTCAGGCTCGTAAAGAGCTGGCATCAGCAACAGAGTCGGTTTCCGCGGATAGCCGCGCCGCGATAGAAGCATTCGCCACCCAATACGCGGCTCTGAATCAGGAATGGGACGCTTTCCACAACAATTACGACCGTTGGCGCAGCACCGAGGGCGGCTGTGACCGGACAAAAGCCGTTGAAGCTCTGGGCGGATTTACTCTTCGTTCAGCCGAACTAAGCGGCAGCGTGCGTGACTTGCCCAGAGCCACCTTCCTACGGCCCTTAGGTGAGTTGATGGTAGAAGCCGCTGAAAGAGAGGAAAGCGCTCTTAGGGAGTTGCGGACTTCATGGAGGCCCTTCGACCCCCAGGCTTTCCAAACTTTGGACCGCCAGCGCAACACTTCCGGTAAACTGAGGCGCCAGGTAGCCCTAGGTATCGCGGAACTTCTGGAGAGCTACGGTATCGCCGCGCCCTGATTCGCCGGTTAATTCCGGACATGGGCCGGCCGTTAACTGTTGGCAACCAGCAAAAGTGGGACACTTTTGTTAAGGAGAGATCAGGGGGATGTGGCAGTATTGTAGGACTCC
>CATMOE010000092.1:0-10607 GCA_950072105.1 uncultured Dehalococcoidia bacterium
CCACGAAGCAGGGCGTCTCCTTTCCCGCTACGGCGGGATTCTTGGGGCCGCGGACCGTGACTATGAAGGGGCTCAACAGGCGCTGGGGCGGGCGATCGCCATCGCCAGGAGAGAGGAGGATGTGCCGCTGGAGATTCAGGCCTTAACCTATGCGGCCGATGTGAGCGGGCAACACCTCCACTGGCAAGAAAGCGTGGACAATGGGCTGCGGGCCATCGAACTGGCCGCGAGCATTGAAACTCCCCAGTCTGAGCTCCATTCCCGTTATTGGACGTCGATAAGTCTGCTTCACATGGGTGATCTGAACGCCGCCCGCCCCCACACGACCGTCATGCGAGACCTGGCTCAGAGTCGAAGGACGCCCAGAGAGCTTGCCGGCATCGGCTTTGCGCCGATCACAACCCTGTCGTGCCTTGAAGGCGACTGGAAAGCAGGCCGTGAATACAGCGACCAGGGCCTGGAGGTTTCACCCTTAAATCCGATACTCCTATCACCCCGAGTTCTGTTGGAGCATCAAACGGGGGAGTCCGGGCAAGGCGAAATCTACCTGGAGCGGCTCCTGGAGACGATGCGCCTGGCCGGTCCAGATCAATCCCAGGCGTCCGTCAGGGCGTCCATGGCCATCGCCGCGATAGCCCGAATCACCGGTGTCTCCTACCGATTGGAGATAGCCGAGGCAGCCGCCGAGGCAGTGCTCTCAAACCAATCTGTCGCACCCCTTAACGTCATGTACGCCAGAGCCGGGTTGGCATTTCTTGCCGTGCAGAAAGGCGATCAGCCCGCGATAGAGGAGCAGTATAGCTATTTTTCGAGCCATCAAGGCACGATGATATGGACGTTTGCGTCGGTAGACCGGCTGCTGGGTATCCTTTCCTAAGCGATGGGTCACTTGGACCAGTCTGCCGGGCACTTTCAGGACGCGCTGGCGTTCTGCCGCAAAGCCAAGTACCAGCCCGAACTGGCCTGGACTTGCTTCGACTACGCCGATTCTCTTCGTGAGCGTCGTGGCGAAGGCGACCGGGCTAAGGCCATCACGCTACTGGACGAGTCCCTGACCATCTCCAGTGACCTGAGCATGCGTCCTCTGATGGAGCGGGTGCTGTCCCGGTGAGAGATACTGAAGGCGTAAGCCAACCTCGTGGTCCGAAAAGTACGGAAACAGCTGACCCATCCGTTCTACGTGTTACGATTGTCGAGATCACACCAAAGTAGAGAGCAGATGAACATGCAATCAACCATCATCGGTGCGCCGGTTCCTCAGATCGAGGGACCGGCAAAAGTCACGGGACGAACGCGCTACGCCGCCGACGTGGATCTACCCGGAATGCTGTGGGGCAAGATTCTGCGCAGTCCCCATCCCCACGCGCGCATCCTTAGCATCGATGCCTCCGCAGCCTGGAGCGTCCCCGGCGTAAAGGCCGTGGTGACGGGACAGGACGCCCCCGGTCACTTGATGGGCAAGGTCCTTCGGGACATGCCCGTTCTTTGTTGGGATAAGGTTCGCTACATCGGCGACCGTGTGGCGGCGGTGGCCGCGGAGACCCTTGAAGCCGCCGAAGAAGCGATATTATTGATTGAGGTCGACTACGAGTTGCTGCCGGCGGTCTTCGACCCCATGGAGGCCATGAAACCGGATGCTCCCCTCATCCATGACGATATCGCGTCCTACCACGGCGCGCCTCTTGACGTTCTCGCAACGGACGTGCACAACGGCCAAACCCGCCTCGCCTGGGAAAAAGGCGATCTGGCCGAGGGGTTCCGCCAGGCCGATGTCGTCTTGGAACACTCCTTTTCCGTCCCCAGCCGTCACCAGGGCTACCTTGAGCCCTTCGCCAGCGTCATATACATCGACGATGACGGCCGAATCCAAGCCTGGAGTTCCAGCAAAGCCCCATTCCGGGCGCGATTGCAACTGGCTCAGGCGATGGGCTTGCAGGACGAGGATATCCGGGTGAACGTCGTCTCGGTGGGGGGAGACTTTGGCGGAAAGGGAGACACTCGCGACCTTCCCGTCGCCTACCTGCTGGCGAAGATGACCGAGCGTCCGGTGAAGATCGTGATGAGCTATTGGGAAGAACTCACCGCCAGCAATCCCACCCATCCCACCTTCGTAACGATTCGCTCGGGAATGACCAGGGATGGGCATCTGACCGCCCGTGAAGTCCGAACGGTCCACGCCAGCGGAGCCTATGGAGCCATGAAGCCCCGGTCGTTTCTCTCCACATCCCATTACGTCGGCGGAGGATACCGGATACCCAATACGTCCTTCGAATTTCTGCAGGTGTGCACCAATACCACGCCTGGTGGATACTTCAGAGCGCCGGGGGCTCACCAATACACCTTCGCCCTGGAATGTCACACCGACCTGCTGGCCCAGGAATTGGGGATGGACCCGGCTGAGTTCCGGCGGATAAACCTCGTCGATCCGGGCGATGAGGACGCCGTGGGCCGGCCCTTGCGCGTGGCGGACGTCCGTCCAGTATTGGAAGCCGCCCTGGAAGCGAGCCGTTGGGGAGAGCCAAATGGTGGACCGGGCCGCGGCAAGGGAGTCGCCATCTTCGGCCGTCAGATAGGCGGCGGCGCAGCGGGGGCCGTATTGACCGCCGAGGCCGACGGCGCATTCACCGTCCTCAGTCCCACGGTGGACGTCGGCACGGGTACTCACACCATCGAGCAGCAGATGGTCGCCAACGAGATGGGGGTGCCGCTGTCCCAGGTGCGCGTGAGCCAGGGCGACACCGACAGCACGCCATTCGACGAAGGCCCCCGGGCCAGCAGAGTTACCTACACCGAAGGTCAAGCGGTGATGAAGGCCTGTGAGCAGATGCGGCAGGCGATCCAAGACGGAGCCAACCTCCCCCTGACGATCACCGTCGAGCACGATGCCCCGCAGCCGGAAGATGTCATGTACTTCAGCGCTCAGGTAGCCGAGGTGGAAGTGGACCGGGAAACCGGTCAGGTAAAAGTGATCCGAGTGGTCACCGCCCATGACGTGGGCACCATCATCAACCCGCTGGCGCATCAGGGACAGATCGACGGCGGATTCGTAACGGGTCTCGGCCTGGCAGTGACTGAGGAGTTAGTGACCGAGGATGGTCAGGTCCTTAACGGCAGTCTAGGAGATTATAAGCTGCCCACGATGTCGGACATCCCGCCCCTGGAGACGGTTCTGGTGCATACCGGCGGCGGAGAGGGACCGTATCAAGCGAAGGCCATCGGAGAATTGGCTAACAATGCCACGGCAGCCGCCATCGCCAACGCAGTCGCCGATGCTGCAGGTGTCCACTTGTTCGAACTACCCATCACGGCGGAGAAAGTTTACGCGGCACTGGTTTCAAGCCGCGACAACTGAAATATTCGGATATAAAACAACAGGAGAGAGGTTTCGTATGAGCATATACCGTGTCTACCCCACAGATGATGGGGAAAGTCATATCGAAGAAGTCGATCTGGCCAATTATCCCGAGTTGAAAGCATTGATGCATGTCGCCCAGGTTGGAATACACGAGTTTCCCGAACTGCGATTGATGGATTTCCATCCGCTGACCGAGCGAAGGCTAATCATCCATTTGCGGGGTGAGGTGGAGTTAGAGTTGAGCGACGGGAGCAAACAGATATTCGGCCCCGGAGACGCCCGCCTCATGGAAGACATCCACGGCAAGGGACACCACCATCGAGATCTGAGCCCGGTGATACAAGCCGTGGTGGTGCTCGAAGACTGAACTTAGTGGGCTAAACGTCGATCGAATAAACCCGCTTGGCGGTATCGTGGAACATAGCGGCTCGTTCCGAGGCTGAGTATCCTTGGGACAGCCGCTTGAAGGCGTTAAAAATGACGTTGTACGAGTAGGATATCTTGTCCACCGGGAAGTTGCTCTCGAACATGCAACGGTCCGCGCCGAACTGTTCGATGCAGTGATTCATGAGGGGCGCCAGCGTACCGGCCAGCTCCTCCGACCCGACTGGGACATCTCGACCCGCCCAATCGTACCCGTACCGCGCCTGTCCCACGCCGCCCAGCTTCATGATTATGTTGGGACATTTGGCTGCGGTTGCCACTCCCCTGCGCCACTCGGCGAGCACCTCGTCATCCCGGTTGGCGTAAGGACCCACCCGTAGCAGCCCGCCGACATGGTTCAGCACAATGGTTAGATCCGGCACGGCGTTGGCGAAATCGGCCAACTCATCCAATTGGGGGAAGTACAGGGAGTTTTCCAGCACTAACCCCATCTGGGCCATGACTCTGGCGCCGGCGCGGTAACCGTCGGAGCCCAGGACGCCCCGTATCTCCCGGTCCACCACGTCGGGGCTGGAGTCCCAACCCACCGAGTGGCGGACGCCTCGAAAACGGTTGGGGCTGGCGGCCTGGAGCGCTTCGAGGACCGGCCGCACTCCCTCGCCCATCTTCAAGTCGGCCTTGCCGATGATTGCGGCGGCGGCCCGGCCCGGTCCGTGGGCGCCACTGGCGCTTTCATCGGCGATCTTCTGAACAAACTCCACCTCGCCCACCGGCCGCATCTCCTCGGGACCGTCCGTCCGGTATTCGGCCCTGACTTCGATAAACACCGTGGAGCGGACGTTGTGGCCGCTGTTGATGTCCGCCGCCAACTCCGGCAACAGGTATTCCTGGTACGCCAGCGGCTCGGGCCGGTGCGTCCACAGGTGGTGGTGCGGGTCGCAGATGGGCAACTCCGGCTCCAAAGTGGCTTCCTGAGTCTGCGCCAGCCAGGCGGCGTCTCCTATGGGCATGGTTGATCCTCCGTTGTGATGGTCCTCGGTCAGGCGAGGCGGCGGGGAATTTATAGTCTACAGGCGTTTTTCTGTGCGCTTCTTACTTCAATTTGACACAGCATCTAGTTAATTGTGACCGATAAAAATCACCCCCATCCTAACCTCCCCCCGTAAAGGGGGAAGGGATTTGTCCTCGATCCCTTTACGGGGGAGAGTTAGAGAGGGGTGCAGGTTGATTCATCAAAATTATCTAGTAACAGTACTAACTAAACGTCTTCCACCGCCACCGTAGCTATCCCATAAGTACCGTAGAAGAAGTGGGCGTAGTGGGTTGAACCGCCGGTGACGAAGAGCAGGTATTGCTCCGGGCTTTCCAACGCGGGGATGGTCGCCTTGGGGTCTTCCTCCAGGTGTTGAAGCTCGGGATGGTTCAGCCACTTGCCGTCGGCGTCCTTGGGAACTCCTCGGGCGCCGATGGCGTCTTGTACGGAAATACGGCACTTTTCGTGGAGCCAGGCTTGGGCGTCCTGCTTGCTCATCCCGGCCTCGGCCATGATGACGGCGCGAGACGGGCTGAGGATGATGGGATGGTAGGGGCCCTGATAGGGCACTCTCTTGTTGGTGTGGCCGACCTGGGCGGACTGCCAACCCCTAATCCAGCCTCCGGCGCCGGCGTTCTTGTAGAACATCATCGAGGCGATGTTATTCAGGGTGTCCTCATGGGACCGGGAAGTGGAATCGATGACCGTCGTCGGACCGGTGACGGTGACAACGGTGACCGCGCTCTCGTCTCGCTGGAACCCCATATCCATATGGTAGGGCTGCCAGGGACTGACCTCTTCGTTCTCGGCGATGCACATCCCGAACTTGGACGGCAGGCCGACGAAGTTGGGGTCTCCCGCCCCGGCGTTGCAGTAGCCGATATTGATCAGGCACAGCCGCAGCGCCCGGCCGATGGCCGTGTTCGCGCTGTTGATGACACCCGGGCCCATGGCCGTAGTCCCAAAGTTTAGACCAGCTTTCTTGGCGATGGGGCCGTTCACCAGGATTATGGGCGCTTCCGTGTGGCCGGAGACCTGCATGTCCCGGTGGTTCATCTCCGGTTTGGCCAGGCAGTCGATGGCGGCAAGGAGAACCGGGAATTGCTCCGGCCGGCAGCCTGCCATGACGGCGTTGATGGCGATCTTCTCGACCGTCGCCAGCCCAAAGCCGGGCTCCATGACCAACACCACGTCCTGAGGGGCTCGTTTGGTCCCCTTGAGCATCTGCTCGACGGCGGCCGGAGTGGGCGGCATTACCGGGATGCCGTCGCTCCAGTCCCGTTCCGCTAAGAAACGGTTCACTGCGTCCAGACCCTCCGGTGTTTCGTCCATCTCCACGGTGAAGGTCTCGGTGGCTTGGCCACCGGCCCTGGCCTTCCGGACATTCCCTGACGTAGCGGGAATCGTGGTGAGACCACGGATGATGTCGTCGATCTGCTCGTCCACCATCTTGTTTATGAAGTCCGCCTGCTGACCGGTGGTGGCGTGGGGAATGGTGACGAAGGCGGTATTGGGCTGTCCCCATCCGTCAACGCAGGATTGCCAAGCTCTAGCAAAGCTTCGGGCGGCGATGGCTACGGCGGGAACGCCTGCCTTCTCGACGGCAACCATGTCGTGGGCAAGCCACGACGTGCAGCCCCCTCAATGAGCGGTTGCGCCGACCATGGCGTCGATCTCCTTGGCGATCAGCGCCCCTTCCTCATCATCGATATGATTCCCCCGGCTTAGGGCGGGACGGCCGGACCTGAGGTCGCCGCCGTACCTCTCGAACTTGACGTTGGGGAAGCGCTCGCTGATGCGCATGGCCACCCGTTCAACGGCGATATCCGCGCCGCCGGTCATGTTGTTGTACAGGCCGATGGTCTTGCCCTCAAGGCTGGCCAGGCGAGGGGCTGGCGGGACCTTGAAATCGACTCTGTCCGCCGCCGGGGACATGATCTGCAACTTCATCCTGTTTCTCCTATCGCTACCAGGTTAGGTTGGGGACTCTTTCCTGTAAAACCTCGCCGAACAGCGTCAACACCTGGTCTATCCTGAGAACAACTATGGCCACTTCTATATCCGGCGGTGGCATCCCGGACTCGGCCAACCGCCCCATCACTTCGTCATAAATCGGACCATCTCGATGTACGGTTGCGGTGCAGCGAAACTTCCACCCCACTTCCTGTCCCGAGTCACGGAACAGGACAACTACCTTGGGATCCGTTTCGATGTGATCCAAGGGCCGGCGGCCGCTGCGATCGCGGTACGCCAGCGACGCATCGTCGTACGCCAACACGGTGCCGATGAATCCGGCGTTGGGAGTGCCATCGGGCGAGGCCGTAGCGACGATGCATGGATTCCCGCTGGCTCGGGCGCCGTTGACGAGTTCGCGCATTTCATCAGTCAAATGAATCATCGTTTCAACCTTGTTTCCATATCAGACGGGTGTCTCGAACCGGCTATGGGAGATTCAACGGCTCCCATTTGTCGTCGTCCGGTTCGTAGTAATACAGTTCATTGGTGCCGGGCTTGGTGGCTACCAGCGTGTGGACTATCCGGGACTCTTCATCGTAACTAAATATGTAGGGCTTCTCCCATTCCTCACGCGGCAATGAGTCGAGGATACTCTGCAACTGCTGTTTTGTTGGATTCATACTATTATTACGCCTTAAGTATTTCCCGCCGGGACAGCACCCGCTCCATCAGGGGCCGCATACCAAGTTCGCTGGAGATGGCCAGGGACTCGTCCAGCAGGGACATGGCCTTGGCCCGGTCCCCCTCACCGTTACGCTGGAGGAGGGTGTCAGCATAGTCGCAGCAAGTCCAGGCCAGTTCGACGCGGTAACCAGCGCGGCAGAACGACAAAGCGTCTTCAAAGTGGGCCGCCGCTTGGTCCAAGTCGCCGATTGTGTGGGCGAGAAGGCCCAGCAGCCTCTCGAAGCACATTATGCCTTGAACCGGCATCCCCCGATGCCCGGGTTCTAGGAAATCGTACAGATCTGCAGCGGTCTTAGCATCTTGCCGGTTTACAGCCATTAGTGCCAGACTGATTCGGATCGCATGGGTTATTACCGGGGCAGCAGTTGAGTCTGATAGAACGGCTTCCCCTGCTCTCTGAGCTATCGGAACCCGGCCAACGTCGCCGGTAATGCGGGCTACGTAGGGAATAATCAAGGCGGCGAACGAGTGGGCCGTAGGGGCGGAGCCCATAAAATCCAAAAGTTCACCCAGGTAATGGTCTCCTTGGTCGATGTTCCCTAGCTCGCGCTCCAGTGCCGTAAAGCGGTCGAGAAGTCCAGAAAATCCCGGAGATACCGCTAAGCCTCGTTCACCGAGGTGCCGAGCGTTCTGCCAGTCCCCCATCGAATGGTGCACGATCATGTTGTAGTGAAACGCCATGGCCTGGGAGTTCCCGCCGCGGAGCCGTTCCGACCCAATTAGCATGGCGGCGGCATGTTGCTGGGCGCCCTCCAGGTCCCCTTTGCAATAAAGGGCTAACGTAATGTCACCTTTGGCCCTTACTTGGACCATGAGGTCATCGGACGCCGTGGCTAGCTCCAAAGCCCGCTGGCTTTTCTTAAGCCATTCGTCAAAATTGAGATTGTACCGGTCGACCCTGGCGGCATCGGCCAAGATTCTCATCTCTAGGCCTAGATCTCCCTCCCGCTCCGCGATGGCCAATGCCGCTTCTACCGCCTTCTGAGCGCCGTTGAAATCGCCTGCCTCCAAGCCCAAGACGTAACCATAGCGGAAGAGCAGCCGGCCCGCAGCGTGGGAATCGGGTGGCACCAGGGATAAGGCTCGGGAAATCAAGTTGGAAATCCCGGTGTCACCACCAGAAACCGATTCGTATGGGTATTCCGCAACGGATACAGCCTTCTCCACATCCCCAGCGGCAACGAAGTAGTCGAAAGCCCGCCTCAAAGAAACCACCGGTTCATGAAATTCAAGCCTGTCGACGGTGGACAACATGGCGCGCCCTTGCCCAAACAATAGGGCTGCGGCCTCTTTATCCGCCGCAGGCTCAGAACCGGTCAGCGCGACGCCTTTGGCCGTCAGCCCCCGCTGGAAATGAGTCTGCGCCTCTTCCCAGGCAAACGCGGCCAGGGCACGGTCCCCTGCCAGCAACGAATACCGGACCAGCCGGTCTGACCCTAAAACGGTTTGGGCTTCGGCAAAGTGGAAAGCCAGCTCTGCGGCATGGCATTCGGCCTCCTCGCCATAAGCCTCTTCAAGGGATTCGGCGATTCGGGCGTGAAGCCGCACCTTCCTGGTGGTGGACAGTTCCCCGGCCAGGGTCTCCTTAATCAGGGCATGGGTGAACTGATAGCGCCCCACCGTGCTTGTCATCTCTTCGATGACCCGCGACGCCAGCGCCTCCTCCAGCACCTCCAGCAGCCGGTCGTCACTTACGTCTTCGATTAAGGGCCGTAGGTGTTCCAGAGTGAATTCCCGGCCAATGACCGACGCAATGGTCAGGGTTTCGTTGCAACGCTCCGACAACCGGTCCAGCCGCCGTCCAATGACCTCTCTCACGCCTTCGGGGATGCGGACGCTCCAAGAATCCCGCTGACCGGCCTTCTCCGGGGTCAGTTCCCCTTCCTGCACCAGCAGCCGCACCACTTCGGTGACGAACAGTGGGTTTCCTTCGGTCTGCCGATGCACCGCTTCCACCATGCCCTGGGGTGGTGCGATGCCCGAGACCAACTCGATGAACCGGCCCACGTCTTCCTGAGTCAGTCCCCTTAACAACACCCGCTGGAATAGCCTATCCCGGTTCAGCTCTCCCAAGGTCAGGGAAAGGGGATGCCTACGGGACAGTTCCATATCCCGATAGGTCCCAATGACCAAAAGACGGCTGCCAGGTAGCTCACGAGCCACAAACTCCAACAACAGCAGCGATGGATGGTCCGCCCAGTGAAGATCGTCCAGCACCAACACCAAAGGTTGGCGTTGCGAGGCGCTTTTCAGAAAGGCGGTCATGGAGTCGAATAATCTGAACCGGGCTTGCTCCGGTTCCAATTCCGGCGGCGCCGCTAGACCTGGCAGTTTTTCCGAGACGTCGGACACTATCCCGGCGATGTTCGCCGCTCCGGCGCCCATCTCCGATCTCAGCTCCTCCGGGTCTTTGTCCCGCACATAGGACCGGATCGCCTGGACCCAAGGCCAGTAGGGAGGCGCGCCCTCTCCTTCGTAGCAGCGGCCCCACAAAACCTGGGCATGGCGCAGTCCAGCGTAGGTTGCTAACTCCTGGGCGGTTCGGGATTTCCCGATACCCGGTTCACCAACCAGGGTCAGCAAACGACCCCGGCCAGAAAGAGCGTCTTCCAACGCGGCTTTTAGATCGCCCATCTCCTGTTGCCGCCCGACGAAAACGCCCCCGGCCAGGCTGTCCACGGCGTGGGCTTCGTTGTCCCGTAGGGGCGCATGGCCATGCGCCCCTACGTCCGCGTCTGCCAGGTCTATGGCGTCTAGGGCGGACAGTACGTCGGTGGCCGACTCGGGGCGTTCGGACGGGTCCTTGGCGAGTAACCGCAGGATGAGGGCATCCAAGGCCCGTGGACACTGCCCGTTGTGCCAGGTGGGGGCTACCGGCGGGGTGTTGATGTGCTGGCCGATGATTGCTACCGAATCGTCTCCCAGGAAGGGAGGTCTGCCCGTCACCATCTCGTAGAGCATGGCCCCCAAGGAGTACAGGTCGGACCGGGGCGTTACCTCTCCGCCCATGGCTTGCTCGGGCGGCATGTAGGACACGGTAGTCATATTGATATTAGACACACAAAAAACTGGATTGAGCGTTCGGGGATGCGGTGAGGCTGCGTACCGCCCACCGCCCACTCATGTTGCACCATT
>CATMOE010000093.1:0-10302 GCA_950072105.1 uncultured Dehalococcoidia bacterium
CGGTACTAACGTTCTCCGGGTACTAACGTTCTCCGGGTACTAACGTTCTCCGGGTACTAACGTTCTCCGGGCACTAATGAAGTGTCCCCCGTTCGTGGTGAGCCTATCGAACCACCTTCATTGCTGTTCGGATTAACCCTTTTCCCCTGGACGCATCCCCCAACCGCTACAAGCAAACCTTCCGGAGTATCCCAAAATGCTCTTTATCTGTATCCTAATCAATTGAAAAATTCTAATTCCGGATACTACAATCATTTAGTGGCCTTTCCACGAAATTGACCTGAACCAGTAGACTCTTTCAAATTCAGCTCCGTACGGTGGTACGCCGGGCAACTTACCCGGAAATTTCACCGTCGTAATTGAGCAGGCCAACGCCCGGTGGTGGCGGTTGGGGAGTGTGTAGATGCGGAACCTGGCGACGCCGCTCAGTGCGGCACTAACAATCTTCCTGGTAGCGATTTTCCTGTCGGCTACCGGTTTGCTTCAATTGGCTTCCGCGCCTCCAGTCCAAGCCGCCGACGACCACGGCGACTATCGCAATGAGGCAACCCCCATCAGCACCTCGGGCGGGCAAGTTTCGGGCAATATCGACGCCTCCAACACCGGGATCGACGTGGACTATTTCTCCTTCCAGGCCCAACGGGGCGTTCGATACACGTTCATGTTGGATATGGGGACCGTAGAATCAGCGAATCTCCAAGTGGTCAACTCCATCACCCGTGGCATCGGCAGCTCGCCAGGCCAGTTCGCCTACGAGAGGACCGGACAGCGGCTGGTCGATTGGATAGCACGAACGAACGAGACCTACTTCATCGAAGTGTCCGCGAATTGGGATTACCTGACTGGGCAGGTTTTTCTGGGAACTTATACCTTGAGGATCAGCGCCGATACCTCTCTTCTGGACCGCCACAGTGATATCCGGTCCGCGTCCACTCCGATGGCCTTCGGGAACCAATACCAGGGAGCGATCAGCCCCTGGACCAATCAGCCCGACATCGACGTAGGGGTACATGGCGGAGATGATGAAGACTTCTTCTCCTTCCAGGCAAGCCGTGGCGTTAAATATACGGTAGATGCTGAACTGGGAACGGCGACCGGCCTAACCATCTCTGTGCTCACTTCGGTAGGAGAACTCGAACTCTCAAACGACGGCATCGGCATCTCTCTGGATTGGGTCGCTCCGGCCACCCGCCTTTACCACGTGGTCGTGTCGGGCACCAGCCGCGTGAGGGAACCCGTGGGAACCTACGCCATCAAGGTCACTGCCGACACCTCTCTGGTCGACCGGCACGCGGAACGGCGTGAAGACGCCACCGCCATCAGCTTTGGCAACGCCCATCAAGGGGCGATCAGCCCGGCTGACGATCTAGATTTCTTCTCTTTTCAGACGAAAAGAGGGGTCATGTACAGGATCGTGATCGAGCCTGGAACCGCTGAAGCCGTAGAGATCGCAGTACACAAACCCGTGGTAGGCACGGATGCCTCCAACAGCGGCATTGGCACAAGCCTCGATTGGCTGGCCCCGGCCGACGGGACCTACTACATCGTTCTTTCCGCGTCGGCCCAGGTTCGTAACGGTGTCGGATCGTACAACCTGCGTGTCGTCGCCGATAACTCGTTGATAGACCGTCACAGCGGCAGCCCCGACGATGCGACTGGTATAAATTTCGGAAGCGCGTTGGCCGGCGCCATCAGCCCGGCCAACGACCAGGATTTCTTCGGATTCTTGGCTAAACGGGGTGTGAGCTATACCGTTGAGTCAGCATTGGGCAGCGCCGTGGCCGTGAACCTATCGATCACCAACTCCGATTCCAGGATCGAAGCATCCAACGGTGGCTTGGGTTCCACACTGGAATGGGTCGCGCCCAACGACGGCAATTACTTCATTTCCGTGTCCGCCCCCAGCCAAGTAGCAAGCCCCATCGGCACCTATACCGTTAAACTAGAAGCGGACAATATCCTACTGGACCGCCACAGTGAAACCCGCAACGACGCCACCCCCGTTAACTTCGGCAACGCCACGGCCGGCGCGGTCAGCCCACCGGGAGACCTGGATTACTTCTCATTCTCGGCCGAACGCGGCGTCAAATATGGCATCCAAGTTGAGTTGGGCAACGTCAAAGGCATATCAATCGTCGTCGAAGACCCGGACGGCGCCATCCTGGCGGCCAGCGATGGCATATCCAAGGATCTGGAATGGATCGCGCCGGACCCCGGAACCTACTATATCGTCATCAGCGCTCCCGCCCAACTCATAGAGGGCATCGGCACCTACACCATCAAAGTCGAAGCTGACACGTCTCTCAGCGACCGCCACGCCGAAACCGCGGGAGGGGCCACGCAGACCGGCTTTGGTAACGCCGTGGCCGGCGCGATAAGCCCGATCGACGACGTGGACTACTTCTCTTTCCAGGGCCGAAGGGGCGTGAAATACACCTTCGAATTGGACTACGGTACCACGTCAGGGGTATCCCTAACGGTGCAAGAAAAAGACCCCGGACCCGATCTGATCGCCAGTAACTACGGCGAGGGTTCGGACGTCACTTGGATATCCACGGACACCGAGACGTATTACGTCGTGATCTCCAGATCGCCACGGCTGGCCAACCCCATCGGAACCTACTCGCTGACGATCAGGTCCGAATTCAATCTTGAGGACCGGCATCCGGACATACCCACGTGGGCAACCCAGATAGGCTTCGGCAATGCTATCGCCGGAGCAGTCAGTCCCGCCGACGACTACGACTATTTCTCTTTCCCCGCCGAGAGGGACGAGACTTATACATTGCTGGTCAATCTAGGCACGGCCACGGCAGTGCGGTTCGAGGTGGTCAACTACGCTACCGGCTTTAGTAAATCCAATTACGGTTCCGGCACAAGCCTGCGGTGGACTGCCCCGGCCACGGGCGCCTACGTTCTGGTGATCTCGGCCGCGGACCAAGCCTCCGACCCGGTGGGAACTTACCAAGTCGTTTTGACCAGAGGGGGAATACCGATCCCGCCGCCATTGGAGCTTAAGCCTGTTCCTACGGCTACACCAACGCCGGTGCCAACGGCCACACCCCAACCAACACCGGCGCCAGTTGCCACACCAGTACCGGCGGCGACAACCGTACCCGTGGCCATCCCGGCCGAGGCTATCCTGACCGTAGAGTCTAGGACCGCTCGGCAGGGGACGACCGTGCTAGTCCCGGTCCGCTTGGAAAAAGCCGGAGATCTCAGCAGGCTGGAATTCATTCTGAACTACAACCCGTCCATCGTTGAGGTCGTGAATGTTTACCAAGGTTCTCGAACTTCAACGACAGCATTTAGCTACAACGCCGAGACTCCGGGTGTCATCCGCTTTGGAACCACCGCGGCCAGGGGCGTGAATGGCGACGGTTCGGCTGCGGTCGTAGAGTTCAGAGTCATCGGGCCAAGCGGCAGTTCCAGTCCCATCACGGTCACCGGTTCCAATATAGGAGACTCCCGCGACCGGATCAGGACCATCAATCTCGTTCCGGGGAAATTGGCTGTCGACAACCCGATAGCCGGAGACGGTAACGGCGACGGCAACATTACCGCATTGGACGCGCTCATCGCCTTGCGTATGTTCGTTGGATTAGCCGAAGAAGACCTGGTCATGGACATAAACAAGGACGGCCACGTTACACCTGACGACGCCCGCCAACTTCTGGCGATGGCCCGTCAAGGCTAGGAAGCAAACATGAGATTTTGGCTGGAAATGGGATTATTCGCTCTGTCGGACCATTGGAAATGGGCCGTTGGCGCGGCAACGGTCTTATTGGTGGTAGTCGTTGGCACTCTCTTTTTAGTCGTTCTGAGGAGTGACACTGCCGAGGCCGGCCCGGCTCCTTCAGTGATTCTTGAACCCACGGCAACCCCGGACGAGGCCTCGACTCCGATCCCCACATCGCCGCCTAAGGTGATCGCGACTAGGTCACCCACGGCAGTCCCAACGCTGTCTCCGCAGCTAGCAGATCCCGTGGTGTTACCTTCAACGGTCAACGTGCCGATCTATCTCACCGGCGCGAAAAACGTGGGAAGCCTGGAATTCGTTTTGACCTACGACCCAACCGTTCTAGAGGTGTCAGATGTTGAAGCAGGCGGTTTGGCTCAGAACTCCTTGTTCGACTTCGGAGTGCGCGTGCCAGGCCGTCTGTGGGCAGGGCTCATAGACACTGACGGGATCAACGGCGACGGCCCGCTGGCGGTAGTTTCCTTCAAAGTCATCGGTCCGGGATCCAGCGCCAGCCAGTTGACTCTGGAAAACGTTGCCACGTACGATGCCAGGTCCTTGCTGGACATCCTGACGGATGCCACATCGGGTAGCTTTACCGTTGATGGCCCCACCTTGACCGCCCCGGTCCTCGCTTTTCCTCGTTAGCCGCCGGCTGTGTCCGGCCCGGACGATTCTCTTGTTGGAACGTCCTCTAGCCGAGCCGGATTCTTGTGTTAAGCAGATCCGGTCCTTAGCAGATAGTTGTCCCTACGTGATTGGCTTTCCCGTGCTACATTGTCCATTGAGACTTGTATGAAGGACGTCAATTGACCGATCTCTGTCACTATGGCCTCGTCCTAAGATTGATGCCGGGAACGATTTTGGCGTCGGCGCTGATCCTGACCGGCTTACTGGTGTCACTGGCCTGCTCCAACACGTCCGGCTCCATTGATACGGCTACGCCCACGCGCCTTCCCACCCTCACCGCGATCCCTACCCCCACCGCTAATCTCCTACCCAGTCCGTCCCGCACTGTTTACTCCTCCGGCGCAACCGAACCTACGCCGGAGAAACTAGCTAGCCCCGCAGAGCCTGCGGCGACGCAACCGGCTACACCTGCTCCTGAACCCACGAACCGGCCTGTCCATAGCGATCCGGTCGCTCCGGCGGCTATAGGTTCTACAGAAGCGCGGACGGCCGATCCTCGATTGACCCGAATCGTCCAGAAAATATCGGTGGGAGTGGCTGAGACCCGTGGTCTCACTTTCCTGGAGCCGTTAGCGCCGCAGTTAATCACTCGCCCGGAGTTAACCGAATACCTGGCCGCAATCATCGACGCCGAAGACCAGGACGAATTGGCGCGTCTTCAGGAGTTGTATTGGCTCCTGGGACTCCTGGACCCGTCAGTGGAGCTTTATGATTTGTTCCTGGATCTGCTGGGGGAGCAGGTCCTGGGATTGTTTAATCTGGAGACTGACGAACTACTCGTAGTCGCTGAAACCCTACCCCTGGACACCGCCGGGAAATTGACCATGGCTCACGAGTTGGTCCATGCTTTGCAGCAGCAACGATTCGATGCCCGGCGACTGGTGGAAGAATCGGAAACCAATCAAGACCGGGAATTGGCGATGACAGCTCTGCTTGAGGGCGACGCCACCGTGGCTTCAGGCCTATACGCTGCCGCCAATCTGAGTATGGCCGAAATGTTGGACCTGCTGCCAAAGGCGGAAGATTCGGAGGTACAGGTGTTTCAAAGCGCCCCGCCGGTGATTCAGAAAACCCTGCTTTCCCCCTACCAAGCGGGCGCTGAGTTCGTGTCTTCGGTTCAGCAGGCGCCCGGCATCTGGCGTCAGGTGAACCAGATCTACTCTCGGCCTCCAGTTTCCACCGAGCAGATATTGCATCCGGCGAAATACAAGTCGGGAGAGAACCCTATACCGGTGTCACTGCCTCCCGGAGGTCCGGCGATCCAGGAAGACTGGGAATTGGTTATGGAGGATGTCCTGGGCGAGTTTCTTCTGCGCACTTACTTGGAATCCAGTTTGCCCCGTCCACAAGCCGTGAAGGCCGCCAGCGGCTGGGGAGGAGACCGTTTTCGGCTGCTAAGAGACGATTCCGGACGCCGCCTGTTCGTCGTGGTGATCGTGTGGGACACAATCATCGATGCTCGTGAGTTCTTTGAGGCTTATAAGGAATTTACCGGTCGGGCCCAACGATGGGAAAGCCATGAAGAGGACGGAAACATGGCGGTTTGGCACACGCCCGGCCGGTCGGTACTTCTTGAGTTGAAGGGTGAGATTACGTTGATCGGCATCGCACCCGGCCAGGATACCCTAGACTTGATCGCCAAGGATTTTCCTTAACCGGCGTTCGTCCCGCGCATCCCATCCTCGGGCCTCGGATCGTTGACACCGTATTGCCTCAAGAATACACTGCCAATCCAAGCCCCAAACTCGCTGCCACTTGTAACTTAAGGAAAATAAGCAGGCGCCATGAACATCCACCTTGTAGACGGAACTTACGAGCTTTTCCGTGCGCATTTCGCCATGCCTCCGGTAGCCGCGCCCGATGGACGGCCGGTCAGCGCGGTCCGAGGAATCATCCAAACCATGCTGATGCTACTCCGGGAAGACGGTGTTACCCACGTGGCCTGTGCCTTCGACCACGTGGTCGAGTCCTTTCGGAATGACATGTTTGACGGCTACAAAACCGGCGCCGGCACGCCCGAAGATCTAATGAGCCAATTCGATCTGGCAGAACGAGCCGTCGCCGCCTTGGGTGTTGTTGTTTGGCCCATGGTGGAGTTTGAAGCCGACGATGCCTTGGCAACCGCCGCGGAAAAATGGCGGGACGCCCCGAACGTGGAGCAGGTTGTGATCTGCTCCCCGGACAAGGACCTAACTCAAATGGTGCGCGGCTCCCAGGTTGTCTGTCTCGACAGGCGACGGAAAGTTACTTTGGACGACGCCGGCGTGCGGGAGAAATTCGGAGTGCCTCCCGCGTCTATCCCCGATTATCTGGCTTTAGTTGGAGATGCCGCCGACGGGATTCCCGGCGTGCCCAGATGGGGGGCCAAAACTGCGGCCCAGATGTTGGACCGGTACGGCCACCTGGAAAACATCCCTGATGATTGGGAACAATGGGAGGTCCGGCCCCGGGGCGCCCAAGCCGTGGCAGCCAGCTTGGCGGAGCACCGTGAGGATGCCGTGCTTTACAAACGGCTGGCTACGCTCCGGTTAGACGTGCCCTTGGCGGAAACCCTGGAACAACTACGTTGGGAAGGCGTTCCCAAGCTAGAGTATCAGGCCTTGTGCGCCGAGCTAGGGTTTGAAAGCTTGATGGACTTGCCCAGCCGCTGGACCGGAGAGGGGTAGTATCCAAGCCGGGGATTCTAGCCTACAATGCAGCCCGTATATTCTTAGTACGCAAAATCAAGCTCAACGACAGATGGAGGTAATAAATGGCAACGTTGACGATGGCCGAGACGGACATAATTCTCGCTGCGGCCAAGGCTAAAGTGCTTGAGATGGGCGCCAAGATGAGCGTTTCCGTGGTTGACCCCCGGGGCGACCTACTCGGCATGTTCCGCACCGATGGCGCGTCCTGGAGGACGCCGGCGATATCACGTGCGAAAGCGCTATCTTCCGCCTGCTTCGAACGTCCCAGCGGCGACCTGACAGAGAACGCGATGGCGCCGGTGTTCAGAGGCCTGATGGCGATGGAAGGGGGCCACATGATCCCCGGCCAAGGCGCACTGCCGGTCTTCAAGAACGGCGAGATTGTCGGGGCGGTCGGCGGCAGCGGCGGCACTGCCCAGCAGGATGAAGACGCGTCCAAGGTGGGGATCGACGCCGTTGGGCTAACTACCACCCCTTAACGAGTCCGTTGACCCAAATGGGATGTCTAGAGCCTTAAACCGTCTAACCGGCGAAGGCCGGTGTCCAGATAAGCCGTTCTGGGGAAACTTTCTGGATTCCGGCCTGCGCCGGAAAGACGGGAATCTACCGGAAAGACGGGAATCTACCGGAATGACGAGAGGCTGCCGGAATGGCGGCGGGCTGATTGAGGTGGCGGCAGCGGACCCGGTTGGGGCGCCTAGTTCAGAAAGAATCAGCGGCAGGCGTCACGCACCGCTTGGGACATGGCCGCCAGCCGCGGAAGGTTGGATCCGTCTTCGCGATAGCCGTTAGTGATGTACGCCATCGCCAATCCCGAATCCGGGTCGGCCCAACCCACCGAAGTCCCCGCCCCTCCGTGGCCGAAGGTGCGCACATCCTCGGTTACTGAGGAACCCATACGGGGGTCGCCCAGGGAGAAACCCAAGGAACGCTTGGTTCGCCGTTCGTTGGTTAGGTCCATCCCTTCGACTTGCAGCGATGTAACCTCAGCCACCGTCTCCGGCGCGAATATCTTCACTCCATCCAGCGAGCCTCCACCTTCCATCATGGCGTAAAACCGGGCGATGTCGCGGGCCGTGGCGATTCCGCCGCCCGCCGGATGCACGGCTTGATGCACCTCCGGCTTGTTATACATGGAAACCTGGAAGGGATGGTCGCAATCGTCGGTGGTATGTTCCTTGGAGACTCGACCCTCCAACTCCGCCGGCAGACCTACGTAGGTGTCGTTCATATCCAGCCGGCCGGTCACTTCTTCCCGCAGAAACTGGCGGAAGGGACGCCCATCGATCCGGGCAACCAGCTCCCCAATGACCCAGCCGAAGTTTCTAGGGTGATACGCCAGTACCTTGCCCGCCGGATAGTCGGGCTTGATCTCCTCCATCGCCTGAACCACTTTGTCCCAGTCCTGCCATTTGTCCCAGGTTAGTTCTGGCGGGGTCTCCGGAAAGCCTCCCTGATGGGTCAGAACATGTCTGATAGTAACGTCGCCCTTGCCTTTCTTGGCAAATCCGGGCCAATATTCGGCAACCGGGTCGTCCCATCCAAGTTGCCCCCGTTCCCAAAGAATGTGGATGCAGGCAGCAGCCAAGGGTTTGGTGGAGGAATACAGGATGAACATGGTGTCGCTGGACACGGGGAGACCCGCATCAGCGTCGGCCTCGCCGCCAAAGAGATCCAGAACGGGTTTACCGTGCCGGTACACCGCCAGCGCCGAGCCAGGATGGATCCCCTGTTGGATCTGCTCCTGGAACAGGTCTTCCACCCTATCCAGACTCTTGGGGTCCATCTGGACGGTGTCAGCGGCGACTACCATTCACTTCCTCCAGTTATATGGCCGTGCGGTGTCTACTTTTACCGGGGGTACCGTACGACCGTTAGCGTGGAAGTCTCCCCGTTCCGTGGGACGATCCACGAGCCGGGTTAGTATACCATTCGGGGCGGCGGGAATTCGACGCCGCTAGCCGACCTTTTTGAAGATCAAGTGGGTGCGGTTTGAAGTGTGGGGGCGGATCTGACTTGCCCAATCTCCCTTATCCGACTCAGCAATCCAGGCAGCCGACTGGGGGATATCCGGCGAATCGATCGCATAAAGGGCAAGGTACGTGGGTATCCCGTCCACATCTGCAGACTCCAACTTGAAGCGAGTACACGATTCCACGCCCGGAACGGTCAGTATGTTGGGCACGTGCTGGGTGTCGTAGATGCGGTTGAAATCCGCCTCCTTGTCGGCGGGGATGTCCATTTGAACAATGTAAAGATAGTCAGCCATAGCCAATTAAGCTCCTTTTGAAGATTGGGTGCGGGTCTCGGTCCAATGCCAGTCAGCCATCGGAGCCGCGGGGAGATTATAGGCCGAGCGCTCGCGTTCACACAAGACGGAACGTATGCCGCCTTGACGCCCTAATAGGTGCTTGATAGACTGCGATTGAGGGGCGGTTAGCTCAGCTGGTTAGAGTACTTGCTCGACACGCAAGAGGTCAGTGGTTCGAGTCCACTACCGCCCACCATTACGAACCGTACAAAGAACCGACGAGATGATTAGTCTAATCTCGTCGGTTCTTTCTTTCCCGTCGGAGATCAGTCGGCATTCCTGCCTCCTGATCTCGACTCAAACGTGTCTGGTCGATCGCGTCCGCTTCAGTTCAACACCTCGCGAACCTTCCGCAATAGGTCCGATGGCATGAAGGGCTTCTGCAGATAAGGCAGGCTGGCGTTGGAAGGGTCTCCGATTATCGGATTTTCCTCGGTATAGCCCGACGTTATCAAGATTTTTATTTCCGGGCGTGATTCACGGAGGCAACGCGCCAGTTCTATCCCGCCCATGCGCGGCATCACGACATCGGTTACCAAAAGATCGATCATCCCAACGGGATGACTCTCGGTCAACCGCAGCGCTTCTTCCCCGTTAGACGCCTCCAGAGCGTTGTAACCGTTATCGGCAAGCACTCTGGAGCACATTGACCTAATCATCGGCTCGTCTTCCACCAAAAGTATAGTTTCATTGCCGCTGGGTGGAGCCTCACTTGCCTGATCTTCAGGAATCACTAAGGCTTCTGGGGAAGAACATGGGAGGAACACTTGAAATGCGGTCCCTTCCCCGATCTCGCTGTAGGCGTTCAGCGATAATGGGACACTTTTAAGGGGAGAAAAACATGAGAGTGGTGGTGGGTTTGGACTCCTGGT
>CATMOE010000094.1:0-10261 GCA_950072105.1 uncultured Dehalococcoidia bacterium
ACCCCGTCCAGGTCTCCCAGTTCATCTTTCATTCGGGCCAGCAGGTTGAGGGCGCACCATCGGGCGGCTTCGTATCCTTGCTCCACCGTCAGATCGTTCCCCAGTTTGCCAGAGATACGCGGGCCATCGGCCGTTCTAGAACCAACTCCGGCCATCCACATGATGTTTCCGCTTCGTGTGACCGGGAGATAGTTCCCCACTGGAGCAGGAGGCGGGGGCAGGGTATATCCCAGACGAGTCAATTCGGCTTCGATTTCAGGCACTTATGTCTCCTCGCGGACCGACAGATCGAATATCGGCGGCGACGTTTAACTGTTGTACCAGTATCGGAGGGCCGGTTGCCGCTCCCGTTGGAAAACCGGGGCCCTCATCTGTTGTGAGCCGTTATTTCTTGGTTATCTCGATCCCGATCCCTTGGATGACGACAGGCTGATTCGGCTTGTTGCCCCGGCCCGCCGGCACGGTAGAGATGGTATCCGCAACATCCTGGCCTTCAAGCACCTTCCCGAATATGGTGTGATTACCGTTTAAATGGGGAGTGGAAGCCGTCGTGATAAAGAACTGGCTGCCGTTGGTGTTGGGGCCGGAATTGGCCATGGCGAGAATACCCGGCTTCTCAAATCCCAATTTAGGGTCTATCTCGTCCTCGAAATTATATCCCGGTCCGGAGGTGCCCGTTCCGGTGGGGTCGCCGCCTTGAATCATGAAGTTTGGAATCACCCTATGAAATATGATCCCATTATAAAAACCCTCGTTGGCCAGAAAGACGAAGTTATTCACCGTCTTGGGGGCGGACGCCGGAAATAGCTCTATAACGATGTTGCCTTTGTTGGTCTTGATCTTTGCCGTATATCCGGCCGACGAGTCAATGCTCATCTGCGGAGGGGCGGCGTATTTCTTGGAACTCCCGGCGCTTTGCTTACTTTGATTTGCCGATGAAGCATTGCTAGAACTAGAAGATTGGGCGGTTGGTTGGGCTACCGGCGCGGAAGTTGGCGCGGGGGTAGGCGCGGGAGCCGCCGGGGCACTGCAGGCTATTAAGAATAGTACTGTAGTCAGGGCGCTGATTAAAATCATCGGTTTCATAGAAGTTCGTCTATACCTTTCCTAATTTATGAATAATATGACGGAGCCAGAGCCGGCAGATGTCGATCTGGCACGGGCAATTCTGTCTGTTAAACCGTACGGAAATGATAATCTTCTTTGGTTGCCATCACAAGTCCGGTTACCTATTTCGCTACTGTTTAGGGTCCGTTTTAGCGGGCTCGAGATCCTAGCAGGTCTGGCGAATCAGTCTCAGCGACTCGATTATCTGGTCCGCGTGGAGCCGCACGTGGCGGGCTGTGTACTGTATGACACCGGCGGCAGTCATGGGGTTATCTTCCCGGTGGCCGGGCCGGTCCAATTTCGCTGGATCGATCGCGCCCACGACATCGATCACCTAGTCGTTGACGGCGTTCATCTGCTGGATAAGGCCGGCCAGATCGTCCTGGGAACGGTCCGTCACCGCGGCCAGGCGCTCGTCGTTCTCCACGGCCGTCCGGGTGATCTGAGGGTCGTCCACTTGGGTGATCAAAACGGCTTTGGAGATCCAGAATGGCTGAAGCTCGGTGATATGGGCCAGCAACTGGACCACGGCCCACTCTCCGGGCTCGGGGATCTGATGTGCTTCCGTCTCAGATACCCCTTCGACAGCCGCCAAGACAGCGTCCCTTCCGGAACGCAAGTCTTGTTGAAGTTGTTGATTCTCGCTGCTAATCATCTGTCAGATCTTCCCGTCAAGTGCGGGATTGCCGGTGGGTGTGGCTGCTCTCTGAATTCTTGGCTGTAGTGGGCCGGAGCATAGCAGAAAGTTTCTCTATCGTGAAGTTCGCGTGAAACTTGAAGCCTAGAAAGGGTCGTCCCGATCTCGTTCCCGGTCCAATACGTCCGGGTCCTCCCAGGGCTGCAACCCTTCCTCGGGGTCCAAATTTGATCGAAACTTGCCAACCGTGTATCGGAGCAGCACGGACGTCAGGGCTACCAGGGCCAACAATCCGATGAGCCACACGTCGAAATAAATGAACGGCGATGGTCTGGGGCTGGATACTCTAGCCGGAGCGTGGCGGCCCCGAGAGTCGGCGGACCAGAGTTCTTCAAGTCCGGCGGCATCGAATCCGTAGGTCAATCTCAACCCTTCATCCACCGCGCGGCCTTCCCGGAGCCGGTCCAAGAGGCTTCGGAACCGGTCTTCCCCGTGCTCTTCAATAAGAAACGCGACCACGCTTTCCGCTTTCAGGTAGAAGTCCCGAATGTCCCGGGGAGTTCCGTGAACCGCCGTCATGGACGTGAGGGGCACGCTCATCGCGCTGAGGCTCTGGCCGCTATAGGGGTTTGCGCCTGGTTCCATGTAGCTGGCGAACCCCTCATCCAGCCATGCGGGCATCCTGGCGACTCCACCTCTCAAGGTCTGGTGAAGCATCACGTGGGCCGACTCGTGGACGATGAGCCTGGGCGACATCCCCAAGCCGACAAATAAGCCGCGTTCCGGGAAAGCAAACCCTTCAAATACATGCTGGTCAGTGATCGTACGGCTCTGGTGGGGAAAGGCGTCTATGGCTGCCGACCTTTCGTTATAGATGATGCCTTTGATGGGACGGGAGGTGTCCAAACGAAGCATTGAGGCGAGCCGACGCAGTTCGACCTCTACCTGGCTGGTAACTTCGGCGACCTTGGACCGGGGAATATCGTGATACATCAATATCAAGGGTCCGGCCTGGGCCTGCTGCCACTGGAAGCGGGTGTCGGTGTACTCCAGAGATTTGGCCGGGGTTTCATATACGCCGCCCTGATCGTCGCGGATCACGTAATAGTACTCAAGCTGAGCGTCTAGAGGTAGAACATCTCCGCCAACAGCACTAAGGTTGAAAGTGGCGGTCACCCTCTGCCCAGGTTCGAAAGCGGGGTAGGCGTATGACCAAACGCGGTTGCCCACCGTACGGTAACGCAGCCGCACCTCAACGATCTGCTGCTGTGACTGGGCGGTTAGATCGAAGGCGATCAGGCCGGGGAATTGAACGACCCATCGGTCCTTGACCACGGTGACCTCTCCACCGGAGTCCTGGGCCAAGGCCGCCGGTGGAGATTGCAGCGCGATAACGGCCAGCGCCGCCATAAGCCACAGCGTCAGGAACAGGCCTGTCCGTGGCAGCCTCTGCAATAACCAACGTGTGAACGTGGAGAACATCAAGGCATTCCTTAGCAACTATTATAACTTGAATCGGCTGCGGCTGACCGTGGGTTATTGTTTAGTAGTACATGTGTTCTATATAATGCTAGCCCGGCTGAGGTGGGGCCGAGCTTTCAGCCGTCAGCCGTCAGGGGTTACGAAGAGGTCAGATAGTTGGTTGCTGTGGAGGAAATCCCCCCAACCTCCCTTTACGAAAGGGGGGCTATAAAGAGGTTTGGTGCCGGTGCTTAGATACGACCACAACTTAAAGCAAGTGGCGCGTGGCTTGCGTAGCGGGATGACCCGTAGCGAGCAGATGTTGTGGCCGCGATTGCGCGGGAGGCAGATTCAAGGCGTTCAGTTTTACCGGCAGAAGCCCATTGGTGCATACATTTTGGACTTTTACGCGCCTAAAGCAAAGTTGGTGGTGGAATTAGATGGACTGCAACATCTGGAATTAGAGCATGGGGAGAATGATGCAAGGCGAGATGCGTACCTGGCGGGCGCGGGGCTAAAAGTGCTGCGTTTTAGCAACACACAGGTAATCCAAGAACTCGATGAGCTAGTGAATCTGATCGCTAATGCTCTTCCAGAACGAACGCGCCCATCTCCCCATTTCGTAGAGGTAACCCTGCTTCCCCCCTTTCGTAAAGGGGGGCCAGGGGGGATTTCCCACCCCTAACATGAACATCGCTTGCGTACTTATCACCCACCTTCCGGTGAAAGCGGAGCAGCGCCGGGACCCGGCGCTGCTGGGGCGGCCGGTGGTTATTACCGAGAGCTTCGGCTCCAAGCAGGTAGTCTTGGACAGTTCTCCAGAGGCTCGGGGAGTTACCGCCGGGATGTCCCTCCAAGAAGCCGTGTCCCGGAGCAAGGATACAGTTTTGCTCCGCGCCGACGAGCCCTATTACGACTCGGTTTTCACCGAGATGCTCACTTCTCTGGAGGGAAGGAGCCCCCTGGTGGAAAAGGCTGATTTGGGCTGCGCCTACGTGGGGTTGGATGGGCTGGAAGCCATGTATGGTGGCGAAGCCAGGCTCATAACATCCTTGCTCCAAGCGGTGCCTCACCAGTTCAATCCCCGTATCGGCGTGGCCACGGGGAAATTCCCGGCCTACGTCGCCGCGGTAACCAGCAGTGGCGGACGGGCCAGCAAAGCGCCGGATGACGTGGCCGGGTTCCTGAAGGAGTTTTCCATAGACCTGCTGCCTCTGTCGTGGCAAAACAAGACCCGGTTGCACCACTTCGGGTTGCACACCTTGGGGCAACTGGCCGCCCTGCCGGCAGGCTCCATCCAGGCCCAGCTAAGGGCCGAGGGAAGCCGGGCTTGGGCGCTGGCCAAGGGCATCGATCCCAGTCCGCTGGCATCCTGGCAGCACGAGGAAGTCGTCGCGGAGTTTCTCACCTTCCCTTCGCCCACCGTCACCCAGCACGCCATCCTAACGGCCTTGGCAACGTTGCTTGGCAGGGCTTTCGTTCGCCCGGAGATCAAGGGCCGGTACGTTCGCACCGCTACCATTGAGAGTCGCATCGTCCGGCACACTCCATGGGTCAAGCACTTCCCCTTCAAGGAGTCGGTGGGCAGCAAGGAAAGAGCCCTGTTCTCCCTGAAAAGCCGGTTGGACAACCTGCAACTGCCCGGCCCTTTGGAGGACATGAAGCTAACCCTGGGCGGGATCACCGGCGAGTCGGGCATCCAGTCCAGTCTTTTCTCGGATGTCCGCAAACGAGAGCAACTCAAGGAAATGATGCGGCAACTGGAAGTCCTCTTGGGTTGTAAGCCCCCCATATACCAGATGAAGGAAGTGGAACCTTGGTCCAGAATCCCCGAGAGGCGGCAAGCTCTAGTCCTATTCGATCCCTAAACCTGCCTGCTCCTATACAGGTTGAAGAGGATGCCCATCAACGGCCACTGGCTATCAGCCTGCGGCGCCGCAGGCTGGGGGTAGCCTCGGTAGACGACCTGTGGGAGATCGACGAAGAGTGGTGGCGGGAGAATCCAATCGTCCGGAGATATTACCAATTGACCACCGAAGATGGCAGGCCCATGACCATCTTTCGGGACCTCGTTTCCGGGGAATGGTACCGGCAGGGAGGGTGAGGGGGACCGAGCTATCAGCGGTCAGCGGGGCGAAATCCCCCCAACCCCCCTTTACGAAAGGGGGGCGGAACGGGTCCCTCCCACTTGTGGAGGGTGAGGGGCAAATCAACTAAGGAGGTGAAAGTTGGCGGGGCCGTGTGGGACCACCTGGAGAGATTCTTTGGGTGGCTGGGTGGATGTGATATGACGCGACTAACGCATGAACTCAAGCTACGCCGAACTGCATTGCCACAGCAATTACTCATTCCAGGAGGGGGCCTCATCGGTTGAGGACCTGCTGTTTCGCGCCAAGGATCTGGGCTACCGGGCTTTGGCCCTTACCGACCACGACAATCTGTGCGGGGCCATGCACTTCGCCCAGGTTGCCCGGACCCTGGAGATTCAAACCATCACCGGAGCGGAGATCACCCTCGATGACGGCTCCCACCTCACCCTGCTGGCCGAGACGCAGCAAGGGTACAGCAACCTGTGCAACATCATCTCCTACTCCTACATATCCGGCGGCCGCAAAAACCCGGCCTTCGACATCAAGCACTTGTCCGAGATGGCTCAAGGACTCATTCTGCTTACCGGATGCCGTCAGGGACAGATCCCCAGCCTGGTAACGGAGGGTCGCCACCGGGAGGCCGAGGACCTGTTGCGGCAGTACCTAGACTGGTTCGGCACGGCCAACGTCTTCGTGGAACTGCAACACAACCTGGTCCAGGGAGACACTCCACGCATCCGGCAGCTGGTGGCCTTGGCGAATAGATACGGCGTCTCTCCAGTCGCGACCAATAACGTTCACTACCACATCCCGGAACGCCACCGGCTCCAGGACGCCCTGGTGGCCATCAGCCACAACCAGAGCCTGGAAGAAACCCACCGGCAGCGCCGGCCCAACCGCCATTTCCACCTCAAGTCTCCGGAGGAAATGGCGGAGCTGTTCCTGGAGTGTCCCCAGGCCGTTAAAAACACTCTGCGTATCGCCGACCGGTGCGGCTTCGATATCACCAGGGACATGGGGTACCGCTTCCCCGATTACCCGGTGCCTGAAGGGTTCACTCCCCAAAGCTTCCTGGAGCACCTGTGCCTCCAGGCCGCCAAGCGCCGCTACGGCAGCATCACCGATAGGGTGCAAAACCGGCTGGACGAAGAGTTACGTCTGATAAATAGGCACAACCTGTCGGGGTTTTTCCTGATCTACTACGAAATCATACAGATGGCCCGGGAGATCATGATAGAGCTTGGCCTGAGCGACGTGGAGATACCCTTGGAAGAGCGCCCTCCCGGAAGAGGCCGCGGTTCTTCAGTGTCCATGCTGGTGGGCTACTTGATCGGCTTGTCTCACATCGACCCCCTGAAATACAACCTCTCTCTGGAACGTTTTCTCTCCGACGATATGGGCTCCGTCCCCGATATAGACCTGGACTTTCCCCGGAACATCCGGGAGGAGTTGATCAAACGCGTGCATGAAAAGTGGGGCTGGGACCACGCCGCTCTCTCCGGAATGATCAGCACCTACAAGATGAAGGGGGCGATACGGGACCTGGGTAAGGCGTTGGGGTTACCCAAGCAAGACGTGGACAAGCTGGCCAAGAGGGTGGATGCCCACAGCGCCCGGGAACTAAAGCTGGAGATGCAGGAGTTACCCGAGTTTCGGGACAAGACCGATGCCCCGGTCTGGCGCGACCTCATCGACCTGGCGGACCAACTGGATGGGTTTCCCAAGTACCTGGCCCAGCACCCCGGCGGCATGATCATCAGCTCTTCCCCCCTCACCGACATGGTTCCGGTGCAGCAGTCGGCCATCGACGACCGCTACATCTGCCACTGGGACAAGGACAGCATCGACCAGGCCGGTTTCGTGAAGATCGACTTCCTGGCCCTAGGGGCGCTGTCTCAGATGCAAGAATGCCTTCAGCTTATCGAGGAGCGGGACGGTCACTACATCGACCTGAGCCGCATCGACTTTGACGACCAGGCAGTCTACGGAATGATGCACCAGGCCGACACCATCGGAATATTCCAGGTGGAGTCGGCGGCCCAGATGCAGACCGTCCCCCGCATCAGACCCGTCAACCTCACCGACATGGCCTACGAGGTAGGAGCGGTCCGCCCCGGAGTCGGCGTCAACGACGGTGTCACCCAGTTCATACAACGGCGCACCCAGGGCATTCCATGGGACTACGACCACCCATTGGAACAGCGGGCCCTGGAGCGGACCTTGGGGATTATCCTCTTCCAGGATCAGGTGAACCATGTGGCGCGGGACGTAGCCGGATTCACTCCCCTTGAGGCCGACCAACTCCGCCGGGCCTTCGGCCGTAAGCATAACCAGTCTCTGATCGCTTTTTACTGGGAAAAGTTCCTTCAAGGAGCCAGTGAGCGGGGCGTTCCCGGAGACGTGGCCGAGAAGATATTCAAAAAATTCAATGGACAGTACATGTTTCCCGAGTCCCACGCCTTCGCCTTTGGCGCAACGGCCTACCACATGGCCTGGCTTAAGTACTACCATCCGTTGGAGTTCTTTGTCGCCATCTTCAACCAGCAACCCATGGGATTCTACAACACAGAGACTCTAAAAGAGGACGCTAGGCGGCATGGCATCACCGTCATTAACCCCGACATCAACCTTAGCATGGAAAAGTGCACCATAGTGAGTGGTGTACGCCCCCCCTTTGATCCCCCCTTCGTAAGGGGGGAAATAGGGAGATACACAAAGGAGGAGAGAGGCGAGTCTAATAGCTCTCCTTTCGTAAAGGGGGGTTGGAGGGATTTCCGGCCTTCACCCCCTACCCCCTCTCCTTCAGGGAGAGGGGAGGCCGAAGGCCGGGGTGAGGGCTGCGATGCCCTCCTCTTAGGCTTTCTCTACGTGAAAGGCGTGGGAAAATCTGCGGCGTCCTCCATAGTCCAGACAAGAGACAGCGGACGACCGTTCAGCGACCTGGGCGACGCCATGGAACGGACCGGGTTGCAGCGGGAAGCCCTGGAGAACCTGGTAGCCGCCGGAGCCTTCGACTCCCTGACTCCAGACCGGCGGAATGCGTTGTGGGAGGTGGGGTTGCGTTACCGCCCACATGGCTATCAACAAGCGCTGCCTCTTCCCGTTGAGCAGGACATGGCCGAACTGCCCAAACAGACCGACTGGGAAATTATGATGGACGAATACCGCACCATGCGGCTTCATCCCAAGGGACACTTGATGACCATGCTGCGGCCTTACCTGGGCCAGGATGTGTTAAGCAGCCAGGACCTTCTGGGACGGGCCGATGGCGAAGTGGTGACCGTGGCCGGCATGGTGATCCGTCGGCAACGCCCCTTGTCCAAGGCTGTGTTTCTCACCCTGGAAGACGAGTTTGGGCACATCCCCATCGTGGTATGGCCCCAGGCTTTCAAGAAGCACCGCATGGACATAAAGGAGCCGGTGCTGATAATCCGAGGCCAGGTTTCCCGCCGTGACGGCACCATGAACATAATAGCCCAGCACATTCGAGGCACCCAGGGATTGCCCCACATGCCCAAGGCCCGTAGCTGGCAGTAGCAAAATCTCCGATTGACACCCTTTGCCCCGATGCTACAATTGCCACGCTCTTAGATAGACCACCGGAGGCGCGCCGATGCAGGTGTTCGGATTCGACCTGCTCCCCTACCCGGAGCACCTGGACCATCTCAAAGTAGACGGCGAGTTGCCATACCCCCTGCCCAAGCGGCATTTCCGCCCGGAATCAGCCGTGAGCAACTACAAGGAGCATCTTGACGCCTGGGCGCTGATGGACAAATTGGGCTTCGACGGTTTGGGTTTCAACGAGCATCACACCTCGCCTTATGGAATGATGCCCTCTCCCAACCTCATAGCGGCGGCGGCCTCCCAAAGAACCGATCGGATGAAGCTCCTCATCTACGGCAACTGCTTGCCGATCCACGAGCCGCTACGGTTGGCGGAAGAACTGGCGATGTTGGACTGTCTTACCGACGGCCGCCTGATCTCGGGATTTGTCCGGGGAATCCCCCGGGAATACGTTGCCTACGGCGTAGACCAGGGAGAATCCAGAGCCCGCTTCCAGGAGGCCTGGGAAATCATCAAGCTGGCCTGGTCGGAAGAGGTATTTTCGTACAAAGGGGATTTCTGGAGTTACACCGACGTGGCGATCTGGCCTCGGCCGGTGCAACAGCCCCGTCCGCCGGTCTGGGTGCCGGTGACGGTCAGCAAAGAGACCATCGAGTGGGCCGGGCGAGAGAACATCCCCATAACCCCCGGGGCCAACGCCACCCTGGCGGTAAGACAAGACATGATCCGCTTCTACGCCGAGTGCCTCGCCAAGAACGGCCACACTATCACACCCGATCACGTGGTCTTGGGGGCCAGCGTGTACGTGGCCGACAGCCGGCAACAGGCGATGGAAGAAGCGGGGCCGTACATGCTGTACTTTTTCCACACCCTGTTCAGTCACGGGAACGTGTCCAACGTGACCAACCAGCAACGGAGCGGCTACCGCTCCGAATCAGACTACGACTATATCAGGCCGGAGAACCGTGAAGCCTTCATGGGCGCCTTGCAAGGGTTCCGCAGCATGACTCTGGAGGACGTGGAACGCAACGAACGGGTTTGCTGGGGGTCGCCCGAGGAGGTACGGGACTCATTGATAGCCCTGGCCGATACCTTGGGTGGGGGTACTCTGATGCTTAACTTCAACCAAGGCGCCATGCCCCATGACATGTTCGTCCGCAACCTGCAACGGTTCGGCGAAGAGGTGCTCCCGGCGCTGCAGGCCCATCAGGTAACAACGGTCCCGATCTCTTAGAACCTATCCAAAATCGGCTGGACGGGGGAAATCCCTCCAACCCCCCTTTACGAAAGGGGGGCTTGCCGGTAGCGAACGTTCTCCGGGTACTAACGTTCTCCGGGTACTAACGTTCTCCGGGTACTAACGTTCTCCGGGTACTAACGTTCTCCGGGTACTAACGTTCTC
>CATMOE010000095.1:0-10141 GCA_950072105.1 uncultured Dehalococcoidia bacterium
CCGGGAGTCCTACAATACTGCCACATCCCCCTGATCTCTCCTTAACAAAAGTGTCCCACTTTTGCTGGTTGCCAACAATATTGGCCATATGTTCCAGTTTCATGATTCAGGCGCTTAGATTAGGATTATGTCCGATATTCTTAGAGTTGATTAAAATATGGCTGAGCCAGGGTTTGAAAAAGTTGCCGAAACCGGCGATCTCTCTCCTGGGCAAATGAAATCGGTTACCTTGGGTGAGGAAGAATTGCTATTGGCCAACGTGGATGGGACTTTCTGCGCGATCGGCAATTCATGCACCCATAGGGGAGGCGCACTTTCGGATGGCGACCTTGACGGAGAGGAAGTTGAGTGTCCCCTTCACGGGGCGACATGTAACGTTGTTACCGGCGAGGTAGTTGGTCCGCCGGCGCAAGAAGGCGTTCAGGCTTACGAAGTGCGAATCTCAGGCAACGATGTCATTATGGGACCGGCGAAAGGTTAGCGAATCATACATTTGGGCCGGGTTAGTCATCCCTTCAGCGCTATCGTCTTTCTTACGACGTATCCAATCCAAAGCTGCTGTTGAGCCTTCCCATCATCTCGTAGTAGCACGCCGTGAAGGCCAAGCTCACAGCTCCCGCATCACCCACAAGGTGAGTTACGGCCTGCCAAGTCGAGTCGCGTACCTTATTCCGAATCACTTCTAGCGCGAAGTGGACCCATATGCCTTCTTTGGGCAGCAGGCCTCGGGGCGCGGTGCCCGCGGCGATGGCGTCAACGACCGCGTCTCGTACCCCGGCCTCTCGGGCCAGCGGCTCAAAAGCGTTCCAAAGGTTGGCGCTATCTTGCTCGTGAGCCACGGCGAGAGCCACGGTGTATTTTATCCAAGGCTCTAGATCAGATTGGCCCACGAGTTCGTCCAAGCCGGCCAGCCCGTTCGCTACGTGGGGATTGGCGAACAACGCCTGGAACGTGTCCGCTAATCCTGACTGAGCCGCGGTAACCTGGGCATAGCGTGACCGCATGTTCGGTGGCACTTGGGTTTCTGGGGTTAGATCTAGACGCGGCATCACCGCTCCTTCATCTCGAGTCGTGAATTGGTACAGGCGGCATCGTGCACATGGGGTCCTGGATCAGGCGCTCACACTTCCTGTTTCTTGTCCCATTCGCTATTAAACCAGTCCCACCATTTCTTCTGTTCTTCTTCGTTGGGAGAACTTGCCATCATTTCCCTCATGGGTTTATGTGCTTCGTCAGTAGAGTTCATAAAGTGCGTAGCACTTTGCTTTGCTATACCCTTGGCTGTCTCGCCCTCAAAATCCTCATCACATCCACCCTCACCATTCATTATTTCTTTACATGTAAATGATTTCATTTTTGCCGCTCCCAATATTGCTGTATCGACTCGCGCTTTCTTGTCCGCCTCTACAACATATTTCCAGAGCGCTAAGTACCAGTCTGTCCGAGAAACCTTGGCCAGTCACGCTGGCCTCTTACAGAACGGGTCAATTCGTGTAGGTGTCTGACTGAACGACCTCGTAACCGCTTTTCAAAATGTCATCTTCCGACCGGATGGTGTTGGCGACGTGATCCCGGGGTACGATCACGAAATGGTATCGCCAGATGGGGCTGTACCCTGGATCTCCGGGCCTGGTGTCGTATATACCGTACTGGCCCGTAACTCTTTCCGGCCTGCCATCGGGACCGTCGATGGTGTATACCAGGACAAATTCCTTGCCATACTTCTACTTTTCCGGATCGATGTAGACGATTCCCGCGGGCATGGCGAAAACCATCTCGCCACGAACCCTCCGAGGTCCGACCCGCTGGCCGTGGGGATTGGAAAATGTCAACAGCGGGTCCGTGATTTCCACGGTCACGTCGCCGCTGTAATGTAGCCCTCCGGATGAGTCACTTGCCATTATTTATATCTCCTTTGCCGATTTTATCCGGGGTGCTTGACCCCGGTCTTCTTCCAAATACCTGCAGGCGTTAGGCATGCTGTTCGGGTCTCATATGGGAGCGAACGATCTCCGCGTGGGCTTGAATCTTACCCCGGTCCATGCGCAACGGTTGTCCTTCCGAATCGAATGGGGCCTTGAAATCAAAGGCATGGGCCGTTGGACCGTTATCGTGCAGGTGCTCTAGGCGTTTGGCGCCCTGTGCTCTGGTGGGGGTCTCGTCATCCGGTATCCACCAGGCTACGAAGGCGGGCCAGTCACCTTTGACGAACCAGTCGTCGCGTTTGCTCAGAACCTCGGCATGGAACCCATAGTAGGTAAAGGCGTAAACCGACTCCACATCTTCCCAAAGAGAAAGGGTTGCCGGGGCATCGCGGTGCTCCCCGCTGGTAAGGAATCGGGGACTGACGTCGCGAGTGCCCCAATCCCGCTCACGGGTAGCGTGGTCTCTTTTCCAACTATTACCGGACCGGTTTACGAACCCCTCCGAGTTCTCGGCGCTGGTATAAATAAAGGGGTTCCGGTCATGGAATCCATTGATCTGCTCGTGGTCGCGCGGCTGCTGGAGTATGCCAAACGTATACAGGACCAATTTCGCCATGCTGTCACCTCCGGTCAGGTCACGATTTAGTATCTTCGTGAAGTTATTGGGTGTCTAGGCTAAACTGCTGGCATTTCATTAGAGTTCTCGCCGGTGGTGAGGACATTTTACACCGGCCTAACGCTCTACGACGGGCTTCGGTTGCCTGCCAGGTGTTCCAGAGCCTTACGCCACTTATCCAGATCACCCCGGCCAAAGCCATCCCGATAGGTAATCACGCCATTGCCGTCGATGGCGATCTTGGTAGATTGCTGCAATATGTGAAGGTCCCGAAGCCCGGAGCTACCAATCCCGGCCACGGACCAGGGGTAACCCTGCTTCTGGCGGTCTTGTTCCAGAACGGCGACGGTTTGAGTAGGGTCTGATCCCACCAGGTAAAACGCGATGTTTTCAGTGTATTTAGGGTCCAGGGTCGCTAGGCGCCGCAACTCGGCGCGACATACCGGTCACCAGGCCGCATGAAAAAAGAGAAAAGCCGGTTGCTTTCTCTGCAGCAGATCGGCGGATGTGAGGATAGTACCGTCAAGTAGCTCAAGCTCGAAGTCAGGAATCCGGTTCCCCACCTTGGTACCTATTGGAGGTGGAGGCGCCGCGGGTTCAGAAGTTGGAATCGCAGTCGTTTGAGATGGGACCGAAGTCGCTGCATTTTCGTTTGTTGCAAGGGTAGCTGGATCTCCTTCCTCTGAGGGCGCTGTCGGCGATGCGGATGGCGTGACGGCGGCTGTAGCGCTAGCAGGTAAAGACGGCTGAGATTGGGAGGTTTGATTGCCGGGGACTGTCGTGGGAGAGGCCGCTTCTTGGCTTATCGATGATCCGCCGCAGGCCGATTGGGCCAATACCGTCAATGTCACACCCAACGAAACTGCGACGAGTCTTAGCCGCATCGGTTGATTTTAGTAGATGCCGAGAGCGATTACCGCCACAATCAGCGGCAATTTGGGCGCGACGATCGAGCCGGGCATACCAGGGAGCCACGAGATATCCATCTCTCTGATTCTCGAAACTGGTGGGCGTTCGTGTCTTTGGTCAGCGGGAGGTGGTAAGTCTCCCGTCTTCGGCGAAGGCGACGGTGCCATCGCTGAATATCACGCCATCCTCGCAATGACACTCTACTTTCCCGCCTTGGAATTGCTCATCGTAAAGTTGGGCATACAGCCCGCCCCGTGACAGCAACTCAGAGTGGGTGCCCCGTTCCACGATGCGGCCCCGGTTTATGGCGAAGATAACGTCGGCGGCCATTATGGTCGAAAGGCGATGGGCGATGGCCACCGTGGTACGCTCTTTCATCAGCGGTTCTAGCGCCGCTTGTACATACCGCTCGCTGGCGCTGTCCAGCGCTGAAGTGGCCTCGTCTAGGATCAGCAATTTGGGTTGGTGCAGGATGACTCTGGCGATGGATAATCGCTGCCTTTCGCCCCCCGACATCCGGTAGCCGCGCTCCCCAACGATGGTGTCGTAGCCCTCGGCGAACTCCATGATTCGATCGTGGATATAGGCAGCCCTGGCTGCGGCCTCCATCTCGTCTTGAGTAGCGTCCGGTTTGCTGTACAGGAGGTTGTTCCGGATACTGGCGTGGAACAAGTAGTTTTCTTGAGACACGTACCCGATCATGCGGGACAGGGACTCCAATTTGATCTTCCGCACGTCGATTCCGTCGATCAGCACCCTGCCCTCGTTGGCGTCGTACAACCGGGGAATCAGGTATGAGATTGTCGTCTTGCCGGCCCCACTGGGACCCACGAAGGCGGCGAGCTGGCCGGGCAGGATCTCAAAATCGATCCCATCCAATGCCCAGCGGGGCTCCGGATCGCCGGTTCGGGCGCTTTCCTGAGCCTCTTCATTGTTCGAAACATAGTTCACTCGAACCGAATCGAATCTGATGGCCCCAGCCACCCGCTCCGGCTGGATGTCCACCGCCTCGGGATCGTCAACGATGTCGGCCTTGATATCCAGGTATTCGAAGATGCGCTCGAATAACGCCATGGAAGACTGAAGCTCCACTGACACCTGAAGCAACGTGCCTATGGGGAAATATAGGCGGGCTTGCAACGTGGTAAACGCGATGATTGTGCCAGGAGATATACCGTCACGCCCGATTCCTGAGATCAAGTAGCCCGCCAACACGTAGATGATCACCGGCGAGATTGAGAAAAAGGTTTGCATAACCGCCCAGAACGACTGGCCGGTCATTTGGCGGCGCACCACCAGGTCGGACAGGTGCTGGTTCTCCCAGTGAAATCGCTCTATCTCCAGCTTCTGCCGGCCAAACAGCTTGGACAGCATGATCCCGGAGATAGACAACGTTTCTTGGGTGATGGCAGTCATTTCCGCAGTGGATTTTTGAACCTCGGCGGACACGGCGCGGCGTTTCTCACCGACGATCCTAGTCAAGAACGCGAATACAGGTACGATTCCCACGGCTACCAAGGTCAACTGCCAGGAAAGAATGGCCATGGCGATCACGGTGCTGATGAGGATCACGATGTTAGATAAAATGTCGGTAATGGTGCTGGTGACCACGTTTTGGACGCCACCGACGTCGTTGGTTACCCGGGACTGAATCTCTCCTGTTTTGGTGCCGGTGAAGAAACCCAAAGAAAGGGTTTGGAGATGGCGGTACAACCGGTCCCGCAGGTCCCGCATCACTTTTTGCCCGACTTGGTTGGTAACGTAGGTTTGCACGATGCCGATGGCACCGGTAACCACGGTTATTCCGGCCATGACACCGGCGATGATCCATAGTAGGTTGAGGTTAGGGCTGCCGCTTTCGGGGAATAGCGCCGAGTCGAATATAACCCGGATCAACAGTGGGTTAACTACTCCTAGCCCGGCGGTGAATAGGATCAACAGTCCGACGATGGTTATCTGGGACCGATAGGGGCGGAAAGAAGCGGCGATGCGCCGGATGAGACTTTGCTGCGGCCGATTAATCTGGGGTTCGATCCCACCGGTACTCATGCTGATGTTCTCTCAACCGTCATTGATTCGGGTAACACGCCGGCCTTTGGTCAGTTACTACTCTGAAGTATCGCTCTCCAGCTATACGGGAAAACTTTGCGTTAGTCGTGGACATCGGGTTTTAACTGATTGTCCTCGTCAGGGTCGACCACAACGGTCAGCCGTTTGATCTTCCCTTCCTTGACCAACAGGATGCGCAAGTGGTGTTCTAATCCCAATTCGGTATGAGTGGTGTCTTTGCGCTCTAACCGGCAGACAACCATGTCCCCCCAAAGGTCTATCCCGCGTAGCTCGACAACTTGGTCAAGCCGCGCCGACCGCCGGAGGAAGCTGTCCCTGATGGCGGCCTTGCCAACAGCCGGATCCCGGCCGACGGTAACCCGTATGGCATCTTCGGCGAAGAAGTCCATGACTTCGTCGATGTTGGAGCCCCCGGTACGGGTGCACCGGTCTAGAGCTTCGCTATAAGCAACAGCCAACCGATAAAGGTCGTTGGACACCGCCGTTCCAATCTCCATCTTCTCAGTTGCCATGTCTTCTCCCTTGCGTGGTGGTTGTAGCCGTTCTTTTAGAATAGCTCTCGAACACATTTCCGGCTGCTTGGTCCCGTCCCATCCGCCGCGCCATGATGGCCCAGAACCCAGCCAATATGGTGTCTTCGATTCTACACCCATTGTGTGAAGGCCATATCCGGCCTACCCTGAGGACGCATCCGATGGCGGGGTCCCGTGTGGTACCCAACTCGTTGGCTTGGAGATATTATAGGCAGCGGCACCGCCATTAGTCTCAAAGAAATTCGGCGACTGTGCAACGAGGTGCGGGATGATTTATGAGTCGCGAATCTACCATACGGTACCTGGTAAGCTCCCAGAACTCCATGCCAGAATCTCCAACCATACAATGGGATATTTCAAAAAGCACGGCATCGGAATTATGGGGTTCTGGAACGACGAGATCGGAGCCGGCAACAAGCTCACCTCTGTTCTCACTTTTGAAAGTCTGGCCGCCCGGGAAGAGATTTGGGCATCTTTTCGAGCGGACCCGGCTCACAAGCAGGCGCGGGCCGAATACGAAGCCGAAGCGCCGCTGGTGGTCAAGATCACCAACCGCTTGATGCAGTTGACGGATTATTCACCCGAGCCTCATCTGTCCTCCGAAGTACAGGAGGTGCGGGTGTATGACGCTATGCTGGGCAAGACGTCCGCGATGCACCAACGATTTTCCAACCACACTCTTAACTCATTTGAGAGGGCGGGTATTGACAGCATTGCCTTCTGGACGGAGATAGTAGGCACCAGTAACCGGCTGGTGTACATGCTGGGTTACTCTAGCCTGGGTGACCGGGAGAAGTGCTGGACGGCGCATCTGACCAACGCCGAATGGCGCAAGGCGAGGGCCGAGTCGGAGAAGGACGGCCCCCTTGTCCGGGCCACTCACCACACACTTATACGTCCGACTCCTTACTCACCGAGGTAGTTTAAAGTCGTGGAGTGCCGCAAGGTCACTGGAGAACTTGGCTCCGGTTCTACCGGCTGCCGGCGGACCGTCCTCCATCCACCATGTAGACACCTCCGGTGCAAAAGCTGCTTTCGTCACTGGCGAGGAACAGCATCATATTGGCTACTTCCTCGGGGTTTCCATAGCGTTGGAGAGGTATACGCGCCTCGAAGGATCGTTTTATATGCTCCAATGTTACCGCTGAATCGTCCGCGGCGGCGGCGCGCATCTCCTCTAAGGAGCGCATCATTCGCGTCTCGATGGGGGCGGGATTGACGGTGTTGACCCGGATACCTAGGGGGGCGCACTCCAGGGCGGCGGTGCGCATCATGCCGATGACCGCATGTTTGCTGGTGACGTACGCCGATATACCGGCACTGCCACCGATACCGGCGGTTGATGATGTGATCACGATGCTGCCGCCGCCCCGGTTACGCATCACAGGAATCACGTACTTTAGTCCCAGCCAGACTCCGCGCACGTTCACCGCCATGACCCGGTCGAAGATGTCGATGGGATACTCCGGTATTGACGACAGCGTCCCTTCTATCCCCGCGTTCGCCAGATATATATCGACGCCCCCCCAGCGTTCGACAGCCGCGTTGACATAACTTTGGACCTGTTCAGGCTGGGTAACATCGGCAACCGCGTAGCTGGCCATGTCTTCGCCGATGGACTGGACAACGCTTTGGAGCGCTGACTCATCCAGGTCAACCAAGACGACCTTAGCGCCCTCCGCGGTAAACCGTCTAGCGGCCGCCTGACCGATGCCTCCGGCCCCTCCGGTGATCAAGGCGATTTTTCCTGTAAGGCGTGCCATGTGGCGCCTCCATTCCGTGGATATGTCTATGTGCAAGCATCGCTGTTAAGCGTCGTCGAAGAAGCGGCGGGGGTTTTCCACCATTATCGAGTTGATGTCTTGATCGGTGGCGCCCAGCTCTTTTAGCCGGGGCAAGACTTTGCGGGTGATGAACAGATATCCGTCAGGATTGAACGCCTTCCTTTCCTCCGCTATTTCCCTGGAAACTTGGGTGCTCGGCACCGAATTGTCGTGGGAAAGCATCAGCCGGTGCGCGAAGCCGGCGTCGATCAGTTGCTTAACGACCTCGGTGCGCCGTTCCCAGTTGGGAGTTTCCGCCGTGCGGCCGCCGGGATAGCGGTCCAACCCCAACCAGACGCCCTTGTTGAGCAGACCTAGCAGGTAATCCAGGTCGGTGTCGTCGTTGCTGTGGCCCACGTAGACCCGGTTCAGGTCCACTCCCTCTTCCTCCAGGATGCGGATCTGCGCTTCTCCTACCCGGTCGGGGGACCAGGTATGCGTGGAGATTCGCACTCCAGTCTCCTTTTGGGCGATGGCCGCGGCCCGCAGTACGATCTCCTGGGGAGGCGTGATACCGCCTCGGTCGCTGGCGACCTTTATGATTCCAGCTTTGATTCCGCTGTCCTCGATGCCCTCCTGGATCTCCCGGATGAAATGGGGAGCGATGGCGCTGGGTGTTGACGCGGCAAAGTCCCGAGGGACGGCCAGATGGTTGCCGGTGCAGGCGATGATATGTACTCTGCTCCCCTTGGAAACCTCCTCCAATAAGCCGATATCCCGGCCCAGGTCGAAGGTTGTGACATCCACGATGGTGCGCACCCCCTCGTCATAAGCCGCCTTGAGTTCAACGATGCCTTCCGCCTCGACGGCCCGGTGGTCGATGAACCCAGGATAAGTTTGGCTCATGCCGGCCGCGCTGAGCAGAACATGCTCGTGGCTCAGGGTAAATCCGAGGTCAGATGCCTCCACCGGGCCTAAAACCGTGTTAACCGTCGACATGTCGTGGCCTCCTAGCCGATTATCGCTGAAATTCCCACCTGGCATGGGCGCCGCTGGTCCGGATTTTACCATCGAAATGGTTCGCACAACGTGGCGGATGAACGGAGGGCGGTCCAACTCATTATCGCCACATGGAAGGGCAGGGAGATTTGGCCGTATCGGTGCAGTTGGGACAGCGAGAGGGGTAACGGCGGCCTGAACCCGCGATAACCCGGATAAGCGTCTCCCAACAGGACGTAAGGCAAGTGCTAAACTGAGCGACGGTCCGGTGGACGTTTGATCCCGGTGGATCTTGAAGAATCGAACCGAGCAAGCCGGATATACGCGCCGATTTTAATCTGACACGAATGGATCTCCGGAATGATTTTCAAGTTTCTAGGTCACCGATCGGTTTTATTCTGGCAAGTCGTGACGATCGTAGCGATGATATCGGTCGCTTGTGGCCAGAATGACGATATATCCACGGCTTCTCCGCCGACGCCGGAATACGCTGGCGCGGGCTTCACTGCCGGGGAACAAAAGTTGCGCATCGACTGGCAGTGGCAATTGGCGGAGGAGCCGGTGTCTTGGAGATTTGGCACGTCTACGCCGTTTCGGCTCTCCTGGCAAGGGTGAAAACTATTCTCAGGGCTTTCGTGACTGGAACCACCCAATGTTGGAACATTATTGCCTCAATATCGACCTAATATCGCCCACTTAGCAACTATCTTTGTATCATTAAGTGACAGCTCCGAAACGCACCTTTCCACCGGCGGGGTCCAAGGGGGTATCAAACGTGTCCTGGGAATACCACCGTGACACCCTCTAGATTGACGGACCACGGACGGGGATAGATAGTGTGTCGGCCTGGTCTGGTCCGCTCCGGTCCGCTAAAAAGGTTACCGAAAGAGCCCCGTGGTCCCGGAGTTTCGTATATGGAGCCAGGCAGGTCCGGTAACCTGGGTAGCAACAACATCGGCATGGCGGCAGCGAAATTAATCCGGACGCCACCAAAGGTGGCTGGAGTTCACTCGAATGGGGTCCTATACGGACGACGGCTGATGTCACCTACTGGCGACATATTCTTGCGGGCTCAACACCGCTACTGGCATCAAACCAATCCCGCTGGACTTCAGCGCTGACTTTATCGTCGGTAGGGGATAGCGCCAGACCATTCACCGCCGATGCAGCTGCGTTCTCTTTCCTCTATCCAACCCAGAGAGAGGCCAGACTCGCTTCCAGCCTCGACCACCCAAATGTCACCCGTGTCCATGACTTCCAGGTGGAGGGCGACACTGCCTATATCGTCATGGAGTACGTCCCGGACTCCCTGGACAAACATGTCCG
>CATMOE010000096.1:0-9710 GCA_950072105.1 uncultured Dehalococcoidia bacterium
AGCGTCCGGTACAGGCTTTGAAGTCTGTCACCCGCTCTAGGACGGATCAAAGAGGTGAGCCAGAGCATCAACCGTTCTCGGAGGCTCATTGATCGCGGCTTTCCTCAAGGGTGGCCCGTCGCCTAATTTCACATACGGTGCGCTCGGCAACCTGCTGCCGATTGCCGCCATCGTGCCGGTCCTTTTTGTTGGTGGGATGCTCATGGGATTCGGAGCCCGTTGGGGCGGCGGCTGTACTTCGGGGCACGGCATCACCGGCGCGGCCATCTTGTCCCGCGGCGCCTTGGTTGGAATCGTCACCATCATGGCAACCGCCATTGGAATCACTTTGATTGTGCACCTGATCACGGGAGGCAGATTATGAACCTCTTCGTTATTCTGATAGGGATGGCATTTGGATTTTTGATCGTGGCCTCGGGGCTAAGTAGTTACACGGTGATTCACGACATGCTGTTGCTCCGGGGACCCGATGTCTTCCTTCTTATGGGGTCTTCATTCGCCGTTGCGATGCCATTGCTTTGGATACTCCGGCGGCGCAAATGGAAGACGCCAATGGCCGGTGAGCTGAGCTTAAATCAGGTCCCGAACGAACGAAAACACGTTTTCGGGGGAGCTATATTCGGGGCGGGTTGGGCCACCGCGGGCACCTGTCCAGGTCCGGCCATTGGCATGACCGCCAGTGGCGGCCTGCTAGGACTAGTGGTGATGGCGGGTTTGGGTTCAGGGATAATTCTGCGAAACTTGGTGGCGGGAAACATCTTTTCCAGGCGCGATCCGCCACTAGATCAGGCTCAACCCGCAACCAATTCGTAAGGTATCGAATTTAAGAATTAAGCGGCAAAGAGAGGGGGCAGCTTGATGCTGCCCCTGAGTGCACGGCACTGACTCCATTCCGTGGGCAGGCCGGCGCCCTTCCAGCCCTGCATACCACCATCCATATATGAAACGTGAACCCCATCTCCTTGAGTAGCTTCGCGCCCATCGCCGCTAGGTTGCCAACACCGCACGTTGTAATAACCTGACGCGACCGGTCCGCGAGGCGGATGTCACGACGATCTTCAGGCACTTCCAGGTCCGCCCGTATTGGCAAACTACCCAGCGATATGTTCACCATATTGTGGGCTTTCTGATCAGCCGGGATGTTTTCGGCATCTCGCACTTCCAGCAGAAGCGCGTCAGGGTTTTCCTGAAACAACCGCTGTGCCTCCACGAGGCTTACGCCAGGGACCGCTGCCTTTGCTTCTTGAACCATCTGCATAAAGGTCTTCGCCATTGGGATTTCCTCCTGGATTAATCATCAACGCCATGATGACCCAAACTGGCGCCGGTGCTAATTGTCGCATAAGTTACTTATCGCAGTCAGAGTCGACCCAGCAACCCCAACTGAGATCGGTTTGTTTCACCGCAGCATCGGCCTGGTTGCAAATCGATAAGAAGGAAAAACAGTGTACTCCGGCGTAATTTTCCCGCATAATTGCCGCGATCACTTTGAGATTTCTTTCCCCAATTATTCACTGAACAAACTTTGGAGGCGCTTGAATGAAACTGTTAACTTACGATTCAGGAAGCGGTCCCCGCTGCGGCGTCCTGCGGGGCGACGACGTGGTGGACGTGGCGGACCTGTTGGGCGTTAACCAGCCTTTGCAGGACGTCCGGGCGCTCCTGGAGCTAAGCGAATCCGCTGTCGATCAGGTACGAACCGCCTTGGCAAGCAACTCCGCCGCGCCGTCCGTACCCTTGGCCAGCGTACGGCTCCGGTCTCCGGTGCTTCAACCGCCGACGGTCCGTGACTACATGATCTACGAGGAACACGCCACCGGCCAAGGTACCAGGACCCGGGAAGAGGCCTGGTACCGAATGCCCATCTTCTACTTTTCCAACCCTCTTTGCATCGCCGGCCCCGACGACGAGATACCATTTCCCTCGGCGTCGGACATGCTGGACTACGAGCTTGAGATTGGGTGCGTCATTGGGAAGGAAGGCCGCAACGTATCGGAAGCCGACGCCATGGACTACATCGCCGGCTTCTTGATATTCAACGATTGGAGCTGCCGGGATATACAGCGGGACGAGAGCTCAGTGGGGCTGGGCCCCGCCAAAGGGAAAGATTCGGCATCCAGCCTGGGACCATGGCTGGTGACTACCGACGAATTGGCTCCTCTCATACGCAACGGACGACTCCAGGTCAAGTGCCATGCGAGGGTTAATGGAGACTTCTGGCTCAAGGACGGCGACGGCGGCGTACCCTATCACACCTGGGGCGCGGTGATAGAGCGGGCATCCAAGGACAGCCGCATCGTGCCCGGCGACGTCCTGGGCAGCGGCACCGTGGGCGGAGGGTCCATCGGGGAAGCCATCCGTAAGGGCGTCGAAAAGGCCCGTTTCCTTCAGCCCGGCGACGTGGTGGAGCACGAAGTTGAAGGCATCGGCATCCTGCGCAACACCATCGGCCCCAAGATAGGCTACGACCCGGATTACCGTTACAAACCCAAAGAGCAACCGGCCCTGCCGGAGCGGGGGATAGCCAAGGACTACAGATACGAGTTCAAGCTACCCTAAGCCTGACCGTTCAGAGCCGCTTTACTGGTCCCGTTGATTACTTGAAAGAAGTCTGCGCCTCCAGATCGGAATGAGCTTGCCATATTTCTCGCCTACGGCTATCAACGGCAACGTGAGCAGTCCCAAGGCTAATAGGATCATACGCAAGCGGCGCGGCCTATATTCTAGCCGCACTTGGTGGTCGCCTACAGGTAGTTGAATCCCTATAAAACTGGGCATCAGCATGACCGTACGCGTCTCTACTCCATCTACGGTGGCCCGCCAGTTGGGATGACAGGTGGCTTTCAAAAGCAGCAGGCTTTCGCGCTCCACGTATACGTCCGCCACAAAAACATTGGCGCCGACTTCCTGAGCGGCCACAGTACCCCGAGATGGACCGGAGGAGATTTCGAACTCCCTAATCAGATCCCAGGATTGGGCTAAAGGTAGTGGCGCCGCCCTTCCTTTTGTCGTGCCGGACCCGCCGATGCTTACCACTGGATGCTGTTTGACGCTCGATTGATCACTGGCCAGCCAACTTGATACCCCCTCGAAGAAGCCGGACCTGTCCCCAGCAAAAGACTGATCGGCGCCGACCAAGTCAAAATAACCCGTTGTCTCCACTTGATATAAGCGATGGCGGCCAAATTTCCGGATCGGGCTCGCGAAGCCCGGTAATGTACGCCCTTCGGGGGCCACCACATACCGAATGTTGTAGATATTGTAATGCTCCCACCTTTTCTCGTCGAAAAGGACCAATCCTGCGCTGTTAAGGGAATGGGCATGGGGATAGAAGCTCAACATGTCCATTCCCTCAGCGATGAGCAAGGCATATACCGGAACACTGCCAACCAGGTAGTCACCGCCCCAATTATTTTGCAGACCGGCATAGACCCGGCCTGGCGGAAGCTCCGCTAATGTCTCATAAAGGGCTCTTAGATCCCGGTCCTCGGAAGCCATCACCTGCTTGTTTTCACTCAGCAATCTGGAATTCAGCTCCAGATAAGACGACCTTTCTCCGTAGACGGGGAACAAAAGCAGCGCGGTCAACACCAGGGGCACCACGAGATACCGCACGTTTGCCCGGGAGATCGCCCAACGCCAGGGAGCAGCCAAGGCAATGGCTATCATGTAGATGCCGCCCAGGTGGACGCCGGCGATCAGACGATGGAGGGGAAGATCTCTGGTCATAGGCACCAGGTCTAAGAGCGCGCCCCAGGTTGGCCTCCCAAAATAGAAGAGCAGCCATAACGTGAATACCGCTACCGGAACTAAGTATCGCTCATCTCTCCAACGCCACAAACAGATCCCAAATCCGGCCACCAAGAGAATGGTCAATGAGGGGAACCGGTTGAAGTCAAACAAGTCTCCCACGGCCAGGGTATGAAGCACCCAGGAATGCCCAAAGGAATTTAATTTTTCCGGCGCCTTCCAAACACTAGGCCCCAGTAAGGAGAACGTCCGGTCCAAGAAAAAAGGGACCAGGAAATAAGAAGTCACCACCATAACCAACAACAGAAGGATCAGCAGCCGCTTCCACCTCCTCCACATGGCGCCCCATGGGGATTCCGAGGTCAACAATCCCACGGTTGGCACCAAGGTCAGAACGCCGAGGGTGACGAAGGCAATATATCCGTATATCAGGTGCGATGTAAGCGTAGCCGCGAGCAACAGGGTCGTCCAAAAGTATCCCCTCCCCTCGCGCAGAACCCGGTACCCCAACGCCAGGGTTGGAGGTAAGAGCACCATTGCCCAAAGCTGAGTATAAAGCTCATACCCACGCCAAACGTAGCTCATAAAGTCGAGGCCAAAAAGACCGTCTGTCGCCGTAAGCGATGCGACAAGGCCACCCATGGCGGACGACAGTTGGTCAAATCCGAAGCGCCTCATAGACCAGTAGATGGAAAGAGGGAAAAGGCTCAGCAGTAAATAGCTCGTCCATTTCACCAGGTCGAGCGGGGTGAATACACCTAGTGTAAGAACATAGATAAGTGCGGTGGATAGATAGGGCTAGTGTTGGTAATGATGGAACAAGGGGAAACCCATGCCCACGGTGGCAAGCCACGGGTCGGTGAGATTCTGCTCCCCGGTGATGGCCTGCACCGCGAGTTCCGTTGCCAGCAGGGCCAGAACGCTGTCGTTCAGATCTGGGACCCTAACTGCCACTTCGGGATAAAGGTGGTATAGGTTGAATGCCACTGCGACCAGAAGCATGAAAAGCGGCAAGAGGGATTCGAGCCTGCGAAACCATCGAGAGGGCTCAACGTTATCGTTGCGGCGTCCGAGGAAACGCGTTCCAACGGCATGCCAAAAGGTTATGTCGAAGGGCAAGGTTATACCCTATCGGGCTAAATTGATGCAATTATACAATAGGCAGGGTTAAGATCTGGCAACCTGGCTAGCCAGATGACCTGCGTCAAGGCCTGAATGCGCCGGCTTGAAAGGATGGCCGCCCCAACCCCAGAAACAACCTCCTTCACATGGAGGGTCGGACAGTTGATCAGAGGCCAGATACCCGGACGGTGGGCACGGCGTCAATATGCTGCACGGTACAACACTATTATTTCATGCCCTCCATTGAGAGAATCTAGGCTGTGATATCATCGCCCACGGTATACGGGAGCAAGGAATATCCGAAAAACTCCGAGCACTCATCAACGTTGCTCTGAGCTTATCTCATAGAAGCGCCATCGCTGCTCCCTTTGATTAACCTCAAGGAGGTCTGACCCATGCCTCTACCTCCAGATAGGATGGATTACAGTCCAATCATCGACCGGCCCATCATAAAGTGGCCCAACAACGCCCGGGTCGCCTTCTGGGTCGCGCCGAACATCGAGCACTACGAGTACATGCCTCTCATGGACGGCGTGCGCAATCCTTGGCCTCGAACGCCCCATCCCGATGTGCAACAGTATTCGTCCCACGAGTTCGGCAACAGGGTGGGGTTCTGGCGGTTACTGGAGATCTTGGACCGGTACAACATCAAATGCTCCACCACTCTGAGCCTCGGTGTGCTGGAACACTTCCCAGAGATAGCCGAGGCCATGCTGAAACGGGACTGGATCTTCGTGAACCACGGTTTCTACAACACCCGTTACGTGACCACTTACTCGGAGGAGCAGGAGCGGGAGTTTCTGCATGAATGTGTGGAGAAGTTCAAACGCTTCACCGGCCGCCAGATCAAAGGCCACTCGGGTCCGGCGGCCTCTAACACGGAGAACACGCCCGACCTTTTGGCCGAAGCGGGTTTCATCTACCAAACCGACTGGAAGATCGACGACCAGCCATTGCCCATCAAAGTCAGGTCAGGGCGTCTGGTCTGCGTGCCCTACACCTCGGAGTTGAACGACGCTCCCCTTTACCGTCACAACTACGAGGCGGATTACTACGCGGAGATCTGCAAAGCCCAGTTCGACCAACTGTACGAGGAAGGGCAGGAAAGCGGCCGGTGCATGGTCATCGCCTTCCATCCCTACGCCACCGGCCGGCCCCACCGGGCCAAATATCTGGATGAAGTGCTCAGCTACATCATGTCCCATGATGGCGTGTGGCAGACCACCACCGACGAGATAGCGGAATATTATCTGGCCAACTATTACGACCAAGCCATCGCCCACGCCCAAAGGATGAACGTGTAGCCGTAGGGGCGCAAGATGTAGGGGCGCATGGCCATGCGTCCCTACACACCGCCGACATCGATCGATTGAGAGAACCCATACACGCCGGTTCGATCGACAAGGAGCCGATTTATGCCCGTAGAGTTTTATCACGGCATGGACCACCAGCACTACGACTGGAACCCGCTTAACGGCGACAGAGGCGTGCTGCGGTGGCCGGACAACGCCCGGGTAGCCCTGGCCGTCATGCTCACCCTGGACCACATGGAATGGCGTGTCCCGGAAGGGGCGTTTCAGTCCGCGTCGCTGGCCGGTGGCTACGGACCGTCGCCCTTTCCCGACGTCACCCGCTGGTCTCACCGGGAGTACGGTCACCGGGTGGGCGTCTACCGACTCCTGGACACGCTGGCCAAGTTCGATATCACTCCCACGGTGGCCATGGACGTTCTAACGGCGGAGAATTATCCCTTCCTGGTCCGCCATCTCAAGAGTCTCGGCTGTGAGATCATCGCCCACGGGATCTCGGTCAGCCAGCAGATAACCGAAAACATGCCCGAGCAGGAAGAACGGGAGTACATCCAGTCGTCGATGGAACGCATGACCGGGGCCATTGGAACTACTCCCGCCGGTTGGCTGGGACCGGAATACGGAGAGTCGTCACGGACGCCCCAATTGTTGGCCCAGGCCGGAGTCAGCTACGTCTGCGACTGGACCAACGACGAGCAGCCATATCCGATCAAAGCGCCCCAAGGACAGCTGACCGCCCTGCCCATCAACCTGCCCTTGGACGATGTCAACGCCCTGTTCGACCGGCATATCCCCATCAGCAGGTACGAGTTGATGCTGAAAGAGGGCTTCGACGCTTTGTACCAGGAAGGCGCTAAAAACGCCCGGCTGCTGGTGCTCAACCTGCACCCGTGGCTGATGGGCCAGCCGTTCCGCGTCCGCTACCTGGCCCGCGCTCTGGACTACATGACCAGGCGGGAAGGGGTATGGACCGCCAACGGCTCGGAGATCGTCGACTGGTACCGTAGCAACCCGCCCCAGGCCAACCAAACGTAAACCCCACCGTCTCAACTGGAGGAAGCCATGGCCAAGATCGTTACCGCATTTGGCACGCTCCACACGCCCTTCCTGCCCGAACAGGTATCCAACGCGCCGGGTCAACTCAAACCCGAAGCGATGGTGAACGAAGTACGCGAGCACCTGGAAAAAGCCAAACCCGACGTCATCATCGTGTTCACCTCGGACCACTTCGTTAACTTCTTCTACAACCACTTCCCGGCTTTCTGCGTCGGCGTGATAGACGAGGCCGAGACAACGCCGGAAACGGGGTGCAACATGCCCCACTACTCACTTAGCGGCCACAGGAAAATGGCGGCGGCCCTGCACCGGGCGGCGCTGAGATCCAATTTCGACCTGGCCACGGCCCAAGAGGTCAAGCTGGAGCACACCATCATGGTGCCCCTCCATTTCATCACGCCGGACATGAACATCCCGATAATCCCCATCTACAACGGATGCCTGGCGCCGCCGGCCCCATCCGCCCGCCGGTGCTACTCCCTGGGCCGGATGATCCGGCGGTTCGTTGAAGATTGGGACGGAGACGAGAGGGTGGCCCTGATGGCCAGCGGGTCGGTTTCTCTGGAGGTGGGCGGGCCACGCGACACCACCTGGTTCGACGAGCCGTGGGTGGAAACCGTTAAGGGACTGATGAGCAAGGGCGACTATCAAGGCGTAGCTCGGCGTGCCACCGAGCAGAAGATGCTGGCGGCGGGCAACGTGGCCCACGAACTACTGAACTGGACCACGGTGTTTGGCGCTTTGGACGGGGCACTGCCCGACTACCTGGACAGCCAGCGCGGCTCGGTCTTCGCCGCCTGGGACCTGGAGGACGGAAGATGAGCGTCTACGCCATACACAAGCTGCTGTGGCTTTCCGAGGAAGACCCGGAGTTCCGCGCCCGTCTTCAGTCTGATCCCGACGAGGCAATGAAGGGGCTGGCATTGACGATCGAAGAGGTCCAGGCCCTCAAGAACGGGGACGTACACACCTTGCACCAATGGGGAGTAAGCAACTTCTTGATGCGGGTGATGCCCATGCACGGGCTGTTCGGCATGACCAACGAAACCTACCGGGAGCGCATCGGCAAGGAATCTCCCCGGCTGCAGGTCTAGACTTGCGCAGCCAAGAATCGGATCGATAGATGGGAACAACTATTTACCTGATACGCCACGCTCAGATGCACCCATCGCCCAGTCTCCATTACTCAGAATGGCCGCTAAGTACCGTTGGACAGGGCCAGGCAGAAAAACTGGGCGGTCTGCTTGAGCCTCTGGGCATAGAGGTAATGTTCTCGAGCCCCTTTCTGCGGTGCTTGCAGACGGTCCGGTCCTTCGCCGGTAAAGCCGGTATAGAGATCAACGTCAAGGACGACCTGCGTGAACGCCTTGTGGTCCAGGGGGTCGTGGATGATTTCAGTGCTATCTGGCGCCGGTCGTGGGATGACTTCAATTTCGCGATGCCGGGATGCGAAAGCTCCTTGGATGCCCAAAAACGGTTCGTCGCGGCTGTCGAAGACATTCTTGCCGGGAATAATCGCGAAACGATCGGCGTCAGCGCCCATGGGAATGTCATAGGTTTGTTCCTTAATCACATTCACCCCGCCTTCGGGAGAGACGAGGCGGAGGCGCTTACAAATCCTGACGTGGTACGAATTTCGGCTGATGGCCGGTTTGTTTGGGATCAGGAGTTCCGCCTTCCGGGACTTGAGAACATAGCGACAAACCACTCGGAAACACCGTTTGCCGGGCTCCCGCGACGCTCGACCGGCAACCAAGATTAGGGCCAACCGGACATGTCATCGGATAGAATCGGCGAATCTCCCAAGGCCTGGCCCCGGAACCATGAAGCCTTGATAGACGGATCACGGCGGGGCAGCGTATAGCGTTTCAGATAAAATAAATACCTACCCCCAAGCAACTGCCGGGTGTATTATCCTGGTTACCCAGTTCCCACGCGACTAATCTGAGCGAAATAGGAGACTGAAATGCGCGTCATAAGAATCGCTGAAGTAGACATCGTCCCGATAGACACGGCCACCCCGATACCGGGTTGGACCGGCGGCCCGGTTCGCCGTACCCGACAACCCATCCTACCCGAAGGCGCCAGCAAGCACTTCAACAGCAGCATCGTGAACTTCGAAAAGGGAGCTACTACCGGTTGGCACGTTCACAAGAGCGACCAGATCCTGGTCATAACGGCAGGGGTCGGCATGGTAGCCAACGAGAACGAGGAGCAGGAAGTGACTGTGGGCGACGTGGTCCACATCCTGGAAGGGGAGAACCACTGGCACGGGGCAAAGAAAGAATCCTACATGTCCCACATCACCATCACCGCGGCTGAATGATGCGAACCCCCCTCTCTAACTCTCCTCCGTAAAGGGGGCGAGAACAAAGTTCCTTCCCCCGTCGAGGGGGAAGGTTAGGATAGGGGTGCGGAATTCCTGAACAAATCTGTTTTCGACACCCACAAACACCCATACGGAGCGATAGG
>CATMOE010000097.1:0-9599 GCA_950072105.1 uncultured Dehalococcoidia bacterium
CCGGCGCCGAAGATATTCGGGAATTTCAAAACGAAGTGGATATGGGGGTTATCACCATCAATGTTCTGAACGACATTGGTGTTAGGGTGGCTAGCATCCAGTTCGGCGTCGTCGGTTTCGGAGACTGTGCCTTTGCCGTCGCCCTTCTGGTAGGTAATGGTTATTGGGGTAGGTGTGGGTGTCGGCGTGGGCGCTGAGCCACTGCTCGTGGTTAGTTCAACGATTTTCTTCAGCTCTACTGGGGTAGTCCTTGGGATGGCTACCACAGCGCCATCGGCACTCTTTATTTGGATCGCGAATTCCCTACCTTTCCCAAGGGTTGGGGATAAGCCAGATAGGGTCACGGTTATCTCCACTTGCTCCCCGGCGTCAAGCATAGGACCGGAACCTATCAACCACGTCGCGGTCCGGTCGGAGGTGGAAAGATTAAGCGCTTGGTCGTCGTCTAAATAGGTAATAACCGTCGACGCCGAGCTCACCTCCGCAGCTTCGTCCGCCTGAGTGGCACTGCTCAATGTAAATTTCACTGTGTCCAGAGCAGTTAGACTACTATTCGAAGTCCCGACCACGCTATCCCGTACCATTAAGGTAGCTGAAGCTTCGCTCAATGAACCCAAAGCAGTTTCTTTGCTTTTTTCAGCGCTGATGAGTCCGGTGCTGAGAACAGCGAACGCAAACACTGAGGCGACTACCACGAAAGCCATGAGGACGATGGCTGTTTCGAGACCGGTAATGCCGAGTTCGTATTTCTTCAGGAACGGAACGCAGCACAACCACCCCATCTTGCTCAATGCGAAGATTGACTCGTTATGTTCCTGCACGCGGCGAGACATGATTCAATAAAATGGTCCAAACCTAAGCGGGCAATTTCGGATGGCCTTCCAACCAGCCAAGGGAATGGCGACATCGGCGTCGCAACAGCATTACGGGTCCGATATCTGGTCAAATAACCACTTCAGAGTACCAAATTCAAGCACGTATATCTATATATGAACTGGTGTACTAGGAGGAAAAAGACAACATGCAAACGGGCTAGAAGACAGGATTGGGGAACAGTTATACGGGGGTTCGTCCGATCAGCGGCTCCGATCCACTTAGAAGCGCCGAAGAGAGGTTAAGGGGAGGTTGGAGACTGAGGCTCGAATTGAATCTGCTCTCGCTGCCGATCTCTGATATCGCTGAATTGATCGATACGCTGCGTTCCCACCGCTTCGTCACGGCTCCAGAAGGAATCGAAATTGACGGTAACATATGCGGCAGTAGCGCTAAACACGATAAAGATCAAAACCGCCATCAATATAGCCTGTACATTGCGATTCATAGCCGCCGCCTATCCTGGTGGAACCCCCACCCAGACCGAGTGATTGTACCACTACGGCCCGTGCGTGCGCCAATGGTGTTCAGGGCATAACTAAAAACCGGATACACCGAAGGGTATTGCAGGCCGTGTCAGTTGGTAACGGTGAGATCCTGCCTGATGCCCACCGATGATAGTGCCGGTTGGCACTTAACCTATTTTCGCGAAGTCCGTAGGAAAAGAGCCGAAATAGTTCTATAGGATGCGGCTTAGATCGACTACTCACAGCGGGACTCCAAAAGTCGTCGACCGTAGAAATTGCTACAAGAAGAGCCATAGCCTCCGGGTTTTTCACTGCATTTAACGGCGGATAGATAGTCACCTGCGGGAAATGCGGCCTGTGGACCACTATACCCGCCGGATAACGCCTAAAAGGACGGATCTAGGAAACGAACGTTTGCTTGCGACGGTTGCGTAATTACTTTCGTGAGGCCCAACGGGTGCAGCTAGATGCTATGGATAGTAGGCCACCCAAGGCTACGATCAACAACACCACCCTCGTCACCCCGTAGCCGCTTCCCCCACCTGGCCGCCCGTTCGGCTGGGCTCAGGTTGGACTTGAAAGAAAGACAAGGCCATCGCTGCTAATAGTAGGCCCATCATCGTGAGGTAGGCATTACGCAGGCCCACTGTGAAGGCAAACCCCACTCCGGAGCTGCCCCCGCCGCGTACCGCATCCAGGCTCGGTTCATAACCCATAGACCCCATGCTAGCCGTGACAATGGCCGCCGCCATGGCCACGCTGGTGACGTTAGCCCCATTTCGGATCAAGTTGAGGAAGCCGACGAGAACCCCGTACCTTTCCCTCTCCACCGCGCTAAGAATTGAACTGGAACTGGGAGAGTAGAAGATGCCCATCCCAGCGCTCTGAAGCATCAAAGCCGGCATAACCTGGGCCAGTGATGAGGTCTCGGTCAGTCTTGATAAGAGGAACAGCGCCGAAGTGGATAGCATCAGTCCCCCCACGGTGAACCTCCGCCAGCCGTAGCGGTCGGAGAAGTGCCCGCTAATCGGCCCCAGGACCGCCATAAAAACAGCGTTTGGCACCAAAATCAGCCCGGATTCCCTCGCCGTGAATCCCAGCACCTGTTGCAGGTAAAACGGCGTCAAAAACATCGCTGCCGAGCTTCCCAAGAACAGCATGAAGTGGGCGGATACGCCGAGGGAGAAAACTTTGCGTTTAAATAGCCTTAGATCCAGCAGCGGGGCGGTGATCCGAAGCTCCCACCAGATGAACGTGGCCAGCATTATTACGGCGCTGGTGATAAATACCAGCATAGTGGGAGACATCCAGCCGGACGTGTGGCCGTTGGTCAAGGCTAGTAGAAGGGTCACCAGCGCCCCGGTGGATAGCAAGGCGCCCAGCCAGTCGAATTTTCTCTCTTGGCCGTCTCGAGCCGTTTGAGCATCACGGTTGTCGACTAGAATTGCCGTGGATGCGGCGACACCCAGCAGTACCATCGGGACATTGACGAGAAGCACGGAGCGCCATCCCATGGCATCCACCAGGAATCCCCCGACCGCGGGGCCAGCTATCGCCCCGGTGCCAACCATCGTCATAATCAAGCCGATGGCCTTGCCTCGTTCATTCGCCGGAAAAGCGGCGATGACAATAGCCATGCCGGTACCCTGGGTCATGGCCGCGCCACAACCCTGGAAGATTCTGGCCGCGATCAAGGTGGTTAAGCTGGACGAGGAACCCGCCACTGCTGCGCCAAGGACGAAAATCAGGGAACCGATAATATACACCCTCTTAGGGCCTATAAGATCGGACAACCGGCCCATGGGCAGCAGCAAGGCGCTGATGGTCAAGGCATAGCCAATCGTCACCCATTGCACGGTGGCAAAGTCGCTGCCGAAATGCCCGGCAATGGTGGGCAGGGCGACATTGACACTCCCGTGGTCCATCACCGAGGCAAACATGCCGATGGCGACAGCCCCAAATGCCCAATACTTGTATTCCCGTATCCTGCGGCGGACCACTGGGACGCAGGCAACCGTCAAGAGGGAGAGGCCGGTGGCCGTTATTAGCAGGCTGATGAATGTGATGATACTCGCGCCTGTCCTTTGTGTTTTACTGAATGCCCAGGTCCGGCATCGTAGCGGCTAGCGGCCTGGGGCGGTCTTCAAAATGGGCCTTGAGACTCACACAGCCATCGGCGAATATACGCCGTGGTGTTCGGCCTAAAAGTCGATACTTCATTTTCTGTATCGCCGTCTCGCCGTTGGTTCACGCCGGTTAACGGAACCGGAAATTAGTCTATCCAACCGGAATCGCCCGGGGTAACACCGCGGTCCTACCTTGCGCTGCCGGCAATTTCGGCTTCTTTGCGAACAAAAATAGCACGCCCCCTAAAAAGTTCAACGCCGCCAAGATTAAAAAGGCGTTGTTATAAGTCCCTTGGACATCCCTCATGTAACCAGCAAGAGGGGACGCGATCAGCAAAAGAACATTCATCGGCACCGTTGACAGGCCCAGGATCTTGCCAAAGGAGGCCCGGCCGAAATATTCGCCGCGGACCGCGATTGTCAGGGGGTTCCGTCCGCCGAACCCAATCCCAAAGAGAATGGCGAACAAGTAGAAGACGGGCAAGGTGGTGGCAAAAGTAAGGACGACCACCGCGCCCGCCTGTATCGAAGTAAATATAAACAGGGCCAGCCGCTTGGAAATACGGTCTCCAACATAGCCGCCGACCAATTGAAAGACCATGGCCACGGCGGTGTAAACCGCCACGATCCAGCCCGTCGTCTGGAGCGGGAACCCGTGGTCTTGCAGCAACAGTCCCAGGTGGGCCATGATGGCGATTATTATCATCGACGTGAAGCCGTGGCCAAAAGATATCAGCCAGAATGCCGGGGTCCGCAAAGCCTGTGAGGCAGTGAACTCACCGCTTGGCACCCTGGCATCCGCCTCTGACGGCCTTGACGAAGGGGCAGCGTCTTCATCAAGTGCCAAGGGGTCTCCATCCGGAGCCATACCGTAGTCCTGAGGACGGTTGCGGATCAACCTGGTGATCGGAAAAGCGATGACGATAGCGAAGATGCCGAACAACGATGCCGTAACCGACCAGCCCAGAGGGCCATGCCCTGGCTCAATCGCCCACGCGATGGCGGGAATTAGCAAAAGGGCGCCCAACCGGCTCCCCACATTGGCCCAACTGATGGCCATGGCCCGCCGCTTAGCGAACCAATGGTTCAGCAGAGTCATCATGGGCACCCAACTACCCAGCCCCATGCCCGCGGACATCACTAGATAGGCTAGGTAGAACATCCATAGGCTGTTCACCCGGCCGAATATCAGGAAACCGACACCCATAATGACCATGCCGATCATGACCATCCGTCTGGTCCCAACCTTGTCGGTCAGGTAACCTTCGACGGGCCCCATGATCCCGCCTTCTACCCTGGTCAACGTCAAGGCCAGGCCTAACTGGGTGCGGCTCCAGCCAAATTGATGTTCCAGCGCCACCGCCCACAAACTCATGGCGTGGAAGAGGGGCACGGAGCCGATCACCATGACGAAGCCGCTGATGGCCACCAGCCACCAACCGTAAAAGATCCCTCCCCGCATCCTGCGGCTGATCTCGGGGGCAATGGCCAATATCATGAGGCCGATGCCCACCGCCACGATCAGCAGACCGGAGAGTGTCATGTACCTATCTAACCCAAATGGTGATTTCCGCCGAGGAACCAGGAATCAGAGAAAGATTGTCTTCATCCAAACTAATCTTGACCGGAATAACTTGCGCCAACCTGCGTGAACTGCCGGACAAGCCCCGGTCTCGAGAAGAGACTAGCGTGGAGGCGGTAACCGGAGATACCGTCTCCACCTTGCCCGTCAGCTTGCCATCGCGGCCTACGATTTCTATCTCCACTGCTTGGCCGGGCCGTACGCGTTCAATCTTCTTCTCGTCGATGTTGGCCTCGATCCAGACCCGCCTTTGGTCCATCAAGGTAACTATCGGCTGGCCCGCCGGCAAGGTGTCGCCTTTCTTAGCCCAACGAGCCGCGATCACGCCCGACCTTGGGGCTATTACCTCCGTAAGTTGATCTTGCACATCCCGAAAGCCCATCTTGCTCGTGTCCGTGATCGACGATCTTGAGATTACGGCCGGGATATCCACGATTGCGATCACCTGGCCCTCCATGACCGTAGTGCCAACATCAACATCCATCGCCACGATACGGCCGCCGTTGATAGAACCGACCTGAACCAAGTCTGCCACGACTCGAGCATTATTAGAGGAGACGAAACGTCCGGATAGGTCTGATTTGGACCATCGGTCGAAGCTGAATATGCTGGCTCCAACGATGGCTAGAATCAGGCCGGCGGCGCCCAGAATCAAATAACGGCTCATTGTGGATCAGGTCCTCCTGTTGGATGTTGTGGCGTCAGGCAAATAAGCTATCAGCTGTCGGCCTTCAGCATTCAGCCTCAAATGGGAGGCTGGGTGAAATGCAATGAATCTACTAGTTGGCGACGACGGTCACCGGGGTAGCGTCATTCAAGAGGTTTTGGCCGGACACCACTACCAAGTCTTCAGGTTGAACGCCACTGAGAATCTCCATATTCTTATCGTCGGATAGCCCTCGCTCTACTTCAACCAAACGAGCTTGTCCGTCCCGTACTATGAACAAGCTAAACCGGCCTTCCAGACGCCGGACAGCCTCTTTGGGCACCAGTACCGCACCTTCGCGCTGAGCTGATATAGAAACCTGGCCGGACAAACCAGGCTTGAGGCCAGGCACTGAGCCGGTTGGACTCATTTGGACAAGAAAAGTATGGGCGTCTTGCTCACCGGCGGGCGCGACCAGATCGACTTGCAGGTCCAACCGTTGGACGGGAAGCCCCGGGCTGGTGAATCCGACCGTTTGCCCTTCATGAAAGAACCCAACCCCCGTCTCGGCAACCCGAAGAGAGACCAATACACCTTTGCTCGCGATTGTGGCAACCGGAGTTTTGGGGCGCGGGGAGGCTATCGCGCCAACCGAGAGCCAGATCCGGGTAACCACGCCGTCGAAGGGAGCCAGAACCCGAGTCTCCGTCAGTTGTTGCTGGATCTGGCTCACCTTCGCCTGCGCGGCTTGGATACGATGTTGGGCGTTTTCCCCCTGGGTTAGAACAAGGGATTGCTCGGCGGCCACCACCGCGGCCCTGGCCGCCGCTAACTCAGCCGGCCTAGGGGAGGTCAATATGCTTAACTGGTTTGATGCCGCTTCCAGCGCGGCTTGAGCCGCGTCAACTTCATACTTCCCTTGAGCCTCGGAGGCGGCCACGACCGCCTCAGCGATGGACACAGTGTTCACCGCCAACGAGACGGTGCTCTGGCTGGGGTTTTGTAATTCATTGAGTTTCTCTTGAGCGGAGTCGAACGACGCCTGGGCGATGGAAACCTGGTCTTGTGCCAGAGCGGCCGTTCTCTCGCTCGGGTTAGTCAGCTCTTGAAGATTTGCCAGGGCCGCGAGCAGCCCGGAATTTGCGATAGCCACGCCGTTCTGGACCAAGTCCATCGTCTCTTGGCTGGGGTTCTGAAGCTCTTCAAGTTTGGCGACCGACGTTTTTAATGCCAGCTCAGCCTGCTCTTCCTTCCAAAGGCCCGCTTGTATATCTTTGGCGATAAGGGAGCTGGTGTTAAACCTATCGTCGACTACCAACAGAGGGGCGGAACTAAGCTGCGCCAATCGGACTGACACTTGCTCCTGATTGGCGGCAACGGCTTCCTCCGCGTCCGCTATTTCCTCCCGCGTCAATCCCGAATTCAAGGCTGGATTCTCCAGGATAGCCTGGTTGGCCTGGAGAGCGATACGCGCGCCCAGCAGCAATTGCCAGGAAGCGGAGGACTGGCGGGATATCGCCTGGTTCAGTTCGGATTGAGCAGAGCCCAATCGGGTCCTACCATCAGCCACGGCCTCTTGAGCCGCGGCCAGAACGGGAGCAGGCGGATCCATCAACTGGGATAGCTTGATCTCGGCGCTGTCCAGCTTGCTCCGGGCTATGCCTACCGCGCTGTTTGAGACTTCAAGGACATGCTCAGACGGGTCAAGTAACTGGCTTAGCTTGGTTTTGGCGCTGTCTAAGTTGCTCTGGGCCGTCGCCGCGGCGCTTTTGGCGCCCTGAACGTCGAATGCCAACGGATTCAGGAGTTGGTCTAACTTGGTCTTCGCGCTTTCAAGCTGCTTCTGGGCCGTCGCCGCGGCGCTATCGGCCTGCGCTCTGCCTAGATCGCTGCGGGCCTTAGTAACGGAACTTTCGGCAACCACAAGATCGGATGCCGTAGGATTCAAGAGTTGGTTCAAGACCGCTTGGACGGCGCCAAGCTGGGCTTGAGCTTTTAGCTCGCCGGGCTTTGCGGCAGCCTTCGCTGCGGCGAGTTCGGCCTGGGATTGTTGCAATTGAGCGTCCAGGGCACCGTGGCTGAGCTCGGCGATCAGCTGGCCCTGCTTAACCTCGTCGCCAACATTCACGGCCAATTTTTCAACTCGTCCGGTCGCCAATGGCGCCACCTCGACCAGGTCCGTTGCTTCGACTATTGCCGCGTAAGAAGTTGTCACCTTGATGTTGCCCACCTTAGCGGGGGAGACTTTGACGGCCACCGGCCTAGGATCGCCGGATGAAGCCAACGACGCAGGAGCTTGCGGTGAGCCGCAAGCAACAAGCAGCATTACCGGTAGAGACGCCATAAGGACGGCGACAACAAACCGATTCCGATACCCAGCTGTCATATCTCTCCTTCCAAAAAAGAAGCCTTAATCATCAAAGGCTTGTAAATTTAAACACCCGCCAGATCAGATACGGCATCAGCCTCAAGCCTCGAACCTCTTAGGCTATCGATAAAATTCCGTACTGACGTACCCTGGAATTTCCCCTTCAATGTATACATTCCGATGGTGACACTCGAAAAGAGATGATCCACGTCAGCGATGCCCAACGTGTCGTGATCTTCAGGCTCCAGGCTCAGATTACTGCAGAAACCTATTCCCATCCCGATCCGGACATACCTCTTGGCAAACTCGGCATTGTCCATTTCCATCACGATCTCGTAATCAAGACCTTGATCCCCGAACGCTCGTTCAAGCCTCGTCCGGAGAATGGTGTTATGTCCATACAGAATCAACGGCCATTTGGCGATATCGGCCAATGTTACCGGCTGGCGGTTCAACAATTCGTGTCCGAGGGGAGTGAGCATCATAGTGCTGGAGGTGAAAAGTTCCACGATCTCCAGGGCTGGGTCGGGCACGCTCTGAGGAGTAGACAATGCCAGGTCAACTTCCCCGGATTTGGTCATCTGAATCATTTCACGATGGGTCCTGGCCAGTAAGCGAATATGGACATTGGGATACTCTGTCCGAAAGCGTTGTATCACTTGGGGCAGGTAGTGCAACACGAGATCGGCGTAAGCGGCGATAGTGAGTGACCCGTCGCGTCCTTGGCTATCGGCGTGGGTTTTAAGCGCGGTTAACCCATTGACGATGGGCGCAACCATCTCCAATACGGCGACGCCATCGGACGTGAGCATGATTGGGCGCTTGATCCGGTCGAACAGCGAGACACCTAGTTCTTCTTCCAGCTTCTTCAGATGGCTGGTTACCGTCGGCTGGGCAAGGCCTTGAGCGTTTGCCGCCTTCGTTATGCTTCGGAGGCGCGCTACGTGATAGAAGCTAACGATATGCTGAGTTTGCATAGGGTTTGGACTTCGTCCCTAGAAGTGTCAATCGCAATGATTTACATCACAATCCGTAATGTAAATAACGCATAATATTCGATAAGGGAATATTATGCGGGTAGTGCTATTCGTGTCAAGTCACATCCGTGGCCGGACAAACGATCTGGTTGCTGATGTTTTCCAATATATCCATCAACCGTGTGAACCCTAGCCTAACCTACCTGTTTAACCTAACGACACCCCGTAACAAGGGCCAGGTTCATTGGCGAATACTCAGGTCGTTAAAAAGTGTTAGAGCAGATTACGCCACGGTAAGTTGACGCCTTCTCCGCCGGGTGTTTCAATAAGGTCAACGGTCCTCTTCGGACCGTCCTCATTACCACGGTGTTCTCGCATTCCGGGGCGGTTAGCTCAGCTGGTTAGAGCGCCTGCTTTACACTTATTTCGTAGAATGCGAACTAGTCCTTAGTCACTTTCCGTATAGGCGGCTATCTAGAAGCATTGCGAATTAGATCAATTAGGCACACTTTGAAAAACTCATCTGGAATCAAATAGGAGTCCCACGATCAGGCTCCTCT
>CATMOE010000098.1:0-9302 GCA_950072105.1 uncultured Dehalococcoidia bacterium
ACCACCGGCGCCCCTACCCCGGTCCCGTCCACCACCAACTGGCTGCATCCCCAGAGAGGCGAACCAGCCAGCATTTCTCCCACCCGATCCATCACCGCCGGGTAGGAAGTGCCGAGCCTGAACCGCTCCAGATGGCGGAGGTGGTAATGGGGCTTTCCGGTGGGGGCTTCCACCCGCTCCGCCACGCACAGGGCCGTGTAGTCCTGGCTCTGACCGAGATCCAAGCCCACCAGGAACTCATACAACGGGCACGGCGCCAAACAGCGGCTTCACTTCCGGCGTGATCTCCCATCACGGACTCGTAGCTGAACACCTGGTCGACCGTGTCCACGAACTCGCACAGGTATTCCTGTTTGTACCACCACTCGCCCTGGCTGGAGTTTGTCTCTAACCGGGTGCTGCCGAACTTCAAATGAACGATACTCATATCTATACACAGCATAGACATGACATCGGGATTGCCAGATTTGATATCATCGGGAGAACGATTATTCGAGGCCCGCAGGAAGTGGCCAAGCTATGAAATTCGGAATTTACAGTTCCATTGCGGACCCGCCGGCGGGGGAGAACCTGGCGCTGCGGGTTGAAGAGGTAGTGGCGGAAGCTAAGCTGGCGGAATCGATGGGTTTCGATTCCTGTTTCTTCGGCGAACATCACCAGGACACAGACGGGTTTTTGCCCGCCCCGCTCATCGTGGCCGCCACCGTGGCGGCCCAGACCACTAAGCTGAACCTGGGAACCTCGGTGATTCTGCTGCCTCTGCATCATCCGGTAAAGCTAGCCGAGGAGGTCATCACCCTGGACATCGTATCCCGGGGGCGGTTCATTCTGGGAGTTGGGCTAGGCTATCAGCCGGTGGATTTTCGCACCTTCGACATTCCCATCGAGCAGCGAGTCAGCCGGTTCGAAGAAGAGATTGAGATAATTCGCCAGTGCTGGAAGGGCGAAAGATTTGACTTTTCTGGTGAACATTTCAACCTGGAAGACGTTGCTATCACACCCCGCCCGTATTCGGACCCATCCCCGCCTTTGTGGATTGGGGCCAGCCGGGCTCCCGGCGCACGTCGAGCAGGCACCATCGCCGACGGGTTTGTGGCTGGTCCCAGCACCGACCTGGAAAGCACCATCACGCTGACCTCCGCCTACCAGCAGGCCGCCCAGGCGGCAGGCAAGGAGCCGGTATTGTGCCTAATGCGGGATTCGTGGGTGGCTCCCACCCGTGCCGAAGCGGAGCTGGTTTACGGGCCGGCGGTGATTGACGCTTACAAATATTACTGGCGCAATGGGCTCAACGAATTTCGCCGACACACTGTAGAATCCGACATTAACATGACCAACATGGCGCCCGACCGACTTATCATCGGAGAGCCCGAGGAAGTAGTGGGCGATTTTCACCGCTGGAAGGAAGCCACCGGCGCCGATTATTTCCTGCTCCGGTTGCGCCACGCCCATTCCGGTGGACCGCCCCATGAACGCATCATGGAGGCCATCCAGTTGTTTGGCGAAGAGGTGATTCCCAACTGTCAATGACTGGCCAAACCCACTGTAAACGACAAAGGAGGCCTGACCATGCCACGCTTTCCCACAGCCTCCCGCGACGCGGTGCCCCAGGATCAAGTTGACGCCTTCGACGCCATCGTGGCCTCTCGGGGCGGGGTTGTATCCGAATTTGGACCCGTCGCCGTGCAACTCCACGTCCCAGAGATAGCCCACCAATAGTATAAATAGTAAAAGTTAAAGAGGTTGTTGCTATGCCGGATCAGCTACACGAGGTTATTGAATCTAATCAACCGGAACAGCTTGGTACCGGTTTCGTGTTCACAGAAGGGCCACTCTGGCATCCAGAGGGTTACTGGCTTTTCGTGGATCTGTTTCGGGAACCCGCCATCATTTACCGCCTAAGAACTAGCGGGCAGGTGGAAACTGTCCGCGAGCCCAGCGGGATGACCAATGGCATGACCCTGGACCTTCAGGGAAGACTGGTCATGTGCGAAATGGAAACTCGGCAGATAACCCGAATGGAGCCCGACGGTAGCATTGCGGTTCTGGCAGACAGATGGGAAGGGAAGAGGCTACACCGGCCCAACGACATAGTTGGCCACTCCAATGGCAACCTTTACTTCACCAATCCATCCGGTCGTGTTGACCCGTCAGAGCGGGAGATAGACTTCGCCGGCGTCCATTGTATCGCTCCCGACGGCACCGTTACTGCGGTCGTCACAAATACGATGTATCCCAATGGACTAGCTTTTTCTCCAGATGAAAGAACCCTATATGTAGCTAACACACGAAAAGACAATGACTGCCAGCAGGAAAAAGAGCGGGGTGAGGTCTGCACCCATCAGTTTATCAATGCCTACGACATCGCTCCCGATGGCACCGCGACCAGCGGCAGGCTGTTCGCAAACATGCATTCGGCAGAAGATGGCGTCCCGGATGGAATGAAGGTCGATATGGAAGGCAGGGTTTACTGCACCGGCCCCGAGGGAGTCTGGGTTTTCGATTCCCAGGGTAACCATCTCGGGATTATCAGGCTGACTGAGATACCGGCCAACTGCGCCTGGGGCGGACCGGATAACCGGACAATGTTTTTCACCGCCCGGCATTCAATTTTCACAATGCGCATGAAGATTCCTGGCACTCCCATTCCGCAGCAGGGTTAAGGAATCTTTGGTGACGCATCCGCCTACCGGTACGCTACCCGGTAGGTCCTCGAAGAACCAAGCGTATACGCCTGGCACAGAAGCGTGGCGGAGGTGGCCGAGATCGTCGCCCTGGAGATGTCTAAATACCTTACGAAAGAGGCCAGCATGGCCGGTGTACGTAAGAAAATAAACCGGTCCAGGGCGTGGGTGCAGCATTCCCAGGTTAAGCCGGACAAGGTGCCCGGGTTCTGTTCAGAGTGTGCTGATGAACACGCTTTCTCATTCGTTGGGCCTTCGGCCCGAATTGAGGCGGATTACCCAGGGGTAAACGTGGCTGTTACCGCTGGGTTGGCCTACTACCCAACGTGCGGTAGAGCAGTACGTCCGGGTGTGGGAGGACGGGGCCGTGAGGCCCCTCCTACCCGATTACCTGATCACCGGAGCTTTAGCTAACAACTCCGGTAATAGTTATATGTCCCATAGATGAGTCTTTCGTAGCGCCGTGCCAGTGATTCTCGTCTGGTAATATCTGAACGACGTCGCCCACCGCCACTTCAAGTTCCTCGGTCTCATTAGCCACTATGCCGTTTCCAGAAGTGATTACCAATATCTGATCGGTCTGGTGTTTGTGCCACCCGGTGGTGGCACCCTTTCCAAAGTTTACAACACTGCTGTTAAAAAATTTGCTGGCGCCTTCCGGCAACAACGGTTGACGGGTCCGGCGCACCTCCCCGCCTGTCCAGCCAGGGATTGGGGTCGCGGTATCGACGGGGACATTGTCTATTTCGGAGAGTCTTAATCGTTTCATAGCTGCCTCCACAGGTTTAGATTTGTCAGGGGAGTTCCGGCTGTCTCACAACCCACTAACTAGCACTTACGGCGTCAAGATAATACGGCTTGGTCTTCTTTGCAAATATCCTATGAAAAACTGATCTAAACTTGTTTTTCGTGGCGGCTGCCGGAATCGATTCCTGGCATGCTGAAGGTTTGACCGACGTGGAACGCCTTGGCCGTAGCAGGTGGTATCAGCGGGCCGGCGGGAAAGTGCGGGCTTCACAACGGCTCGCCGAAGCTGGGTCTACTGGGGTATAGTAGTCCCCACCGCCGGAAAGTTCGAGGCTGAACATCCACCAAACATCCCTCAACATCAGGAAGAGAGACATCATGAAGATTGGCGTTTCGTTCCCCACTACCAGCATCGGCCACGACTCAGGGGCCGTCCGCGAATTCGTCCAGACTGCGGAGGACCTGGGTTACAGCCACATCCGCATCCTCGACCACGTGGTCGGGGCCAACCCAGAGAAGCATCCCGAGGTGCCCGAATTCTATTACACCCACGAGAGCGTCATCCGCGAACCGTTCACCCTGATGGCCTACATAGCAGGGTTCACCGAGAACATCGGACTCGTCACTGGAATCATAATTCTACCGCAACGCCAGACCATCCTGGTTGCGAAACAGGCGGCGGAGGTTGACGTTTTGAGCGGAGGAAGGCTTCGTTTGGGCGTGGGCGTCGGCTGGAACCCGGTGGAGTTCACCGCGTTGGGGGAGGACTTCAGCAACCGAGGCCGGCGCATCGAGGAGCAGATCGAGGTATTGCGGCTGCTGTGGACGGGCAATCCCGTTGAATTTCACGGCAAGTGGCACCATATAGAGGCGGCGGGAATCAATCCCCTGCCCATCCAGCGGCCGATACCCATATGGATGGGGGCCGGGGCTCCCGGCAAGCCCGTCGGCCCCAATAGGGTGCTCCAGCGCGTCGGCCGGCTCGCGGATGGGTTCTTCCCGCTGACCGAAGCCGGGGACACAGCCAAGTCCCTCATCGACTCCGTCAAAGGCTACGCCAAAGAAGCGGGCCGCAACCCCGACGACCTGAAGATTGAAGGGCGGATCGAGCTAACGGGTACGCCGGAGGAGTGGAAGACGGCGCTGGTGCAGTGGGAGGAACTGGGTGTGGACGCAATCTCCGCTGGGACGACGCGGGCGCCCTTCCATACGCCCGACGAGCACATACAAGCGATAAAGACTTTCAAAGAGATTATCTAGACCTGGACCGGGGCGCAGGAAAGCCCTGGCAAGACGCTTACATGACGGCGTTGGGCCTCGGCGGGTTAGGGCGCCGTCCCAGCACCGTTTCCGTGTTCCCGGACTTCTACCCGGCCCAGGTGGCCTGGGGTATGGGGACCATCTTGAGACGGTGCCCCACCAGGGGGCCGGCGATCGCCTTCCCGTCCAAGTGGGTCCAGATGGTGCCCGTTTGATGGTCTTGCATCCTGAAGACGCCGCCCAGCAGCCCAACCTCCGCGAAGGTCAGGCGCTTTCCGTCGATCGTGGGGTCGAACCCAACCAAGAATCCCAAATTAAATAGGGCGCATCGCCGGAGGTCCGATGTAGGAGGGCTGTTCGAACCGCCAGTTGGCTGCCCCACGGCGTGCCCCGGCGACGTGGGCCAGAAGGCCGTCAAACACCAACTCCCCACTCTCATCCTCAAACAGACTCAGGTACAGCATTTGGCGCCATCGACCGAAGCAAATTGGGAGTTGCCATCCAACAGCACCGTGAGGTCCTTGGGGGATATTCCACTTGCCCTGACGATTCACCTCCCAGAATTAAGCGGATCTTCCCTATCGTGTTGATGCCGCTGCACGGGCCTCGGGGGGTAGGGACTCCTCCCAGTCGGGAATCAGGACCCGAGAAGTGGGCTCCAGCAGGAGGATACACACTACGCCTCCCAAGCTGGCGGCTATGGAGAATAGCCAGGCTACATCATATGAGCCCAAAGTGTCGTAAATGATGCTTCCAAACAGGCCACCCACGGCCATGCCTAAGCCCGCGCCCATACTCTGGAAGCCGAAGATAGTCCGGACTGGCCCCATACCGAAATACTGGCGGTTGATCACCAGAAAGGCCGACATTTCCCCACCGAACCCGATCCCGAACAGGACGGCAAACAGGTAAAACTGCCAGGCTTCCTGGGTCCAGAAAAGCAGGGCAACCGTGATTCCCTGAAGAAAGTAGGCCAGGGTCATCACTCCCCTAGACCCGAACTGTTCCGCCAATACCGGAGTCATGAACCGGCTAGCAATGCTGGACAGCGAATAAATGCTGACGATCAACGCCGCCCCTTCCAGGGACATACCACGAGTCGTGGCGTAGAAAACCACATGGACCATTACGACTGCGTGGCCCACGCATCCCAGGTGGTGGATGGTGGGTAAGTTCCAAAAGGCCCTGGTGCGTCGAGCGTGCCGCAGGAAAACCCTGCTTCGCAATTTCGCCATTTCCGGATCGGGTGGGCGCGTTGGGGACGGATCATCTTCAGTGGCGCCGTAGGGTTTCATCCCTCGCCCTGCCGGCTCGCTATGGAACAGCCACAGCAGCGACAGGATAATCACACCCCCGACCGCCGCAATGATCCAGAAAGATGTTTGCCACTCAAGTTTGGTGAACATGATTGCCAGACTGGGAGCCAAGATCGAGGAACCCATCCCTCCGGCCGACTGCTGTAAGCCCACAGCCAGCCCCAGCCGCGTCTTAAACCAGGCGGCCACTGTGGTGGGTATATTGACCCGGAAGAGGGCCTGTGAGATCCCCAGGACAAGGCAATAATATAAGTATAGCTGCCATGGTTGACTGATGGTGCTAAGAAGCAGCAAGCCCGCCACATACAGCACCACACCTGATATCATTGCCGGCCGTGCTCCGTACCGGTCACCGAGCCACCCCGCCACGGGTGACAGAACGGCGCCGACAATGCTGCGGAAGAAGTAAGCCAGCGTGATGGTGGTCAGGGTCCAGCCAAAGTTATCCTGCATTACGACCAGTAAAATGGCGAAAGCTTGGCTGACCACGTTGGTGGTAAGCTGCAAGATGGTGGCCATGCCCACGATGAACCAGGCATAATGGAGATTTACGCCTGTGGACCTTACCCGCGCAATCAAGTTAATCACCGCCACAGTTACCACCTGATACCGTTATTCGATCGGTTTGCCCGGCATCTCCCGGTTGAGAAATGGAAGACGATGCCTTCAAAGTTTCCACGGGAACATCGAGCCTACAACCCTGTGGCCAAATTACGTGAGGATGTCGATGCATGGCTCAGTAAACACGCTCCACCCGTAGGAAGTTCCTTTAGTGCACTCGATTTTAGCGGCGATAGGGCGACGGCGCTCCCAGCACCAACGCCGACAGCGACGCCAACCGGGAACTGTTAGAAGAGGCCGCCGGTAGATGGCCTGCAGTCCCATGGTCCGCATTAAACGCTGGACCCGCTTCCGGCTAACCTGGTAGCCCCGCCTGCCCAGCCACACCTTTATGCGCCGCGACAACAACCAATCTTTTCCCCACCACGGCAAGGTCTACGACCTTCGAACCAAATCCACGTGGCCGGCGTAAAGGCTGCCGAAATTGGTAATCACTCTTCCTTTCCACCAAATGTTGGGGCTTAGTATCCCACGGCGTAGGCTTCACACCTGGGGTCGGCGCCTCCCTGGAGCACTCCGGTTTCTGGATTGCGGGTGATGACTCCGTAAAGAGCAGAGCCCTCCCACCAATCCGGGTAGCGCTCCACCGTGTGCCCCCTCCGCTGAAGTCCATCTACCGCTTCTTGAGAAATCCTCCCCTCGGTCCTCACCACGCCGGGCCGATTCGCCGAGGGAAACCCGGATGAGGGGAAATTGTAGCTGTAGAAACGGGCCGCCTCCACTGCTTCCTGCGGGTCCAGCCCAAACTCCACCACGTTGAGAAAGATCTGCAGCGTGCCTTGCGGGATGTGGTCTCCGCCATGAGCACCCAAGGCCATCACCGGCTGGCCGTCCCGCAACACCAACGCCGGGGCGGGTGTCAGGCGCGGCCGCTTTCCAGGGGCAACAGAGGCGGGATGGCCGTCCTGGAGTTTAGACTGGCCACCTCGCTGGGATAGGTATAGACCAGTGCCAGGGATAACTGGACCACCGCCTTTCATTCCCTCACTGGGTGTAGAGGAGAAGATGTTGCCGTCGTTATCGATGACTCCGAAGTAGGACGTGCCCCCACCCTCTTCTCCTGCAGTCGCGACCGCAGGAACCGCCTCGGCTGGTGACCGGGGTGCGCCGTCCAGGGTCGCCCTGCACCGGCGCGGGTCACCCGCCGGCGGCATCACAGGCCAGGCACGCTCTGGGTCTATCAATGTCCGGCGTTCTTTAGCGTAGGCCTCAGACATCATTTCATCTATGGGAACGTCCACGAAGGCAGGATCGCCAATATACTGCTCCCTATCTGCGAAGGCCAGGTTCAGTGCCTGGGTCGCGGCATGAATGTACTCGGCGGAGTTGTGGCCCATGGCCTTCAGGTCGAAGCCCTCCAAGATTTTCAGTGCCTGGGGAAGCAACGGTCCCTGGCACCATGGTCCGCAGCAATACAGGTCGTAGCCATGATAATTGACGGTTACCGGCGGCTCGATGCGGACCTTGTATTCGGCCAGGTCGGCCATGGTCAGAAGGCCTCCTTGGGATTGATAGAACGAGACGATCTTTTGGGCCAATTCCCCCTTGTAGACGAAATCCCTAGCCGCCATTAAGGCGCCTTCTCTACCCTGGGCACGGTTGGCATCTTCCACTGCAACCAACTGGGCCAAGGTCTCCGCCGCGTCTTTCTGGTAGAACATTTCTCCCACGGTCGGTGCCCGGCCTCCCGCCAGAAATATCTCCGCGTTACTGGGCCATGCGGCGTATAGGTCGAAGGCATCCCGAAGCCGGTCCGCCAGGTAGCGGTACATGGGAAATCCCTGCTCCGCTAGTGCTATGGCGGGACCGACTACTTCCGCGAAACTCATGGTTCCGTACCGGGCTAATGCTGTGAACCATGCATCGGCGGCGCCAGGCGTCAGGGCCCGGGGAATCCCACTGGGCATCTGGCCATTATGATTGCGTTGGAAATATTCCACTGAAGCTGCCTTGGGCCAGACCCCCAGACCATCGATGGTCGTCACTTCCATCCGATCTGCCAGGTACATGATGGTGGGAGCGACCCCCAAGAACCCGCAATCGTCGGCATGGACTATGTTCAAGGCCAGACCCACCGCCACACCGGCGTCTATGGCGTTACCTCCCCGCCTCAATACATCAAGGCCAGCCATGGAGGCGCTGGGATGGCTTGAGACGACGACGCCATTGACACCCTGGATCTGGGGCCGGAAGCTCCTGAGAGTCGTTCCTGGGACCGGCATGAGATTCTCCTTGACGCCTGGTATACGGAGATAGCCTGACTGATACTACAACAAGGCAATGGTCCTGGGAAACCGCGCTAGATAGGCAGAGCCTCCTCGGTCCCTTCCGCAGGCAGCTCAACTCCAAAGGCATTGACGTTGAAGGCCAGCATGGCATAGTAGCCCACGAGGTTGGTAAGTTCGGTGAGCCCGAGGACTCCGAACTGAGCCAGCGCGGCATCAAACGTAGCCTGGCTGACACGGCGAGTCTGGAAGAACTCCCTTCCGTAATTCACCACGGCGTATTCGTCCGGTGCCAGGTTGGGAAGCTCTTGCCGGTCTCGTTATCAGGTCATAGTGTCTGCTAGCCCTTGATGCAAGCTAACCTCCGAAATTTGTGACCAGCACCCCCATGGGTCTCTCGCCCACTGAATAGGTCTCCAATGGTGTAAGTCCACCCATATCGCTGTTTA
>CATMOE010000099.1:0-9010 GCA_950072105.1 uncultured Dehalococcoidia bacterium
CGCAGTAGCGACAATTCTTGATCGATCCGAAACAGTCGAGTGGTGGCTCCGAAATGACCCGCCTGTTCTCCGTATTCCAACTCCGATTGGCTATTTTGAGCCTGACTTCGTCTACCGCTCACTCCAGAAAGGTGCTTGGGTGCTCGGGATCGTCGAGGTGAAGGGCAGCATTTTTTGGGACGGAGAAGGCTCAGAGGCGCGGCTCAAGGCCCTTGCAGCATGTGAATGGGTGAGAGTGACGAACGCGGCAGACACCGATACACGGTGGGAGTTCTCGGTCGTCTTGGATCAAGATTCGCTCAGTATTGCGTCATTAGAGGGGCTTCGCAGCGATGCGTTGGTCTCATGCCCTGAGCAATACGACGACGATTTGAACACATCGGTATGAACCCACTCCAACAAACCGTGATGGCAGAGCTGGGGCAGCAAACGCTGCCCAGCGGTCCAGTTGGTCACCCCGAGGAAAAAGCAAGCGCGTTCCGTGGAAAACTGCTGCGATGGGCTACGACGCACCCTAGGCCGTTTGCATGGCGGCAAAGAGGAATATCGTCATTTACGGTGCTCTTAGCCGAGGCCCTGTTGACCAGAACCAGAGCTCAGTCGGTAGAACGGGTTCTGCTTCGGCTCCTGGAACGCTCAGAAGATCCGCGGGGTTTGGCCCGCTTGGAGATTCTAGAACTCGAGCGGATCCTTCATCCGCTGGGTCTTCATCGCAAGAGAGCAAGAGCCTTGAAGAAATGCGCGCAGATGATCGTTGAGAGGCACCAGGGACACGTTCCAGATGACCACGCTGAGCTCATGGAACTCCCCTCTGTTGGACGATACGGGGCCAGTGCAATCCGATGCTTCGGATTCGGAAAGCGATGCGCGATCGTCGACGCTAATGTGGCCCGTATCATCCGACGTGTTTTTGGTCTAAGTGTGGTCGCAGGCAAGTTGAGTGCGGCCGATGAACTCTGGGAATTTGCCCTGAAAATCCTGCCGAGGACGAACGTGAGGGCGTTCAATTGGGCGCTATTGGACTTCGGACGAGAGATTTGCAAGGGGTCCAGCCCTGCTTGTGCCGAGTGTCCGGTCGCTAAAATTTGTGAAGCCCACGAGTCGGGTCGGTGTAGGTGTCGTCAGCATTTGGTTCAGGACTCCTGAGACCAAACAGATTGAGCCACATTCCAATACGCTAGATCCAGCGATTCGGCAGTGGGTTCACGAAGCCCAGGAAATGCTGGTGTTCGACGATCCGGAAGATGCGGTCACGTGGCTGGAGAATCTGTCAGTGAGTCCGGAATGGGGTGGCAAAGTGAAGATCGCCGGCCGTGTTCAACGAGCTCCTTAATAGGCGAGGCGTGGATGGAATCTTCATGCCCTTTCACGTTGCTCCCGAAAATCTGACGGCGGCCGTGGCAGGACTTCGGCACTTCCAGAATTGTCGCGGGTTTGGCTTCAGCATTCCCCCAATGCCGCGGCAGCTGAGCTGTGCGATGAACTGCTGCCGAATGCCCAAGCCTGCGGCGTGGTTAACGGAGTCCGCATCGACCCAGACGGGCGGCTGATCGGCGAGACTTTTGACGGTATTGGCATGATCAAGGCGATTGGGGAGCAGCGTGAACTCGATGCCAACACCCGAGTGTTACTGGTCGGCGCCGATGGTGTGTTGGAGAATTACGGTCCGTCATGATTACGAACATTTAGCAGGAATAAGTTGGTATTCAGCCATGGACGATTATAAAGCTACCACAGGAACGTGAGTCAATCTTTGAGCTAATATCACCACCAACACCGCCAGCCCGTGTTTCTGGTGGAGTTCAACTCTACTCTAGCGCGCCACCAGTTAACTTTTTACCACCCTCATCTTACCGAGACAAACAGCGTTGCCTGGTTGGTAAGAGCCACGTCGATAGGAGGGAATTAATAAACCTTTCGCCCACATCTCAGAGAGATAAGTTGCCGGACCGGGAGATATCCCACACACTGAAGGAGGTGCAGGTACTGACAGAGCAATACAATCGCACTTACAACCGCATCAGGCCCCACAGTTCCCTATACTATAGACCGCCAGCACCCGAGACCATGATGACTGCTGAACTCGTCCCAGAGCTTGAGGGACTAACATAAAGGCTGGTATAAAGATTGGGGACAGGTCAGTCTATAGTCGTTCAATTTTTTGAGGGAGGACACTATGCTTTTTCACGTAAAGGCTCAGCATTCTTGGGAAACCTGCGAAGGTAATGCTGAAGATCCATCACCTATGGTAGAAAGGAATAGATGGGTAGAAGGCACAGACGATGTCAAGGTAATAGGCGCATGGTCATGCACACCAGAACATGCGGCATTCGCTGTCGTAGAAGCAACCGACGTAACTAAATTACATCAATTCTTTCGTCCACAGGGACTTAAAGGCAAAGTGGAAATTACGCCTGTGGGGGATCACATAGTTAATCGCAAGGCAAACGGAGATTGGGTAAAGTAAGCCTGACCTGCCCCCTCCCGAAAACCGGTCCAGAGCTTGTGGGACTAACATAAATGAAATCCTGTTTTGGTCACATGGGATTCTCGGCGAGGTTCAACACCTAAACCGACCTTCTCAACCAGGCAATCGACCCGATTTGAATCCACCGAGATTCTTGGAAAGTTAGTTGCTGGGCGGTTCGACTCTAGTCTAGCGAGCTGCCAGTTAACTTTTTACCATCGCCCCATTACCGAGACAAACAGCGTTGCCTGGTTAGTCAAAGCCGCCCGCCTAACTGTCATTAATAAACCATTCTCCCGAATTGCTGAGAGAAGAGTTCTTCGTACCAATGGTTCACGATTTTCCCTTAGCCTGACATCGTCGATGGATACGGCTTGGGTATAATAAACCCGCAATGGCTGCCCAATTCAAAAGTGTGACTGCTTTACTAGCTGCTGTAGTGGTACTTACGACTGCGGGGTGTACCAGTGAGCCTACCCCCGACATCGAAGCCACAGTGGAGGCTAAGGTTAAGTGGGAACTGGCGGCCCAGAAATCCAAAGACGTAAAGCCCGATCCCGACTCCCGGCCCGAAGCCAACTTCCGCATCGGCTGGTATATCGAGTCCATAAAGAACTCGCCGACGAATGAGGACAAACATCGCCTAGCGATCAGCCTGATCATCGACGAGGCTAGAATTGACCCTGAACTCTTCTATTTTCCAAACTGGCCATCCTTAGACGAACCGTCTCAATCCTTCGACCCTGCCAAGGCCAGGCAGCTTTTCACGGAACTTGGTGATTTTCGGCCATGGGGAAAGCGAGAGTTCGGACGTCTGTGTGTCGTTTCGTCTAGCAAAGGCGATTTACAGGACCGCCTTCATGCGATCCGCGATGACATTGCGGCTTGGCTAGAAGCTGAAGCAGCTTTGGACGCTGTTCCGAATGATTCTTCGTGTACTGCCGGCCGCATAATTATTACGGCGCTAAGAGGGCGATACAGTTCCCCGCAAGAATAACGATGTGCCGCCTTGCGGACAGTACCGCACTCTTAAGGCTACCGGATCATCTTCATAAGCCGCCAAGTTACTACAAACGCTACGATGACACCTATGAGACTCCCAATAGAGGCTCCGAGATTCCCATATTGCTAGCCAGAAATCAATCAAGGAGGCTCATCATGGGTGATGACGGATCGAATCGTGTACAGCTGGACGATGACTGCCGCCAGACGATCCTTAGGGCGGGAGATATTGAAGGCGTAGGGGAGTTGTGATCCGCGGGATTCTTGACCAACTTATTGCCACCAGCACCGCCAGCCCGTGTTTCTGGTGGAGTTCAACTCTCCCCGTCTCCACCAAGAACAGCCGCTTCAAGCAGCCCTATTGAGCCTATCAAGCCACGAATCAACACCAAGTACCGAGATGCCAGACACTAAAATTGCTGTCGGTGGCGATTGCTCAACCCAGGACGAACGGAGTGGGTCTATGATTTCGTTCGTGGTAAGCCCTTCGGCTGCGCTCAGGACAGGCTTGTCGAACCACAGGTTGGGAAGGGGTTGGCTCCTGGTACGCCGCTAGGTTAACCGCCCTGGTAAACCGGCGTGCACCAGTCCGAGTGGCGGGGATGTTCACCGATGACCACGCTTTGGAACTGCTCGCGGAGCTTGGCAACCACCGGCCCAGTCTCCCCATCGCCTACCTGGTACCTGTCCACGCTTCCCACCGCCTGGACCTCAACGGCGGTGCCGCAAATGAATACTTCATCGGATATGTACAGCTCCGTACGCTCTACGTCCCGCTCAATCACCGGCACCCCTAAGTCCTGCTCCAGCAGGTCCTTCACCACCTCTCTGGTTATGCTTTCCAGAATTCCGGCGCTGATGGGAGGGGTAATGGCCACGCCGTCCCTGACAATGAATATGCAGGCGTAACTGGCTTCCGACACCTTGCCCGCGCTGTTGAGGATGATGCCGAAGTCATAGCCATTCACCCGGGACTCGGTGGACACGTAGCGGCTGTTCTGGTAGTTGGTGATGGCTTTGGCCCTGGGGGGCATAACGTTGTCGGAGATTCGGTTCCAACTGCTGATGTTGCAGTGGACGACTTTGGGAGCGCTCAGCTCGGAAGCGGAAGGACGGGCCGTGATCACTATCTCCCCCGGCCGCTCAAGCACCGCCAGATAACCGGGTATTCCGCCGCCGAAGTAGGCCAAGGGCTGGACATACGAATCGCCACGGAATTCATTCGCCTTCAAGAGGCCGGTGATCGCCTCGCTTAACTCTTCTTTGGAAAAGGGAGAGGTCATCCTCATGATCTTCATGGATTGGAACAGGCGCTTCAAGTGGGCGTCCAAGTGAAAGACGTAAAGCTCCTGCCGGTCGTTGTTCCAATAGGCTCGGATCCCTTCGAACACCGAGGATATCGCCGTCCAGCCCAGTTGGGATATGTGGACGGTGGCCTTGTCCCATTCAACCATTTCGCCGGAGCGCCAAAGGTATTTGGGATTCTCGCGGCCCGGCTCCTTGGTATCCTGACCCGCCTTGATGCCTAGATCGGTTTTGGGTTCCTGGGCTAGCTTGGGTTCGGTCATGAGGCGAAACCTTTCTCCAATGATCCGGGGTCAGCCGGCTTTTTTCACCGCGGCGCTCAGATCCTCCAGGCTAACGTCACCCGGTAGAAGCTCGCCGTCTATAAGGTAAGTCGGTGTACCCGTCACGCCCTGGTCCCTGGCGGCTTGGTATTCGTCCAGTACCTGCTGACTATACTGACGTGAGTCGAGACGCGGAGAAAGCTCTTTCCAATCCAGTCCAACTTTCTCGGCCAATCCTTGCAGCACCGCCTTGTCCGACAGATCTACTCCCGTTGTCCAGAAAGCGCCGGCCGCGGCGTGATGAAACTCGTCGTCCAGCCCGTTCTCCCGGGCATACACGGTAGCTTCGTGGACCAGCATGGTATTGGGCGACCAGCTGGGGCGGCATATCTCCAGCCCAAGGTTGTTAGCCCGCTCCTTCATGTGGGGAGCGACTTCGCTCTCCGTCTCACCGTCACGCATCTGGCGAGCTTGACCTTCCGGTGGACGGTCGGGAGCCAATAGATAGGGTCTGCGGTTTATGTTAACCGCGTTTTCCTGTGCCACTTTGTCGAGCCTGGCCAGACCGATGTAGCAATGGGGTCAAGTGTAGTCGTACCAAACTGTGACATCAACGGACTTGGCAGAGGCCATCGGAATTCTCCTTTCATTGGTTCCGGTTAGTGTCCGGATCAGATTTGGATAATTGTAGCACGGAGCATATTATCCGCCCAGATACGCAGCCGTATCCAAACCACCAGGCGCCAAGCATAAGGGCGATGGCTTGACCACGGTGTTGAAGGTGCCTAGAATGGCACGGCCAGCCGTATGACGAGACCAAAATATCCACCGGCTTGGCTGCGCTTAAACCCGGTTCAGGAGACAAGTCATGACCCAACTAGTCTTCATCCACGGTCCCGGCGCCGGAGCCTGTGGAGAGGGATACGCCCACCAACTAGCCCATTTTCCCGGTAGCCTGGCCCCCAACTTGCCGGGACACCTGGAAGGCACCGCGTGCTCCGACGTCGGCCAGTATGCCGAGTGGCTGCGCGGTTGGCTATGGGCCCAGGACATCCGCTCGAACCTGGTATTAGTGGGCTTCACCCTTGGCTCTTGTATCGCCCTTCAATACGCTCTGGACTACCCAGAGGAGGTCAAAGGCCTAGTGTTGATGACCGTGGCCATGCGGTCCAAGAAGCGGGGACCCGACGCCCTGAATATGCGGCTGGCGGCGGATAAGAGTCCGGAGGCCTATCAGACGTGGCTGGAATATCAGCGCCACGCCATGATGTTCGTTGACCCTGATCTGCGGGAACGGCTGATGGAATGTCACGAAAAAGTGGGTCCTATATCCCAGCACGACGACTTGGTCGTTATCGACAAGTTCGACGTAACCGACCGGATCGGCGATCTCAAGGCCCCGTTGGTTCTGATCCGGGGAGTCGACGATCCGGGAGCGCCTCCGGAGTACGAATTGGAGATTCACGAAGCTGTGCCAGGCTCCAAGTACGTGAAGCTTTCCGGCGCCGGCCACTTCCCCATGGCGGAGAAACCGGAGGAGGTCAACCGGGCCATAGAGGAGTTGCAGGCCAGGGTGGGTTAGGATTGGGTCGCAAAGTGGGGCATCACTTCGCTGGCGAATAATTGCAGGCTTTCGACCGATACGGGGTCGGGAAATATCAGAAAGAAGTACTTGATTCCGGCTTGAACGTAGGGCTCTATCTGCCGGATGCACTGTTCCGGCGTACCAGCAATGGCGCCCGAGATCGATTGTTTGAACTCGCTCAAGCTCATTCCAGCTTGAGACGCCGACTGAGCGGCAATAGTGTCAAACTCTCGCTGACTTTCGGCGATTATTGCCCGGGCGTTGTGGGTCACTTCGATCTCCGCCGGGTCCCTTCCAACCTCCCGGCAATGCCTCTCCAATACCCCTAGCTTGGCCCGCTGCTCCTCCAGGCTCATCTCCGAACCGATGTTGCAGATGTCGCCATATTTGGCCACGGCTCGGAGCAGGTAGGTTTCCCCATGTCCGCCGATCAAAATCGGAGGATGGGGCTGCTGCACCGGCTTGGGCTCGTTTACCGCTTGATCCAACGTGTAGAAGCGTCCTTGGAAGTCCGCTTTCGGCTGGGTCCACAACCTTTTGATGACCTCCATGGCCTCTTCCAGCATCTGAACTCTAACGCGAGTGGACGGAAAGGGATAACCCGAGGCCTGATGGTCTCCCCTGCCCCCACCCGCGCCGATGCCCAGCTCCAGCCGGCCTCCGCTGATAACGTCCAAGGTGGAAGCCATTTTCGCCAGCAAAGCCGGCGGCCGGTAGGTATTGGCCAGCACGATGGGCGTCAGCCGGATCTGCTCGGTGACCGCCGCCAGGGCGGAAAGGGTAGTCCAGCACTCCAAGAGGGGACCGTTCAACAGATCGAAAAGCGTGGCCGAGTGGTAGCCCAACCGGTCGGCCTCTTGCCAGATTCGCTTCAGCGCTTCGAAGCTGTAATTCCTCTGGTGGATACGGACACCAAATTTGACCTTGCCGTTCATCTTGTTAACCATATGACGAGTCTCAATTCTCCCGCCAACTGACTTCCCCGTGGCAGCCTCTCTAAGCCGGAACGAAGCTAGCATGTACCGGTGTGCCTGTCAACGATAACGAGCCGTTTGGCTCTTGCGTCAGGGTGTATTCCCAGTATAATCGGCACTACTTCGGGCGATCCGACGCTCAATGTTGATAATGGAGGCAGGCGATGAAAGCGGCAGTTCTTCGTGAAGTGGACCGGCCCCTGGAAGTGGAAGATGTGGAGATAGACCGGCCGGGACCCAGGGAAGTCCTGATCCGGACCGGGGCCACCGGCGTGTGCCATAGCGACCTTCATTTCGTGGAGGGCAAGTACAGCATTCCCATGCCCGCTGTCTTGGGACACGAAGCCGCCGGAACCATCGAAGCCGTGGGAGACCAGGTCGCCTACGTCAAACCCGGCGACCGGGTTATCACCTGCCTATCGGTGTTTTGCGGCCACTGCGACCGGTGCCTGAGCGGACGGCCCGCGCTTTGCCGCCGCCCCGACGTAGACCGTTCCTCCTCAGAACCGCCCCGGCTGCACCAGGGTCAGGACCGCATCACCCAGATGGCCCAACTCGGCTCATTCGCCGAGCAGATGCTGGTCCATGAGCACGCCGTTGTTAAAGTGGACGACGACTTGCCCTTTGAGCAACTGGCGTTGATCGGTTGCGGAGTGACCACCGGGGTAGGGGCCGTTCTGAACACTGCCAAGATCGAGCCCGGAAGCACGGTGGCAGTGGTGGGGTGCGGCGGCGTGGGACTCAATTGCATCCAGGGAGCAGTCATCGCCGGGGCGCTAAGAATCATTGCCATCGACTCCGTAGAGACCAAACTAACCTTGGCCCGGGAGTTCGGGGCCACCGACGTTATAGACGCATCGGGAGGCGGGGTCGTGGAGAAGGTGCGGGACCTAACCGGCGGCGGCGTGGATTACTCCTTCGAAGCCATCGGCACCAAGGAGACAGCGGAACAATGCTTCGAGATGCTGGCCGCCGGCGCCACGGCCACGATCATCGGCATGATCCCCGAAGGCACCAAGATAGAGCTCGACGCGGGGACCTTCCTGAGACGGGAGCGAAAGATCCAGGGCAGCAGCATGGGTTCCAACCGGTTCCGTATAGATATGCCACGTTACATAGAGTTTTACCGGCAGGGGAGGCTGAAGCTGGACGAGTTGGTGACTCAGCGTCTGAGCCTGGACCAGGTGAACAAGGCCTTCTCCGACATGAACGCGGGCGTCGTGGCCCGGAGTGTTATAACTTTCTAGGCAGTAAGTCTGCTGCTACGTCTGGCAGACAGCCAGAACTGGTCTACTACCGCGATCGTAGTGTCGGAGAGGAATCCCACCCCCATCCTAACCTTCCCCCATCGAGGGGGAAGGGACTTATCTCCTCCCCCCTTGCGGGGGAGGATTAAGGTTGGGGGGGGGCGTCC
>CATMOE010000100.1:0-8644 GCA_950072105.1 uncultured Dehalococcoidia bacterium
GCTTAGAAGGCAGCCGCGGAAGGTAAGAACGTAAGGCGGAACCACGACAGATCAAGACAAGAGGCAAAGCGAATATCCGGGCCGCCTGCTAGCCATTCTCTTGAATTTTAGTGCCCCAAAACCAAGTCCTTTCGGTGCCCCCAATTCTTCAACTTCCGTGGATATACCGCATAGGACTCCCCTTCTGGCGCGCCTCGTTCCAGCTATATTGGACATGCTGCCTCAGGTCTTACTATTCCCTCAACATGGCAAGAGACCGGATTCAACGCCAAATTGACCGTCTCCTAGAGCGTCAACGGGGAGCCTAAACAATAAGCGGTTCGATTAGCTCGCGCGCGCTCTCCAACCCGCGACGGATACGCGTCACTAGGTCGCCGTCGCCGGAGTCCTACCCTCCGGAGGCCCTAGCTGAGCCGGTTCACCCAGCAGCAGGAAGAGAGACGCTCCGGCGGCGCTGACAATGGCAATAGTGGTGAAGGGAATGGAATAGCTTCCGGTTGTGTCAAACATGTAACCGGCGAACAGAGGCGCGGCGAATAAGAGAACGTTCATAGGCACCATGGACATACCCATAATGCTGGCGAATGCTCTGCGGCCGAAGTAAACCCCGCGAATCGCCGTAGTCAACGATCCCCGGCCCTCGCCCGCGCCCATAAGCAGGGCGAATAATAGCACCATCTGGATGCTGTGAGCCATGGTGAGGACTATTACGGCCGCCGACTGCAAAATAGCAAAGCCAAATATCGCATGTCGTATGGAGACCCGATCTCCGATGTGGCCACCAACTAGAGTCGATATAATTCCAATCGCGGTGTACGCGGATACCACCCAACCTACGGTTTGCAATGAGAATCCCCGGTCGGTCAGCATTGGGCCCAGGTGCACCATGACGCTCACAATTACAGCCGAGCAGCAACCGTGTCCAAAACTCATCAGCCAGAACGCTCGAGTCCGAATCGCCTCACGCCAGGTGAAATCTAGATCCTGCTGGCTGGGCTCAGGAGCATCTAAGCCATCAGCTGCCGGTAGTTCTGGGGCATACTCGTCGCCGTCGGGATGCTGTCCATAGTCCTCCGGCCTATTCCGCACCAGTCGGGATAATGGGAACGCGACCAGGATAACCATCATTGCTATCGCCGCGGCAACAGGCCGCCACCCAAATTGGCCGTCGTCCATAGCCCAGGTCAACAAGGGCACGAAGGCCACCACGCCCAGGCGATAACCAACCAGAACCAATGACATTGAACTTGCCCGGCGCCGAACAAACCAGCCGTTGAGCACCGTCATCATGGGCAGCCAGGTGCCCAACCCCGTACCCAAGCTCATGGTGAGGAAAGCCGCATAAAATTGCCACAGTTCTTGCACCCTGCTGAACATCAGGAAGCCGACGCCCAGAATCGTTAGCCCTATAATCACCATGCGGCGGGGGCCTAACCGGTCAATGAGGAGTCCTTCCAGCGGGCCCAAAATGCCGCCCTCAACCCGAGAGAGGGAAAAGGCCAAAGACAATTGTGTCCTGTTCCAACCAAAGTGTCTCTCCAGGACCACGAACCAGGCCGTCATGGTATGGAAAAAAGGTACGATGCTCAGGATCATGACGATGGCGGCAATGCCTATCAGCCACCAGCCGTAGAATATACCTCCCTGAATTCGGCGGCTGACCGTCGGAGTGACCGCAACGATTATTAAAAGGACACCCAAGGCTAGGATCAGCAAAGCTGGTACAGTCATGATGCTGGCGACAACTCGGGCTTTCGGGCCATCAAAAAGAGGAATCCTCCGAAGAAACTCAAGGCGGCAAGGAGATTGAAGGCCATTGTATACGTGCCTTGGACGTCGCGCATGTAACCGGCCAAGGGAGGAGCAATAAGCAACAGAAAGTTCATCGGCACAGTCGAAATACCAAGAATCTTGCCGAAGGAAGCGCGCCCAAAGTAGTCTCCCCTGATGGCTGTAGTCAGAGGGTTTCGTCCTCCGAAGCCAATGCCGAACAACACAGCGAAGAGGTAAACCATGGAAATCGTGGTCGCGGCGGTCAAGAGCAACACTGCAGCCGCTTGAATGGTGGTGAAGATGAATATGGCTATCCTTAACGGTATGCGGTCCCCTACGTAGCCGCCAAATACCTGAGACGCCATGGATACGCCGGAGTAAACTGAAATCACCCATCCTGTAGTCTGTACGTCAAAGCCCTGATCCTTCATCAACAGGCCGAGGTGGGCCATGATTGCGATGATTACCATCGAAGTAAATCCATGCCCCAGGGAGATAAACCAAAAGGCGGGTGTTCGCAAGGCCTGAGTGGCGGTGAAGTCAATTGTTCGAGGCTTGGGTTCGTTGGCTGGCGGAGTGGAGGCCTCATGTTGTGTTGGAATCACCGGGGAGGAGGCCGGCAGGTCACCGTCAGGAAGTTCGCCGTAATCTTCTGGCCGATCACGGATGAGTTGAGATAACGGCCAGGCTATCAAGAGAGTGAATATTCCTAGAGAAAGCGCGGCCAGCTCCCAACCCAATCGGTCTTGGTCGGGATCAATGGCAAAGGCTAGTGCCGGAACCAGCAGCAGTCCTCCCAGGCGGCTCACGGTGTTGGACCAGCCCATCGCTTTGGCACGGTGCCTGTCGAACCAGTTATTCAGCACAGTGGTTACGGGCACCCAACCGCCCAGACTGTGACCCAGAGACATGACCATGAACGCTGCATAGAACATCCACAGGTGTTGCACCCGCCAGAAGAACAGAAATCCTGCTCCTAACACCAGCAGTCCAAGAAAGACCATTCGCCGGGTCCCTAACCGATCAGTAAGGTAGCCTTCGATAGGTCCCATGACTCCGCCCTCGATGCGCGTGAGGGCGAAGGCCATGGACAATTGGGTTCTACTCCATCCGAAATGGCTCTCGAGCGCGACTGTCCAGATGGCCATCGCATGAAAAAGGGGAGCGGAGGTTAGCACTTTAATGAAGCCAGTGAGGGGCACTAACCACCAGCAGTATGGAACGCCACGCAGTCTGGTGCTCACCGCAGGATAGCCGCCATGGTCATCAAGACAAAGCCAGAGGTCAATATCAGCAGACCGGCATCGGTCATACGATATGTACCCGGGCCAACTGTCCGCCTCTTCGTATCGTGTGAATCAGCTCAAGCAATGTTCTCGTGGTCGACATGCCGGCGGAGAATGCCGGCCGCTCAATCCTATTGTTGGAAGCGGGGCAGGACTATGCGGACCCGCAAATGCTGCCTGAAACGGTGCGCGACGGCGGCTGGACTGGGTCTAGCTCCTCTGGTAGACCTGGAACCGGTGGCGGTTGGACTCGGTGACGAAGAGACGCCCATGCCCGTCCAGCCTTACCGATACCGGACCCCAAAAGTAGGGCTCGGTCTGAGAGGATATGTGGTGAGGAGTATTGAGATGGGGCGGCAGGTCGGGGATGAGGTTGGACATCTCTCGAGTCCGCTGCTCATCGGGGTTCACGTTCAGGTAATCGCTGGCCCATTTGGATAAGGTGGCTTGCCCCCGAAGCTGTAACTGAAATACGCCCCTGGCGTCGAACACCTGCACCCGCTCGTTGCCCCAATCGGCGACGTAGACGTATCCCTGGGCGTCCACCGCCACGGCCGATGGTCGGTGGAACTGGCCGTCACCTGTTCCCGACTCGCCGAAGCTGGCCATGAACTGCCCTTCGGGCGAAAACTTCTGGACCCGGTCATTGCGCCAATCGGCGACGTATACATCGCCCGCTGCGTCGGTGGTCACGCCCCAAGGGAGGTTGAACTGGCCGGGACGGCTGCCAAGCTCCCCCCATTGGCCGAGATACTTGCCGGCTGTTGTGAACTTCTGGACCCGGCTGTTGTGCTGGTCCACGATGTAGACGTGGTCCTCCCGGTCCACCGCGATTCCGGCGGGTCCGTTAAACTCGCCGTCTCCGCTACCTGCGGCGTCCCACTTGTGCAGAAACTTCCCCGATGCATCGAAGATGGTAACCCGATGGTTCAACTCGTCGGTTACGTACAGCCGGTCCTGGGTGTCGAATGCCATGGCCACCGGGGAGTTGAACTGGTCGTCCCCCGTGCCGCTTCCCTTGCCGAACTCTCCCAGATACTCTTCTTCGTCCAGATTAACGATGCCCACCCGCATCAAGTTCTTGCGGGCGGAGTCGCAATGGTTCAAGACGAAAATACGACCGTCGCGGGAGAACGCAACATCGTATGGATTGATGAAACCACGGCCGATCTGGTTGGTGGCCAGGCCGATGGTCTTGACGTATTCCAAGGTAAACGTGCTGGTGGCGGCGTTGGTACTCAATCTGAAGACTCCCCTTTAGGAACTATCTCACTACCCCCTTTCCAAGATGAACAATCTTCTGAGATAGTTACTCAGTACTTGAAATCCCCCTGTGCTCCATTAATACCGGGCGGTTGGGGGACTTACGGCGGTTCGAGACTTAGGCCAACTGGAACTCCTTGGTGGCGCAAGCCAGACTAAGGAGGCCGCCGACCCGTTTTTCTGCTGCGTCTCCCGGTTGGTGCCCGTGCAACGACAGGTCACCCTGGTGCGCCACGTACTCCACCAGCGATTCTCGGGTCTCCTCCGAGACTTCCATGGGACCCAGCAGGTCCAGGCACCGGTCCACCAGATCTTCGGGCGACAAAACTCCTTCGCCTGCCAGCCTGTCGATGATTTTACGAACGCCCGGGTTCTCCACGTTTGCCAGTTCGTGGGCGACGAAGTTCACCCGCTCCACCAATGCGCCGCTGTCGACCCACTCGATACCCTCATGCCAGCCTTCTACCGAAGGTGGTTGCAACAGCCCTTGGCCCATGTACATGGCCTGTCGCGCCACCTGTTCTATCCCCTGAGTGGGCGCCTGATAGCTGCCGGCCAACCTTACGGCGCCGACCACCAATTCCACGGGCCCCTTCACCCTGGCGAACCGGGCTTTGTCGGACTTGAAATAGTCGCAGTTGAACAAAGTGCTTAGGACCGACCGTATCTCGTAATTTGAGTCGAAATACGTCCGCATCATTGAGCCGATGACCTGCTCCCCTTCTTCGTCCACTTGGTCGGCGGTGAAAAACTGGAACAGCCGCGTGCAAACAAAGCGCGCCGTTGCCTCTTGGCGGACGATGATTTCCACGATGTCCTCGCCGTTGAGCCGGCCGGTATGGCCCAGGAAGGTCTTCTCGCCGTCGTCATGGTCTGCTTCCCGGTATTCGTAGAACCAGGCGATACGGCTGTAGGGCCAGATGGAGTCCCGGCTGGCCCGCGTGGCCATGTATTCGGCATTCCCAAGGGTCCAACCCGTAAAAGCCCGGGCACACTCCTTCACATCATCCTCGGTATAGTTGCCGATCCCTAAGGAGAATAGCTCCAGGAGTTCCCGGCCGTAGTTCTCGTTGATGGCGTCCTTGTGGTTTTCGTTGTTATCCAGCCAAATGATCATGGCCGGGTCTTTGGAAAGCTCAACCAGCAATGTGGGGAAGCTACCCAAGCCGTGGCGGCGAAACATGTCTATCTGGTTGATCAATGACCTGGCCTGATTGAGCTTGTTGTAGCCGGTGGCGAATAGGCTATGCCAGAAAAGGGACAGCTTCTCTTCCAGGGGGCACCGGGTGGTGATCATGCGGTAAAGCCAATAGGCGGCCGCGCCGTCGGCCAAACGCATTTCGGCCTGCTCGGTGTGGTAGCGTCGGATGACGTCGTCGGGCAGGTTCTGCGGGTCGGTGGGGTGAAGCAACTCCACCACCACGGCCTCGTAGCCCATTTCGACGCGTGCCTCCAGTTCGTCCCGGCTGGCGCCAAATCCCGCCCGGCGCATCAGGTGCGCCATCAGCGCGATCTCCTGGTTACTCATGGCTTCTCCTTTTGAACCATCGCTGTCAGAAACAATCTAAAAATCTTGTATCCAAGCCAGCCCGGGAGCCGGTTTATTTCTCGATAAACTCCAGATGTTCGAACTGGCCGTTAACGATCGAAGGGGCATCGAGTCCCAGCCAGCGCTCCAGAATGGTGGAATAGGTCGACCGAAAGTCATTGTTGGCCCGGAGGTCGCCGTCCAGTTGGTGGGCTTCCTCCAAAGAGGGATACTCGCCGTACATGCCCCCCTTAACCGATCCCCCAATTAGCATCGCAAGCCCGCCGGCGCCGTGGTCGGTGCCCGAACCGTTGTCTCGGATTCGCCGGCCGAACTCAGTCCATATCAATATCATGGTGTCGTCCTGCCAGCCGTGCTCCTCAAGATCGGAGTAGCAGTCCGCCACCGCCCCGGAAACGTCCTGCCACAGCTTGGCGTGAGTCGGCAGTTCGCCGCCGTGGGTATCGAAGCTCCCGTAGGAGGTGTAGTAAATGCGCGTACCCAGGTCGGCGAACATCACCTGGGCGATGTTCTTCATGCTCTGGGCGAAGGGATTTTGGGCATATTCCACCGTCGAGGAATATTTGGCCGGCGCCGTTCTCAGCACGTCCGCCCCCTTTAGGGCGTCTCGACCCGTCTGTCTCAAGGAATCCATGACCGGATCGTTATCTTTGGACATGCCGTACATCCTGGCGAAAGCCTCCAGAGCGTACCCCTTCTCTTGCTCGTCTTCCAAGTCGGGGAAGAGTCCGTAGGTCTCCAGGTTGCCCACCGACGCCACCGGAACACCCTTGCAGCCCAAGGACCTAGGCAGTCCTCGGCCAAAGTTGATACCAGTCAGTACGTTGTCTCCCTGCGGATCCAGGTCGCGGATAGCGCGGCCCAACCAGCCTTCGGTGGCAATCTTTTCCGGCTCGGCGGTATGCCAGATGTCCATAGACCTGAAATGGGAGCGGACCGGAGCGGTATAACCGATTCCGTTCACCAGGGCCACATTACCCCGGTCCCATAGGTCCTTAATGGGACCCATGTGGGGGGTAAACCCGAAATCGTCGTCGATGGGAAGCACATCTTCAGCCGGTATGTTGACGATGGGCCGGTAGTCGTAGTAAAGACCGTTGCTGTAGGGAACCACGGTGTTGAGAGGGTCATTGGCCCCAATAAGTTGGATTACGATAAGTGAAGGTTTTTTTTCGTTGGCAGGCATGATCAGCCTCCCGGTAAGATGTGAATCGCGAGGGTATGCATCGTAACGATTTAACTATGGGAACACAGGATGCGAGGGCCAAAGCCGTTGCGAAACCTGTCAAGGTTCCAGCTAATTTTATTCACCCTCGACGTTTAAGTCAAATTTTTCTTCATCTTTTTTCGCCCCCGTCTTCGACCATGACGACACCATCATACCCGGCGTAAATTCGTGGAACAGTCGCATTTAGATGGGGCATGGATTGTCGCTATAGGCGATGGTGGTGTTGTTGGAGGCCGCCCACCACTGGATGTAGACTTTAAGCTGGTTTGTGTCGCCGGTCGTTGACCGCTTCCATGCACTTCGCGCACGCCGGTGGTCAGGGAAAGACAGGCCATAACGAGCCAAGGCGGTCATCATTAGGCCAGCCCTCTTAGTTGCGGTGGATCCAGTACCTGGGGATTCAAAACTCTGATAGATTCGCCGCTGGTAAATGCACGGATTGAGGTGGACCCGGAAATTCGGACAGGTAGCTAAGTGAGGGACCCGCTCCTAAAATAAGCGCAGCTGTTGCTGTGAAGGAGGAGTGGGACATGTCGAAAGAACGGAGGAAGCACAGCCCATCATTCAAGGCCAAGGTGGCCCTGGAGGCGGTGAAAGGGGAACAGACAGTGGCCCAACTGGCCGCACGATACGAGGTCCACCCCGGCCAGATCCAGGCATGGAAGAAGGCCCTGCTGGCAGGAGCGGCCGGTGTCTTCAACGGGAACCAGGACAAACGGCAGAAGGCACATCTGCAGACCATACTCAAATCAGCCCACGTAAGTAGGGACAAGATCGAGCTGGAATTCAGGGTTTAACGGTAGCGGCTACGTTGCAGACCGTTGGAACCGTCGCATCCAGAAGTTCACCTAGGAGAGTCTTATGCTTTCTACGTCTGCTGACTTATGCAGATACTCTATTACGAAAAGCGGGGCTCCGACTTTGCGCCCATGAACGGCATCTGGCCCAGCCTAACACCCAGGCCAGAAAACCTCTGGCAGGCACAAAACCACCGACCATCGGCCGATCCCGTAGGCACCTTGGCACAGCGGGAGTCTCACTGGCTGACGAACGAAACTAAGCGGTATCCCCAAAGGAGAAATATGAATATTTACGTAGCGTCGTCTTGGAGAAATGAGAGACAGCCTGTCGTTGTCGAGAGGCTCAAGGCAGAGGGCCACGATGTGTATGATTTCCGCAACCCGAAGGAACATATCCACGAGCGTGATGCAGGGTTCCACTGGTCCGACATCGACTCTGAGTGGATGAGTTGGACGCCAAAGCAGTTCATTGACGCGTTGGATCACCCTCTAGCGGAAGCTGGGTTCAAGAGCGATATGGATGGTCTAACAAATGCGGAAGCGCTGGTTCTGGTGATGCCGTGCGGCCGAAGTGCCCACTTGGAGATGGGATATGCGGCTGGTGCTGGAATTCCGACTATCATTTTGATGTCGGACGGAGAGCCAGAATTGATGTACCGGATGGCAACAAGATTTGCCATCGATCTAGATGGTGTGGTTGAGTCGTTGAAAGCGATTGAATCTGGAGCGAGAAGCTAGGATGCAG
>CATMOE010000101.1:0-8528 GCA_950072105.1 uncultured Dehalococcoidia bacterium
AAATCGTAGCCAAACACCCGGATTTCGGTCAGCATTTCGACCAATTTATATCACATCCGTGCGGTTGTCTAGCCCCCGATGATGACCGCGGACACAGCCAGGGCATTCTGCCCCGCATGGGCGGCGATACCAGGCCAAAGCGAACCTGTGCGATGGTACAGCCAGGCCAATAGAACACCGGTGATGAATATTGGGACCAACACGCCCAGGGCCAGATGAAATGCGCTGAACACCAACGCGCTGACAATGATGGCCCGTGGTATCCCCAACCGTGGCGCCAACCCGGCGAAAACGAAGCCCCGGAAGAATATCTCCTCAGTTATCGGGGTCCACAGGGCCAATGCCTCGTACGTGGCTAGGGATGCCACACCGGGGAAAACAATGCCGTCGGGAATGTCCGGAGGAGCCAATATTTGCCACCCCAGGTAGTCAACCAAAGTGGTGTAAAGAAAAGTTGCCAGCAGACTGGCGCCCAACGCCGCCGCCGCCAACAGCCCGGATAAGCGGACGGAAGTGGTGGGCGGTCGAAGACCCAGTGACGAGATGGATAGGCGGCGCGAACGAAGGCCGAAGCGCCACACAATAATGAGAATCGCCAGTCCCATCAGATGGCTGCTTTCCCATGCTCCGATGGCCGTTTCGAACCGTCCGGCAAACTTTCCCGAGAGGATCGCGATACCCGTCACCGGGATCACGCAGAACAGGATCAGCAGGATACCGACGGCAACTTCCCGGCCCCGCCAAGTGACCGTTCCCGGCTCGGCCTCAATCTGCTCGACGACGTCCGTCTCCGGTCCAGCCAAGGGCTTTCCGCAGCTAGAGCAGAAAGTGTCGCCATCCCTTCCCACAAAGCCGCAGACATTGCAATTCAACAGCGATTCTCCGATTTCATATCGATAGTGGAAGTCAGCAGAGATGCCGTGCGACCTCTCACCTGATTGAGTATATCAATACAGGCCTATCCACTGACCGCCTAGAGCTTATGTTAATCGAATTCCCTACACCGACGCTTACGATGATTCGGCCCAGCACTTCGATTATTGATCCCCACTGGGCAGATCGCCCACTGCGCCAATCACGATTGCCAGATGGCCCTCCGGAGAGGATAATATCCACCAATCCAAGGCACGGAGAATCTACAAATGGCAACGGAACCAACCTTTAACCGGCAGGCGTTTCTACATCTGGCCCAAGAAGCCGGCTTGGACGTCCAAAGCCCCCACATGGACGAGCTCTTCAGCTACACGCAGGTCGTTCTGGATAGCTTAAAGTCTCTCCACGATTACAGTGTGGACGGGTTTGAACCGGACATGGCCTTCTCACCGCCCCGGGATTAGCCGGGTGAGATGTACCCAACTGGAACCGATCGAGTGTACACCTGATAACGCGCGGGTCGACCACTTCGGTTTAGCCGTGACGCTATCACATCGGCACAAGATTCGATAGAGATTCCCCACCCTTCCCCGCTAGACGCAACCTTTTTCACTCACAGTTAAGGACGAATCGATTCGACACGGGCGGGTCTGAACCAAATCCTGAATTTGACTGATGCGAGGACTGAAACGATGGACGCCTTAGATATCTGTTATGCCAGCGCCGGGGAGCTCGCCCCCTTGATCAAGAACAAGGAATTGTCTCCGGTTGAGATAATCGACGCTCATCTGGCCCGCATCGAGGCGACCGAACCGGTCCTGAACTCATTCATTACACTCCTGGCTGACCAATCCCGAGCGGCCGCCCGGCAGGCTGAGTCGGACATTCAGAAGGGCAACTACCGGGGACCTTTACATGGTATTCCTGTTGCGCTGAAAGACCTTTACAACACCGGCGGGGTCCGCACTACTTCCGGTTCGCGCGTGTTAGACAACTTTATTCCAGAAGAGGATTGCACCGTCGCGGCCCGGTTCCGGGACGCGGGGGCCATCCTGCTGGGCAAGCTGAACATGCACCAGTTCGCTTACGGCCCCACCGGGGAGAACCCGGACTACGGTCACATGCACAACCCATGGGACCCGGAAAAAGTAACCGGCGGATCCAGCGGCGGCTCCGGCTCAGCCACGGCGGCCGGCCAGTGCACCATCACCACCGGTAGCGACACCGGGGGTTCGATAAGGATACCCGCCGCGCTCTGTGGCATCGTCGGACTGAAGCCCACCTACGGATTGGTCAGCCGCTACGGGCTTACACCGCTTTCCTGGAGCCTGGACCACCCCGGACCCATGGTCCGCACGGTGGAGGACGCGGCCCTCACCATGAACGTCATCGCCGGGTATGACCCTAAAGACGTCGCTTCAGCCCAGGTGGACATACCTGATTACACGTCGGCCCTGACCAATGACGTGCGGGGCCTGCGCATCGGGATTCCCAAGGAATACTTTGAGGCGCCCCTCGACCCGGAAGTCTCCCAGTCCGTCCGCGACGCCCTGGACCTTCTGGAATCCATGGGCGCGGTGGTCACCGTGGTGGATCTGCCGATGTACAAGGACACCCAGGCCATCTCCACGGCTATTCTCATGGCCGAGGCGTCCGCCTACCACCAGGACTTACTGCGCCGTGACGGCGACAAGCTGTACCCGCCGGTCCGTCTGCGCCTGGAAGCCGGTCTGTTTATCACCGCCGCCGACTATCTCCGGGCTCAGCAAGGACGGACGATATTCAACCGGCAAGCACGCCGGCTATTAGACGACGTGGACCTGCTGGCCGGTCCCACCGAGCCGGTGACCGCGCCCCAATTGCTGGCCGAAAGAGTACAGGTGGGGGAGCATGAGATGGGGACCGTCGCGGCGTTGACCCAATACAGCCGCCCTTACAACCTAACCGGCTTCCCAGCCATCGCTATCCCCTGCGGATTCTCTGAGTCGGGCATGCCAATAAGCCTACAACTGGCGGGACGTCCCTTCGATGAACTCACAGTCCTGCGCGCGGCCCACGCCTACGAACAAGCCACCGATTGGCACAAGCGCCGCCCGCCGATCTGATCGGCCGTTTATAGCGCCACAGAGATACAGAGAACACGGAGGTTTTTATTTACCGATGTGAGGGTCTAGGGGCCATTATCCAATAACTCTGTGCTCTCCGTGTCTCTGTGGCAAAAAACCCACCAGTGAGAGGAACACTCGGATTGCCAAAAATAACCGCTGTAACTTTCGACCTGTGGCAAACGTTGCTGCTGGACAATCGGGAATTGGGCCGGGCTCGGGCCCAGATCCGGTTGGAAGGCGCCCAGACTGCCCTGGCGCGTTTCGGCGAGTCTTACGATATAGAGCACATCCGGGAAGCCTACCGCGCCTGCTATCAGGAGTGCCGCCGCATCCGGGAACAGTCTCTTGATGTTAGCTTTCGAGAACAGGTAGAAATTTTCATCGACAACATCAATGACGGCCTGGTCGAACGGCTGGATGAGCAAACCGTTCAAGAGATCGTCCGGTCCTATGCCGATTCATTTTTCGTTCACCCTCCGGTCCCCCACGCCGATGCACAAGCGGTGCTTCAGGACGTTAAGGCCATGGGTCTTAGTATCGGACTTATATCGAACACCGGTATGACCCCGGGAGAAGCCTTTCGAAAGTACCTGGACCAGCAAGGTCTGCTAGAGTACTTCGATGTGCTCACTTTCTCCGACGAAGTCAAGATATCCAAACCGTCCGGCGAGATATTCCTGATGACGCTCGACGCGATGGGCGCCACGCCGGCCCAGACCGTTCACGTGGGGGATCACGTCAAGAACGACGTCGTAGGAGCAAATCGCTGTGGGTTGAAGACGGTCTGGATAACCGGTTTTTACGAGAATGAAGACCCCGACGATCCAGAGACCCAGCCGGACGCCACCGTCGACGGCCTAGGGCAAGTGACCTCGGCGATCTCCAGACTGGACGGCCTAAGGCCGGGTGGGTAGACTGATCAACCTTGACAACATCAGGTCGAAATGTTTCCCTATTCAGGGGCTTTACACGTTCCTTGATCATCCTCAATTACCACACGTTGTGACCATTTGTCGCTGATTCGGCCATGACTCCGGAGGATAGGGAGCTTAAGGTGGTTGACGGGAAAGGGGAGGCGCCCAGCCAGGACGGCAACATGGCAGAGCTCCAAGAGCTTTGCGAAAGGGTGCTTTCGCAACGGCCCCTGCTTCTGGCGAGCAACCGCGGACCCGTGGAACACCAGATGACTCCGGAAGGCCGCCCCGAGGGGCGTCGTGGCAGCGGCAGCGTGGTCACCGCATTCAACTTCCTGATCCAATCCTCCGAGTTTACCTGGGTGGCCAGCGCCATGGGGGAAGGCGACCGGGCCATCGCCAACAACGGATTGGCGCCTCGTCTGAAATCGCCCCTTCCGGGTCACAAGGTCAACCTTCGCTACGTAGTTACGCCCCGGCGCGTCTACCACAAATTTTACAACGTATTCTGCAACCCCTTGCTGTGGTTCTTGCAGCACTACATGTGGAACCCGCCTTATAACCCCAACGTAGACGCCTCGGTCCATGACGCTTGGGAGACGGGGTACATCCCGGTCAACCAGGCCTTTGCCAAAGTAATAGTTGAAGACGCCCGGCGTAACGGAACACCCCCCATCGTGATCGGACACGACTACCACCTGTACCTGATGCCCGAGTTCGTGCGGCAGGAGATTCCCGAAGCGATCATCCAGCACTTCATTCACATTCCCTGGCCGACACCCCGGTACTGGCAGATGATTCCTGACTACATCACCCATCGAATCTGCTCAGCCCTTTGCCACACGAACATTCTGGGGTTTCAGACGCCCCAGGACCGCCGTAGCTTCCTGGACACTGTCGAAGAATTCCTCCCCGGCGCTGAGATTGACCACCATAACTTTACGGTGGAATGGAAGGGCAACCGAACGGAAGTGAAGGTGTACCCCATATCCATCAACGTAGGCGAAGTACAGCGCATCGCCAACTCTCCCCGCGCCCTGGAATCCGAGGCAAAGTTGTTGCCCCTGTGCAACGAAAAAACCATCGTGCGCATCGACCGCGCCGAGCCTAACAAAAATATCGTCCGGGGGTTCAAAGCCTACGAGTTGATGCTGAACCGCCATCCCGAACTGAAGGGCAAGGTAACGTTCCTGGCTTTCCTGGTGCCGTCCCGGACCCACATCCGCCAGTATCAGCGATACATGGACGAGATTCAGCAAGTGGTTCAACAGATAAATCGCTCCTTAGGCTCCGAAGATTGGCAGCCCATTCAGACATTTATCGAAAATAACTACACCCAAGCCATCGCCGGAATGAAGCTATACGACGCCCTGCTGGTCAACACGATCATGGAAGGGATGAACCTGGTAGCCAAGGAAGGTCCTGTGGTTAACGAGAGAAACGGGGTGCTGATCGTGTCCGCCACTAGCGGAGTCCACCATCAATTAGCAGAAGGCGTACTGACTGTTTCGCCCACCGACATCGAGGGGACGATGAAGGCGATGTACCAAGCCATCACCATGACTCCCGAAGAACGGGAACAGCGTGCTTCCTTGCTAGCCGAGTCCGTCCGCCGGGAAGACATTACCAACTGGCTATACCGCCAATTCCAGGACATCGCCGATCTGCTGTAGGCCAGCGTCCGGCAAGGCAGCCCGGTACCGGCAGGACTGGATAACTAGCCCATTGCGGGGTAAAGTAGTAAAGCAGGGAACGATTAGACAGGAAACCGTGGTCCAATGGGGCCATCCCACAAGGAGAACTCCTCCCAATGGATGAGTTGTTCAATTCGCAGCTTCCGGATGGCCAACGTCCGGACATCCAGCTCTGCATATTCCCACACCTCAAGGAATTCTTGGTTGTTGATTTGCGGGAGGACCCCAAACGCGTCCTGCTGATGAACACTGGCGATGTTTTTGTCGACGAGTTTTTCAAAAGCGTCGAGGCCGAATTTTCCGAAGTGCTCCGCGAAGAAACCGCCTTCCCCTTCAGTCACTTCATCAATCTGCCCCTGCGGCTTGAAGAGGTCATGCGGGAAACCGCCATGACTTTCATTCTGGACCGGCTGGACATCCAGTTAGGTGACGAGGAGGAGATACCCAACGTGGTTGTCTTCGTCATCAGCGGCGGCGCACTAACCTCCCGCGCCGACCAGGTCTTGGACGGCCTGCGAGAACTGTTGAAACCCTTTATCGGCGAAGGGGCATTGGATGATTGGGAAGAGACGATCGCTCGTTTGGTCTCCGAGGAAAAACGGGTGTTGCATCAAGAAACCATGCACGACCTCAGCGACGCTCTTCGCGGGGACTCGCCCGATTACTTCACCCTGTGGGAGAGCCGCAACTAGCGATGAGTGCCACCGCGCTAACCCTTAGCAGCCGCCAGGACATCCCCGACGACGACCTGATAGCCATTGCCCAACTGGCGGACCGGTTGGGCTACCACACCTTCTTCACCGGCGAGTCATGGGGGCGCGACGCCTTTACCATCCTCACAATGATTGCCTGCCATACCCAGTCTTTGCGCGTGGGCACGGGCATCGTACCTGTTTTCAGTCGCAGTCCTGCGCTCATCGCCCAAACCATCGCCTCACTGGACCAGATATCCAAGGGAAGGGCCACCCTGGGGCTAGGCTCCAGCGGGCGCCTGCTCATTGAGCAATGGCATGGGCAAAGCTTCGAAAAGCCGGTGGCCAGGACCCGGGAGTACATCCAGATCATCCGCAAAGCCCTGGCCGGCCAGCCGTTGAACTACGAAGGTCAATTCTTCCATCTGGGGCGCTTCCGCCTGGGCGCGCCTCCCTTACAAGAAAACATCCCCATCTATCTGGCAAGTTTAGGGCCGAGAAACCTAGAACTAACCGGACAGCTTTGCGACGGATGGTTGCCCATCTGGCTCCACCACCAACGTCTACTCGAACTCAAAGCCGAGATAGGGGAGGCCGCCAGCCGGTCGGGGCGGGACATCTCCCAGATCACGGTAGCGCCTCAAATCATCTGCCACGTGGCCGCTGACTCTGACGAACTGGAGGAAACCAAACAGCAGGTCCGCGCACACATGGCTTACTACATCGGCGGTATGGGGCAATACTATTACAACTTGTTCTGCCGCTCCGGCTTTCAGGACGAAGCCGACGCCTCGCGTGAGGCTTGGACGGCCGGAGACCGGCCCAAAGCCACCGCCGCCATATCCGAGGACATGCTGGAAAACATCACCGTTATCGGGGATGCCGAGTCCTGCCGGGCCAAACTCGACCGGTTCCGGAGCAGCGGCGCGGACATGCCGGTGGTCGCTTTTCCCCACGGCGCGTCAACCGCCGCGATTCAGCGCACCCTGGAAGCGCTGGCTCCAAGTACATGAAGATCGGCCTCATCTCCGATACCCACTCCGCCGGCTCCGGAAAAGACCTCCCTTCTCAAGTACTGCACGCCTTTGAGGGTGTAGACCTGATACTCCACTGCGGCGACTTGGAGTGCCTGGGAGTTCTGGACGTTCTGGAAAGCGTGGCGCCGGTGCTGGCGGTGCGAGGCTACGAAGACCCCATCGAACCCGGAGACCGTCTGGCCCGGACAACCAGGGTGGTTCAGACTGAAGGTATAGCCATCGGCATGATTCACGATATCCAGTGGCCCGGCCCTCACGTCGGGACCGGCGCCAACGGCGACTATCTGCACTTCCCTCCCGGCTCGGCCAGGGACCTTTTGACACGCAAATTTCAGCAACCGGTCGATGTGGTGATCTTCGGAGACACCCACGAAGAACTGATCTGCCTTCGTGACGGTGTGCTATTGGTTAATCCAGGCAGCCCCACCTATCCAGGCCTCCGCCACCCACCCGGCAGCCTAGGCACCGTGGGGTTGCTGGAGGTCCAGGGAGCGACGGCGTCGGTCAGATTGGTCAAGCTTACCGGAGAAAGGTAGCAGGCTAACCCCGGCTCATCTACAGGCTCACGCGAAAACCTTGGCACCGGCTACGGCGTCCGCACATATGGTCAAAGACAGCTAAACGGACATCTTAAAACCAAGTGTTTTTCGTGCATTTTATACGTTTCGCGGCTACACAGGTTAGGACTCCCACTGTGGAGCCGCGCATTGCTCATTTTGCTTTGCGGCGGCTGTATGGGATCAGTGGACAAGCCATCTCCCTCGACGTAACATTCCCTCAAGTTGGCTACCCAAGTCTGCAAATCAACTAACTTCCGGTAGTAGTTGCATGGTAGAACCCCAACCCACTCGCGACATTGGCCATATGTTTGTTGGCCGTCAGCGGGAGATGGCCGAGCTTAGAGCGGCCCTAGATGATGCCCTGGGAGGCCGGGGACGGCTGGTCATGCTGGCTGGCGAACCGGGCATTGGCAAAACCCGCACCGCCCAAGAGTTGGCCGTGCTGGCCGAGCAGCGAGGGGCCCTGGTCCTCTGGGGCTGGTGCTACGAGGGGGAGGGGGCGCCGCCCTACTGGCCCTGGGTCCGCTGGACACAATCGGCCACCCCCTGGGGGATGCCAATCGAGACCTCCAAGACTCCACCAACTCCGACCGTCACGCGAGTCTCCAGGGCCTCCAGGACAGTGCGGCGGTCCTCCGGGGTCGCGGAGT
>CATMOE010000102.1:0-8524 GCA_950072105.1 uncultured Dehalococcoidia bacterium
CACCATCACCATTCGTATCTGGGCCAGCTATGGGAAATTGCCGACATTTTGCCGACATACTGGCGACAACGGAACAAGACAAGACGGGACTACAGATACAAGATGGTCGCCGGTGGGCATACCGGATGTGACGTCGCCAGATACAATGTGACGGTGTGGGAGGCCGGCTAGTGAACGAGTGTAAACCTGAGCATGCCCGAGACGAGCTATCCACCGCCATCCGGATTATTGAACTGGACCAATATCCCGTCGGGGTCGAACACGTAGATGCTCCGCATCTCCCCACTAGCGTTCAAGAATGATTCGGCCGGTCCGGCCAACTCGTAGCCCTTGGCCGTGAGCTCGTCGGCCAGCGCCTTCACGTCATGAACCCCGAAGGAGATGTGGCTGATGCCGACCTGGTCCAGTTGGATGGGCGCCCCGTCTGGCTCCTCCCCAGGATGGCTGGTCAGAGTTAGGGTCGGAGTAGCGCCTTCGCTGTAGGCCAGGCTGACCCACCTTCTTACCCGGCGCTGGCGTTTGTAATTTTGTATGCGCCCCCCTTGCTGACCGCCCTCGGATGGGTCGGTGGTCTTTTCCCCCAATACCTTCATGCCCAACGCGTCGCGGTAGAAGGCCAGGGACTTCTCCATGTCCCGCACGCAGACTCCCACATGGGTAACACATGTTGCTTCCATCACCAGATTCCCTCCCATCCGGTCCCGATTACTATGATTTGGGACATTCTTTGGTAGTTTTTAAATGAGGTGCACTAATCAAAAAGCCGGGTTTCCCCGGCTCCACCAGAGCAGATAACTGGTCGCATTTTGCTTGGGTTCGTAGCTACGGAGCCACACCGTTGAGGCATGGATAGATGCAAAGCAGGTGCTCTCCCGCTGAGCTACACCCCCACGGATTTGAGGCTAATTAGAGCAGATGACCGGCAACCTGGGTGGTTGTTGGTTTTGAACTTTATATAGCCTACCTACACTACAAATTATATCATTCCAACCTGCTTTCACCCAGGAGCGCAAAAGAATACGCCCCTAACCACCGGAGGGAGTACGGGCCGCGTATGCGATAATAGCTTTCGCGTCGCCCGGTCCACACTGGGTGACGACACGCCCTCGGGGAGTTGTAGCTCCGGCGAGGGCACTTGCTTTTGAAGGGTATTACTTCATCTCGTGTCAGGTAATCTTGGCCTCTTGTCTCAGGAACGTGATCATGCGCTGGGCGATCTCTTCCCCAGCGTCCTCTTGCAGGTAGTGACCCGCGTTGCGCACTACGTGAAATCGTCCGTTGGGGACCATGTCGGCGATGCGCTGTCCTTCAGTAGGTTTGAAGGCGATGTCTCCGTCGGAGAACATGACCAGCACTGGAACGTCCCAGGTCCGGAGAACCGAGTCGATCTCCGAGATGTATGCGGCGTTGGGATGCCGATCGTTGCCGGGAATCATCTTGGGGAAAGCGGCGATCCCCGCGCGCGAGGCCGCCGTGGGATGGGGCATTTTGTACTGCTCCATCACCCCGGGTTCCAGGGGCCGCCGGAAAGGCCAGCCGCGCCGGAAGGCCATTTTCCGGAACAGGTCCAGATTTCTGATCGGAAACTGGATAAGCCGCCGTTCCGGAACACCAAGGTGAAAGGTAGTGGGACAGGAGTGGTTCTTACCAGGGTATTCAAGATCACCAATGATCTGACGTTATCTTGATGGTCGATGGCGTAGCGCAGACCTATCGGCCCACCCCAGTCCTGGCCCACGATGGTAACGCCCTGGATCTGGAGACGCTCGACGAGACCGGTGACCAACTCGACGTGCCTTTTCAGCGTATAGGCCGACTCATCGGTGGGCTTATCCGACAGGCCGAACCCCATCAGGTCGGGAGAGATACAACGGTATCCGGCGGCCACCAGCGGCTGGATCATCTTGCGGTACAGGTAGCTCCACGTGGGCTGACCATGGACCAACAGAATGGGCGGGCCGGAGCCTTCGTCCACGTAGTGGAGCCGAATGCCGTCGATCACCTCGTAGTGTTCCTCAAACATGGTTCGGGACTCCTCACTCATAGTAGCCCAATTTCAATGGTTGCCTAAATGCCTGGGCTATGGTTGGACAGGTTGGCTCGGAAAGGAGGGCGTTGTCAGATATATCCCGTTTCTGAACTGGGAATCCGACTTAGGATTATGGCGCTGCTTCGAACCTGGCGCCCTGTCTGCGGAGGCATACCGGATGCGTTTGGACAGCAAAGGAGACTTGATTGGCGGCGGTGTGAAGAGTTTCTTCGTTGTCCGCCCGCAGGGTTGTGCGGAAATTTAAAACCCCCTGGGAGCTCTCCCCAGGGGGGGTTAACCTAGGTCTTTGCTTCTTAAGACCTAATTGATTATACGGCCGTGCAGATACGCGTCGTGCCAAGCCTTTTCTCTGGCTAGCTCAACTTCCCGTACCAGCGCCGGGTCGGCATGCACTGGGTCTATCTTCATGATTGAGGCTTGAAGTAATTTGCTGATATTGATTGACATTTGTTCCACTCCTATTGGTCTGGACCTATCTGTGTCCAAAGCGTTTACACTAAGTATGATGCCAAATTGTTCTACGAGATGCGTCCCTCAGTGTACTGATTTCGTCATAGATAATTAGTGCTACTCACAAGTCAAACTTTTGGGCAAAGAAAAACCCCGGTCTGAGCCGGGGCTTTGCCGCATAATCGCCGTTGTTTGCCTTACTTTTACCGCCGGATCAATCGGCCTGCCGGTATTCCACCAGTCTGTTCCACTTCAACGCCTCGGTAACTTTGGCGTCTTGCCGCACGACATCCGCGAGATTGGAATTCTGAAAGGTCAGGGCAATCTCACCGGGACCGAAAGTAATCTCGTCGCCATCTACGAGGCTATGCTGCGATTTCCCGATATTGTCCTGGTTCACGAAGGTACCGTTCTTGCTCCCCAGGTCCGAGACGAAATATCCATCGCCGGAATAGGTTATTTCTGCATGTCGGCGAGAGACAGAAGGATCATCAATAACGACGTCGGAACTATGGTGACGGCCGACGGTTGTGGTGGTCTTTCGTATGTGCACGACGACGCCGTGTCTGGAACCACCGTGTATCGTCAGATATGAATGCTGCGCGCTCGAGGCCAAATCACTCTCCTTGGCGGCGAGAAGGAGAAACCACATCAACACCTATGCTACTAGCAAACGCTTTAGCCGGGGTCACTGTCAATTCGTAAACCTACTTAATATATTGATTATGCATCATCTTCGTCCTGCCCGCACCGGGTCAATGGCATCAAGGAGTGAGACGCCGGGAGGGAATCTGCTCCACTCTAAGCCCGCCGGGTTTGATAGAATTGGGACATGGCATGGCCTTTCAACACCCGTGCGCTCACAATGTTGGTCTTTCTTGGGCTGCTAGGGTGCGGGACGGCTTTAGCCCCTAGCCCTTCACCTACGGCAATGCCCGCGTCTACACCAACGCCAAGGCCGTCGATCACATCGGAACCAAGGGTCTTGAGTAGTCAGCCGGCCGTATTGTCACCAACGCCCGAGAGTACACCTAGCCCCGTCAGAAAAGCCCCGGCCGTCGCTACGCCGAAATCCGCGGCGCCAAAGCTATCGACGGCCGCACCAGTCCTATCGGAAGGAGCCAAGTCCTCGTCTCCACCACCAGCGGCCGCACCCACCGCCACTCCTATTCTCCCACCGGACCCGAGCCTCCAGAACCCTACGCCGGAACCACCTAGGCAGCCGGAGACGATCTCACTGGCGCCGACTCCGCAAGTTGAGGCACCGCCACCAGCCGTCGCTTCGAGGGACCACGCGGACGTGATCAGTATATCCGTCAGCGGCGAGCCCGGCTCTTACCGCTTTTCGGTTACGGTCCGGAGTCCCGACACCGGGTGCGATCGGTATGCTGACTGGTGGGAAGTTGTGTCGCCCGGCGGACAACTCATCTACCGGCGGGTGCTTCTCCATAGTCATTCCGGCGAGCAGCCGTTCACTCGGTCCGGCGGGCCGGTGGATATACAATCGGATGAAACCGTCATTGTGCGTGGCCACATGAACGGGATGGGTTATGGAGGGGCCGGACTGAAGGGAAGCGTTACCGGCGGTTTTGCCCCCATGGAGATCCCCGGGGCATTCGGGGCCGGTCTAGACCAGCTAGGCCCCCTGCCGTCCGGATGCGCCTATTGACCGCGCGGCTTCCCAGGAGTTTGGTCAACGTGGCGACGGCACTTAAATAAAGCCGGAAAATCTTGCACGACGGTACCGCTCCTAGAGTACTGGTCGGAGGTCTAACCATGTCTGAAGTTTCGCCGATACAAGATGGAGTTGCCGGAGGGTCGGTCACCACCGTCGTCCGGGCGCATATCAAGCCGGGCAAAGAAGAGGAATACGAACAGTGGCTGCACGGGATCAATGAGGAGTGCAGCCGATTTGGCGGGTTTCAAGGGGCCACCGTGTTCCGGCCCGATGACGAGTCTCACCCTCACCCGGAATACGTGATCGTCGTGCGGTTCGCCACCTACAGCGATCTTCGGCGCTGGGAATCCTCGCAACCGTTCGCGGAATGGCGCCGGCGCTTAGAGCCGTTACTACGTGACGACGTAACCGTGGATTCGGTCAGCGGCATGGAGACATGGTTCACTCTGCCGGGGCACTCGGTTGTGGTGCCGCCACCCAAGTACAAGATGGCGGTAGTCGCGTCGGTGGGTGCGGCCCCATTCGTCCTGATCCTCATACCGCTGCTCATCTCGACCCTGGAAGGGGTGGTGCCGCCAATCGTGGTGGCGCTGATCATCCTGGTGATTATGTCAACCGCGATGACCTGGGGCACCATGCCCTTGCTATCTTGGCTCGCCCGGCGGTGGCTCTACCCGGTCAAGTAATTTCGGCAGAGGGATCAAACCCGCCGGCGGCGCGGCGCGAATGCGAAGGCAAGTCCGGCCAGGAATGAGCCGGTGAGTCCCAAGCCTAAGTCGCCCAGGGTGTCCACGTAGGCCGTGGCCAGTTCGGGCGAGTTGCGGATGAAGGCGTAGTATTCGGCGATCTCCCACAGGATGGCGGTGACCGCGCCGAACCCCACCACAAAGGCCAATATCGTCCAAGACCCGGCGCGGGGACGGCAGATCGCGCCCATGGCCCCGGCAAGCAGCGCCCAGTTGACCAGGTGGTTGGCGTCGTCCCACCACTCGATGGTGTCGTAAAGGTCCAAGGCGTTGCCGGCAGTGTCCACGAGGAATGGGAGGGTCAGCAGCACGTCGGCTAGGTAGGGATAGCCGGGGCGGCGGCCACGTAGCGCCCAGATCACCGGGATGACCAGGGCGGCGATGGGGTAGGTGGCGAGCCGCCATACGAAGGCTTTGCCCTCGAATTGTTGCAGCCCGGAGAAGGCCCCGAATGCCAGCAGGCCAACCAACGCGGCCTTCACCGTCAGGTTAAGCCAGAAAGCCGCTGAGTGACTGCTCGGTATTGTCAAAAGGCCGTTCCCTTCACCACATCCACTTCATCCCCCACCCGGCCCTTGGTCCTACTCGCTTAGGACTTGGCGGCCACTTTTGGCGCACCGGCAAAGGCGGGCATCACGTCCTTGGCAAAGCGCCGCAAGGTCGAGATTCCCCCCGGACTGTTCAGCAGAATGTATTCGATCCCGGCGTCGCGAAGGTCCTGAATCTTCTCGCTGACATAGTCGGGCGAGCCGTAGATGGTCCCGAACTCGGCCTCTTCCCGCGTGTCCACGAAGTCAGACCGCTGGGCCAGGTTTTGGGTGCGGCGACGCCCGGCCATGCGGGCATCGATGGCCTGGTCGTACTCCGCCTGGTTGTCTACGATGTTGACGGAGCGGGCCACTGCCACGTCCATGGGGTCGAAGATGCGGCCCCGGGCCTCGACTTCCGACTTGAACAGGTTGACTTCCTCGACGATCGTTTCAAAAGAGTCGAACTGGCCCAGCAGCATGTTGAAGCCGTACTCCGCCACCTGCTTGATGGACCGGGGACTTCCGGCCCCCATCCACAATTTGGGGTGGGGCTTCTGGACGCTGGGCGGTTCGACGATGATGTCGTCGTACTGCCAGTAAGTCCCCTTGTGGGACCAAGGAGTGTCCGACGTCCAGGCCTTCATCATTACGTCCAGGCATTCCACGAAACGGGCATCCGCCTCTTCCATGGGGACGGCAAACCCTTCAAACTCCCTTTGACGGTATCCCTTGCCGATACCGGCATCGACGCGCCCATCGGACAAGAGATCCAGGGTGGCGATCTGCTCGGCCAGCAAAACGGGGTTGTGCCAAGGCAGCACCATGACCGCCGTGCCCAGGCGCAAAGTTGTCGTCCGGGACCCGATCCAGGTCAGCAGGTTCAGCGACGCCGAAACCTGCCCAAAGCCGGTAAAGTGATGCTCCACCAAAAAAGTGCTGTGATACCCCAGCGACTCCGCCTCAACGTTCCTCTCAACAAACTCCCGGAACCCCGCCCCACTATCATCATTGGGCCCGCCCCGCTTAGCCTGGGCGCTCCCAAACATTCCGAACTGCATGGTCGCTCCTGATTTTAGTTAGTTAACGTGTTAGCTGCGGCTGATGCCACGACTTCCAGCATAACATGGTAGGCAAAAGGGGGCGGTGGGGACAAGGAAATGGTTCGCAGCGTAAGTCGGACTCCGTGAGCTGGACAGGTTTGGGGCGACATTCAGTGAGAATTCCACCGGATTTCCAAGGTTTACTGCTTGACCCGTGCCGAACAAAGACCTAATTGAAGCTGCTGTTTTGAGGTCCCAAAATCCGGACCTCCACTCGATCAATCTTCACCGTGCGCATCACCTTCACCTCCAGGTATACCTCGCCATATCGGAAGGACTCTCCTTCCTGGGGAATGTGACCTAGTTGCTCTAGGACAAAACCGGCCAAAGTCTGGTAGTCGCCTTCCGGCAGGTCGATGCCCAAGTTTTCGTTGGCTTCCAGGATGGACATGGCAGCGCTCACATCGAATTGACCATGGCCGACGGCCACAAACTCCTCCTCAACCGGCTCTCCCTCCTCTCCCACCGGCCCCACAATGACCTCCAACAGTTGCATCAGAGTCACCACACCGGCTACCCCACCATGCTCATTGACGGTGATTGCCATCTGTTGCCCGAGCTTCCTGAGTTCGTCGAAAAGCTCGTCCACCGGCTTGGTCTCGGGAACGAAGTGGGCGGGCCTCAAAGCAGTAGTTGCGCTATCTTGGGGCTGAATGGTTCCTTGGGCCACTGCCTCTAACAGGTCTTTAACAGACAGGATACCAACGATGTTCTCCCGGTTGCCCTCAAACACGGGAAATCTTGTATAAGTCGTGCGAGCGTAAATGGGGAGGAAATCTTGGAGGGCCGTGTTTAGCTCCACAAAGATTATCTCTGTCCTCGGCGTCATCACATCGCCCGCTCGAAGATCCCCAAAGTGGAACACCTTTTCCAGCAAGTCAGCCTCGCCCTTCTCCACCCCACCCTCAAATTCAGCCACATCGATAAGGGCCCGGATCTCCCTCTCACTGACTAAACGATTGCCTGAGAGACCGAAGATCCGCTCAACCATTCGGCTGTACATCTCTAGGACCCAGACGATGGGGAAGAACAATATTTGGGCGGCTTGGAGTGGCCGAACCAGCATCAAGGCCATGCCTTCGGCGTTTTTTGTAGCAATCACCTTTGGGAGGATTTCACCGAACAACAGAAGCAACACGGTGACACCCCCAATAGAAGCCCCCACCGCCCAGTTCGGACTGAGGTACGAGCCTGCTAAAGTAGTGCCCAAGGCGGCGGCTGCGACGTTGACCAGATTGTTGCCCGTTAGGACCGTGGGTAAAAGCTTTTCAGGATGGGTGGCAAGCCTTTCCACCCTCTCGGCTCCCTTAACTTTATCTAATACCAGGGCAGCTAGTTTGCTGCGTTGGACCGACAAGAACGCCGCCTCCGACCCGGCGAAGAAGGCCGACAACACCACAGCTAAACCCAGCAGAACCAGCCTGATCGCATCACCTGTGTCCATTAAGCCGAACCCCTCCGCTCCGAATGGAAAGCATGCCGATGTTCATCGATGCAATGCCCGCTTCCATTATCCCATTTCCTGGCCGCCTATTTATTGGTGCTGAGCCGGTGTCGTGTACTTTAGCCGTCGTCGGGCAACCGCAGACCTGTTGGCGCCGCTCAGTGTTATAGAAGTGGAAGTAGGCCCCTAAGCCCACCCTTGCTTACATATCGTTATCCACAATGCTCCCCCCTTAATCCCCCACCTCCACAATCATCTCTATCTCAATACAAGTGCTGTTGGGGCCTTCGCCTTTTTCTAGGCCGACGGCGCTTCGGGCGTGGCGGCCTCGTTCGCCGTAGAGGGCGCCTAGGAAGGCGGTGGCGCCGTTGGCTACTTGGGATTCGCCGCCGAAACCGGGGGCGGAGTTGACCATGCACAGCAGCTTGACGATGCGGGTGACCTTGTCTAGGTCGCCGATCTCCGACTTCAGACCGGCCAGGCAGTTGAGCATGGTCCGCTCCGCTGCTTCTTGTCCCTGTTCAAT
>CATMOE010000103.1:0-8430 GCA_950072105.1 uncultured Dehalococcoidia bacterium
CCGGGAGTCCTACAATACTGCCACATCCCCCTGATCTCTCCTTAACAAAAGTGTCCCACTTTTGCTGGTTGCCAACACCCATGTACATCAACCCGGGCCTTGGTGTCCAGCTCCGCGATTGCATCAAGGGCAACAATATCTCATTGACAGACCCCATCTTCGGCGGAGGGGATAACAAGAGGGACGCCCGGAAGATCACCCAGCGGGGCCTACGATTCATCTTCGATAAGACGGGGCGGGTGGCCATCGACCGGCCGGTGAGCCCCAAGATGTTCCGGGCGTTCTTTGTCCAGACGATGGAGGACGGCGGTGTACCGGTCGCCATGGCCTCATTGATGGTGGGGCACTCTGACATCCGCACGACTCAGACCCACTACTACAGACTGTCGGCGGACAGGCGCCGGATTATCGGGGAGGGGATTCCAGTTTGATGGGCCTTGTAGACCTTTTCGTCATAATCTCGGAGTACCATCCCACCCTTGCTTCAGATTGCAGGCGGGGATAGTTTCAAGCTACAAGACGAAGTGCGGTGTACCTTAGGAAACGGGGGTCGGCGGCGACGGCAAGACACTTAACTGTAGGACTTCTTACCCGGATAGAACCACCATACTCCCCAACACAATGGGGTGCAATACCGATGTTGCGTACCGCGCAAAAAGGCGCAGGTCACCCTTGATGTCAATCGCGTTGGCTGTTATCGCTGTCCTTAGGCCCTGAACCCCTTCTCCTAAAATCTGGTTCCAAGTCTCAAGAGTAGCTGAAACACAAATGTCGCCGCAATCGTTGTCCAGGTCGGATGCGCTATCCATAATTCGGATACTCTCCAAGTCACCCTCTGAGACCGAGAGAGTGTACCATCTCGTCTGCCCGACCGAGGGTAACCCACGCACACCCAAGCCGATTGCCCGGGAAAACTTTTTATCCGGGAAAGATCGGAGTTCATCTGCTGTTTGATCTAAAGGATAGCTATCCGACATCAGACCCCTCCGAGGAGGGCAACCAGCTCACTACGCCGATTACTAGCAACCGTCATGAAACATTCTAGGATCTCATCGTAAGTATCGGCAGAGTTCCCAATGTGGTTCCAGAATTCTCGGCCAACCTTTATGTCACGGCCTAAATCCAGGAAATATTTCGTGGTCGGCCATTGGTATTCACCGAGCAACCCGTTCGGGTTGTACGGCATTCCAACGAATACCTCTAACTGGTTGACACCTGCCGCGTGGCGGACCGCGTGGATCCTCAGAATGCGCCGTTTGGAACTCCTGGCCTGGTCATAGTTTGGCTTAGGAGTTTTGATTTCTACGTGGTTTTCTATCCCCTCGACGGACGTGAAAAAAACATCATCTTTTTCCTGGATCTGCTCACGTGGGCCTGGTGACCCCACGCCGGGCAGTATAAGTCCCAATTCTGAGGTCGTTAAAGACCGCAGCCCGGCGGGCGGATCGGGAAAGGCTGGCCGACGAACTGCAAGAACAAGTTAATTATCTTTACTACGCGGCCAAGAGCCTCAAAAAACAGCTCGACAACGTCAAGGCCTCGGTAGAAACACGGCAGCGATAGCATAGGCTGATCTGGAGGTGGCGATGGCGATCGGCCGCCCCATTACCACATAAATTCGCAGGTATCAATCAATCACCCTTACTTGATGGTCCTCCTGTACGGCCCAACAATGCTCCGGAGATTGATATTGCCTGTGATTTAGTCATGTGAACCCCTTGGCACTCCCTACCATTTTTAGGTTAATGTCAATGTAGGTGTGCCCACCATCATGCCCTCGGTGGTAAGACGGGAGCGGTCCAGCGCCACCGCCAGGCCGAAGTCTCCGATCTTGGCGATGCCGTCCTCAGTCAGCCACACGTTACCCGGCTTCAGGTCCCGGTGGACGATGCCCCGGCTGTGGGCGAACTCCATCCCCCGGCAGGTCTCTTGGGCGATCTTGATGGCTTGTTCCAAGGGAAGCCGGTGGTCCTCGGCTTTCTCTATGAGCCCTTCTACGTCCCCGCCGCCCATGAGTTCGGTGACCATGTAGGGCTGGTCCTGTTCCTCGCCCAAGTCGAAAACGGTGACTATGTGGGAGTGGGAGCCAAGTCGGCCCATGGCCTGGGCCTCACGCTGGATTCGGATGCGGGAGGTTTCGTCCAGACCGTCGGTCTTGATCAAGGCGAAGGCTACTTCCCGGTCTAATGTCGTGTCGTGGGCCAGGTAGACTTTCTTCTTGCCGCCCTCACCCAGGAACCGCTTGACCTGGTAGCGCCCATTAGCAAAGGAAGTAGGCGCGGGTATTGGGGCTACTATCGGTGGTGAAAGCGTGGACTGAGTTGGGGGTTGAGAAGCAGACGCGTCCAAAGCCCGATCCGCGGTGGCTAGATAAGCCAGTCCCTCAGCGTTCTCAGGGTCGATGGCCAAGACCGATCTGGCGCGGCTGCTAACCGTGGACCAATCCTCGCCGGTGATGGCTAAGTCGGCCTCATCGAGAAGCCGTTCTATCTGTCGTTGGAGCCTATCGGAAGCCATAATGGGGGAATATTAATACCAGCAAGTAGGATACGTCCAGTCGATCCATCGCGATCTCGACAAAGCTCCATGCCCACTAGCCACGAAAAGGTATAGAATTAGGCGGGCAAATTCTGGCGTTTTTTTGGTGGGGCAATGCCTTTCAAGGCCGCTTAATTGGGATGGTGAACACTGATTCGCGGCTATCAATTCCATCTTGATCGACGACCTGATCCCAATGGCGTCCCCTGGGCCAGTCACATATCCGCCGCTTAATCCATGGCAAACTGCGCCGAAAATAGCTGGCGCTGACAAAATCCTAAAGGAGACTGTTCATGCGTATCGCCGTGCCCGACCTTATCTCCAACTCCTACTTCCCGGCCGTGGCCGCCATAGAATTGGGCTACTTTAAGGCTGAGGGGTTGGACGCGGAATTGGAAATGATTTCTCCCATACCCAAGGCTATGTCGGCGCTACGCGATGGAGAGGTAGACTTTGTGGCCGGCCCCGCCCACGCTACTTTGGCCGCTTTCCCCGATTGGAAGGGGGCCAAGCTGGTTGCCGCGTTAGCCAAGCAAACATTCTGGCTGCTGGTCGTAAGGGCGGATCTGGAAGTGGAACCCGGCGACGTTCAGGGGATCAAAGGGCTGCGCATCGGGGCTGCTCCCGGACCGGAGTTGGCCTTTCGGCATCTCTTGAGCGAAGCGGGTATAGACCCGATGCGAGACGGTGTGGAATTGGGTCCGGTCCCCGGTGCTGACGGTCCGGACGTCTCGTTCGGTGTTCATGCCGCGGGCGTATTGGAGAGGGGCGAGATCGACGGATTCTGGGCGAACGCTATGGGCTGTGAAGTGGCGGTTCGCAGCGGCGCGGGTAAGGTGATCCTTGATGTCCGGCGGGGTATGGGCCCAGCCTCAGCCACCGGATATACCTTCGCGGCGTTGGTAACCTCGGACGCCAATGTGGATAAAGACCCCGAGGCGGTGGCTGGAGCCGTGCGGGGGATCGTGAACGTGCAGAACGCTCTACGAGAAGACCCTTCCCGGGCCACGGAAGTAGGGCTCCGTTTGTTTCCCGCTGCCGAATCGGAAATCATAGCGGCGCTGATCGAGCGGGACGTGCCATTTTATGACCCGTCGATCCCTGAGGATGCCGTGGAAAGCATGAACCGATTCGCGCAAGCAACCGGGCTTCTCTCCGGTCCAGTACCTTACGATCAGGTGGTGGCCACCCAGTTTCGTGACTTGTGGTCTCGGTAGACCGTTAGCCGCTGGGAGTTCTGGCAGCCAGGTCATTCGACTAGCTAGGACGATCGGGATGCCCGGTAGACACGAATAAGAAAAACGGAAACCCCAAGGAGGAAATAAGGAATGCCGTTAGACAACACAAGGTACGACTATTCGGCAATCACCCAACGGCCTCCTTTCCGATGGCCAAACGGGGAGAGGCTGGCGGTCTGGGTCTGCTACAACGTGGAGCACTTCAAGATTGATGTGCCGGCCACGTCCCAAACCGAGGGCTTGGCTCACCTCAAACCCGACGTTATCAACTACGCGTGGCGTGACTACGGCCTGCGGGTGGGGATGTGGCGGCTGTTCGAGATGATGGAACGCCTGGGGATCAAAGGGTCGTCGACGCTGAACGGGGAGGTGTGCATTCATGAAAAACCCGTAGTCGACGAAATGGCCAGGTTGGGCTGGCCGATATTGGGCCATGGCATGACCAATTCCCAGAATCTCACCAACCTGCCGGAAGACGAAGAGCGCAAGGTGATTGGCGACACACTGGACATCATCGAACGTACAACGGGTAAGCGGCCGATCGGATGGCTGGGCCCGGCCTTGGCGGAGAGCTTCGTGACGCCGGAGCTTTTGGTGGAGGCGGGGGTGAAGTATGTTTGCGATTGGGTATGCGATGACCAGCCCTTCCAGATCAAAGTCAAAACCGGGAAGCTGGCGTCCATCCCGTACACCCAGCACATCAACGACATCGGCATGATCCTCAGTTCCAAGCGGTCCGACCAAGAGTTCTACCAGGAGATCTGCGACCAGTTCGACGTTCTCTACCGGGAGGGAGCTACCATACCCCGCACCATGGCCATCGCGCTGCATCCGTTTCTGGTTGGAGTGCCCCACCGGTCCAAGTATCTGGAGCAGGCCCTGTCCTATATAGCGGGCCACCGGGATGTCTGGATGTGCACCGGCGACGACATCTACAATTGGTACGCTTCGGAATACGGCGGGTGATATCGGTGATGGGCATATAAGGGCATACGATACAGTTTGCAATAAGTTTAATGCGGACCGGCTCAGTGGGAAATGTCGACTATTTCCGCTGAGGGAAGATGATCGGGCGAAAGCCCTCTGGTTAGCGGATTCCTCAGAAACGGCGGGTTAATTTGGGGTACCGGAGTAATTGTTCGAGGAGGGAGCATAATGTCCTACTGTGATTCCTGTCGCTCCGAGCAACTTGGAGAAGCCGGATATTGCTCATCTTGTGGTACCTCACCCCATCCTTTTCATGGCATTTTGCAGCTAGCGTCGCCCATCCGGTGGGACGAGGTCAGACGGGCGTTAAAAAGGACTGCCATTGGCATCGTCGCTATCGTAGGCCTGTTGATTATCGTGGCGGGTCTCTCCCATGTTCCAGGGAGCGTGAGGGCGGCAGCAGAGCCTGCCACTCCCACCCTAGCTCAGGCCAAGATCGAAGCGAAGCGAGTTTCTTTGGACGAACTTTTCCGGGACAATGAGCGGCGTATCCGCGACGCCGTTGAAATCAGCGGCAAGGCAGTTCCATCAGAAGAGCGCCTGCTCCATAACCTTCCGCCGATAAAGGTGCAAGAAGAGCCGCTGGCGTATTGACTGGTTGACTAACGGCGTTCGGTAGAATCGCCATACTTCTCATCACACAAGGCGCCTTCCCGGGTTCTGGTAAGACCGGAATAGAAGTGCTCAGCATGTCAAAGTCGGACAGCCTTACGCCGAGAGCCGCTCTCTTCACCTGTGTGTTCGTGGGGGAACAACGGGACAACCAAAAACTATCCACACTGGATCAGCCCCGGTCAGGAAGTTGGCTGCGTTTTGATGCGCGATGAACCGCCCAATGACGCGGTGAGACATCATTCTTGGCGGCGAATAGCATTGTTGCCCGGCCTGAAGGGGGCCGGTGCAAGAGGAAATCTACAAGGAAAAATGGGGCGAAAGGTGGGGAGTCTTGGGCCGGTTCGTGTGGCCCCTGCACCTTGTTCACGTAGGGTCTTTAAAACAGTCACCGTCCGAAACATCGGACGGTGACTGTTGCTTGAAGCCTCTGTTTTAGGAACGTTGCTTGGTCGATAGCAGTTCTCGGGCGTCGCCTATAAGCTCCTCATCGGTCCGGTCCAGGTCGATGAGGTCTCCGTGGGGCTGGGGCACCGGGAAACCGGTCCGGTAGTAGACTTCGACCCGGTTGCCTTCGGGATCAAAGAAATACAATCCGAAGGCGTTTCCGTGGCTGACGATTCTCTCGATCTTGATATTCTCGGCTTCCAGCGCTTTCTTGTAGCCGCGCAGATCATCGATGGTGGGAACCTTGAAGGAGATCTGCTGAATCACCTTAGCGTCGTCAGAGGTCACTCGGCCTTTCATCAGAACGAATTCGTGGTGCTCGGCCACCGGGTCGGCGCTCATAAACACCATCCCCCGGTTTTCCAAGTCCTCATCGGCTATCTGTAGGCCCAAGACCCTGCTGTAGAAATCACGCTGCTTGGGTAGATCTTCGGCATATATCCCTACGTGACCAAGTCCAGTTATCTGCGGCATAGCATGCATCCTCTCCGGCGTTGATTTAAATCCGTTATTTTGAACGTTATTGTAACAGCCGAAGCGGCGAAGCCGGTAGCAAGAATGGGGATTGACCGTGAGGATGTTGGCTGACTTTGGGTTTCAGGAGAAGGAATTCCTTAAGAAAGGAGCCCATCTTTCAGGCCGAATATAGACAGGGAGGACCGTTTTGCTAATATCGGGCATCCGCAAATTGTTATCGTTGGCGCGGTTTTTATAGCGTTGGGCCAATAAAAGCCTGGTATGGAGGACCTTAATCCCGGCCATCCGTCTTGTGCCGGGGTCCGTCGTGGCCCACTACAGCCTGGGCATTGCGGAGTTCCATCTAGAGCGATACCCCCAGTCGATCCAGGACTACACACAAGCCATCCGGTATAACCCCAAATACGCCCTGGCCTACGCCGGCCGCGCCATAGCCAACACAATCCTAGGCGCCGACGATCAGGCAGACTCCGATTTCCAACGGGCGGTTGAATTGGGGAGAGAAAGCAGCGAACTGCTCAGGCAAGAGATAGACCAATGCAGATCACAAAGGTAGGGTTGATCCACGCCCCACTCCTACCCGGTAAACCCCGGTGACCCGTATTGCAAGGCCTCGGCTAGGTGGGCGACACCGATGTCTGGGGCGGCGAATGCTGGTAAACGGTGTGCAAGTGTCCTTTTCCTCCCGGTCCTTAAGGTATCCATGCGGGCGATTGCGCGTGGCAAAGTCATGAGTGGCCCCGGATACAGGTAAGTCGAGTGTTCTTAGATTAGATTGATGGTAAGGCCCACGAGAGCAAATAAATGTTCCACCGGCATTGAGCCTTGAGCAACATCGAGGACTATCTGGAAGGATAATAAACCCCAAAAAACGGCCACGCCCGTTGCTAGAAATTTCGACCCCAGACAGGTTCTCAAAATTGGTGAGAACACGACAGCAAACCCTACCGCGACAAGCGCGTAATTGGCGCCGGCAAGGCCTCCGGATAGGTACAGAAGCCCTGAAGCAATTTCCCAGATCGAATAAAATCTCAGGCTGGTGTCCCCTTCCGTGATCCGACTGCCAGTCGGCATGAAATGGCCACGACCTAACAAACCCGCGACCGACGCGGGCGGATGCAGGGCGGATGCCGCAAGCCCTAAGAAAGGCATAGCAACGACGTAACGTAATCGGCTTAAGATTGGTAAGCGTGCGACTAGCAACGATGGTAGAGAAGGCCCCATAAGATCTATTAGCAGCGCCCACCCGTATGGTGACATCGAATAGCCTGTCTTGACATCCAGAACACCTGAAAGGGCGGTGACGGACAGAACGAACCAATATGCTGAAGCTAGGGGTAATCTCATTTCGCGTACCACCAAAGTCAGTCGGGCTGTCCAAGGGATATGCGCATACCAAAGTTTCCTTAGTAGCCTTCTTACTATTTCCGCGTCGGCCTGGATCCATCGGCGGCGGCGTTTCCAATATGCCTCATAGCTACTAGGGAACTCTTCTAGCCCGACGCTGGCTGGTTCGACTATTCCAGTTAAACCTTTCTCCGCAAATAAAATCGTGAGGCCAAGATCTTCACTGATTACGTTTGGAAACCCGCCCACTTCTCTCAAGCTTTCGGTGCGAATCAAAACTCCATGCCCCAACATCGGAGGGGACCCAAGGATATTCATCCCAGGAACTTGGTAGAACCATTCGCATTCCACCTGAAGGTGAAAAATTGCTTGAAATCTTGTGCGGATTTGCGCAACGCCAATGTGGCAGCCCTGAACGAATGAGTAGTTTCCGGAGGCTATACGCCTCAGTAGCCCGAGAGTAAAATCGGGTGGTACAGTCTCATCGGCGTCTATGACAAGGACGAATGGATACTGAATCGGGTCGCCAAAATTCTCCAGCCAGTGATTGATGTTGCCGCCTTTATATCCCATCCTATGAGACCGGCGGACAATTCGGACATCCTTGTGGCTGGCTGCCCAGACGTCAACCCGGGTCTTCTCGTCAGAGTCCGAGGAGTCATCAAGCACGAAAATACTAAATTTCGCTCCTTGTTGCGCTAACAGGGGTGAGGTGGTCTGGGAAATTTGAACAGGTAGCTAAGAGAGAGTCCCGCTCCTAGAATTGCAAAAAAGGAGCAGGACA
>CATMOE010000104.1:0-8361 GCA_950072105.1 uncultured Dehalococcoidia bacterium
GCCATGGAGGCATCGCCGGTCCGCGACCTCAGACCGTTGCTGGAGCATCAGCATTGTATACTGGCCTCTCTCCTAGCGTTACCGCGGAACAAGCGGAGTGACCTATCGTGGGTCACCGGACGGAATTCCGATAATGGGGCCCCTGCCCGGCTGGAATGGAGTCAGCATAGCCTCCGGGCACGACCATGTCGGTGTCATGTTGAGCCCCGGTAGCGCCGAGTTGGTAGCTCGCTATATTTTAGATGGAGACCCTCGCCCGCTGGAGGCCTTCAGTATCTCCCGGTTCGGTGCACCGGCAAGTTAATGACTGTTCTCAGACTAGGCTCGCCAGAGTCTGGCGCAAGAAATGACTTTGGTTAAAGACAAGTGCGACATGTTCGGATGTCATGAACTCGCTTGCCAGGCGCTGACCCTTGGCCCTCGAACGTCGTTGAGGTTGTGCCTGAGACACTTTCCCCAAGAACACGAGGACATTGAGAAGATCACCGGTGGAAACGCCCTCGCCTTTTTCCGCCGCGTCATGAGATAGGCCGAGCCGGGTGCCCTCCACAAGCCAAGTACCATCTCGTGAAGGAACCTATAAGAGACCCTGGTGTTTAAAGCACCGACCGCACAACGCCGCCATCCACTAACATGGTCGTGCCGGTGATGTAGCCGTTCTTTTCCGAAGCCAGGAATGCAACTAGATCTGCCAACTCTTCTGGCTCCCCGAATCGCCCCAAGGGAATGGAGGAGGCGCGGGCCTGGAGCAGAGTATCCGCCGACTGCCCCGTTTCGCTGGCCCTGGTCTCAAACAATCCCACCATACGGTCGGTCAGCAGGAACCCCGGCGCTACGTTGTTGACCAGGATGTTGTCCCGCCCTACTTCGTCGGCCAGGCTTTTAGCGAAGGCCACAGCCCCCATCCGAGTCACGCCGGACGTAACCAGATTATCGATCGGCTGGTACACGGTGCTCGCTAAGATATTTACGATGCGTCCCCATGATTGTTTCTTCAAGTGTGGCACCGCCTCCCGGCCCATGCGGATGAAGAAGGTGAGCGCCATCTGGAACGCCTGGTCCCAAGTCTCCTCAGAAGTGTCCACGGCCCGGCCCTCAGGCGGTCCGCCTGAGTTGCAGACGACCACATCTAACCTGCCAAAATGATCTACTGTCTTCTGGAACAGGTCCTGGATATCAGCCAGACGAGACAGGTCGGCCGGCAACGCCAGCACCTCGGCCCCTGTGTTTGACTGTATTTCTTTGGCTGCGGCCTCCAGACTCTCGACGCCGCGGCTGCATATGGCCACGTTGGCCCCTTCGCGCGCCAAGGACAATGCGCATGCTTTTCCCAAACCTCTACTGCCTCCCCCAACAACGGCCACCCTCCCTTTCAGTCCCAGGTCCATGGTTTACTCCTTAAGCGACTTGTGGAGGCTATCCACTCTTCGCAACGACTTGAATGAGGGTAAGGGTACATGGGAAGGATTGTTAGATGTTCAAGGCCGCTGAGCCCGCCTTGGCGGTCGCCTCGTCATCAAGACCGCTAGGTAGGCCCCCAACGCCGATAGCGCCGACGACCGCGCCGTCCTTCATCACTGCCACGCCCCAAGCAAGGGCAATAAGTTGGGGGTCGCCGAATGACTCCAGGGACCGGCCCTGAGTACTGAGTTCCTCGGCAAAGACCACCGTATCCATCGACCGTATGGCAGAAGAATAGGCTTTCCGTATGGCGAACGTGGGTCTCAAGCACCGGTCCATGCGAGCGTACGCCAGCAGGTTTTCGGCATCGTCCACGATCGCCATGTCTACCCTGCGCCGGGTAGGGTCCTTGTTGTAATCGTCAATCATGGCCTTGATAGCGTCCTGTGCCTGGGCCAAGCTAATCAACGCTGAATAGCGCCGAATATACTATCGCTGCGTAGACATCGCAAGGCGCTTGCCGCCGGAGGCTTCTTCATTCCCGCCGTTCAACCTACGGCCCGGTCTCCTGCGAGAGACTAAGCGAACCGGACATTGGCCCAACCTTCCTCAAAAGGTGTGTTGAACACGCCGGTAGATGTCTTGCTCTTGAACTTCCATTCTCCGTTCACGCGCACGTACTCTTCGTCGTCGATTCCCGCCCGCCACATAGCCTTGTTACCGTCACCAACCGTGCAGGGCATGAACGAGTACCACCTGCCTCGGGCTGTGTCACCATTGACCTCTATCTGAGGGTTCAATCCGTAGTGCAAAGCGAATGTGAAGATTTTGGACGCACCCTGGAAGAATTGCCGGATTGCTTCCCGGCCTTCGAACCGGCCCAGAGGTCCACTCTCCCAAACAGCGTCCTCTACGAAAAGCTCGGCTATTTTGTCGGGGTTATAGTTGTCGTCACAGTATGCTGCGTACCTTGCTTTCAGGTTCCGGATAGCGTCTGCGTCTACAAGGATGCGGACCCTATTTTGAAGCTCGTCCAGCTGCAGGGCTAGCTCTGCTATTTGATCGGCGGCCATTTCATTTCCTCCGTGGCATTTCGACAACGGTCAAGACGCATTCCAATCGTATCGAGGTTTCCAGCCCAGCATTCGCTGTGCTTTTTCGGTACTGATAACGCTGGCGGTGCCCTGAAGCTGGCCACGGATCTCTACACGGTCCCCGAAGTTGTTCTTGATGAGGTCAAGTGTAGGCTCTTTAAAGCGGCTTGAAGGCTGAGCAATCATGAATGCTTCGTGTCCCTCGATATCGGCGTCAAGGGCCAGCACATGGGCCGCGGCCACGTCCCGAGGGTCGGCATAGGCCCACATCACAAGCGTGAGTGGATCTTCGGGAGTGGGCACCGGCCACGGAAATCCCCCCTGGTCTTCGGGAGACACCACGTTGGTGAAGCGAAGGCTGACCACCGAGGTGGTGGAGTTGCGGGCAACCATCTTCCCGATGTCTTCTCCGACCTGCTTGGATAGGCCATACGGCTCGAACGGCATCATGGGATGTTCTTCATCTAGGGGCAGGTATAGGGGCACGAAGGCCGCTCCGTCGTGAGCCCAGCCCATTCCGAAGGCGCTGGACGAAAATACCACTCGACGCAGTCCCATCTCCGCTGCCGCCATCATGACGTTGAATGTGCTCTGCACGTTGTTGTCGAAAATAACGCGGCCATCAGCGCGCAACGGTCCCGGGATAGCGCCCATGTGTATGACACCTTCTGCGCCTTTCAGCAGGCGTTCTACCATCTTCGTATCTGATAAGTCACCAAGTACGAAATCGGTTGACAGGTCATCGGCCGCGACTTGATCCGTTGCAAGAACCTCTATCTCCCGGTCGAGGAGATCCCGAACCACCCTCCTGCCAAGCCTGCCTGCTGCCCCGGTTACAACTATCATGATTCCTTCCTATTAGCCCGAATCGACGACATTATACTGGAACTCAGTCAACATTTATCCAACATTTATCTTTTGAAGCATACGGGGTTAAACACCTCAAGTCCTCACTCCCTGGCCGGCGGCCGGATGGCGACCCCGCGATGTGTCCCAGGAAATACACCGATGATTACCCACAGTTGAGATGCGTCTTGTGGATTTCCATCAATTGACGCTTGGTGATGACGCTTCTACAATGGCAGTCAGCGCATTCCTGAGGGGTCCTGTGAGCGCAGAACGCGACTCGATCTGGGGGAACGTACATGGGAAACAGCGGCGTGGAACTGATTGCCCACCTCATGCGGCGGGCCGGTTTTGGAGCCACCCGGGACCAGCTCGACTCCTACGCAGCAAAGGGATACGAGGCTACTGTCGAGGAGCTACTGAATCCTGTCGGGGAGCAGCGGATGGGAGACGATCTTATTCGGCGTTTCCATCCCGAGCTTTCGGGAATGTTGGCCCCGAACGCCTCAGGAGAGAACTGGCTATATCGCATGGCAACTACATCTACTCCACTACGGGAAAAGATGGCCTTGTTCTGGCATGGCATATTCGCTACCGGATACCCAAAGGTCATCCACGGCAAAGCCCTATCGGACCAGACCAGGATGTTCCGCCACTACGGCATGGGTAGCTTCCGGACCCTATTGTTGGAGCTGTCCAAAGACCCGGCCATGATTATCTGGCTGGACAACCAGGATAACCACAAAGATGCAATCAACGAGAACTTCGGCAGAGAGCTTCTGGAGCTATTCTCGATGGGGGTGGGCAACTATTCCGAGCATGACGTCAGAGAGTGCGCCCGTGCCTTCACCGGCTGGACCATCGGCAACCGGGAGTACATGGAGTTGCGCTCTCAAAGAGACTCGGACTGGCCCTACGGCCGCATATCTTGGCACTTCGAGTATCATCCCGAAGACCATGACGACGGGGAGAAGGAATTCCTAGGGCAACGAGGCCGCTTCAACGGCGAGGACGTCATAGATATAATCTGCAAGCAGGAGGCGACAGCCCGGTTTATATCTAGGCACATGTACAGCTTTTTCGTGGCCAACGAGCCGCCGGTTCCGGAGTGGCCCGACACGCCACCCTCTAACGAACAGGCTATCGAGCAGCTATCTCAGGTTTACTTTGACAGTGGCTACGACATCACCGCAATGTTGCGCGTGCTCTTTAAAGCTGACTTCTTTAAGTCCCCGACTTCGTGGTACGCCAAGGTCAAAAGCCCGGTCGAATTGGTGGCAGGAGTGCTCCGGCTGACCGGTGAGATCGACCGGCCTAGGCGAGAAATGCTAGACCGGCACCTGCAAGCGGTCTACATGGGCCAATATCTCAATAACCCGCCCGGCGTTGAGGGTTGGCATGAAGGTATCGATTGGCTGGACACCGGTACCCTGGTAGAACGGGTGAACTTTGCCACCCAGCAGATGGGGGATCCAAAGAAACCGGGCGTCCAAGCAATGATTAGCAACATAGCTTCCAACGCTGTAGGTGGCATCTCCCCGGAGCGATTGGTGGGCGAGTGTTTGGACCAAATGGGCGCTATTTCGGTCTCAGAGGATACTCGTAGAGTATTGATCGACTTTGCTTCAATAGGTGGCGGTTCAGCGATCGTCCCGGGAACTTCGGATCAACAAGCCCGCCAGCAAATCGCGGCAGTTCTTCAAATGGTCGCGTCCACCCAAGAGTTTCAGCGCTCTTAAGTAGCCCGAGACGTAGACTCCCCGGAGATTGACGGCGCCGCAAGAGGGATAATGACCACGAGCGAAACTAAGGCGAGTGCGGAATTCCTGGAATATTTCATGACCTTGGGCATGACGGTCATGGAGGGCCGGGGGTTCTACTACCCTGTGGATACCGCCATCGGCCAGGACTCGCGCCTTTACGTGGTGAACCGTTCGTTGGATAACGTGGCCCGAGGGGTCCGCGTGACCATGTGTGACATAGATAGCGAGTACTACGGCAACTTTGGCTCCTTTGGAAATAAGGATGGCCAATTCGAATGGCCCTCCGGTGGCGCGATAGATAGCCGCGGCCGGGTTTACATCAGTGACGAGCAACTCCACCGCATCTCGGTCTTTGATCACTCTGGCGCGTTCCTGTCCCAGTGGGGCGCACACGGTTCCGGAGAAGGAGATCTGGATACCCCATCCGGCATCGCCTTCGATGACCAGGACAACCTTTACGTCTCGGACACCTACAACCATCGGATACAAAAATTCACCGCAGATGGCCGGTTCCTGTTGAGTTTCGGCTCCCAGGGGCAAGGAAATGGGGAGCTCAATTTGCCTTGGGGCGTGACCCTCGATGGCAACAACAATGTATATGTGGCCGACTGGGGCAACGACCGTATCCAGAAGTTTTCACCCCAAGGCGATTGCCTGGCCAGCTATGGCGCCTCAGGGATTGCAGACGGTGAATTTCAACGCCCGTCCTCCGTAGCAGTGGACGGCGAGGGCTACATCTACGTCGCCGACTGGGGAAACGAGAGGGTACAAGTGCTTGATCCCCAGGGCGGCTTCGTGATGAAGATGCGGGGTGAAGCTACACTATCCAAGTGGGCCGCAAATTTTTTGAGCGTCAACGAAGAGGAAGGGGCAGCTCGTGCCCGAGCGAACCTGGACCCGAAGATCGAGTACTTTGTCGATGTACCCCACGAAGAATCGTCTCATATCGAGAAATTCTTTTGGTCGCCGGTATCAGTTAAGCTAGACAGAGCAGGGACGCTCTTCGTGACGGAAAGCAATCGACACAGGATCCAAGTCTACAAGCGAAGCGCCTCATAGGGAGAGTTCAATGACTTCGGTTAATAAGGATCGGTCGCTGGTTGTATTGGAGCTGGTGGGCGGCAACGACGCTCTTAACACGGTTATACCCTACAACAACGGACTGTATTACGATTCCCGTCCTAGCATCGGTATTCCCCAAGAAGAAGTACTCGGATTGGACCAAGAGATGGGGCTCAACCCGAATCTGGCTCCATTAAAGCCTCTCTGGGACCAGGGGCATATAGGAATAATTAATGGCATTGGTTACCCCAACCCCAACCGCTCCCACTTCCGGTCCAAGGACATCTGGTACACGGCCGAGCCGGAAAAAATAGGCGCCGAAGGCTGGCTGGGCTCAGTTATCAGGGACCTGGATCCAACAGGAGAGAATGTGCTGACGGGTGTGAATTTCGGTCGTGGTTTACCCAGGGCACTAGTATGTAAGGGAGTTCCGGTGGCCTCGGTGGGCAATCTGGAGACATACGGGCTTATGCCGGACCTACAAGACGAGATGATGCGAAGAGATGCCCTGGACGCCTTCAGCCGGATGTACGGCCCGGCGCCGGGAAAGGACGCCGTGGCGCAGGTCTTAGGGCAGGCCGGGACGGACGCTTTGAGAGGGGCCGACATTCTAAGAACCGCTCCACAGATGTATTCATCGAGCGTTGAGTACGCCGATAATCCCATTGCGCAAACTCTGAAAAACGTTGCACAGGTGATGTGTGCCGGTCTGGGAACCAGGGTCTACTACGCTCAACATGCCAACTTCGATACCCACAGCAACGAGCTGCTGTCCCACGCCAAGCTCTGGCAGGATGTTTCCGCAGCCATAAGTGACTTTCACAGTGATCTGAAGGAGCATGGTGTGGAGAAGGACGCTGTCATTTTGGTCTACTCCGAGTTCGGACGAAGAATCAATGACAATGGCACAGGCTGTGATCACGGTTCGGGAGGGGTAGCTTTCGTTATCGGTGAGCCGGTCAATGGAGGATTTTACGGAGAGTTTCCATCGCTGCGCGCTGAGGACCAGTTAGACGGCGACCTCCACTTTACCAACGACTTTCGGTCCACTTACTCCACTATCTTGGATAAGTGGCTAGGGCTGGACCCGGACGCCATAGTCAACGGTCAGTTCGAGCAGTTCGACTTTATCTCCGGTTGAAACGATAACCGGGACTCCGAGCAATTCCAAGCTCGGGGTAAGCCCTCCGGTTCTGGCATCTACGTTAGGGCGTGCGTAAGACGCATGTCCTCCCGCTTGAGAAGCTTATATTTACCGCCAAGCCTACCTTATCTCGTCCAAAGCCTCTTTGAATGCCCTGCGGCGCTCGGCGCTGTGAAGATTTTCGTAGTCGACAGGGTATCGCTCTCCCTGCTCTACCTTAAGGTCCACAAATACTGGGCCTTCTTCTTGAAGGATGCGGCCAATCTCTGACTCGAAAACCTCGAGGTCATTGAACTCATAGGTCCTGGGGTATCCCGCCGCCTTGGCGATGTCGGCGAAGCTGACAACACCAGCTCCAGGAATGGAATGGCCGCCATTCGCCTCGTAAGATCCGTTTTCGCAGAGGAAGTGGATGAAGTTCTTGGGCGCTTCGTTGGCGATTGTCACCAGGCTGCCCAGGTTCATCAATAGGCTCCCATCACCGTCCAAGACCAGCACTCTCTTGTTTGGCAGGCCTACGGCGAAGCCTAAAGCATGAGATGAAGCCTGGCCCATGGCCCCAATAGCGGTGTAGTTCAGTGCGTTGGGCTTGATTACCAACCACTCTTGGGCCGCTTGGTAGGCGGCTACCACGATCTGGTCGGTGTGGTATCGAGCGAGGACTTTGAGGCAGTCGTCACGCTTCATCATTGCTCGTCCAGCCTCCTTCCGATCAGCAGGGCCACCGGACTGGACGTGGCATAGGCGTTGTCGATGGCGGGGCCGATCTTCGCAACGTCTTGTGGCTGCTCTATCAAGTGGTGCTCTACGCCCATCGCATCCAGGATTGGCTCCGTGATTCGGACCCCATACCGGTCGGACTCCATCGGTGCAACGCCGGGCTCCTTGGACAGCAAACCGACAATCATGCACACGGGCATCTCGAACTCTACGGCGGTGCCCCGCACCGAGTTGATGGAGTCAAGCAGCCCGGTGTTCTGCATAAGGAGGACGGATCTCTTGTCGCAGATGGAAAGAGCCGCGCAGATGGAGACCCCTTCGTCTTCTTTGG
>CATMOE010000105.1:0-8218 GCA_950072105.1 uncultured Dehalococcoidia bacterium
CATGGGCGGGGACTTCGAGCACCGTTGGGGCCAGACCAGGGAAGCCATCCTGGCCATGAAGGAGCTCTGGACCAAGGACGAGGCCGAGTTCCACGGAAGATATTACGACTTTCCGCTGGTGAAGAGTTCACCGAAACCGGTGCAAAAACCCCATCCTCCGGTATTCCTGGGCGGATACGCGCCCAACGTGTTCAAACGAGTGGCCGCCTGGGGTGACGGCTGGATGCCGATAAGAGTAACGCCCGAGCAGGTAAAGATGGGCCGGGCAGCCATAGATGAGCTGGCCGAGGTCGCGGGGCGCGATCCCAAGTCCATTCGGGTCATGGTCTGCAGCGTGCCCCCCGAACGGGACACGATTATGCGGCTGGAAGAAGCGGGGGCCGACCGGGTAACCCTGTCCCTGCCCCGGGACATGGGCGACAAGGTGCTAACGGAGCTGGAGGCGATGGCCGAGAAGGTGCTGTCCTAGCCCCGGTGTGGCGATGCATACCTGCTCCGCCGGGAGACCGTCACTGACGCCACCAGGTTGGACATAGACCACATGATCCCACTCAAGAACGCTCACGACTCGGGCGGGTGGGCAAGGGACAAGAGCAGAAAAGCGGCCTTCGCCAACGAAAAGTCCTGTACTTTTCCAACGGGCGGGGCAATGTCAAGGGCGGAGATAAATTGTACCAGTAGGGCGGCGGGGAAGGAGAGGACCGTAAAGGGTGAAACATACACTAGTTACGCGGTTAAGTATTCTCTCTCGGTGGCTTGATAGGGATCATATGGTTGAGGTTTCCATGGAGATATCCCAAGAAGATTTTCTGACGTTTATTAACCGGGCCCTCGATGGCATGTTGCGCATCGTGGAAGAACTGGGCGAGGAGCGCGCCAATCTGCTTCCTGACTTGCCCGGCGCAAACTCGCCCTATGCCATCTTGACGCACTGCATCGGGGTTTGCGATTACTGGATCGGAACCCTTTTGGGGAAGCGCGAGGTTGCACGTGATAGGGACGCGGAGTTTAGGGCGAGCGGCGCCGTTGTTGAGTTACGCCAAAGGGTGGGTCAGCTCAAGGCAAGGCTCCCTGCAGATATCAGCCAAGTGCAAGGTGAGAAGTTGTTGGCATCGTCTCCGCATTCGATGTATAACCCACTGCGAGGTACTAACTACGGAGACTGGAAGGAAGGCACAGCGCTGATTCACGCATATGAGGAGCTAGCGCAGCATCACGGCCAGATGGAGATTACACGCGATTTGCTCCTGAGGAGCTACGAAAGCTCTGCTTAGCGACTGTGAAAGTCTGGGAGCCCCGATAAAAACTACCGAGGGAGGAAACCATCCTGGCGATCGAGCGGACGAACCCATCTAGCCTGGGTCAGCCGGGCGGCTATCATCACTTGGTCAAGGATGGCAAGACCGTCTGCCTGGCATGACAGGTGGCTCGGGGTGAGCCCTGTGGTACGCCCCAGGACCGCGTCACTAAGCGCCTTAGATTCTACGATTAAGGTTGGGTGAATTCCAAGAAAAGCGACCTTGTGCGGATATGCGGCGTCTATCCCAAGTGGCGGTTGAAACGAGGAGAGAGACATGGCCAGATTAGACGACATTCCTGCAGGCGAACGGAAGCTGATTAAAAGAATGCCCGTGCCGGTCTTCGATGCTACACCCTTCGTGAAGGGCAAACCGCTGTCCCAGCGCCGGGTTTCCATCCTGTCGACCGCTGCGCTGCAAAAACGCGACGATAAGGTTTTTTCCAGAGGGGAAGCCAGCTACCGAATCATTCCGAGCGATACCGCTCCGGAAGACATTATCATGTCCCACAACTCGGTCAACTTTGACCGTTCTGGGTTTCAACAGGACCTCAACGTTTGCTTCCCCCTGCAACGCCTGCATGAGTTGGCTGATGAGGGATTCATCGGCTCGGTGGCCGATTACCATTACACCGTCCTCGGAAGCGTGCCGCCGGGGGAGAACGAAGGCACTGCCCGCCAGATCGCCGGCCTGATGAAACGTGAGGGCGTGGACGCGGCGGTCTTGGTGCCTGTTTGACCGGCATGCACGCGCGCCGTTGGCGGGCTGGCCCATTACTTCGAACAGGAAGGACTCAGCACCACCCAGATCAGCCTGATTTATCTGCATACCGCAGCCATCAAGCCGCCTCGGGCGCTCTGGGTTCCCTTCGAGCTTGGTAGGCCCCTGGGACTGCCCAACGATACGGAGTTTCAGAAGCGAGTTTTACGAACCTGCCTGGGTTTGCTTAATGCCGACACGGGTCCCGTGCTGGAAGACTACCTGGAAGACATTCCTGTCGATGCCGCCGCCGTTGATTTTACCGGGATGTCCTGCCCCATCGACCTACCGTCTCTGCCATCAAACGATAGCAAGTTGACCCAGTCTTTGGTCCAAGAGATCGGACAGATCGCACCTTGGTACGAACTGGCGGTCAATGAACGCAGCCGCACAACTGTTGGAGTCAGCAAGCTCGATATCCTCGATGCGGGACGTTTCTTGATCGAATTCATCGAAGACCCTTCGTCTCCCAGTCCCCGTCCAGAATTTGAGATCGGACCGATGTTGAAATGCACCTGCGAAGATTTAAAGGCCTTTTATTCCGAAGCGGCGTCGGCGCAACCCGGCATGTCATCGAGCCTGGCGGTAGAGCACTGGCTGTGGAACGAAACTGTGCTGGGCAAGGTTCTTTGGAAGCTAAGGGAGGAACATCTGGATTCGCCGGATACGGCCACCAAGTTTCTAGCCCGGCGCAATTTGGTTCCTGACCGTCAGATTCAATATAAAGGCGCACCGGTTTTCTGACTGGTCTAACTGCTTCAGAGTTGGGTATTCGAGCGAACAGGTTCCAGACCCAATCGTTTGTTGAAGCTCTACTACCTTGGATGCTCCAATCCGATTGCCGTCGTCGCTTGGGCATATGGACAGAAAGCCGTAAAGCCGAAGTAATGTCAGAATCATCTTCGAATCAATCGCTATTCCGAAGCCAGGACTATTGCAGGGTGTTTGAAGTCGTTATCATCTCGTCAGGCGGTGTGCTTGAGGGTTTGGGAGGGAGGCCGCCCATAGGATTGCCCTTAAAGGCTAGGGTCCTGGCTTAGGTACTGTACTAGTGATGGCAGACCACCTAAGGGAGAATGTCGAGTTGGGTGATGGCGATAACATCCCGCCGGTGATGCACTTCGCAATTGCGGAGTAATATCGCTTGCGGACGGTTTGAGTCGGATATCGGCTCTATCAGAAAATCACAGCGCCCGGAGAATAACTCCTGGCGCTGTGGTATCATCGGGCCGCGAAATCTATGATCGGAGGTGCAATCATGCCATTTGGAGGTAATGACTGGCTCGCGTTGACCCAAGAACCAACCTTGGAGCCGGGACTCCCGATCTGCGATCCCCATCACCACTTCTGGGACCATCGTCCTGGGAGCGTTCCTTACCAACGTTATCTTATTCATGAACTGAATGCGGACATCTACGCTGGTCACAACGTCCGCTCTACCGTGTTTCTCGAGGCGAGGTCGATGTACCGTCCCGACGGCCCGGTGGAAATGCGTCCGGTCGGCGAGGTTGAATTCGTCCAAGGTCTCGCGGCGGCCAGCGCCAGTGGAGTTTATGGCTCCAGCCGAGCTGCTGCGGCCATAATCGGCGCCGCTGACCTAAAGTTGGGTGGGAATGTGGCAACAGTCCTGGAAGCATTACAGGCGGCCAGCCCCAACCGGTTTCGGGGCATACGGCACAACGTGACCTGGAGCCCTGACCCTGAGTTGGACAACCGGGAGTCCGAGGAAATCATGGCCAACTCCAGCTTTCGGGAAGGAGCGAAGGTATTGGCCCAAAAGGAGTTGGTTTTGGATGTCATGCTCTCTTTCCCTCAAATGCCAGAATTCGCGGACTTCGCCAAGTCGGTGCCGGATTTGCCCATCATACTTAACCACATCGGCGCTCTCAGCCGAGTTGGCATCTACGCGAACCGGGAAGACGAGGTGAGAGCGGAATGGCAAAGAGGCATCGACGCGGCGGCAGCCTGTCCCAATGTGACCATCAAACTTGGCGGGCTGGGCATGCCCCGTATGGGTTTTGGCTGGCACACCAGGGATGTTCCCATCGGCTCGGAAGAATTAGCAGCGGACATGGCGCCCTGGATCAATTATTGCATCGAAAAGTTTGGTCCATCTCGGTCCATGTTCGAAAGCAACTTCCCGCCAGACAAAGTCTCATATTCCTACAACGTGATGTACAACGCATTCAAGCGGCTATGCCAGGGCTATTCGGAGTCCGAACGGGCAGCCATGTTACATGACACTGCCACAAAGGTGTACGGGATAAAGGTTTAGGCCCTCCCGCACAACAAGGAGCCAATAGAGACTCATCTACCTGAGGAGGTAATTGCTATGGACCCAGTGATTCGAAACGTACGCGTTGTTTTCGACGGGAGCCCGGCCCGGCTGATAACTCTCGACGATAATCCGCCTACTTGCACGATGACCTACACGGAGATAGTGCCGGACGGCACGAGCTCCCACCATATCCACGAATGGGAGCATGAGGTCTACATCATCGAAGGTAGCGGAACCCTGGTTTGCGACGGTAAGGAGTACCCGGTTAAGGCCGGCGACGCCATGTTCATTCCGCCCAACGTGGACCATTACACCTTGAACAACGGCGGCCAGGGCAACATCAAACGTATCGAGATTAACCCGCTTATCGCGGCACAGAGCGGAGGTGCGCGGAACGAGGGCGGGCAGGGAACTGGTCAGCCGCCGGTGATCCGACACCATAGTGAACTGGACCGAAACGCCGGCCACGTGTTAATCAGCAGCAAAGACGGCGCACCGAACTATGTGATGCTACACAACGACCCGATGCCACCGGGTGCGGTTAGCCACGCGGCCACTGGCGGGCATAACCACGCGTGGGAGCATGTGGTCTTCGTTTTGGAAGGCACGGCCACTTTCGTCTGCGAGGGCAAGGATTACACCGTCTCCCAAGGGGACGCCATGCTGGTGCCGCCCAACGTCCAACACCAATGGAAAAATGAATCTCAAGCTCCCGTAGTGCGAGTGACCTACAATCCGGTCGTTTCGGAAACAGCGGAGCACTGAGCCCCGTCTGAAATAAGGACCAAGCGCAACAATGTGGCCGGGCATCGAGATGCCCGGCCACATTGTTAGTTGTCCTTGATGCGGTTGCTTGCCGGTGAATGATGAAGATCCGCCGGCGCTATGGCCTTTTCAGGCACGATTAGGTGAAAAAAGCGTGGCGGCGACAATATGGAATTGGTGGACAAGCCACCTGCCTCAACGTAATATGCCCTCATGTTGGCTAACCACGTTCCCAAGTAAATCAACTTCCGGTAGCAGCTGCATGGTAGTGTCCGATCCACTTGCGACATCGGGCATAAGTCTGTTGGCCGCCAGTGGGAGACGCCGAGCTCACAGTGACTCTGTGTGATGCCCTGTTCGGCCAAGTGCTGCTGGTCATGCTGGCAATAGGATTGGACCGGCCGCTAACGATAGAGGTGTTGAATCTGATACGGCTGTTCGGCCAGTATCCTATCCCACATCTCAAGGATAGAGAGAGAACGCGCAGGCGGCCGCATGCGATCGCTGTATAGACAAGGTTGGCCGATGGAATCTTGCCCGGCAGAACCAATGTGGAGGCGTGATCATGAAACAGGAAATCGGCAAGGCACTTCTGGTGGTGTTCATGGAGCCCGAAGCAGGCACGGAGGCGGAGTTTAACGAATGGTACAACCGGTACCACGTTCCGGAGCGAGTCTCGGTTCCCGGTATTCTTGGCGCCCGGCGCTACGAGATTTGCGAGGGAGAAGGCGCAATCAAATATCTAGCGATCTACGAGTTGGAAGACGAGGGAGTCCTACATGGCGAGGCATATTTGAAAAAAGCCGCCGAATCCACGCCCATGAGCTTCAAGCGGCCCAAGGTCCAGCGGCTTGTGTATCGTCAGGTGTTCCCGGAGACGGGGGCTTTCGAAGATAAATCGGGGCCTCGCGCGGTGACTTCCAGCGGCTAACGCCTAATCTGGCGAGCGTCCATCAGACTCGCCGCTGGAGCGGCGCGTCAAAAAGAAACACGAGGAGAATCTATGGCATTGAAGGCCTGTTTTATCGACGTGACCCATTGGCACGCTCCTCCCTATTACATGACATTACAGCGACTTGTGGGTGTGGCCGCGCTGACCGCCCGAACCCCCCAGACAGGTCGGGAGGTGGCAGCGAGCTTGGGGTCCCGGTTTTATGACGACTGGCGGGAAATGGTTCGAAAGGAGAGTCCTGACTTCGTCTTTGCTCTGGGCAGACACTGTGACATGGCTCAAATTGCCCGATTTCTACTGGAGGAAGGCGTATCGTTCGCGATGGAAAAACCCATGGGCCTGAACGCCCACGAGGTCGGGGAATTGGCAGCCCTCGCGAAACGGAAGGGCGCGTTTGTCGCCGTACCGTTCTCCATACGAATGAGCCCATGGGTGCACAAAATCAAGGACCTGGAGGGGCCCGCCGCAGACCTCTCCTACGCTTCTTTCAGGTTCTTGTCGGGCCCCGTGAGCCGCTATTACCAGAACGACAACCCCTGGAACTTGAAGAAAGCCGAGGCGGGAGGAGGTTGCTTGATCAACATTGGCATCCATTTTCCAGACCTTTATTTTCACCTGACCGGGAAAAAGCCCAAGAGCGTTTACGCGGTCACCGGGAACGACGTGTTCGGCGAGGAGGTTGAGGATTTCGCCCAAGTGACCGTGGAGATGGAAGACGGCGCCCTGTGCATCATCGAATGTGCCTACGTTCACTCTTCGGCCCCGTGGACACCGCGCGTGGAGTTTTCTATTCATAGCAAGAAATACCAGTACCGATCACTTGGCAGGGATGGCATGCTCTGGTCCGACGAACATGGCAGCCCCAACTACCTCGAAGCGCCCCTGGACAACGGCTTCTTCTACCCAGCGTTCGTAGCTGACACCATAGATGCCTTCCAGAAAGGCAGGGCGCCCATCGCCGGCATCGAAGACGACCTGGCGGCCCTGCGCATTGTCGACGCCGCCTACCAGTCGGCCACCCAGGGCACGGTGGTGCAACTTTCTTGACTGGCGCCTATAGGACCTGCGCCTAAGACTACCTAAGAATCTCGAGCATTGACAATCTCCCTTGTGGTATTGCTTAAAGAATGACATCGAGGATAAATGTAATGGAGAATGGCATGGAAGGTCTCAAAGACAAGTGCGCCATAGTCGGAGTCGGCCAACTTACGCACCCATGATTCGATTCCGGAAACACTGATACCAGAACTTAACAAAAGTAGGGTATTGGGAGATGGACTAGAGTCCAACCGCCCAGCAACTAACATCTCGTTGGATTCAAATCGGTTCGATTGCTTGGTTGAAAAGAGTGGCTTAGGTGTTGAACCTCGCCGGTTACAAAGCCCGATCTAACCAGGCGGATTTGGTATATCTAGGGTGTAGCGCAGTGGCTAGCGCTCCCTGTTCCCGGTCTGGGCGCATGGCGGCTTTTTTATAAGAATGTTACATTGCTGCTCGGAAAGTTCTCCGAACGGACACTGGCCATCAAGACATGTGCTGGATAGGCGCAACAAACTTAAGAACAAGAAGGGTACGATGATTCAGAAAATACTTGAACAATGCCAGAAGGGATCCCACGGCGTTGGCTTTAACGAAGTGGTGCTGATGCTATACAACTCGGTCGCCACCGCCGAAGTCTACATGAACATGGATGACATTCGATTTACAGATGACGGTAATACTGTGACATTCATGGCAGAAAACGGCACCCATTTGCACATGAAGCTGGGCCTGGTGAAGGAACTACGTTTCCAATATACCGAACGGAACGAACGAGGAGAGCCAAGTTACTCAGTATGGTTCTTGGAGGAAAACCGGGAATCGGTTTTGAGAATTTACCTACGCAAATCGGAAGCGGAAGCTACCAATCAGCCACGCCATGAGTTTTTTATGGAACTGTTGGAGACCTACGGCGAATCTTTACAATTGACGAGTTGAACAAAAGATGCATGTGACGATATACGCGCCACAGGGTCACCTATTCCCTAGAGCAGTGCCCGCCGTCGTTCCGAGTCCACTAGGCCACATCGGCCAATTTCCTTGCCCACGACTCGACTCCGGAGACCCTAATGCCGGAAGGTAATAAAAGTAGGGTATCAGGAGTTGGAGTAGAGTCCAACCGCCCAG
>CATMOE010000106.1:0-8207 GCA_950072105.1 uncultured Dehalococcoidia bacterium
AAGCTTAAGGCCGCATCGTTCCCAATAGAAGATGGCCCAAAACCAAGTCCTTTCGGTGCCCCCAATTCTACACCGGTTTTCAATGCACGGAGTAGGACTCCCATTGTGGAGCACCTAGAGTCGACTAGACTTATTCCACCGCCGGTATCACTATTCGTCCATCAAAGTATATGGACTTTTCTAGTGCAGAATCGGACAATTTTCCGATCTGTGACGATGGTTTCATCCATGTCTTAGATCCAGGTCGCATATACACTCTCACCATCTCGGACTAGGCTAGGATAGGTGCAGTGGTTAATTCTGGAGAGCATGTGCCCTCATTGGCGAACCAAGGGGACGCTGCGAGCCTCGCCGGCGAGTTCGCTTCGCTTCCTGCCGACTACCAGAACGTCATCCGTTCCGCTCAGCAACAACACGGTATTAGAGTTGTTCCGCTCCAGGAGCTCAAAGGAGGCTTCACCGGCGCAGCCCTGTACCTAGTCAGTGTTTCGTCACCTAGCTCGGGCAAGCTTGAGCACCTTGTCCTCAAACTGGACCGTCCTGCGGCCGATGAACCCGACGAACTCGACCGTCACCAAAGAGCGCACGAAAAGGCCCCACCCGATTTCGCGCGCGAGCACATGGCCGAGGTCGTATTCGACCGAATTGAACTCGATGGCTCGATCGCGATCTTCTACAGGATCGCGGGCGAGAGTCTCCATGGTTACCGTCCTCTTGTTGCCTTTCAACAACAAAGCCAGGTGCAAGCTATTTTCAGCGTGCTAAATCGAGAAGTCCTGACGCTATGGAATGCGGTGGCCGCTGGTTTTGACCAGGCAGTACATCCACAAAGCCTGATGTCGCGGTGGCTCACCGATCGACTCAGACCAGAAGGCAACATCGAGAAGTTCTTCGACGAGGTTCGACGAATAGACGCGGACACGCCCGGACTCATAGTACAGGGCCGCGTCTATCCTAACCCGCTTCTCTTTGCCCGCGAAGCCAACCTATGGGGACAGGCGAGACCGATCGATGCGCTCTGCGGATTCCAGCATGGCGATATGAACGTCAACAACGTCCTGGTAAGGTTTAGCGAGGATGGGGCGAACCTGGAGAGCTACTATTTTATCGACTTTGCCTTCTTCGAGGAGCGAATGCCGCTCCTGTACGACCAGGCATATCTGGAGATGGCCTTCCTCCTGCCTTATGTCGACACTGTAGATTTCGCCAGATGGGTCGATCTGGTCACGAGCTTCGCATCTCAAGATATCCCGGACCCACAGCGAGTACCGATCGAGTTGGCCGGGGCCGCCGCTGCTATCAGCGCCGGCAGACGGGAGTTCGATAATTGGGTCCGGGCGAACCACATGAGCCTCACTGACGACCTGTGGGGGCAGTACTGGCTCGCAGCCACTGCGGCCGGATTGAATTTCTGTGGCAAGGGGGCTGTCCCGGAACAACAGCGGCTGGGGGCACTGGTCTTCGCCGCTGCCCACTTGAAACGATACTGTGAGAAGTTCGGCGTCCCGATGCCGGTCGACGCCGCCCATCTCTATGATTCCAGCACACCTATGCCAAGTACACTTGAACTGGAAAATAGTGTGTCCGTGCCAATCATCGGCTTAATCGGACGCGGCGAAGAATCCCCCGAAGGTAATGACCTCCCTTCCGACTTTCGTCTTGCCCCCCAGCCCAACCGTGACATCGGAAGTATCTTCGTTGGCCGTCAACGCGAGATGGCGGAGCTTACCGCCTCCCTAGAAGAAGCTGTTTCCGGGCATGGCCGACTATTCATGCTGGGCGGCGAACCGGGCATCGGCAAGACCCGCATCACTCAAGAACTTGCATCCTACGCCGAGAATCGTGGCGCAAAAGTCTTCTGGGGACGGTGTTACGAGGAAGAAGGCGCACCGCCTTACTGGCCGTGGGTCCAGGCGATGCGGTCATAGGTCCAGGAGACCGGCAGAGAACGCCTAATCGCGGAGATGGGCGCCGGTGCTGCCGACATTGCCGAGATCGTTCCCAACATCCGCGGTAAAGTAACAAATTTGGAAATGCCCCCGGTTTTAGAGCCTGAGTCAGCCAGATTCCGCCTCTTTGACTCAATCACCACCTTCCTCAAGAACGCGTCCCAAAGTCAGCCACTTATGCTGGTGTTGGACGACATTCACTGGGCGGACCGGTCTTCTTTGTTGTTGCTGGAGTCAACCCATCTTTTGATTCATCCCTTGGTCCGATGAACGCTGAATTACATCCAGCAACCGGTGTCTCCGCACAGCCAGGTCAAAATCTGGTTGCACACCGTTGCCTTCCTGTATCCCCTGGCTTAGACGACGGTACATCTGAGCCACGTTAAAGGGTGCGCCTAGGGGCACCTCTCCAGGTACCCAGGTTAGACGCTCTGGTATGGGCAACTCTTTCAACTCACTGTCCTGGCCAAGACCACCCTGTAACCGGATCTGCGCATATTGGACCATCTGCTCGGACGAGGCTACCAAGGTTCCCTCCCGCCCATAAACCTCCATCTTCCAACCAGTGCCGTGCCAGGGCACCGTAGCAACGTGTACTGAGGCGACTGCTCCGCTGCTAAGAACACCGTTAATCAAAACATTGTCTGGAGCAGTGACGTCAACGGTGTTGGGAGAATCTGCGACTTCCCACACCGGCACCCGGATCGCGGATTGAGCCGAAAGCTGCTGGAACTCCCCGACGCAGAAGCAAAGCGCATCGGTGGCGTGTCCGGTGGCAATCGTCAAGGTGTTGGCTCCATTGTCCCGGTCGGCCATCCATGCCCGGTCCAGACCTCTTTGGAGTAGTCCGGGCAGGAACATCGTCATATTGCAGGCGAGGACCTCTCCCACGTATTTCTCTGCCAGCAACTCTTGAAGCCGAAGCAGAGCAGGGTCGGACCGGGCCTGCAACCCCACCATGTGGCATACACCCTTTGCCTGGGCCAGACTGGCCATCTCCTCTGCCTCAGCCAGGTTGGCGCCTAGGGGCCACTCACAATAAACATGCTTCCCTGCGTCCAGAGCAGCCATAACCATACGGTGGTGGAGAGGGACTCGAACAGATACCGATACCAGGTCGATATCTGGATGGACGACCATTTCCTGATAGTTGTGGAACGCCAGCCGCGCTCCGTAGTGCTTCGCAGACTCCTCCGCCGTTTCTTGGTGGGCTGTACAGACCGCCGTCAGTTGGTACTCCGGTAAGGCAAGGAGGGCCGGAAGGTGTGCCCTCATGCTCCACCCAGAGTGAGCATTGGCGCCGATGATCCCGACACGTATCTGCTCCCCTGCCATTAGTAACCCCCATCCAGGTCGCTGAGTGATCTACTACAGTGAACCGATACACGGTTCAATGGGCTGACCGAAGAGCGACAAATTCCCGCACCTGCTGGGTACACCACTCCGGGTAGATGGCGTTGATGCCGTGGCCCAGCCCAGGATAGACCACCAACCGGGAGTTTGGTAACTGCTCGGACATAAATTGTTGCTGATCGAGAGTTGAGCTAAGAGACTCAGCCCCCGTTAACAGGAGTGTAGGAGTCTTAACTTCCTTCAATTGCTGGCTGAAGTCCAGAGTCTCAAGGTATCCTTGGAGCCTGCGCCCGATGGAGGGAGGAACTCGGTCCATTTCGGCAATGTACCACTCTTTCATCCCTTTCGGCGCCACCCTGGTATCCAACCGCCTATCGATGGTGGCAGTGGACCAGGCGCCTATACTCCCGCCCATGGTGGAGTCCAAGTCCCCGGCGGAACCGGACGGCTCCCTTCGAGGCAATCGGCAAGGGGTGTTGCACAAGACTAAGGAGCGAATCCGATGGGGGTGTGTGTGGGCGAACTTCAGGCCGATGATACCGCCAAAAGATTCCCCTACATACACAACTTTGTCTACGCCCAGATGATCCAAGATGCTTAGCAGGTCATCAACGAAGATATCCAGGGAAGGGTCGTATCCATCCTCAGTTATGGTGGACTCACCCATGCCACGCATGTCCGGACGCAGGATGCGGAACTCATGCGCCAGCAGGGGCACCCAGTTATACCAGAATTTGCCACTGCGTGAGAATCCGTGTTGCAGAAGCATGGTTGGGGCGGCCCTCCAAGGCTCGGTGAAATCGTCGTCGTAATAGTGGAGTTCCACATCTTGGTTCCTGCGCAGCGTGGCCATGACATCAACTCCCCAAGCCTATACCTTTAGACCCAAAGACGGTAACATGACCATGGTCATCTCCTGTTTCGCTGCCGCTTCGCCCCCAGTCCCCACCCTCAAATACCTGCTATCCTAATTCCCGTCTGTGTTCCGAGAACCAATGCACATTTTAAGTTACTGAGTTAAGTAGAAGGGCCGTAGCCAGGGAGCCGGTCCCATGTCAGGCTGTTGGCGTCATGCACTAGTTCCGCTTTTTTGCCCTTTGAGTCTTTCAACCCCAGAGGGTGTTGCACCAGTTCGATCATGTTGCCATCAGGATCATGAATATAGGTTGAGTGTCCGCCGCTATACGCACAATTTCGGCGGGGAATATGGGCCGGCAAGCTCGTCCAGGTTAGCGATCATCTCTTCCCAGTCATTAATCTCTAACGCGAAATGACCCGATGGAACTGGGTTGGCAGTATGACTACTATGTATCTCTCCACTTCCTATTCGCAACTGTGGCTGCCCTCTGTTTAGCTCCGGGCCACGGTCCAGAAACTTCGCCCCGAGCACCTTCTCATACCACTCTCGTGTCTGCTCCTTATCGCTGATCTGGATGTTGATGTGTTGTATCATCGTGACACTGGACGTAGATGCCCACCTATCGCCCCAGCTTCGAACCCCTTGCCAGATTTCTCGACCAGGGTGCTATGGGCACGATTATAGCACCGATATAGCAGCGAGCATGTAGATCGTCAGTAACTGCATTTTTAAGACCTAGAGGACTATCAGACCCACCACGAGGATAATAAGCCACGTCCTTCGCCCCGTCGGTCAGGCAAGGGTATTCCTCTGCAACTGGGCCACATCGGCTAACCTCCGAACCCACGATTCTATTCCCGAAACACTAACGCCAGAAGGGAGTAAAACTTGGGTATGGGTAACCGAAGTAGAGTCCAACCGCCCAGCAACCAACTTTCCACGAAACTCGTTGGATTCAAATCGGGTCGATTGCTTGGATGAAAAGAGTGATTTAGGTGTTGAGCCTCGACTAATACCAAGCCCTATCAAACAATGCGGATTCCGGTATATCAAGGTGTGCTCAGTGGTTAGCGCCCTTCGTTCAGGACGAATAGGCCGGTGGTTCGAGTCCACTCACCCCGACCATTTACTTTGCTTAAAGATGGTGAATGGCACCGGGCATAAAGTCAGTGGCTATACCGGTGCGGTGTTTCCTGGGTTTTAGGCCGACTCGACTTTCCGGGCTTTGAACTTCGGCATTACTTCAGTGCCGAACCGCTCTAGCTGCTCCAAGATTACGTCTAGCGATGTTCCCATCCTAGTGCAGCCCACGTGGACGTGCTCCAGGCCTGGATATTTGTCCTGGAGTTCCTCCAACCGCTCTATGATGTGCTCCGGCGGGCCACACAGCCAGGCTCCGGCCTCAACGGCTGCTTCGATTGTGGGCAGGCCGGCCGTGGGAGCCTTCTTGGGGTCGGCCAAGTCGGAAAGCTGTTGCTCGGTCATGCCCCTAAAGAAACCGAGGGGGGCGAACATCTTCATGTCCTCTTCGAAGTACTTCTTGGACTCTTTGATCCCTTGTTCTTGGGAGTCGGCGATGTAGGTAACAACCCCGATGGTCAAATCACCGCCCAGTTCCGTCTCCTTACCGTAGCGTGCCAAGGTATCGCGCCAACGTGTCACAACTTCGTCAGAGGCGCCTCCGGTGACCGCGCCGCCACCAATAATGCCCTTGATTCCGTGTTTGCACATGAAGTCCATGGCCCGCTGGCCGGCGCTGACGATGGGCTGCCAGCATTCCACCGGCCGGTTGACGGGCCGGGGTACCATGGTAATTTCCTCCAACTCGTAACCCCGGTAGGGCAGCCCCTTAGGTGGAAGGTCGTAGATTTTGCCGTGATGGGAAAAAGATTGGTTATTGAAGGCTTTCAAGATGACCTCCACCTGCTCTTCGAACAAGTCCCGGTTGGCGTCGCTGTCGGTGTTGGTGCTGGGAGCGCCGTAGGTGTCGACCTCCCGGGAGTGATAGCCCCGGCCTACACCGAAAATCACACGCCCTTTCGTAAGAAGGTCCACCGTGGCGAAGTCTTCCGCCAAGCGGAGGGGATGCCACATGGGGGTTATGTTGAATCCGCAACCGAATTTCAGGTTCTCGGTGAGATGGGACAGGTGCAGGTAGAGTAACAGCAGGTTTCCGATACATTCATTGCCCTCCCGCTGGAAGTGATGCTCGGCCATCCAGAAACTGTCATATCCGACCCGGTCCATAAGTTGAGCGACGGCGGTGGCCCGGTCGTATATGGTGTTCAGGTGTTCATCGGAGAACCAACGGTCATTTACCGCTGTGGCTTCCAGACCGATGTCGTCCAAATCCACGTGGCCGGCGTAAAGACTGCCGAAATTGGTGATCATTCTTTCTTTCCTCGAATGTTGGGACTTGCATAAAAGTGCCTACTGCGTTAACCATCCTAACATATAGGAAACAAGCCGAAAGGAATGTTGAATCCTGTGGTTGATTCTGCGCGGCGTCAAATTAATCCCCCGTACCCCGACGAATGCTTGTTCACGTTGCGGTTGCAGCTCCGACATGCGGTTGAAGCCAGTCTTGTAGGGCTGAAGCCCAAGGCTGCCTTCCTGCCCCTGTTCAACCTGGACGAGCCAGTGAGAGCCGGGGAAATTGTCCTTGCCACAAGTTTAACTGCTGGAGCGTTAGACTCTAGTTGGACTCATCCTGACCTGCCCCGGGCAAAAGCGCTTGAAACTTTTTGGTTTGTCGGCTTGCGATCCTTCTTCTGGCAGATTGGCGGCTGCCTGTCTTCCGTCATCTTGCATTCATGGTCGGAGGTGGGAGTAAATATCCGATGACTGCAGCCGATGGCCTGTGTATAAGAATATTGGTCATAAACCATAATCCGATTCTGGCTCATTTTCGAATTCCCGCGGTGGCGTGGGGCGGCGCGGGGGAATAACGCTCACACAATTATCCAGAGCCCCAACTGCTTTAACTCTGGCAGTATGACTCCAGGGGTCTATGGATGGGGAGATGGCATTGGGATAGGGATCCGGACCTCTTAGACCAATCTCGACATTCCTTATGACGCGGTACACCTCTTCGCTGAACGACAGCTCATTTGATGAGACCACGACACTTGCTTCTCCAAAGATCTCGATAGCCTCTTCCGAATCAATCACGAACCCATGGTCTTTGTAATCATGCACCAACCGATTCGCTATCTCGTTAGCACGCGGTCTGTCAGACTTGCCGGCGACCAGAAGTCTCTCCGCGTATTGAACGATAGATTCCACCACCCTCTGGTTACGACCAAGTTGGTCAAACCTGAACTGACTGCTGAGGTATTCGGCCCACATTTTGGCACCAGATTCCCCTGGGTTGTCGTTCACGCACTGCGTTATCGTTTCAATGGAATCCTGGATGGCTAGCATGGGAACCCCTAAGACTTGAGGGTCCACGGGTCCCAGTTCTGATAGGAGTCCCATATGAACCTGGTCGGCACCTAATGCAATCATAGTGGCAGCGGATTTAGCATGCCTCGGGACCGCTACCATGAACTTATCTGCCGCCCATTCGCGGCAGAGCTTGCTGATTTGATATCCAGATTTGGGATCGCCGCCGCCACTCTCAATGATCAAGAGGACGTTGTTTCGCTTGTTGGGGTCAATCTCTTGAAGCGCTTGGAATAGCTTATCTGTGTCTGTACTATCTATCCGGCCACGCTTATATAAAATCACCACGCTGTATCCCCGTAGGCGGCGCTTCCATGTCCTCATCAACCCCTTCAGATCTCTCTGCAGGCGATCCTGGATTTTCTTTACATCGCCACCGGCTATGATGTCATCCCAGTTTTCTACACCTTCGACATCGGAATCCTTCGGTTCCATGATGCCCTCCTGGGAGAGAAAGTTTCTGGAGCGTTTGCGCAACTCTAATACAGATAATATACGATCTGCAAATTCTCGCTACACCATGAATGAGGTGGTCTGGGAAATTTGAACAGGTAGCTAAGAGAGAGTCCCGCTCCTAGAATTGCAAAGAAGGAGCAGGACAT
>CATMOE010000107.1:0-8185 GCA_950072105.1 uncultured Dehalococcoidia bacterium
TGGGATTATAGATATGACACGGACTCCCAGAGACATCTACGGACAAGTCGCACCGAACTCATAACCCGAAGGTCGTTGGCAGGAGAGGAGCCTGATCATGGGACCCCTATTTGATTCCAGATGAGTTTTTCAAAGTGTGCCTAAAAGTGTGCCTAGTTGGTCTAATTCGCAATGCTGCTAAATAGCAGCCTATGCTTAAAGTGACTAAGGACTAGTTCGCATTCTATGAAATAAGTGTAAATATTTCATGGCTCTAGAAACCCTCCGGCCCGCCAGAGACTTATGCGTTAATCCCGTATACCCGAACCGCGTTGTCATGAAACATAGCAGCACGCTCGGTCACCGAGTAACCGCTAGAAAGGCGTTTGAAGGCGTTGTACAGCACGTTGTAGGAGAATGACACCTTATCGGGCGGGAAGTTACTCTCGAACATACACCTCTCAGGTCCGAACTGCCTAATGCAGAAATTCATCAAAGGAGCCAAGGAATCGGCCAGCTCTTCCGAACCGATGGGCGTCTCCCTAGTATGCCAGTCAAAGCCGTAACGTGGCTGTCCAACGCCACCTAGCTTCATCACCACGTTGGGGCAGGACGCTAGGTCGGTGATGCCACTTCTCCAGGCGGCCAACACCTCATCGTCCTTGTTGGCGTAAGGACCGACTCGCATCAGTCCGCCGATATGATTGGAAATGATGGTCAGGTCGGGTAAAGCCCTGGCGAATGCCGCTACCTCAGGTAATTGGGGGAAGAACACCGTGTTCTCATAGACCAATCCCAAGCGCGCCAGCACCCGCGCTCCTGCCCGAAATTCGTCGCTGGCCAGTTGATCTTCCGGTGCCCGGTTTTCAACCTCCGGATGGGGGTCCCAACCACAGGAATGGCGGACGCCGCGAAACCGATTGGGGCTGGCCGCCCGTAGGGCTTCCAGCACAGGTTCAACACGGTCACCCAGGTTCAGATTTGCGTGGCCGATGATAGCTGCTGCCGCACGGCCCGGACCGTACAAGCCATTGGCGCTGGCCGCGGCAAGTCCTTGGACGAACTCTACTTCGCCAACGGTCCGCAACTCCTCCGGTCCGTCGGGCCGATACATTGACCTGGCCTCAACGAACACGGTGGAGTGCACATTGTGGCCGCTATTTATATCGGCTGCTAACTCGTGGAGAAGGTACCGGTGGTAAGGGATCCGGTCGGTGCGGAAGTCCCAAAAGTGATGATGTGGGTCGCAGATGGGCATCTCCGGCTCCAGCGTAGCTTCCGGGGCTAGCGCCAACCAGTCATTGCCTCCGTATGGCATGATGAGGCCTCCCTTGCTGTTTTAGGCGATCTTATCATAAGGGCGGACTGAGTCTAACGAGCGGAGGCTTTAGTTCACCTTCATGGTAGGATAGGATCGATTCGCCGTATTGAGGGAGGGAACTAATGGCAGATAAGATACGATTGGGCATCATCGGAGCTAACGTTCACCGGGGATGGGCTCCCCGAGCTCATTTGCCGGCGGTGGTGGCCAGCCCGGAGTTCGAGTTGACCGCGGTTTGCACCACCCGGCAGGAGAGCGCCGAGGAGTCCCGGCAAATGTTCGGAGCAAGACTGGCTTTCGACGACTACCGTAAAATGCTCGCGCATCCCGACATCGACGCCGTTGCCGTGAGCCTAAGGGTGCCAGCCCATTATGAGCCGACTATGGCGGCTATCAATGCAGGCAAGCACGTCTACACCGAGTGGCCCTTGGGGCGAACTACCTCCGAGGCTCAGGAAATGGCCGACCTGGCCCAGGCTAAAGGAGTTCGGAACATGGTAGGACTGCAGTCCCGAGCTAATCCAGCCATCTTGTACGCCAAGGATTTGGTGGAGTCGGGGTATGTGGGCGACGTGATGTCCTGCCATGTTAGCCGGATCAACGGAGGTGTGCTACAGCGGACCTCTGACCGGACTTGGCAACGAGACATTGATCTAGGGGCTAACACCCTTACGATTTCCTGCGGCCACACTATCGACGCCCTGCGCTTTGTCATCGGCGATTTCAGTCACGTTTCTTCAGTGGTGAGCACCCAGGCAAAGGAATGGTATGAGGTTGACACCAAACAGACGGTAGACGTCACTTCGCCGGATAATATCTTGGTCAGCGGCAAGTTGGCCAACGGAGGCGTTGCTTCGGTGCACATCGCTAGCAACCCTTGGGTGGGTAGCGGCTACCGAATGGAGATCTACGGACGCGAAGGGACCCTCATCGCCTCTTCCGAAGGCTCGGCAAACACCAACGCCGTTCGTCTTCAAGGTGTCAGGGAAGGGAACACTCTGGAGGACATGGAGATTCCAGAGAAGTATATCTACGTACTAGAAGGGATGCCCCAGGGAGAGCCTTACAACGTGGGGCAGATGTATTATCAATTTGGTCAGGCCATCTTATCAGGAACCAGTTGCCAACCCGATTTCAATGAAGCCGTCAAGTTGCACCACTTCATCGATGACATCCTGGCGGCGGCGGACCAAGCACAGGAAGTGGTCGTAGGTACGGTATAAATCGGATCATAAGGTCGTGCGGGCCTAACACTGAGCCCTATTCCTTTCTTCGGGGGCGTTAATCCACCTAATCCACCATCCTTCCTTTTCGAGGCTGATATGAGCGCCACCAAGACCCTAGCCCAGTTTATCGTGGATACCGGTTACGACGCATTTCCCACTTCAGTGGTAGAAGCTGCCAAGATCGCTATCCTGGACGGGGTAGCTAACATGCTGGCAGGCTCCACTCAGGAATTGGCATCAATCATCGGTCGATATGTCCAGGAGTTAGGTGGGTCTCCCCAATCCTCCGTCGTCGGATGGGGGTTTAAGACTAATGCTCCATCCGCTGCATTCGCCAACGGTGTGTTTGGCCACTGCCTGGACTACGAGATTCAAGGATACCCGCCGACCCACGGCACTTCGTCCTGTCTTCCCGCAGCGCTTGCCCTAGGCCAAGGGAGAAACACTAGCGGTAAGATCATCATTGAGGCTTATGTGCTGGGATGGGAGATTCAGGGACGGCTGCGGGCTGCCTCTGCTGCTGTGTCCAATCCTGCCTACCATCCTCCGGGCCTAGTTGGTCCCTTGGGAGGAGCTGTTGCCAGCGCAAAAGTACTTGGGCTCGACACCCACCTCACTCAGATGGCTATGGGTATTGCCGCTTCTCGCACCGGCGGACTGACCGCCAACACAGGCACTATGGTCAAGTCTACCCACACTGGGAACGCGGCGCGGATGGGCGCCGAGGCTGCTATCCTAGCCTCAGCGGGTTATACCAGTAATGACTCCATTTTTGAGGCTCCCAACGGCTACTCAGAAGCCCTGTTCAATGGAAACCTGGACTTGGAAATTCTAACCCAAGGTTTGGGAACGTCCTTCCGCTTGGTGGAGCCCGGTTTCGACATCAAACGATTCCCTGCCCAAGTCTATATGCAAAACCCCATAGAAGCAGTGCTGGACCTTCGCCAACAGCATGACCTTCAGGCCGACATGGTGGACCATTTGACCGTCCAAATGCGTGGCCGTGGGCACTCTGGGCCGCTACCCCTGAGCGGTCTTGATGGCAAGTTCAGCGTGGAATACTGCGCCGCGGCAGCACTCCTGGACGGCCAAGTGGGAATCGAGACCTTTACCGACCAGCGCCGGTTCTCGACGGATATGGAAGAGACTCTCCGAAAGATTAGCGTCGAACCCGGCGATCCGGAATCATCCGCGGTGAGAGCAACGGCGCAACTGAAAGATGGAAGCACTGTCGACTCCGAGTGCCACGCCTTCCGCGGGTCCGCAGCCAACCCGATGAGCCGGGAAGAGCGCATGGCGAAGGTATTCGACTGTGTCCAACGTGTTCTATCCCAGCAGGATACTGAGCGCCTGTTGAGTCTCCTGGAGAACCTGGAGAACGTGGCTGACATTTCCGAAGTTATGGAGATTCTTGGCCAACTGCCTCGTCGTTGAGGGGTCCCATGATTCCATCGCAAAAGGAAACATTAGAAAACATTAGCGAGTCAGACCGTGTCGAACACCCAAGATTTGATAGAGCAGATTCGGAGTGAACTGGAGTCAGTCGAGGCGCAACTTCGCGACCACCCGTACCTCCGTGCGTTGGAGCAAAATGAAATTACCAGGGACGGCCTGAACGTAATAGTAGGGGAACAGCACATTACCATCGAGAGCGACCTTAGGAGCCTGGCCGCTATGGTAGCCCGCTGCGACCATCCACGCAGCCGGAGGTTTTTCCTGGGTATCTTGCCAGGCGAGGACGCCGCCTTCGGTGCCCTGCACGATTTGGCAACAGCGTTGGGCCTGGACGAGCCATGGCTCTTGGCATACGAGCCGACCCCGGAGGCCCAGGCATACGCCCACTATGTAGCCTGGCTGGCCCACTACGCTTCACCTGCCGAGATGGCCGCTGCCCTGGCGGTGAACTTTCCCGCCTGGGGTGCCAACTGCGGGCGGGTTGGGGACGCCTTAAGGGACAAATACGGACTTACCGAACATGCCACGGCCTTCTTCACCCTGTTCTCCGGTCCGACTCCCAGCGAATTTGACGAAGACGTCCGCCGGGTCATTGATAATGGTTTGCTTCACGAAATAGGTGAAGCCCAGTTGAAACGGGCCGCCCGGTTGCTTCAGTCCTACGAGTTGATGTTCTGGGATGGGGTGCACCGGGCGTCGACTGGGATATTATGATTGATTCTATGCGAAGGGGAATTTAGGTGGATTATGGCTAGTGAACTGGAACCCGCGCTCCGGTTCTTAGAAGAGTTGGAGCGCCATCATGAGCCGACCCTTGCCGCAATCAGGAGTCACCCATTCGTCACCAGCGTAGCTGGAGGAAACGCCCACCTAGAAGACCTGAGACGTTTTTCCATAGCCGAGTATTGGTACATGAGAGGCGGGGTCAAGCACTTCGCCTTGTCCATCGTCAACTCGCCAGACTTGGAAACCCAGCGGTTTTTCCATGAGCGATTGTCCGGCGAACTGGAGTATTCGAGTCGCTTCCGTCCCTTTATGGAAGCCCTAGGGCTGACGGACAGCGAAATGGAGCAGCAGTCCCCGCCCTCAGAAGCCCTGAACGCGGTGAATTACCTCTTCCGTCTTTCTGTGGAAGGGGGAGCTGCTGAGAAGGCGGCGGCCTGGTATCTGGTCGGGAGGGTTTTCTCGGATACATGCTCGGCGATGCGGGAAGGGCTGTCCAAACATTACGGGGTATCTGGGGAGGCGCTGAAGTACTTTGACATTCCCCATGTTCGCTCCGAGCGGTTTGTGAATGCTGTGGCACGGCTGGTTACCATTTACGGTCTGGATCAGGGAAGGAAAGATGAACTGGAGCAGGTGGCGGCGTACATCTTGGCCTACGAAAAGGATTTCTACGACTCTATGGTGTAGTGTCAAAGGCCAAAAGCCATCCTTACGGCCTGCACAACTTCCGCCGGTCCCGGTGTTACATCGACCGTAACTACCTCCACCGGGTCTTCCAATGTCCGGATCTGGCTCTCCAGTAGGTCGGCTTTCATAAAGTGGTCGCGCCTCTCGGCCAGAATGTTCTAGATTCGCAAAGAAATAAGACGGGCCGGGGCCCAAACCACTGAAATCGAACACGAGCCGCTCAAGTTTTTGGTCGAAGGCTTGTCCACACCCTTAGGGCCTAATTCGACGACGCGGTATATTTATAAGGTTTATATCTGGGAGGACGCAGTGGCCAGGGGAGGCCAGAGCCCCCGATTTCACAGCACTCCACACACGCACAAATCCAATCTGAGGAGTAGAGCCGTGACCATCAAGACCATAGCAATCATCAGCCCGGGGGACATGGGTAGCGGAATCGGAAAAGCACTTGTCCAAGAGGGATATCAAGTCATCACGTGCTCAGAAGGGAGGAGTCCCCTGACAAAAGAGTTGGCACAAAAAGCAGGGTTTCAAGACACCCCGAATCTTGCCACACTACTGAGCCAAGCAGATTGTCTATTTTCTATTGTACCTCCTGAATCGGCACTTTCTGTTGCCCAAAACATCGCAGGACATATCCAGAGCGCAAATCCTGGACTGCTCTACGTGGATTGCAATGCGATCGCTCCCCAAACAACCCTAAAAATAGCAGAAATTATAGGTGGTGCAGGAGCACGCTATGTGGATTGCGGAATCATAGGTTCTCCACCTGAAAGGAGGGGACTGACCCGTGTCTACCTCTCGGGTCCTGACACGTCTGAAGTATTAGAACTACACGGTCAAAATATTGACTTCCGCAACTTGGGAGATCAAATAGGGACGGCTTCAGCTCTGAAAATGTGCTATGCGTCTCAAACGAAAGGCACTACTGCCCTATGGCTTCACTCGCTTGTGACTGCGCAATCTCTTGGTGTTCTTGATCCCCTGCGAAAAGAATGGACATCGAGCCATCCAACACTATGGGGGCGTATGGAAGACAACATTCCCACTGTACCTCACAGGGCTGGAAGGTGGATAGGTGAAATGAAGGAAATTGCTCTCACCATGGAAGGAATAGGGTTGACTAATGACGCTTTCGAGGGAGCAGCTGCTATGTATGAATTGGTAGACGCAGTGTTTCATCAAAAGGGCTACAGCGAAGGCCCACCGATACTGGAGGTGCTCAGCACGATCGAGCACCACCTCCATGACCACCACGAATAGCCTCAATTAACAGGGACATATTATGGCAACTTTCGTTTTGGTTCACGGGGCTTGGCACGGTGGATGGTGTTGGTGGAAGGTGGAGCCACTTTTGCGGCAATCCGGCGGCTCGGTCTACGCCCCCAGCCTCACGGGCATGGGCGAGCGTTCTCACCTAGCCGGATACATCGACCCCGCAGCCATCAATCTGGACCTTCATATCAAGGACGTTCGGGAACTTCTGGAGAGCGAGGGGCTGGAGGAGGTAATTTTGGTAGGCCACGCCTACGCTGGAATGGTCATCACCGGCGTGGCGGAGGTCTGTCCTCAACGCCTGGACCATTTGGTTTACGTGAACGGCGTGGTGCCTAGGGACGGTGAGGCTATGGTTGACCAGCTTGATGCGGTACGCGGCCCAGACTTCACCGCCAGAGTCCGAGCCGCCATCGACAACCGGGAGGAATTTCTGCGGCCGCCCTCCACTGTCGAGGAAATCCGCCGGCGCTGGGGCATCACCGATCCTGAGGACCAGTCCCGGGTGTTGCCCCGCCTACGCCCTCAATCGGTCGCCTCCTTTGCCCAACCGGTGAGACTGGGGAGTTCCGAAGCGCTGGAAATATCGCGCTCTTTCATCTTGTCCAGAGAATCGGGGTTTGACCCGGTTGCCGAGCGTGTCCGGCAATCGGACTGGGGTTTGTATCAACTGGACACCGGTCACGACCCGATGATAACCAAACCCAGGGAGGTGGCGGAGATTTTGCTAAGGATAGCTGGTGGCGCCTAACAATACCTTGTCGAATGGAACATCCAGCAAAGGAGAATAAGATGACCAATGGATCCTCTCAACCACCGAGCCACCCTGAGTGGCAGGGTCGCCCTTTCTATGGCTATGATTCGCCAGCAGTCCAAGAGCACTATGTCGGGCGCAGCGCCTCGCCACAAGCAGACTTCTTTATGCCTCATCTAGAGTCTGGAATGAGTCTATTGGATTGCGGTTGTGGCCCCGGGACTATCACTCTTGGGCTCGCTGACGCCATTTCCCCTGGTCAAGCGGTTGGCATCGATATTGAGTCCACTATGGTGGAACAGGCCACCAGGTTTGCGAGAGATCGGCAGGTGACAAATGTCCGGTTTGAAGTTGCCAACCGTACTGTGCGCAGTCGACGAAACCGGAATAATCGCGTCAATTACTAGGACAGGAGAAAGGCAATTCAATCACTCCGAATTAGTTCATTGGACTAGAGTCCAACTGCCCAGCAACTAACTCTCCAGGAATCGCGGTGGATTCAAATCGGTTCGATTGCCTGGTTGAAAAGAGTGGCTTAGGTGTTGAGCCCCGACCGTTACAAAGCCCAATCAAACAAGACAGATCGGTATATATAGGGTGTAGCGCACTGGCTAACGCGCTTCGTTCGGGATCCCTAGGTCTATATTACGGTATCATTTGCCGACTTACGTCGGGGTGTAGCGCAGTGGCTAGCGCGCTTCGTTCGGGACCCCGAGGTCTATATTACGGTATCAAAATCCGAACATCGTCGGGGTGTAGGGC
>CATMOE010000108.1:0-8162 GCA_950072105.1 uncultured Dehalococcoidia bacterium
CGCTGCATCCAATCAACACAAGAACGATTGAGATACCGAGGAACGATGAAGATAATCCAGTTCTCATTTTAGGTAAAGTTGGTCACAGAGTTAGGAAGTCGCGCTCGCGACGCCCGAGCACCAACACCGTGGCTCGGCGGGCCAGCTCATCTCGGTTCACCATCCTGCTACTTCAATGTGATTGTGTATCGGGGCCCTATCGGAAATCGACGCCGATGATATTGTCCCAGTCGGTCGATTGCTGGTAGGCGTAGGCGGCCCTCATGACGAGGGGGTCTTCGAAAAAGCGCCCGACGATCTGCATGCTAACTGGGAGACCACCTGACGACTTGCCCACGGGAAGGGCGAGGGCCGGGTGGCCGGTGTAGTTGAAGGGCAGAGTATTGCGGGAACCCTTGGAGTTCGCGGTCGCCAGGTTGTCCTCAACGGCCTCCAGGTAGCTACCCGGAGTGTGGTTCTTGGGCGCCGTCATGATGCAGGTGGGCATCACGAGGAGGTCGACGTTGGCAAGTGCGGCGTCGTAGGCCCTGATGTAGGTGGGACGCACATTCTGGGCCTTGGCGTAGACACGGCCATTATAGTTGCGGCGGCTCAGTTCGGACGCGATGAGGGACAGTTTGCTGCGTGGCGTGAGCACGTCGGCCTGGGAGGCCCACAACTTATTGATCGCGGTGATTATGGAGGCAGGGTAATAGGTCCTGGTGAAGGCGCCGAAGAACCCCGTCTTGAACACGGCAAGAGCGCCTTCGCCGGTCAGCGCGGCCTGGACTGCTCTGATGTCGTGGTGCTCCGGGATGGAGACTTTGGAGATGTCGGCGCCTGCTTCCGCGAGGACGTCGATGGCCGCCATCACCAAGTCGCGGACGTCAGGCTCGGCCTCGTCGAAGCCCTCATCGAGAACTCCGATGCGCAGTCCGGATATGCCATTGGCCAGACCGCCAAGCACTTCGATGGTAGTCGGGACGTCCCGGGTCTGGCGAGGATCGTAGGGGTCGTAACCCGCAGTGGCCTGGAGCGTGGCCGCCGCATCTTCCACGGTCCGGGTCAGCGGGCCCGTGTAGTCGATGCTTTGGTCCGAGCCGAACCCGATACCAAAGTGCGACAGCAATCCGAACGTGGGCTTGTGTCCGACGGTGCCGGAGTAAGCGGCTGGGATGCGGATGGAGCCGCCCTGGTCTCCTCCGAAGGAGATGTCCACCTCACCGGCGGCTACCGCCGCCGCGGAGCCCGCGGACGACCCTCCGGTCACGTGGTCGTGGTTGTGGGGGTTGAGGGAGCGGCCGTAGTCTCCGATGCCGCCGCCGGTGCCAAACCCGCCACTGAGTCCGTTCATGACGTTCTTGCCAATTATGGTGCCCCCCTCCTGCAGCACCCTGGTGACGACGGTGGCGTCAAAGTCGGGGATGAAGCCCTCGAGGGCAAAGGACCCGAAGCTCATGGGTATACCCGACACGGCGACATGGTCCTTGTAACTTACGGTCTTGCCGGCAAGCAGCCCGCCGGCGGCACCCTCGATCCGGCACTTCCAGATCCAGGCGTTAAGCGGGTCTTCTTCCGCGCTCGGCCGGTATCCTGGCTCGCGGGCGGGTGAAATCATCGGAGGCTGTTCTTCCTCTATCCGGGCTTGCACGAAAGTGTCCAACTGGTCCATCTGTTCTATGAGGTATTCCCGGTACTTGACGGCCTCGTCGGGACCGAGGTGGATCCCCAGTTCCTTGGCTACGGCCACCACTTCATCGACGTCAGGTACTGCGTACATAAGACCCTCTCTTGATATCGTAGATTAGTAGGCTCGGCGGGATATGAACCGAAATCTTTAATTCACATCGGTCCCGGCCCGCTTCGGTGGAAAAAGGGAGGGTACTGCTACCGTTGGAAGCCTGTCAACCGCCATCTCCACGGTCTCCGGATGCTATTTTGAACGTCTTTGGTGCGAGTCTTATCGACGACTATGAGGCGCCGTTCGGCGCCCTAGCACTGTTGGTAATCCGATCGCTCTAAGGTTTCCAGGTCACGCGCTTGTATAATTCAGCCTGTCAAATTCTTGTACGCGACGGTAGGTGTTGCATGGCCACGATTAACTCTGTGCTCGGTCCGATGGATACCGCGGACCTAGGCTTCACGCTTCCCCATGAGCATCTGATCGATTCTTCCGCCGGCGTTAACTTCACGTATGGCGAGCTCGTCAGCCGGGAGTGGGCCCTGGAAACAGCAGTTGCAGACCTGACCCAGGCGCACATTGAAGGCGTCGACACCATTGTCGAAGTATCCCCGTTGGATCTGGGCCGTGAAGTTTCTCTGATGAAGGAAGTATCTCAAAGGAGCGGGGTACAGTTTATTTGTTGCACCGGCTGTTGGCTGGACGTTCCTCGCAGTTTCTGGGGAAGGACCCCCGAGTTCGTCGCAGCGCTGTGGTCTCGGGAGATCGAGGAAGGCATAGAGGGCACGGGTATCAAAGCCGGAATAATCAAGGTGGCCACCAGCGACCCGATTTCGGAGCATGAAGAGTTGATGCTTCGGTCGGCAGCTAAAACTCATTTACACACCGGTGTTCCCATCACGACTCACACGCCTCCGCAGTCCTGGGTAGGAGAGAAGCAAATAAATATCTTAAAAGAGGAGGGTGTCGAACCTCATCACATCTACATCGGCCATATCAACAACACCCCTGATAGGGATTACCACCGAGAGTTAGCCAGGTTGGGCGTTTGGCTGGGCTGGGATATAAACAATCCTTTCGGTCGTCCTAACCTGCCACCTTGGCAGCAGAGGACCGACTACCTAAAAGAACTATTGGACGAGGGCCTCGGGAGCAACTTAATGCTATCCCACGACTGGAACATAGTGCTCACCCGGCTGGCGTCGCCAGGGTTTCCCACTAGGGAAGAGAATCCCGACGGATATCTGTGGTTGACCCGGGCGGTGATCCCAAGGCTCAAGGAGGCTGGCATCGGGCAGTCAATCATCGACGAACTGATGAAGGGCAATCCCAAAAGATACTTCGAAGGATTGAAACCCGGAAGCTGATCTCCTAGATGGCGGAAGCTTCCTAACAGGGGGGATAAATGGACCCGGAAGCGGCGGAAAGAGTATTAAAGCAAATCGACCAGGAGGAACTGGTCGATCTCGGAAAGTCCTTGGTCCGCATACCCAGCTTCATCGGCGAGGAAACCCCACTTGCCCGCTGGGTGGCCAGCTACCTGTCAGCGCGCGGCTACGAAGTGGAGTTGCAAGAAGTGGAGCGGGGATGGTTCCAAACGGTCGCGACCATAAAGGGATCAGGACACGGTCCTAGTCTCATGTTCAACGGTCATCTGGACATCAATCCCCTGGCTTTGGGTTGGACCCGTGACCCGTTCGACCCGTGGGTGGAAGGGAACCGCCTGCACGGTGCAGGCATTCGTAACATGAAAAGCGGCGTCGCCTGCATGATACATGCCGCTGAAGCTATCCGAAAATCCGGAGTGAGCCTGGCGGGCGACTTGGTCATCGCTTGCGTGCTGGCGGAGCTCCAGGGCGGTCTGGGAACAAAACACCTACTCGACAACGGCTACCAGACTGACGCCGCCGTGGTCACTGAGCCCTATGGGGCGCACCACGTCGTCACCAAGCACGGCGGCATGACGATGTTTTCCCTACATATCAAGGGTCGGCATCCCAGCGGGGGCGACATCCACGGTGTCGACGCCATTCCCCAGATGATCAAAGCCATCAGCGCTATATACGAAACCAAGCTCACCCACCGGCAGTGGACCTTGGAGGGGCTGCCCTGGTTGAAGATCGGTTCGATCATCGGCGGAAGAGGGGAGGACTACGACCTGCGTTCGGTAAGCCGTAACTCGGATCTGTGTACTGCTTTCGTGGCTATCAGCACGGTTCCCGGAATGACGGCGGCCACCATCCGCACTGACCTGGAGCGGACCCTGGACCGGCTCAAGGCAGATGACCCGGACTTCGATTACCAGTTGGTGCATCCGGTGGAACGAAAATTCCACACCTGGATCCTGGACCATCCGCCCATGGACATGCCGGTGGACCAGGGTATAGTCCGAGCGCTGGTTTCGGGTTATAAGCAAGTGACCGGGCATGAACCGCAGGGTGTCGGTCCGCCCGCGACTCAACTGGGAGGCCGCTATGGAGATGACGACGCCCACCTGTGGGAAGCCGGAATCCCGGCGCCAATCTACGGCCCGTCCGGCGGTTCCTACGGCGACGATTATGCCGACATCGACGAGATGGTCTTATGCAGCAAAGTCCTGGCCTTGGCGGCGTTGGAGTGGTGCGGGTAATTGCCGCGCCCTTGCGTTATTTTTACCAGGCCGGTCGAGCGAATTGCTATTAACATCGTCAGTCCGTGTTTCAAGCCCAGTTCGAATCTCCCAGTTTCCACCAATCACGCAGATTTCGTCGAGGCATAAAAGCTAAATCGGTGTGTCGTTTGTGTTCCCGGTACCTCGACGGCGTAGCATCGCCGGCCGAGGCAGGTAATGATGCGTCCACAACAGGGAACCTAGGCAATCTCTCCCACCTGGTCGAGGAACCGCTCGATGGTTTGTGCGATGAGCCGGTCACTGATTGCGGTCCGGAGCATAACGTGCTGGATGAAAAGGGGACCGGCGAGTTGAGCGCTCGCTGTTTCGACATCAACTGTGGACGGAAGGACGCCCCGGCCTTTGGCGTTCGCGAGCACGTCCTGGAGCGGTTGGAGGACGCCGCTGACGAAACGGCGTTGGGCGCCAACGGCGTCACGGTTCCGATTAGCGTGGTCAAGCAACGCCGCAAAGACGATCCGGAATGGCCGTTTGGTCATACGCATTTTTAGATTCGTTAAGGTCGCGCTAAGGTCTTCCTCGAGATTCTCAGAAAGACTCGTGGGTACGTGCGGGCTGATCAGCTTGTCGATAGCGTCGAGCAGCAACGCGGTGTTATCGGTCCAGTGGCGATAGATAGTGGTGCGGGCGACACCGGTCTTTTCGGCGATACGCACTGCGGTAAGCGCACCGGCTCCCTCTTTTATCAACAGGTCGATGGCGGCATCGAGAATGATCTGGCGGACACGGGTAGTCCGCGGGTTCGTTCCAGGCCGATTTGACTGGCCGGCCGTCGCGCTCATTTGTGTGCTCTCCTCACCTTGGCGGTGTTGTCATCATACCTCATGTCTTTGGTTGACAATCGACGCTACATTATGTAGTTTAGAATACATATCGTAGTTTAACATGCCTCGTAGGGCCAAGTTAAACGACGAATCAAAGATTATCTTCGTAGAGATAGAGTTAAGCCAAAGGAGACTACCGATGGATTTAGATGAGCAACAGAAGAAATTAGAGGCCGTGGCAGGACTGTACCAATTGTTCTTAAAGGGTGACCCCAGCAAACTATCGACCAGTTTGGCCCCCAACTATGAGCAATTTCCGCCCCAAAGGCCGGGCCTGGAACCAGGAATCGATAACTTCATGCAGGGATTCATGGAAGGGTTCGGAGCATCGTTCTCGGATTTCCAGGGCGCGCTCACACATGTGCTTGCGGATGGAGATTATGTGTATGTCCGAAGCGAGTTTAGTGCGGTCCATACCGGCGACGCCTTCGGAGTTCCCGCCACCGGAAAGAGGGTGAATTTCGCTGCTTCCGACTTGCACCTGATCGAGGATGGACTGATCACGAAAACTTGGCATCTCGAGGACTTTTACGGAATCTTAACCCAGATTCGCGGAGACTAGCGGGCGATAATCGCATAGCAAAGCAGACGCCGTCTTGGCCTTAAATAGGGCTTATATCGTCTGCTTACCGAGGATGTGGGTCTATATATGGAATCCCCAGAAAGGCAACCGGGCGAAACAGGACCCGTCACAACGATCATTGCCAGGATGGTGAAACCGGACCGTATTCAGGATTTCTAAGTCTGGCTTACTGGTATCAACCAGGTCGTTAGAAGATTTGATGGTTATCTCGGCATGGACGTGATCCGGCCGAGTGACCAGAAACGTCTTGAATATGTGATCATTTTACGGTTCGAAGATTACCTGAATCTCAAAGAATGGCAAGAATCATCTGACCGGGTCGAGTGGGTAGAGAGATCAGATGATATGACATTTGGCGACATGGTCCTACAAGAGGCACATGGCGTTGAATCGTGGTTCACCTTGCCCGGCCGACCGGCAGTTCTCCCACCTGCAAAGTACAAGATGGCGATTCTCACTGTCGCCGTGATTTATCCGACGATAAGGTTGATTGGTTCCGTGTTGAACCTGCTTCCGGATGGGTTGCCGCAACCGATCTACCTACCTATCACCGTGGTATTGGCTGGCACATCCATGACTTATCTTTTGATGCCTTGGGCCACTCGTCTACTCAGGCCTTGGCTCTTCCGGTCCGGAAATCCTTAGCGCCGGCAAGACTACGGTCTGGAAAGGCAAAAGGGAAAAAGTTTTCAACTCAGCCCAATCCTCCCTAGACGTAACGATGGTTCGTTGCCCTGAATCGCTCGGTGCGGTGCGGAGGAGTATGGGTGGCGGGTCGTGGCGCGGTAAATAGCACGATAAATAGAAAGGTGCCCTATGGAAAATCGGTTGCTGGATACCGGCAATATCGAAGAGATAATGGCGTTGGTAGGGCTGGCCATCGAAGTCCTTGGCGGCGTGGTGATCGTGCTCGGTATAATTTTAGCAACTATCAGATACGTCACGAGGCACGATAACAAACCGGGCCTAAACATTTACCTACGCTACAAGGTCGACATCGGCAGATCACTTCTACTGGGACTTGAAATTTTGTTGGCCGCCGATATCATCGAAACTCTTGCCTTCGAACTCTCCTTCAGAAGCGTCGGTGTGTTGGCGGTCTTGATCATTATTCGCACATTCCTAAGCTGGGTGTTGTTGCTTGAGGTGGAGGGCCGCTGGCCCTGGCAGCCCGTCGAAAGCGCCGGAAGTGCCAACGGCGCGCCGTGAACTTTAACGGCGGCGGCAGATGAGGAAGGGGCCGATAATTCGGCCCCTTCCTCATTAGTCTAGGTCAACAGAAAAATCGACAGCCTGGTTTAAATCGTCATTGCGAAGAATCTAAATCGGTGGCTCGTCTGTGTCCCCGATACCTCGATGGCGTAGGAGTGCCAGCAGTTGTTGAAGGCTAGTAACAACTGGGCCTAGCCGGAGGAGATCGTGAAATAAACTAATCGCGTGGGGGCATCTTTGGCAGGTCGGTACAGAGAGAAGCAGTAAGTCCCTCTCGCACAGCGGACGGCAGCGATGTAGGCTGTTGGTGCCCATCTAGCCAGACTTGCACGGAATGCGCGGCGGCGATCGATGCACCGTCGCTCTCACGCCAGATTCGAAAGACCAACTGGAAGCTGCTTCGACCGACAGCGTGCGTTGCGGTCCAGATCAACAGCACGTCTCCGTAGAAGGACGGCGCCAGGTATCGGCAGGTATTTTCCGCCAAGGCGAAGATGTTGTCGTCCTGGGAGCCACGCGGGCGCCATATGCCGAGACGGGCTAAATGCTCCAGGCGAGACTGGTGAAAATACTCAAAGTAGACCGCGTTATTTACGTTCCTGTCCGCATCCATATCCGCGGGACGAACGATCAATCGTGTAACCGTGACGTGCGAGCAGGGTTCATTTGACATTGGCCCTCCCTTCGACGGCAACAATGTATCATGCTTGGCTCCACTGGTACGACATATCGTCTGGCTTGAGTGTCAGCATCAGGCCAGCCACTTTGCCTGATCGCCCTCGGTCTTGGTGTAGGCCCGCCTTTAGGCAGAACCTCTAGCTTGAAACCTGGCCCAAGCACTACCTAGGCCCTGGAAACTTCGTTGATTCCGTTTTTCCTATCGGACCGTGGCATTGGCGACCGATGCTTAGCGGGAATGCAAGGAAAGCTGCCTACGCCATCAAAGAACCTCAGCCGGGCTTCGGCGTCGTAAACGCCTGCCCGGCTGAGTTTTGGTTAACTACTACATGTGATAGAAGATCGGCGCCGCGCTGTAGGCGTTCAGCGATAATGGGACACTTTTAAAGGGATAGAAACATGAGGGTGGTGGTGTGTTTGGACTCCCGGTGCAGGGTATAGATCTACCGCACCTAGGAAGGAGCCGAAAGTGTCCCAAGACAACACCGCTCAAGCCCAAGTAGCAGAGACCTCGACCCAAGAGACCAAGACTTT
>CATMOE010000109.1:0-7736 GCA_950072105.1 uncultured Dehalococcoidia bacterium
GTCAGATGGTGACCGGCAGCTTTATGGACTACGCGATGCCCAAAGCCAGCCAACTACCCGACTTCACCCTGGACCGGTTGGTGACGCCAACCCAACTCAACCCATTGGGGGCCAAGGGTATGGGAGAGTCGCCCACGGTGGCCGCAACCCCTGCCGTAGTCAACGCGGTGGTCGATGCCCTGTCTCATTTGGGAATCACTCATCTGGATATCCCCCTGACACCGGAGAAAGTGTGGCGGGCCATTCAGGACGCTGGTTAGGCCCCCCACCCCCGGCCCCTCTCCCGGAGGGATATGGGCGTCTCTGGGAAACGAGGTCGCGGTAGGGATATTTACGGATTTGGTTTGACAAAAGAATGTGCGGTATCCGAAGAGAAATGAATCGATGCCGCTAAACTATTCGTCGCCGCGTCGGCGACCGTTGGTGGAATCAGTCCTTGCAAGGGGCAGGCTGTGAGAGTATCCTATCGCCAATTAGTTGGAAATTATCTGGCAACAGCAGATCAACCCGGTGACACCTGCCAGGAGGGTAAGAGATGGTGGAGTTAGGTACCCGGACCGGCGCCAACGGCAGCAACGGGACCAATGCAACCAATGGCCGCACCATTGACGGCTCGCCCTTGGCCCACGATGCCGAGAAGGCGTGGCGCGAGGCGCAGGGGGCGTCTCAGATCGGACCCTTTGACTACGTGCCTCCCATGGGGTTCCGGGAGTATTGGTATCCCGCCGTGTTTAGGAAGTACGTCGGCACCAAGAAGCCGGTGTTCGTGAAAATGCTCGGAGAAGACATCGTGTTCTTCCGGGGCAAGGCGGACAAGGTCTACGCCTTATTCGACTGGTGCCCGCACCGTAGCGCCCGGCTGTCCCAGGGTGAATCCCTTTTCCCTGGCACCATCACTTGCGAATACCACGGATACACCTTCAACGGAGAGGGTGAGTGTGTCGCGGGCCTGATCGACAGCCCGAATACACCGGTTGTGGGCAAGATGAAGGGCAGGTCCTACCCCACTGATGAACACGATGGCGTCGTGTACGTCTGGATGGGAGAAACCGAACCGGTGCCCTTGGCGGAAGACCTGCCGCCGGAGATCGTGGACTCCCGCAACCACAGCTACAAACACGTAAGCGTTTGGGATGCCAACTGGACTGAGCCGGTGAACCAGGGCATCGACTACCACGAAGCCTATCTGCACCGTAAGACCTTTAACTACATGGGTGGTTGGACCCAGCCATGGAAGTTCAAGTTCCACGGATTGCTCAGCAAGGAGCTTCCCTTCTTCAGGCCCAGGGTTGCCAACTACGGCGGCATAAAAATCGTCCACGAGGACGAGAAACGGGTTTGCAGCAATCCGGTCAACGTCGCTTATGGGGAAGACTTCCATCCGGGAGTTAACGCCAGTTGGCCGCGTAAACGGTGGTATATGTTCCTGCCCAAGCGCGTGCGCAAAACATTCTCCCTGATGGGCGCTGACGGCGCCAGCCTGTTGGGAATACCCAGCTTCTCTCACGGAGTAGAGTTGCCTTCCAAGATCCGCACTGGCAGTGGCAGCGAGAAACCGGCGATCAGTTTGCACATGCGTTGGATGGTCCCCGTTACCCTGGAGACCTGCCGGGTGTGGACTTACACAATCGGGCGTGAGCCTAAGACGATGCTGGGGAAAGCCTACAAGAAGCTGTGGTACCACTTGTGGCGCAAGCCCAATACCATTACCCGGATAAACGAGTGGGAAGACCTGGTCACCTTCCAGAAAGACCGGCTGAGGTACGATCTTCCCCAGAAGCTGAGCACGCTCGACACGGTGGTCATATACTTCCGCCGCCACCTGGCCCAGCGGTCTCGGGATTTCCAGCGTCTTGGGGGCGCATACGGCTCGAATCATCCGCCAACCAAAGGGGCTGGGTTGCAGCAGGCAGCCACCGGCTTCGAGCAGAGAGAGTTGGTGGGGGTCGAAGGTGGGGACTGCTAACGGCTAGAGAAGGTACTTTCCGCCATTGGCCATCAAACACTGACCGGTGAGATAGCCCGCGTCTTGGGCGGCGATGGTTACGGCCAGGTATGCGATCTCTTCCGGTTTGCCCCACCTGGGCATCGGGTCACTGTCGCTGGGAGGGTACACCTGGGCGTCCGATTCTCCGGGGGCCTGCGCTCCGCCCGGACAGATGCAGTTTGCGGTGATGTTGTGTTTCCCGTATTCCCTGGCTATTCCCCTGGTAAGACCGATTATGCCATATTCCGAGGCGCTGGACCCGGCGTCGGAACCCTGGAACGCCGCCAGGCCGCTGAAGTTGATGACCCGGCCCCAATTGTTTTCCACCATCAAGGGCACGATTCCCTGGCAGATGAAGAAAGAGCCCTGGAGTTCAGTCTCTATCTTTTGTTTCCAGCTGTTGAAAGTTAACTCGCTAAAAGATTCAGGAGCCACCGGAAGCATCGTGTTGTTCACCAGCACGTCCAGGTGGCCGAACTCTGCTACTCCCCGCTGAGCCAGTTCGCTCAACTGGGAACTGTTGCCGGTGGCGCAGGCGCCGGTAATCACCCGCACACCCTGGTCTGAAACCTGGCGGGCCGTTTCCTCTAAAGCTTCGCTGCTTTGAGCTGAGGCCAGAACCAGATTGGCTCCCTCTTTGGCGAACGCCACCGCCGTGGGCCTGCCGAAGTGATTCACTGACTCTACGACCAGTACGGTTTTTCCTTCAAGTCCAGTGTTCATCTACGTAAGTTGCTCCTCGGTACTTGAACCATCCCGCCGTGTTAGATCGCGGCGCGTTAACAATTTTCGGCTCGATGTCTTAATGGAAGTAGGCCCCACCGTTCACCAGGTAGTTCTGGCCGGTTATGTACGACGCCTGCTCGCTGGCCAGGAAAACTACCGCCGCCGAGCACTCTTCCACAGTGCCCTGGCGAGGAACTGGGATGTTTAACGATCCATGACCTTCGTTGGGCCCCGTCTCCTGCCCAGGGGTCCGGGCTACCGCGATGCTTCCCGGACCGATGCAGTTGGCCGTAATGTTGTAGCGGCCGTATTCCTGGGCGATGGCCCGGGTCAGCCCCTCGGTCGCCATCTTCAGGGTCCCTTGTCCCGACGCCCCCCGGAAGGGAGAGATGCCTGAATAGTTGATGATCCTTCCCCAATTATTCCGGACCATGTTGGGAAGGACCGCTTTGCTAGTAAGGAATGGGGCGTGGAGGTTGACCCCCAGGGCCGTTTGCCACAGGTCTTCGTCGATGGACAGCAGATCGCCTCTGGCCCGCCATGCGGCGTTGTTGACCAGTACGTCTATGTGCCCGAACTCGGTTAGTCCCATCTGCACGAAAGCATCGACCTGAGTCTCGTCGGTAACATCGCAAGCGCCCGTTACCACCCGCACTCCGCTCTTGGAAGCCAATCGGGCGGTTTCTTCCAGCATATCCATGCTGCTACGGGTGCATAACAGCAGGTTGGCGCCCTCTTCAGCGAACGCGATCGCGCTGGCCCTGCCGTGGTTGCGAGTCGCTCCCGTGATGAGCACCGTCTTTCCCTTAAGGCCTGTGTCCATTCTCGCTCCTGACGGGTTCTGGGTTAGCCTTGGCCTTCATAGCTGCCAGGCAAGGCCGGGCAACGGCACCAGTATACCACCCATCGTAGGCGTCATAGGCGGATTTCTAGCCTCAAATGCCATCTGCCAGGCTCAATCACATGATATACTGCGCCACTGTACCGGCTGTCCGTTGGCCGGGTGCTCCGGACCGATATTTAAGAGAGGTTGAAAATGGCCGCCCAGCAGTCTTCTGACGAGAGCATCATCGGAATATTGAGCGATTACATGGTCGAATCCCGCCGCGCGCCGGTGCCCGCCGACGTGGCGCTATAGGCCAAACACCATATCCTGGACACCATCGGCGCGATGGTGTCCGGAACGACGCTGGAGCCTAGCCGGTTGGCCATCAAATATGCCGAGATGCAGGGTGGAACGCCGCAAGCGCAAGTCGTCGGTTCCTCCGTGATAACCAACGCCGTTTCCGCCGCTTTGGCCAATGGCATCCTAGCCCACGCCGATGAAACCGACGATTCCCATGCACCCTCGGGGACCCATCCAGGTTGCGCCGTGGTGCCGGCGGCCCTGGCGATGGGGGAGAAGAATGATTGCAGTGGCGAAACCCTGCTCAAGTCGGTAGTGCTGGGCTACGACGTGGGCAGCCGGGTGATGCGGGCGTTACGCCCCAAGGACCCCTTCGAGGGCGACCGTGGGCGAGGTTTCGCCAGCCATGCCATGGGCGGGGTCTTCGGCGCGGCGGCGGCGGCCAGCGGCTGCACCGACCTGAACCCGGTCCAGATCCGGCACCTTCTGTCCTATACCTCCCAGCAGGCCTCGGGCATAACATCTTGGCAAACCGACGTCGACCACATCGAGAAGGCTTTCGACTTCGCCGGAATGCCGGCCCGCAGCGGTGTGACCTCGGCGACCATGGTGGAGGCCGGATTCACCGGAGTATGGGACGTCTTCGAAGGTTTCAACAACCTCTTCGACAGTTACACCGTCAATCATGACCGGGCGGCCCTGCTGAACGAACTGGGCAGCCGTTATGAGGTGATGCTGACGAACATCAAGCGTTACTGCGTCGGCTCCCCTATCCAAGCTCCGGTGGACGCCTTGCTGAACATCATGCGGGAGCACGGAGTTGGGCCCGATGATTTTGAACACATGGTGGCGGTTACCGCCAACGGAGAGAATCGTCTGACCGGAGCCGAGCAGTCCATGCCGGATATCAACATGCGGTATCTGTTGGCCGTTTCATTGCTAGACGGTGACTTGACCTTCGAAGCAGGGCATGACGTGCAACGCATGAATGAACCCAAAGTTGTCGAGATTATCAACCGCATCGAAGTGCGGGCGGACCCTTCCCTAGTCACTGCCGAAAGTCCGCGCCAAGGAGTCATAGAGTTCACCACCAAAGACGGCCGGGAATTCCGCAACCATGTCGTGGTGGTTAGGGGAGCTATGGAGAGCCCGTTGACCACCGAGGAAGTGGAAGTTAAGGAAAGGGATCTGTTAACCGGAGTTCTTGGCCAAGAGAGGACGGACCGGCTCATCGCCGCGATCTGGGACTTGGAGTCTTTGAAGAGCGTTCGAGACCTGCGGCCCTTGTTAAGCCTGTAACCAGACCTAACATCAAGGCGCGTTTAGTATGCGAAGAACCGCAAGGCGATGGGCGAGCTTAGCGGCGGCCCGATCCCCTAAGGCGGGGGTCAAACATGTCCCGGAAGGCGTCTCCAACAAGGTTGAACGCCAGCACGACTACCACGATCGCTATCCCGGGGGCCAGGGACAACCACGGGGCAATAGTCAAATAATCCCGGCCCATACCTGACAACATCCGGCCCCATGATGGATGGGGCGGCGGCACGCCAACTCCCAAGAAGCTTAGGGACGCCTCCTGCAAGATAGCTATGCCCAAGCCGGCGGTGGCGACGACCAGGTAGGGCGGCAAGGAATTAGGCAGTACGTGCCTGAATACTATGCGGCGCCAGCCGGCTCCCGTGGAGATTGCCGCGGCGATGTAGTCCATGTTCCTTATGGAGATCGCCGATGCCCGCACTACCCGTGCCGAAGTGGCAATGAGTCCGATGCTGATGGCGATGATAATGTTGTTCAGACTGGAGCCCAATGAAGCCACGATCACCAAGGCTAGGGCCAAGGTCGGTATGCTTTGCAAGATGTCAATGAGGCGCTGGCTATACATATCGAACTTGCCACCCGCATAGCCGCTGGTTAGGCCCCAGACCGCTCCGAATCCAGTGCCGAGAATCACGGAGACGAAACCCACGTATATCGATATCTTGGCCCCGCCGATGATATTGCTTAGCACGTCACGGCCAAATAGGTCGGTTCCTAAGGGGTGTCTGAGATTGGGACTCTCCAATCGGGCTAGAAAGTCCATGTCGATGGGGTTATAGGGAGTTAAGAAAGAGCCGAAGATACTGAGGAATAACATCAACGCCACAACCAAGGCCCCAACAGCGCCCAGGGGTTTGTAGACAACGAATCTTCTTAACCAGGCTCGTTGATATTGCCACCTGGCTCCGCGCGGATTAAGTATGTGTTGTGTTGAAGGCGCGCTTGGCTCTATTTCCATTGATTCACCGGGAGGTGCAAGTATTTAAGCAAACCTGATCCGGGGGTCTAAGAACCCATACAGGAGGTCTACGCCCAGGTTCACGATAATATGGGCCACGGTTATAAAGAGAATGAGGGTCTGAATCACCGGATAATCGCGCAGTCGAACCGCGTCTACAGTAGCCGCCCCCAATCCGGGAAGGTTAAAAACCACTTCGGTCACCAAGGATCCACTGATAAGCCCGCCTAGCTGAGCCCCGGAGATCGTAATCACGGGAATAGCCGCATTCTTAAGGGCATGCCGCCACAAGACGGCCTTGCTACTTAGACCTTTGGCGTTGGCCGTTCGAATATAGTCCTCTCTCAGGACTTCTAACATTGTCGTCCGCGTCATCCGTGTTTGAAGAGCCGCCAGGGCGGTCCCTAACACCACGGCCGGAAGCATGAGTTGGGAGAAATTCTCCACCGGGTCTTTCCATGGCACGGAATAAGTCAGCGCAGGTACCCACCCTAATATTGCCGCCAGGTAGGTCATGACCAGGATGCCAAGCCAGAAGTTTGGAATAGCCAGCCCGATGATGCTCAGAAAACGGGGTATGTAATCCAGCGGAGTGTCCTGCTTAACGGCGGTTAATATCCCGATGGGGATGGCGATGAGCCACGAAAGTAGAAGGGCCATGGCCGAGAGTTGTAATGTCAGGGGGTAACGGCGGACCAGCAACTCTTTGACCGGCTGCCTGGTCCACAGCGACTGGCCAAGGTCCCAGTGGGCCAGGTCCCACATCCAGTACGCGAATTGCATGTGCAGGGGCTCGTTTAGACCCAGGGTGTCGCGCATCTTTTCAATCGCCGCGGCGCTGATCTGTTCTTCCCCTTCGGAACCCCCGATGGCGATCAATACGGCCACGTCACCGGGCACCACACGCATGATGACGAAGATGAGGATAGCCGCACCAAGAATGGTGGGAATCCCTAGCGCCAGCCGTTGGGCCGCATATTTACGCACAGTTCCGCTCCCTTACCCGGCCCTTCCCAGGAAAGATTGGGGTATGTCGGGTATGTGGGTTCAGTCTAACTTTACCACGAATTTCGCGGACTGTGGCAAGGATCCAAAGACTTCGTCCGAACGTATCGACCTAACAAGCGGCGTATCTGCTAAAGCGCAGTTGAAGGGCGCTTGCCTATGAGTGATTCACAGTTTGATAATGACCCTGTCATGGACTTGTTAAGAGCGTGCAACTTCTGGCGACTTCCCGTAAAAGGCTAAACTCTCCACCGGAGTGGACCATAGAGAATTGTCAGACTGCTGCATGCGGTGACGTGGACTTGATTATCCACCAGCCACAAGGGATTGACATGTAGCTACCAGGACACTTATTCTTGCAACGTTATAGCCTCGAATAGCATGTCTATTGACCTATGAATCGTGCGCTCGAGGATGTAACGGCATAGGCTCGATTTTTTAGAGAGGTAAATAGGCATGATTCGTAATTATGCGAGACGGATTGCGTTCCTCGGAGCAATCGTAGCGAGCTTGACACTGGTCATTGCTTGCGGGGCTTCAGAGCAACAAGCGGCGCCTCAAGGGAAATCCGCGCCCCAGCAGCCGGCGGCGGCGGCGGCAGCGGCGGACCCCGCCCA
>CATMOE010000110.1:0-7607 GCA_950072105.1 uncultured Dehalococcoidia bacterium
GTTTCGTAAACAGCAGGTCAAGGGTTCGACTCCCCTCACCGGCTCCATTTTTTCAACCCTGGACTAGAGGAGGACGAGGAGTCCGGCCGGTTGCCGTATCACGGAAGGGGGGTACCTACAGGTGAGTTCGATAGACAATCGGGTGGAAGAGGGGGCCGAGTGGTGTGAGCCGAAGGCGGTGTGGAAGACGCACTACCAAGTGACGATGGAGGACGGGCGGGAGTTGGGGATCTTCAAGAATTACAAGACGGGGAGTAGGTATTGGGCCATTTGAACACTACTTCCAGCAAAGCCATTGGTGGGGCCATACCAGATTTTCGGCATGTCTTTGCCGGGCTTCGTCGGACTTTTCCAGCGCATCGGGTGAGTGTTTTACAAAGAACCACTTAAACATGTTTTTAATCAAACCGGGATGCCCTCCCCAATAATCCGGCGGTCCGCCGACAGGTTGTCCTTGTGTCCTACATTATACGCTCCCCATACTCTCCCCGCTGACACCCCACACTGGCCTGATCTGGCGCTTCCCAACATTGGATCTTGGACATCCATTGGGACGTCTACTCCCGTAGACAACAACGGGCCCACCGGGCTAATAGGCACAAAAACGGCCCTGATCAGTATACCGAACCGTAGCTGATCGGACGTGCCGGACGGATCTCAACAGTTTCGCAAACTGCAGGTCAACAGTTCGACTCCCCGGGCCGGAGCCATTTTTTAGGCTCGATAATGGCCCTTACATCTTGGGTAGAGGCCTTTGATTTAGCCCAGTGGCCACGGATTGTCCACGACGTTTTGCGCCCGGCCGACTCTTATGCACGAAGCCGGTTTATTGAGATGATCGAGTCGCGGGGTACGATACGTCTGGCAAACTTGAACACCCGATATTGGGCCGCGTCACACCGTGACTGCCAGCGTCCCCTCATCGTCCCCAACGAACTACCTTGAGGGTGAGCGCTTTCTACGTAGTTCTACGCATTGCGCATATATCGGCGATATTGTTCCATGGGCACATAGTGCTCTTTCCCACCTGCCAGGCCATTTGGATTGACTTTCAAGGGTGAAGTTCTTGGTACCGGTGCTCAGGGAACATGATGTGTGGGACAATGGTTAAGGTTAGATAGGAAGACCTGATATGAATATCGTTATATTGGTGATTATCGCGCCGTTGCTAGCCGCAGGGGTCGTTACCTTACCGGCACTGTATATGATTGGATTAGGCGGATTGCAAGGTCTGGCTGTTGGGTTCGTGGCAGCTTGGCTCTGTGCGATGATGCTGGCTATCCTCGGTTATGTAAAGTATGCGGAGGACATTAAGGGGGCGATGGGACGCCTAATCTACGAGTCACAATCCCGCAGGCGGAGCGATGACTAGAACTTTGGGTCTGTTGCGACCGGTGGGCAGCGAGAATCAGGACGGCGACTGATTGGTGACCGGGGTGTGGTTGGGCGGCTTGTGGGTGGATCCAAAAATCGCCCGGCGAGCACAGCGGTCTCAAGACCGGGAGAGTTAAGATTGCCAGATCCGCTGTTCGGCGGGTTCGATCGTGCGTTGACCGCGACTCGGCTAATATCTCCCCCGCCGAGAATATTTCGGCCCGCCTGCCTGAATACAAGTCCCGCCCTGAAACATGGGGCGGCGCTCACTCACGCCTATTTGTCGTCTCAAAGGCCTCCTCAAGACGCCTATCCCCAATTTGCCACCAAAGCGGCATCTGTACATACCCATCAGATTAGGCGTACTCTAGGTAACGGAATCAGACCGATCAATGGTTGGTAGACTCGCTTATCGGCCCTGGCCCTGTTTCCCGCGATACCACTCCCGGCTGGCGGCTGGCTTAGGAAACGTTGCGCACACCGCATTCATCTCGCTTACTAATGATCGCGGATTGACCGGCCTGCAGGACAAACTGGACCGTCGATTCAACGCGTTTATCTTTAATTGAATCTATCTACTACACTCCGACAAGCGGCCTACCCCTTCGGGATACTACGCCAACGCAACTTCGGTATTCTCTGGTGTTCCATGGCGCTGTCCGGAACTGGCATGCAGATGGACGCGTTGGCCCTGGGTTGGCTGGTGCTCACGGAAACAAACAACCCCTTCCTGGTGGGGTTGATTGCCTCAGCCCGGATGGCGTTCAACTTCCTGGCCTTATTCTCCGGGGCCGTCGCCGACCGGGTGCCCCGTCAACGCTTATTGGCGATAGTTATGTTTCTCATGACCTTTCTGAGCCTGGCTATGCTCGCGCTGCTTTTGAGCGGACGCCTGGAGATCTGGCATATTTTCGCGTTGGTGTTGACCGCAAGTGTCGTCCGGTTATTTCAGATGCCCGCTGCCCAGGCGCTGGTCGCCGATATCTTGCCGGAGGACCGTCTTTCCAACGGCGCGGCTCTGACCACCATGGGAATGAACCTGAACACAGTGTTGGGACCTTTGGTGGGTGGTTTCCTTTTCCAAGCGATCAAACCTCAAGGCGTCTATACGGTGATAGCCCTCCTGTACCTTTCGGCTGGAATCTTGGCGTTGTACATCAGGAGTAGCCGAACCGGTTCTCAATCACGGGAAGATTCGGTCCTCAAGTCGATGCTGGAAGGCCTGAAGTACGTCAAAGGGCAGCAGGTGTTGTGGGCAATGATTTTGCTGGCGGTCATTCTCAATTTCACCGGCTGGCCCTTGCACACATCGTTGATGCCCGTTTTCGCCAGGGACGTATTGGGCCAGGGCCCCACCGGTTTGGGCATGCTGATGGCGGCATTCGGCATCGGGGCGCTTATAGGTTCCACCGGTCTGGCTTCGGTGCGCAATATCAGAAACGCCGGCAAGTGGCTGATCCTATCGGTGATGATATGGCACGGCACGATGATCGTGTTCTCGGCCTCCCATTCCTTCTACCTCTCTTTGACGATTCTGCTGTTCACCGGAATGGCGTTCTCCTCAACCCAGGTGATGATGCTGACGGTGATTCTAAGGACCGTGCTGCCCGAATTCCGTGGCCGGATCATGGGACTCCGGTCGATGGCCATCTATTCCTTCACGTTTGGCAGCATGAACTCCGGGGCGATCGCGAGCACCTGGAGCGCGCCGGTGGCCGCCAACGTGAACGCCGCCATCGGCATCGGACTGGTTGGACTGCTGAGCCTGTTTACTCCCAAGCTTCGCCGGGCTTAGGTTGGTCTGCCATGGCAAGGCGTGGGTCTTCGCTAATACTCGACCCGGTACGCGCGCACGGCGGTGTCGTGGAACATGTCGGCCCGCTCCGAGGCTGAGTAGCCCTTGGACAAGCGTTTGAAGGCGTTGAACAACACGTTGTAGGAATGGCCCACCTTGTCCGGCGGGAAGTTGCTTTCGAACATGCACCGGTTGGGTCCGAACTGCTCGATGCAATAGTTCATGTACGGAGCCATGACTCCGGCCAATTCTTCGGACCCGATGGGTACGTCTCTAACGGACCAGTCGTAACCGGTGCGGGGCTGGCCGATGCCCCCAAGCTTAACGTAGACATTAGGACATTGGGCCACGGCGGCAAGGCCGCTCCGCCAAGTGGGCAGGACTTCCTCATCCCGGTTCGCATAGGGCCCGACCCGCAGCATCCCGCCGATATGGTTGAGGATGATGGTCAGATCGGGGATCGCCCGAGCGAATTCCGCGAGTTCGGGCAATTGGGGAAAGTAGAGCCATGCGTCGAAGGAAAGGCCCATTCTAGCCAGCACGCGGGCGCCGGCCCGAAAGCCCTCGTCGGCCAACTGGCCCTGGCGGTCGTAGGCGCCGTTGGGGATGCGGGGGTCCGCGTCCCAGGTCAGACCATGGCGGATCCCGCGAAACCGGTTGGGACTGGCCGCCTGCAAGGCTTCTAGTACCGGAGCCACCCCCTCACCCAGATTGAGGTTGGCATGTCCCACGATGGACGCAGCGGCGTGCGCCGGACCATAGAGACCCGTCGCCCCGGCGGCGGCCATACCCTGAACAAACTCCACTTCACCTACCGGGCGCATCTCTTCCGGCCCGTCGATGCGGTACATCGCCCTCGTTTCGATAAATACGGTAGACCGAACGTTGTGGCCGCTATTCAGGTCGGCGTATAGCTCGTCCAGCATGTACTTCTGGTACGGGATACGCGCCGGGCGGCGGTCCCACATGTGATGGTGGGGGTCGCAGATAGGGATCTCCGGCTCCAGCGTGTCTTCCTGCGTCAGCGCCAGCCAGGCATTGTCTCCGAACGGCATCTTGTACTCCTTGGTAAGCATTTGGGCCTGACGGACAGGGGTTGCGCTCTCTTTGAACGCCCTACGCTCGCCGCGGCCATGACGGAAGAATAGTACGCCGAATCCATTGCGTCCAGTAAGGCAGTCGATTTGGGCCGATACGGTGTATCTTGAGCCACCGGCCCCAGGTTAAGCTATAATCCATCCTTAGAGTTTGACTTGCATGCATTCCAAGGAGGCTTAACGTGAGTTCCATCAGACTTTATTCAGGCGACGACGGGGAGTCTCACATAGAGGAGATCGACCCGACCACCCATCCCGCTTGGAGCACCCTGCACAACGCCAAGGGCATCGTGTTCCGCTCGTCGCCCCCCGGACGTTTCAGCGACTTCCACATAGCACCCAGGCGCCAGTACATAATTACCCTATCCGGTGAGGCGGAGATCGGGCTGGCGGATGGAACGATTCACCACCTGGGGCCGGGAGACGTCAACTTGGCGGAAGACCTGACCGGCCATGGACACACCACCCGGGTGGTCGGCGATGTGCCCCGTGTGACCGCCACCGTACACCTGGACGACTAAGGCGATTCCAAAGATTAGTCTCTAAACTTCGGACTTATCTGACACGGGGATAAGAGGCCGGCGTAACCATGCGTGAAATCGCTCACATCCCATCCAAGGACTGGGCGTAGGAGCTTCTATTGGCTGATCCCGAGCATGTGGTGCTCGCAAAGTCGGGAGCGAACGCGATAGCCCGGTGGCGGGAAGTTAACCACGTGATTCCCGCCACTCCCAGCCCGCACACCTTGAACTATCAACTCGGGGACCGCGCGGCCAGCGAAACGTTTGAACCTGAGTTGGTCTACGGACGCCCAAAGCTCGACCTTTCGGGCGCTTATTTAAGCCGCGCCAAACTGGGGGGCGCCGATCTGGCGTTCGACGAGCTAAACGGCGTCGACCTAACGAGCAGCAACCTCCGCCTGGCGGAACTGCAAGGGGCCAATCTAAATTCCGCCCATCTATCCCGGTCTAACCTCTCCCATGCAATCCTCACCCGGGCTAATATGGCCAGGTGCGTTCTGACCCGTAGCAATCTATCCAGAAGCACGCTGCGGGCGACCGATCTGACGGGGGCCGACCTGTCGTCCTCCGACATCAGTTTCGCCAACCTGGAAGGGGCCAATCTATCCAGAGCAAATCTCTCCTCAGCGGACCTGACCGGAGCGGACCTGACCGGCGCCAATCTCCGGGGCGCCATTTTGTCGTCGACGATCCTCAAGCAAGCCGATCTTACCGGCGCGGACCTCCGTGGGGCTTCCCTGATCAAAGCCGATCTGGAAAGCGCCAATTTTTACGAAACCGTCTTCGGGTTCTCCACCTTCGTCAACTGTGACCTGAGTAAAGCCATGGCGTTGGAGTTCGCGCGCCACACGGGGCCCAGCACCATCGGGTTGGACACTCTGGCCAAGTCCGGCGGCCGTATCCCAAGAAAATTCCTGGAAGACGCCGGAGTAGCCGCGCCGTTGATGAAAGCCCAAGACTTAATCATGGGCGTTAACCGGGATTTCCCGTCGGTGTTGACCATCGGCTCCATGGAAGATGGAAACCTGGCCGGGCGGCTCCGTGACAGCCTAAGGGCAGCCCAGATACCTTGCTGGAGCATCGCGGCGGATGACGAATCGCGGCTTCAGACGGGTGAAACGATCCTGGACCACACGGTCTATTTCGACAAACTGGTGCTGCTATGCACCGAATCGTCCCTTCAAAGCCCCCAGGCCAGGCGATACATGTCCGAATTGGCCGGAGGCAAGGGCCCGGAATCCCAAAGTAACATCACATCCCTCGCCGCGGATGCCCTTTTCGACGCCAGAGATGATGAACTGTGCGGGCGTCTCAAGCAGGGTGAGGTGATCGATTTCCGAGGCTGGGAGGAGAATGGGGTATTTGAAGCCGCCGTGGCTTCGCTAATCGACATTCTCTCCAGTCCCAGTCCCTGAAGATCCAACCCGCGGCGGGAAGTCACCCGCGCTCGCCAACGCGAAAGCACATGAGAAGAAATATCGCTCTGACCGCTCCAACGTTAGGCTATAATAGCCAAACTCAAGCCAGATCATACGTGGAGATGAAATCGCAATGGGTACTTATCGACTATTCACCAACTCACAAGGCCTTTCCGAATTCGAGGACATTGACTTGAACAAGACACCGGACTGGACCCAGGCGCAAGCCACCACCAACATCACTTTCCGTGAATCAGCGGTGGGTAACTATTCTGACTATCATTGCGCCCCAAGGCGTCAGTTCGTCATCATACTTTCCGGCCAATTGGAGATCGGCCTGAAGGACGGGTCGAAGCACGTCTTTGGACCTGGCGACGCCCGCCTGGTAGAAGACACCACCGGCTCCGGCCACACCACCGGCACCTACGGCGACGTACCTTGCGTCACCGCCACGGTACCGTTGGCGAACCAGTAATCCGCTTGCGCCGGGGGATTGCCAATGACTAGCGGTGAACCACAACGGTTCATTCCCCTTGAGGGTTGCTTCAATTTTCGGGATCTGGGCGGATATCAAACTCTGGACAGCCGCACCGTAAAATACCGGACGCTGTTCCGGGCCGACAATCTGCAATTCTTGACCGAGGCCGACGCCGCTTACGTAGCGTCAGACCTCGGCATAGCCATGGTGATTGATCTTCGGAACCCCGAAGACGCCCTGGAATCCGAACGCTGGCCTCCGCCAGGCTCACCTGTCCGGTAGACAAACGTGCCATTCCTCGAAGGATGGGACATGACGCCGCCTGGGCCCGGGGAAGACCCAGTAGAAAGATTGGCCGGAGCGTATCATTGGATCATAGCTAACTCGGGAGCCCGCATCGTCGAGGCCCTGACGGTGCTTGCCCAATCATCCAACAGTCCTGCTGTGATCCACTGTACCGCGGGTAAAGACCGCACCGGCATCTTGTCCGCCATGGTTCTCGAGCTTCTAGGCGTGGACGAAGAACGAATACTTGAAGACTACTATCTGACCAATCAAATCATCGACAAACTTGCGAACCGATTGCGCAGCAGACCCGGCCTTGAGAATCGGTCAACAGAATCCCTTGGAGTTCCACCTGGTCTGTTGAAGCAGGTGCTAGATGGAATTCGAGATGAATACAGCAGTGTCGTGGGTTATGTGCGGACTCACGGATTGTCCGATTCAACGATCGCCCAACTCAAGCAGAGATTGCTTGAATAACCCGTTTCTGTTGCTAGCTGGGTTTTTGCCTGATCAGCTGTGATTCTTGAGTCCTTGACACTGGGGCGGCGACTGCACCGCGGATAGCGTCCGGTACAGGCTTTGAAGTCTGTCACCCGCTCTAGGACGGATCAAAGAGGTGAGCCAGAGCATCAACCGTTC
>CATMOE010000111.1:0-7465 GCA_950072105.1 uncultured Dehalococcoidia bacterium
TTGGTAAACCTTGGAAACACGGCGGGACTCTCACTTAATAATGCCCCAATCCTGTCCTACTGATGGGGTCCACCTTAATATTCCCCAGGAGCAAAGTTTCTTTGGTCTCGATAAGGATCTGTAGCTGGTTGCCTTGGACCGGCCCAACGTCTCCCTTTTGGCGCCCGGCCAGTTCTTCGCCGTAAGCGTATTTAACGACGAATTCCTCGCCGTTCGGCTCTATTATGTCAATGGCGATTCGGTCGAACTCAACCAGCTTTTTCAGCTCGGCGGCGAACTGTTCGTAGACCTGATCGATGTCCAGAGTAGTCGTGATGGTGCGGGCTATTTCGTCGATCGCCGCCATTTCTTGATGCAGCTTGGCATTTTCTATCAACGGGCCAAGCTGGTTTACCACTGTTTCCAATATCCCCACACGCTGATCGGTGAAATGACCGGATTTCCGGCTCCCGAATATGAATATCCCTATGACGATTCCATCGAACATTATCGGCAATGCCAAAGTGGATTTCACCCCAGCGGCTATATGGTGTTCTAACGCGTCGGCATGCTTAGGATAGCTGTTAGTTACGATGGATTTTCCGGAAGTGAATGCCCGGCCGGTGATACCCAGGTCATAAGGGAATACTTGTGGCAGTGGCGGTAGCTGCGTCGCACGGCCTGACGACGCAACCATCCTTAAACCTGACAACCGCTCGTCGGGAACAAGAAACGCCACCGAGTCGGCATAGGCAGCTTGGGCCATCTTCTCTACCACTAGGGCAGCTTTGTCATTGAAGCTGCCTATGCCTGAGAGAAGTTGGTCTATGCCTGAGATGGTGGACAACATCTTATTCGACTCGGCGGTGGCTGTGTCGTCGCTCCCGGAGCGTTTTTTATTTGAAGGGTCGCCGACGAGGCCCGATAGACGTTTGTTTGGCTTTCCCATCTGTCCTCCGAAGATTATCGATCAACGGCGCCGGATTTTGATGTGGCGATGCCCCAAAACCTCTGATTAGAGATTTTCATATTAACCGGAACACATTGGGTCTGTGTGAACGGGTTGTGACATATTCGGTCCCTGATCGGCTAGCGCTCCACGGTCACAATTACATTCGCCAAGCCAGGGGCAGGTCGATACTTGACTACGGTGACCAAAGTTTTGGCGGCGGGTATCGTCTAAGACTCTGGTGACTCCGGTTGAACAATATCAAGAATGCACGGAAGTTTGACCGCAAACTCAGAGGAGGTTAAAGTCGCATTGCCGCCGCACTCGCTACACTGGGCCGGTGAGACATCTGATCCGCTGAAAATCATTTAAGGTTTATATATCGCATGGAATTTGAGATTGGGAAGATCCAGACTGTTGTAGGGACCGGGGAGGAGGGTTACGCCGGTGACGGCGGACCTGCCACTCTGGCCCTGATCGGAGAGTCATATGGGTGCGCCTTCGATACCAGCGATAATCTGTACATATGTGACGGGCGTAACCACACCGTTCGGCGTATCGACAGGAAATCGTGGGTGATCACGACGGTGGCGGGCACGGGTGAAGCGGGCTACTCCGGCGATAATGGCCCGGCGCTACAAGCGACGATGGACAATCTCTATTCCCTTACCGTGGATACCAACGGGGACATATACATAGTGGACCGATTTAACTGCGCCATTCGGAAGGTTGACGCCGCCACCGGTATTATCACCACCGTAGCCGGTACCGGTGAACCGGGATACGGCGGCGATGGGGGCCCGGGGACGCTAGCCCAGATGAGGGAACCGAACGATTGCTTCTTGGACGGCAAAGGAGGGCTGCTCATCGCCGATATTCAAGATCAGAGGGTGCGGCGATTGAACCTGACAACCGGAATCATCACTACCTTTGCCGGAGACGGTGAGAAGCGAAGGGAAGGAGACGGCAAACCGGCTACTGAAGCGTCTATCATGGGTCCTCGGGCAGTGTGCGTGGACAGCCAAGGCAACACCTACATCGCCGAGCGGGAAGGGAACGGCGTTCGCAAGGTGGACGCCAACGGTATGATGTCCACCTTCGCCGGCACCGGCGAGCGAGGCTACAGCGGGGATGGCGGCCCGGCATTAACCGCCCTGTGGGGCGCTCCCAAAGCCATCCGGTGTGACCGTCAAGACAACGTGATTGTAGTAGACACTGAGAATAACGCCGTCCGCCGGATCGACGTTACCACGGGAATCGTGACCACGATCGCCGGAGGCCATCAAGGAGGCGATGGTGACGGCGGCAACGCCACTGACGCTGGGTTAGAGCGGCCCCACGGTTGTGGCATCGACCTGCAGGGCAACCTGTACATCGCCGATGGCATCAACCACCGGGTGCGTGTCGTCGGCATGCGGTAATCGGTTCAGTATTGGAACAACCTAGCATGAAGAGCACGAATGAAGGGGCGCCAAGAATATGACTACAGTTGGGTCTGGAAAATTCACCTATGAATTTATTCAAGATTGGCCAACCCTCCCCGCGGGGCAGGATCTGGGAGTAGTTAGCTCGGTCGCCACCGATTCACAAGATAGGGTTTACGCCTTCCAACGTAAGGACCCGCCGGTCATGGTTTTTGACCGTGACGGCAGTTACCTGAACAGTTGGGGCATGGGGGCGATAGCTGACCCACACGGTATCAACATCGTGGACGACGTGGTTTATATCACTGACCGCGCCGACCACGTGGCGGTCAAATTCACCCTGGATGGAAAGCCCCTCCAGGTGATTGGCGATAGAGGCGTATTCTCTGACACCGGCTGCGAGAACCCTGGCGACCTATGTCCGCGAGCCGCCGGCCCGTTCAACTACTGCACTGAGTTGACTACCAGCCCGTCCGGAGACCTTTACGTTTCAGATGGATACCGGAATGCCCGCGTACACCGGTTTAGCAAGGATGGCCTTCTAATCAACTCTTGGGGACAACCCGGCAAAGAGACCCCCGGCGAATTCCACCTGGTCCACAGCCTTTTGGTTGATCCAGAGGGCAAAGTGTACGTTTGCGACCGGACCAATCGCCGGGTCCAGATATTCTCTCCTGAAGGACAATTCATCACCATGTGGACCGGCATGGGTGGACCGGACAACATCGTTCGGGATGAGGAAGGTATTTTCTATATCGCCGAACAGGCCGATGAGTCCGGAGACTCTCACGTAAGCATCTGGGACGGTGATGGCACCGTTTTAGAACGTTGGCCCATCCGTCACGCCCACGGCCTTGAGGTGGATGCCCACGGTGACATTTACCTTGGGTTGACGATAGACCAGAGTGTAGACAAATACATCCGGCAACGTTAGTCGAACTCTCGATATTCCTCAAATCAGGAGCTTATATTGAACACTCGTGAAACCTCGGACTCGTCTCCGTCAGAATGTTGGGCCGATATTGGAGAGATACGAGTCCGCTACCTTGATTGGGGTGGGCAAGGTAAACCGGTGATCTTGCTGCATGGCCTGGCTTCCTCAGCCAATTGGTATGATCTGGTTGCTCCCCATCTTAGAAATGATTACCGCGTCATCGCCCCGGACCAGCGCGGCCATGGCCAGACTACTCAAGCCGGCAGCGGTTACGATTGGGGAACGCTGACCAAGGACGTCGTCGGCTTGATGGATCATTTGGCCATCCCCAAAGCGGCCGTGTTCGGACATTCCTGGGGAGCTAACGTCGCCGTGAATGTAGCTGCCCGTGCCCCAGACCGGGTGTATGTCCTGGGATTGATCGACGGAGGTACCTCCCGCGGTTCCGGCGCTAGAGAAAGTTGGGAAGAAGTCAGAGCTAGGGCAAGACCCCGAAACATATCCGGCACTCGGGAAGAATTTCTTGACCGGTTGCGCACCCAGTTGTATTTCTGCTGGAGTGACCAGGTTGAACGCATCGTGCAGACCATGGTATACGAGGACGCTGAAGGCGCGATGCAGGACATCCTGCGTCCAGAGAATCATATCCAAGTGATGCACGCAATGTGGGAAGAGCCGTCGTCGGAGGCCTACCCAAATATAGTTTGTCCAACGCTGATCATCCCGGCGGGACCGTCAGCGCAACAGGCCGGAAGCGAACGTGCTTTAGTGAAGCAGGAAAGAGTAGCGGCGGCTGAGCAAGCGATCAAGAACAGCCGCATCCGCTGGATCCCGGAAACGGTGCATGACATCGGCTACCATAAGCCGGAGGAATTGGCCCAAGTGATTCGGGAATTCCTGGATGAGAGTTTCCAAAGTTCCGTTTGAGGTGGGACATCTACCAGCATCTCGTGAAACAGTGATTCCTGCCAAAAACTTGCAGCTTATTCCGGCAACCCGCGCTAAGTTAGAATGCGGAAGAAATCGGGAAATATCCACAGGGAGCAACCAATATCATGGCTGATCTCGGAATATCACTCTCCGGCCGGTTAGAGGCCATGTACCAGCTTATGAAGGATGCCCAGGTAGACGCATATCTGGTGCTGTCCTCCGATGCCCATCTGAACGAATACACACCGGAATATAGCCGTCGAAGGACGGCTATAACCGGTTTCAGAGGCTCTGCCGGCGATGCGCTGATCTGCCCCGAGGGGAACCATATATTCGTGGATTCCCGCTACTACCTGCAGGCCGATGAAGAGGTTGATTCAACCAAGTTCCGTGTCCACAAGCTGGGTTTGAGCGGGGAACATACGTTGAGTCAATGGCTTACCGAGGTGGAGCGAGAGCGAGGTAGCATCCGCGTAGGCTTCGACCCGTTCGTGGTATCAACTCAAGCGCACGCCGCATACTCGGAAGCGCTTCGTTCGCCGGATTCGGAACTGGTGCCGATCGATGCCAATCTAGTTGACGCCGTTTGGGAAGATCAACCGGCCCCTCCGTCTAATTCGATCTATGCCCTGCATGCAGCTGTCACCGGTTCCAGTGTGGCCGAGAAGCTTTCAAATGTGCGCAAAGAGATGGCGGAGGCCGGTGTCAATCTGTTGGTGCTGACCAAATTGGACGAGGTCGCCTGGGTAACCAACCTGCGAGGCAGCGACATCGCGTTCAACCCGGTGTTTGAAGCCTACCTGGTGATTGACCTAGAGCGGGCAACTTGCTTCGCCCGAACTACACCGCCCCGTGAAGTCGAGAACGCCCTGAACTCATTGGTTGAGTTTCAGCCCTACGAGGCTTACGTCGAATCCATGAAACAAGCCGGGGCCAAGGCATCGGGCACCGTGTGGCTTGATCCAAGCGGGACCACCATGGCCACGCGTTTGCTCCTGAACGCAGATCAGAAAATCCATGAAAAACCTAATCCCGTTGTTCTGCTCAAGGCGATCAAGAACGATGCCGAGATCGCCGCCAGCCGGGAGTCGCACCGGCACGCCGCGGCCGCCAAGATTCGCAGCTTTAAGGGCCTGGAAGATAAGATTCGCTCCGGGCAGAAGGTAAGCGAGCTTGACTACAGCCATCTACTACACGAGGAATACTCCAGCGAGGACGGATTTTACGATCTTAGCTTTACCACCATAGCGGCGGCAGGCGCTAATGGAGCGATCGTGCACTACGCCGATGCCGACCCGGACGTTCTATTGCGCGACGGTGAGATGTTGCTTGTGGACTCCGGCGTACAGATGCTTGGCGGAACCACAGACGACACCCGTACAGTTATCGTAGGTACTCCCACTCAGCGGCAAAAGCAGGTTTACACACTGGTTTTACGCGGCCATATCAACCTGGCGATGCAAAGGTTCCCTGAAGGCACGGGTGGCATCGCTCTAGACGCTTTGGCGCGAACTCACTTATGGAACTCTGGGCTGGATTACGGGCACGGCACCGGTCATGGAGTCGGCGCGTTCCTCAACGTCCACGAAGGACCCCAACGCATCGCTCCCAGGGGTGCCGACGAACCGATGAAAGTGGGGATGATTGTTTCCAATGAACCCGGCTTTTACGAAGCGGGTTGGGGGGGAGTACGCCTGGAAAACCTATATGTGGTAGCTACCGACGACGAGATGCCCGCCCAACCAGACGGCAAACGCTGGCTGCGTCTGGACGCCCTTACCCTGATTCCCTTCGACACCTCACTGATCGACTGGGAGGAACTGTCAAACGCGGAGAGGCTGTGGCTTGGCGGCTACCACCAGGAAGTCTGGGATACCATCAGCCCGATGCTAGGTGATGAAGACCGCCAATGGCTGTGGGGAAAGTGTCAAGTGCCGGGTATTTCCATCTCTGCATAGTCGACGAGTCATTATTTTGTAAGTGTAGCGAATCATATCTCGATGGGGACATTGAGATGCTTCCGAACGAACACAATGTTACTTTGGCGGCGTTATGACTTTACTCGGCCGGGGTCTTGCTTTCTCTTTTGGGGACCGCCGGTGGCGATCCGATACGCACTAACAACCTTTAAATGGCTTGGCCGGTTTATCGCAGAATAAACCACACCAACGCGGTGCCGATGATTCCGATCGCGACTGCTTTATTTATCAACGACAATTCTATCTCCTCGTGGGTACCGTCGCTCGTTAGTGTCGAGAACATCTTGAATCGGCAACTCTCATCCCCACATTGAGAGTCAGGCCTTGGCTAGCTACCGGTGCCGGCGCCCGGGGAGTTGGTTCCAAGCATTCGATAAGCCAACTCGCCCAACTGGCTGCTGCAATCAGTGATTGCTTTTTGGACGCCGGGGTCCCTCACAGATTCTGATGGACCGGAGCTGATGGACGTTAATTGTTGTACGAAATCAAGAAGCTGGCTACCGTAACCCGCCAGGTTTTTTTCGAGGCGGGTATGGTCCTCCTCCTTGCCGATGTTTTGGTTGAGTTCAGTTCGTAGGATGCCGTTCAACCCGTTGAGCTCGCGCATCCTTTGCTCCAATTCCGCTGTACGGTCTTGCACCATGTGCTCAAGATTCTCTTGATACGCTTTATTCTCCAGAACCAAGGCGCGATGTGAGAGAGCTTGCTCGATCCGCAGTGTCAACTCGGTTAGACTTCTTACCGGCTTGTTTACGTAGTCATACGCACCCTGCTGCATAGCGCTAACCGCTATGGACAGGTCCTCTACCCCGTGAGCATTATCACAGCCGTATTCGGGTAGTACTGTTTAACCTCGGGAAGATACTCCATCCCGGACTTACCCGGCATATTGATGTCGAGAAAAACTAACTCGTATTCCTTCTCCCGCAGCCTGTCGCCGGCTAGTCCCGCATTCGACGCCGTGTCGCAAGTGTAGCCAACTTTCTCCAGGGCGATCTGCAACATCTGGGATATCCTCTCGTCGTCATCAACGATGAGAATGCGATTGCCGCCTAGCGCATCGGGTGTCATCGGGTTGCCTCCATCCGTGGTGAGTTCAATGGCTGGCACGGGCCTTTGCCGAAGAAGCGGTTTCAACGCGCTTTGACCCGTACCGATCGACTGTCTGGGTTCTTTGCGTCCTAGTCTTTTCCGAACTGTTGGCAACCAGCAAAAGTGGGACACTTTTGTTAAGGAGAGATCAGGGGGATGTGGCAGTATTGTAGGACTC
>CATMOE010000112.1:0-7451 GCA_950072105.1 uncultured Dehalococcoidia bacterium
AAAATGTAATGAGGTCGCGGACAACGGATACGAGGGCTTCATACTGGATTCTGGGAGTCGCGGAAAGGCGGCATCGGCAACCTAGTCTAGCCGCTGCTACCTGAGGCCAGAACAGGTCAAATCGCCGGGTGAATTACTAGCGCCGAGCTGACTATACGCCAGACCCATCCACGATATCATGGAAACCGTTTACAATCGGCCGCCATCATACAAACCCACAAAGAAGGGCGGGATCTTGCGATAGATCTGGATGCGGTTTCGCTGGGAATCCACGATGAAAACCCGGTCTTCATCGTCGACGACCACACCGATGGGCCCACGCAAGAACTTTTCCCTTTCCAGTCCTTGGGCAATCTCCCGCTGCCGCTTCATGTCGGGGTTGGCGTCCAGCTTGGTTATTCCCCATTTGGACAGAGTGGCATCACCGATGATCTTGGTGATGAACCTGCCTTCGGCGTCGAACACCTGGAGACGGTCGTTGCGCCAATCGGCAACGTATATCAATCCTTCTTTGTCTACGGCAACGTCGGCGGGACGATTGAACTCCCCGTCCTCCGAACCTGAACCGCCGAACTTCATCAGGAACCGTCCATCCGGAGCAAACTTTTGGATCCGGTCGTTGCGCCAATCGGCGATATAGATGTCGCCTTCGGTATCGATGGAGATTCCCCAGGGCATGTCAAACTCACCATCGCCGGCGCCCTGCCGGCCCCACTTTGCCAAGAACTGGCCGTCCTTGGCAAACTTCTGGACTCGGTTGTTTCCGGTGTCCACCACGTAAATGTTGTCCTCGCTGTCGAAGGCCAGACCCGAAGGTTGGTCCACTTCGCCGTCGGCGTCGCCCTCGGTTCCCCATGCGCCGAGCCAATCACCGTCTGGGGTGAACATGGCGATACGGTTGAGCCACTCGTCGGACACGTACACGTTACCCGCCCGGTCCAAAGCGATCGACGTAGGCCATACCATGGAGCCGGGGCCGTCGGACTCTCCGGTGTCCATCATCTCCCCTCCCAAACGGCCGGCGTTGCCGATCTCCCCGATGTAGTCTTCATCCACCGTGCAAACGGTGATTCGTTTGGAATCGGACCGATAATCGTAGGCGCGACTGACCACGTACATCAGGTCGTCTGCACCCCGGGCGACGGAAACCGGGTTCTTAAAACCCGTACCAGCCTCCTCACCCCGTCCTATGGTGTGGCTATATCGAAAGGTCGCGCCTTGGACTCTAGTAGTCATCATTGCCTCTCAACTTGTTGCAGTTGCCATGGAATCAGGCCGAAACTAAGCCGGTCTTACTTGGAAATGAAGTCAAACTTCTCGAAGCTGCCGTTGACTATGGGCTTGGAATCCAGGCCCAGCCAGTCCTCCAAGAGGGTGGCGTACAACCCGCGGAAGTCGTTGTTGAAGTGTAAGTCTCCGTCCATGAGCTTTTCTTCGGCCAGAGACGGATATTCAGCATATAGACCACCCTTTACTGCATCGCCGATAACGAAGGCCGCGCCACCCGCGCCGTGGTCCGTTCCGGAGCCGTTATCGTGCACCCGGCGGCCAAACTCGGTAAAAAGGAGCAGGACCACGTTGTCGCTTGCGCTGTGCTCCTTCAAGTCGTCGTAGAAATCGCTGACGGTCTGGGACAGATTGGTGGTCAACCCGGCGTGGGCCGACATCTGAGTCGCGTGGGTGTCGAAGCTGTTGTAGGGCGCGGTGGTGTATAGGATTCGGGTCCCCAGTCCCGCGCAGTGCACCTGGGCGATGTTCCGCATGTACTGGGACATGGAACTAGCGCCATACTCCACCGTGGAGGAGTACTTGGCAGTTGCGGTGGCCAGGATGTCCGCGCCGTTCATGGCATCCATCCCCGTCTGCGACAGGTACTCCATGACCGGGCCGGTGCCCATGGACGGGGAATACATGCGGGCGAAAATGTCCAATGCCTGCGATCGCTGCTCCTCCAATTCGATGGTGGTAAGCACGCCGTAGGATTCCAGGCTGCCCACGGATGCCACCGGGACGCCGGGCGCGGCAAGGGCTTTCGGCAGGCCCCGGCCAAAGTTCACTCCGGTCAGCACGTTCTCTTTGTTGGGGTCCAGATCCCGGATAGCCCGTCCCAACCAGCCTTCATCGGCCATCTTTTCCGGCTCGCACGTATGCCAGATATCCATGGAGCGGAAGTGGGAGCGGTTGGGGGTTGGATAACCCACGCCCTGTATAACCGCCACCTTCCCCTCGTCGTAAAGCGCCTTGAGCGGGGCCATGTTGGGGTTGAAACCCAGAGTATCATTGATGGGCAGGACCTGATCTTCTGGGATCCGCACGTTGGGGCGATTGTCGTAGTACAGCGGGTTCGTGTAGGGAACCAGCGTATTCAGAATGTCATTGCCTCCCGACAGTTGCAGGACTACCAGGACCGGGTCCTTCTTGGTGCTGGTCATGAAACCTCCGAGATTAAGCTATCAGCTCCGATACAATCTGGGCGGTCAACTCTCAGGCTGAGCTTAAGCGAATTGATATTCCTGGGTTGAGACGATCAGTTGGAGCATCTGCCCCACCTGTTGAGCGAACTCCTCGGTGCCGGTATCTAGGGCACCGGCCTGGCTCGCGTGGTTCAGCAGCAATGCCCGGGTTTCCTCCATCAGGCCGTAACCGCCTATCATCTCCAGGCAGCCATCCACCAGGCGTTCCGCCGAGACGGTGGGACCTTCGTCCCGCAGCCGGTTGATGATTGCCCGGATGCCGGTGGACCGGATGGCGCCCATCTGCCCCGCCGCGAAGTTGATCCGCTCCAGCAACGTCCCGCTGTCGATCCACTCCTTACCGGTATGCCACCCTTCGACGGTGGGCGGGTTCAGCAGATCTTGCCCCATGTAGCGAATCTCCAACGATGCGTCGTACATGCGGGGTCTGGGCTTGGTGAAATCTCCAACCAGGCGCAGGGTGCCCGCCACCAATTCAGCAGGGCTTTTAACCTTGGCGAACCGGGCGCTCTTGAAGGCGTCGGAATTGAACAAAACCCGGAGCATTGAGCGAATCTCATAGCCGGAGCGGAAATACTCATCCTCAAGGGCCTTAATGGTTTCCGGGTCTTGCGGCGGGGTGATCTGCCACATCGCCACCGCGGGCTCATCGGCGACGAAGAAGTTGTAAAGGTGCCGGGAGATGAACCGTGCGGTGCTGGGCTGTTTCGCGATGATCGCTATGATGTCCTCGCCGTTGAACGGCCCGGTTTCTCCCAAGAAAATCTTTTCTCCATCGTCGTGGTCGAACTGGTTGTACAGGTAGGTGTTGTTGTGACGGCCGTAAGGATACCTGGGTATCGCGTTGGCGATGGTCCATCCGGTAAAGGCCCTGGCGCAAGCTTGCACGTCCTCTTCAGAGTAGTTGGAGTTGCCGTCCATGCCCACGCCCATGGAAAACAGCTCAAGCAGCTCTCTGCCCCAGTTCTCGTTAACCGCCTCTTTGTGGCTCAGCTGGTTATCCAGGTAATAGATCATGGCCGGATCGCTGGCCAGGCCCATCAACAGGTCGGAAAAGCTGCCGAATCCATGAGCTCGGAAATTGTTCAGTTGAACCAGGATCTGATTGGCCGCCATGCACTTGGAATCGCCAACGCAAAGGATCCCGTGCCAGAACAGGCAGATCTTCTCTTCCAGTTGCCGGGGGGAGTTGACCATACGGTAGGTCCAGTAGCCTTGGTTGGCCATGATGCTGGTCATGTCACGCCAGCCGTGCATGTACCGCTGCATCACGTCCATATCCATGTCAGGTTGCTCTTCCGGATGGAGCAATTCTTCAACCGTGGCTTCGTAGCCAACCGCCGCCCGCCGTTCCAGCTCCTCATAAGACGCGCCAAATCCGGCTCGCCGCATCAGGTGGCCCATCAACAAGATATCGTCGCTTGCCATTCCCTTAACTCCTAATTTAAGCCGGCCCCGGCGTTTCTTGAAAACCATGTAGAACAATCAAGATGATTCAGTCCCTTTCGAGGCGGGCCGGGCTGGCTACTTGCCAGCCTTAGAATGCTCTACATTGTAATGTCTTGGGCAAGTATAAGGAATATCAGACCGCTTCAAGGGATCGGAGGAACTTATCCGCCCCACTGGGCCAGTTTTTCGTCCAACTCAGCCTTGGTGCGGTCGTAGTCTAGGCCGATGCTGAGAAGCGCCTCCCAGTTTCCTTGCTCCGAGGCTTCTTCCAGCTCCGATTGTATCTCTTGGAGATGGGTTTCAAGACCGTCAATGATTCGAATCATACGTTCTTCGGCGGCGGGAGAGGGGCCTTTGTTACCTTGGGGAGGCCGTTGTCTGGCCGGTCTGGGTTTTCTAGGAGCTGGAGACTCATCAACCTTTTCCTTGTCGCTTTCAAGCCACTCCTCGAACGTGCCGAGGAATTGATGAAGCTCCCCCTCTTCCACGACCCACAGCTCCTGGGCTAACAGCGAAGCGAATTGGCGGTCGTGAGAGACGAAGAGAAGAGTGCCCTCGTAGGACAGAAGGACCTGCTCCAGGGCCTCCCGGCTGGGGATATCCAGGTGGGTGGTAGGTTCGTCCAGAATGAGGAGATTTGGCTGGGTGACCAACAGCCGGGCCAGTGCCAGCCGGCTGCGTTCCCCGCCGCTGCAAGAGCCTACTTGCCGGAAAACGTCCTCGCCTTGGAATAGGAAACGGGCTAGATAAGACCGGGCCTCCCCAAAGGACATCTCCTTGGCGTCCAATAGGGAATCCAGAACAGTAGAATCCCGATCCAAGTCATCTAGGCCCTGCCGGTGATATCCCACCGCCACGTTGCGCCCCAACGTGATCCGGCCTTGTACCGGCGGCAGCAAACCCAAAAGAGTTCCGAGCAGGGTCGTCTTACCCGTTCCATTGGATCCGACCAGGGCGGTTCGAGAGCCGCGCTCTAATTTTATGTCTGGGACCGAAAACAGCTCGATCGGTGGCTCGTTTTCAGGGAATCCCACCGTCAGCCCATGAGTTCTGAGGACCGTTTGGTCCGACCGGCGGGCAGCCGCGCTGGATATAGCGATGGCCCGATCATTTTCCGGTTTGTCTATTCTTTCCAACCGGTTCAGCCGCGTCTGCCGTCCCTTGGCCTCCCGGGCTCTTTGACCCGCGTGATAACGGCGAATGAAATCCTCTTCCTTGGCGATGTATTCCTGCTGCTTCGCATACTCCCGCTGGCGAGTTAGCGTTCGCTCCGCCTTCAACGTGCGGTATTTAGAGTAGTTACCCACGTAGGATTCGATCCCGCCATGGTCCAGCTCCCACACCTGGTTCACGGTCCGGTCAAGGAAATACCGATCGTGGGAAACCACCACTACCGCCGAAGGAAAGTGGGTCAGGAAGCGTTCTAACCAGGCCAGACCCTTCATGTCCAGATGGTTGGTGGGTTCATCCAGTATCAATAGATTAGGTTCGCCGAGAAGGGCCTGGGCCAGAGCAGCCCTGGACCTCTCCCCTCCGCTGGCTTGCGAGGCCGGCGTTTCTAGGGCCCGATGGGAAAGTCCTAATCCCTCGACCATCCGGTCCATCGTGTTTTCGTAAGAGTACCCGCCCAGGGACTCGTATTCGTCCAGCAACTCAGCATAGCGCTCCGCAGCTTGCTCATCCTGGCCGTCACCTGATGGACGCAATTGCCGGGCGCCGGCTTCAATGGCATCTTCCAACCACTTCAACCGGTCGAAAGCTGTCATAATCTCGTCTTTCAAAGAGCCGGTGACAGAGATTTCCGGAGACTGGGGAACATACCCAACCCGGATGCCTCGCGCGATATTCACCGAGCCGGCAGTCGGTTCGAGCCCGCCGACGAGAATCTCAAGCAAAGAGGTTTTGCCGCCGCCGTTGGGTCCGACGATCCCGATGCGCGCCCGTTCGTTGATCTCCACGTTTATGTTCGCGAAAATCTCGTCCGCGCCGTAGGTTATGCCGATGCCTGAGGTCGATAGGAGGGGCATACGTTGGTCAGATATCCTTGTGCCGGGCTTGGGAAAGATCAAGGCCCACGGCGAGCGCCGGGCGAGTCGATAAACGGGAACTGGTGGTTGTTGTTGCCGCTAACGGCGGTTGAAAGCGCGGTGGGACCTGATTTACGACTGCGCCACTTCCGCAACATTCCGATGAAGCCCTAGGGATCGAAGCGGTCTCACGGAAGTTGCCGGTGAACGGTGGCTGGAACCGGAGCGGAAGGGGAGGGAAAGGGGAGAGGTCATAGGCGCTAATAGTGCTCAAGCGCCCCCTCTGCTACCGGCGAGCCCCTTTAAGGTTTTTCTTTAACCCGTTAGTCCGGACCGCCGACTTGTTGATTCGCGCAACGAATTCTTCTACCGTTTCTTCTTTCTTTTCTTGCTTAGCCTTGGATTTGACCATGATGGATTTCCCCCTCGATTTGATGCCCAGGAATGAGAGCATGCCCCAATAGAGAACCTACCTCAAGCATTCCTGATTCTTTTCGAACTCGCTAAGAGACGGTTCACGACTATCATACACCAAACAGCACGACCCGGCCTAATGGAATGGACGCCAAGTAGGTGTGATTAAGCCTCCCACACCCGCAAAGAGACGGCCACCGTGCTGCCGGTCCCCGGTGGTGGAAATCGAGTATCATAAGCCTTCTAATTACGTGTATTTGATAGGAGACGACATGCCAAGAGCAACGGTATATCTGGGAGATTCCTCCGGACAGGCGTTGGTCAGGGGAACCTGGAAGTTCGCCCGGGGCTACGTGCCCGGACAACCCAACGAGGGACTGGTGGAGCAGGCCGAGGGCAGCCCGGCCCGACTAGCCGATTACGACGATTCGGGCTGGGAGACCTGCCACGATCTGACTGGGCGTATGTCCCACGGCTTCAGCTTCATGTGGTACCGGATCAGCGTGACCTTTCCCGAACAGGTGGACGGACATCCAGTTAACGGCATGCGAGTCCAGTTCGAGACCTGCATCGATGACTACGGGGAGATTTGGGTCGACGGGGAATGCAACCGGGACCGGGGCGCCATCCAGGGGTTCAACGTGCCCCAGCGGGTCCTCATCAGCGGCAACGCCGCCCCCGGCGAGCAGCACACCATCGCCCTTCTGGCGGCCAACGGCCCCCTAGCCGCCCCCGGCGGCACGGTCTTTGTCCGCTACGCCAACCTGGGCTTTGAGTGGACCGGAGCCTAGCATCGCGATTAACCCGGCCATTTCACGCGGCGGAACGGGTAACAGTACCGGCCAAATCGCCAGCATCCGCCCAGGGATTAACCCTGGAATGCTATACTTATATGACTACATACCCCTCTCGGGCATCCCGGCTCTCATGGACAAACAAGGGTTCCAGATGCAGCCGGGTACACTGCCCAAAAGGCACCCCAGCCGGTGTAGCTCAGTGGCAGAGCAGCTGTTTCGTAAACAGCAGGTCAAGGGTTCGACTCCCCTCACCGGCTCCATTTTTTCAACCCTGGACTAGAGGAGGACGA
>CATMOE010000113.1:0-7451 GCA_950072105.1 uncultured Dehalococcoidia bacterium
GCTCGCTCACGGCGTAACAACCTAGAAGAACGTACAACAAGGGGGCATCGAAAAACCCTACTCTCAGCAAAACGGGAAGAGGGTTAATTTATCCCAGCCAATTTAATGCGGGCCGGTCCTTCGAACGACCGCTGCGGTCAAAATGCCGCGTGGCGCGACGCTAACCGAGTCAGCCCACCGCTGCGCGGATGGACAAAGGTGAGGCGACTGACTTAGCCGAGGCGGTGGCGATACTGGTTCAGTGCGTTGCGGTGCCCGACATTGTCCCTACATTATCTGATGCAACCAATGCTTAGGGAGCGTATTTTGGCTTTGCCGTCAGACTTTTGGCGATTGCGGTGAGGAGCAACACATGCAATATACAGTCTAACGTGCCCCCAAGGCCTAAGGGCAACACGCGAGCTACTGGCCCCAGCGGCCCTCAAGGGCATAGTGGCATCCAGGGCTCACCAGGTGTGACCGGCCACCAGATCGTGGGGAGGAAGATCAGCTCCATCGGCCCCTTTACACGATTCATCGTAACTTGCCCGTTTGGAAAGAAACATCTGGGTGGCGGTGCTGAAGCACTGGGCGGTCAGGCAGTCTTGGCGGGCAGTTTCCCGGAGTACGGCTTCCCGAACCCCCCGGCTGGAACAGTATTGGCAATCAGTGCTTGACGCATTGGTTGGGCGATTGCCAGGCAGACTCCGCTGGCAAGTACGTAACTGTAGGCTAGCCCGACTCCCAATTGATCGGAAAGCCCTAGTCTGTGGTCCGAGACGACCAGCGTCGCAAAAAGGACGGCAAGGACCGTCATGAAAGTTTGAATACTCATGGGCAGCTTGCGCCGGTCCACCCGGTCGCCCTACACCCCGCCCCAAGGGCCGACCAGCAACACCGGCAAGGCGCTCAATCCGCCCACGATCACGACCTGCAAGACCGATGTCGATGATTCCACTGTCAAGTCGCGCACCAGCCAGCCGATGGACAGCAGTTGCAGCCATTGAGCGCTGTTGGAGAAGAAATCGCCGGTCTAGAGAAGTCGGTAACTCCTGTAGGTTGTCAGGGATCAAATGTATGCAGGTGGGGCAATCGAAGTGGCTTAATGGTGCTGAACTCCAGGGAAACCTCATGCCCAGCCGGCCCGGGTCCGATTTCCCTTCCCGGCCCCTTACGTCCCAGCGCCACCACCGGAATTTCCCGCTCGGTTCGGGCCTGATATTCGTCGTAGGCGGGCCGAATCTAAGTCATGATACTCCGAAGCGCAGGCTTTTTCTCAGGAGGCGCAGTTCGGGCCCGAACTGGGAAGCGGTCGGCCAGGTTTCGGTAACGGCGTGGGCCGCAGAACCGCCAGTTGCCGCCTACACTGGTTTCTATCATGGGCCTCTAGCTTATGGCTGGCCCATCCAAATCATCCGGGTCTAGGGGCGGGCACAGTGGTAGAATAGCCGTGGCGAGTATTCCGCGCGGCTAACTACACATAGGAGTGATTGATGACTAGGCTGGAAATCGTCACCAGAGGTGCCTGCCTTGCAGTTACATCCGTAGGGCTCTGGTTAGTATCGGTCGCGACGATTATAGCTGGCGGGTACCTCATCGTTATCGGCACCCCATGTTTATGTTTCGACGCCAATGGCTGGTTGCTTTTCGGAGGCTTGGCAGTCATCCTGGTGGGAGCAGCCATGATGTTGTGGGCCGGTGACATTGCCAAGCTCGTAAGCGACCGGCTAGCAAAAAGGTTTTTCCAGAGGATGCGGAGAACGAGCTACGCCATTTATCATGACCCGACTGACCGCTGCTAGACAACATCCTGGTGTCGTGGAGTATTCGTGTACTAATGCAGTCGAGTCCGGGGCATGAGTCCTTCCGTGCCGACCCTGCTATACCACACTTAAAGCTGTCGGAGCTTTGGGTCCAAACGGTCCCTGAGCCAGTCGCCAAACACGTTGAACGCAATCACGACCATTGTTATTGCTACGCCCGGGATGATGGAAATCCACCAGGCGGAGGCTACTTTGGCCCGGCCATCGGCCACCATCTGGCCCCAAGAAGGTGTAGGGGGCGGTATCCCCGCGCCAAGAAAACTCAGTGACGCTTCAGTCAAGATGACCAGCCCAACGTGAAGGGTCAGCATCACCATGAACGTATTAAACACGTTGGGCATGATGTGGATTGCCATGATACGGATGCTGGAGCAGCCGTGGATCGTTGCCAGGGCGATATAATCGTTGGTTTTTAGGGCCAGTACCTCGCCCCGAGTGACGCGGGCGAACCGGGCCCAAAGGATTAAGGTCACCGCAAGCACCACGGTTAATAATCCTTGCCCCATGGTCACCGCCAAGAGCAACGCAAATAATATGGTGGGAAACGCCAGAGTGGCATCCACCGCTCGCATAATCAGTGTATCCACCTTGCCGCCGACATAACCGGAGATGACTCCAAGGGCACCACCTATGACTCCACCAGACAACAGCGCGGTGGATGCGACGATCAGGCTGACCCTCGCCCCGTGAATCAGGCGACTCAAGATGTCTCTACCCAGGATATCTGTACCCAAGAGGTGTTCGCTGGTGCCCTCTTCTTGCCAGGCAGGCGGTAAGAGTTTGTCGCGGAGCGTCTGTTTTGTGGGTGAATAAGGAGCTAAAATTGGGGCGAAGACTGCTGCAAAAACCATGATGCCAATGATGATTAATGGTATCCAGGGCAGGTGCTTAAGCTCGTAGGCCAACTCGCCTTGCTGTTCCTTTGAGAGTCCTAGCCTTGGTAATTTGGTGTTCGCGCGATCGCCAGCCATTGCACTACCTAATCGAATCGGATTCTGGGGTTTAAATAGGCATAGAGGATGTCAACAACCAGGTTGACGGATAGGATAATGACGGCATCTAAAAGGATGACCGCTTGGAGCAGTGGATAGTCGCGCTGAGCTACCGCATCAATCGTTAACCGTCCAATGCCGGGCCATGCGAAGACCGTTTCCGTTACGATGGCCCCGGTGACGAACCCCCCGACGAAGACGCCGAACAAGGTGAGTACTGGTATCAAGGCATTGCGAAGGGAGTGCTTCCAAAACACTTTCCATTCAGGCAATCCCTTGATGCGCGCTAGCTTGACATACTCGGTGTCCAGTACTTCCAGCATACTGGACCGAATCAGCCGCATCATACCCGCTACGGAAAAAGTCCCGAGAGTGATCGCAGGCATAATGTAATGGCTGGGCCCCCCCATCCTTCCAGGGGGAAGTAAATCCAACCATACACTGAATATATAGATGCCAACTATTGCCAGCCAAAAATTCGGCGTCGCAACTCCGAAAACTCCGATGCTACTGGCTAGTTTGTCGATCCATGTGCCTCGGCGAGTCGCTGATAGAACACCTAGTGGTATCGCAATACCTACGGCGATGCCCATTGACAAAGGCATTAGTTTCAAGGTGTTTGGCAGCCTATCAAAGAACAAGTCAAGGGCAGGTTGTTTATAGGCTATAGATTCCCCAAAGTCTCCTTTTATAGCTCCCGACAAGAAGATAAATAATTGGACGTGGTAGGGACGATCCAGTCCCAGCTGATGTTCTATGAATTGAATTTCGTCTTCTGTAGCGTCGTCGGGAACTAGTAATTCTGCCGGGTTGCCGGTGGCACGGCTTAAAGCAAAGACGATCAGCGCGACTATGAACAGAAGTACGATCCCCTGCAAGAGGCGATTCAGTATGTATTTTTGCAAATAATTGCCGGTGGCAGTGTGGCCTGATATATACTGCCCCTAAGAATCTGAAAGAAGTCCATTGCCGCTTACCTCCGATGATCTTGGGACTGTCGGAGGTAAGCGTCTTTTGCGGTTACTTAAAGACTATCGTGGCCAAGGGTTGCCTTCGGGGTGTGGAATACGATGGAAAACGTCACCTAGTTCCCCGCGACCGTATATGCCTTGCCAGTGGCCGACGCTATCAGCATTCGTGGCGTATAGGCTTACGCTCTGCACGATGGGAATCCCGATCCATTGGTCGACTACTAACTGGATGATGTCATTGGTGGCTTTGAACCTCTTGGCTTCATCCATCGATGACACGGCAATCTCATTTAACCTGACGTATTCCTCAGCTTGGGGAGTCATGTGGTCTGCATCCCCGAAAGCATGGTGGTTACTACCAGGATCGAACGTCGTGTTGTAACGGGGTACCGGAAGAGGCCGGCCTGCATTGCGATAGATGCTTATATCCCCATTCATCGCTTGGTCCCACTTGCTATTCCCCTTCTTCCGGGTCATTGGTCTCCAAATACCACCTTCGACGACTTTCAAGTCCACTTTGACCCCAATCTCTTCCCAGAAGCCCCCCAGCGCTTGGCTGATGTCGTTCATGTAAGGTGTGCCGGAGAAATTGGTACTCCACATGGTTAGTTCGAGACCGTCGCCGTAGCCTGCTTCCTTAAGCAAAGCCTTGGAGCGGTCTGGGTCATAGACCAGGGTCTCTTTGGCCCATTTCTGCCACCGAGGTGTATCTACTTCCACACTTGTTGGGAACGTGGCGAATGGCATCGAAGGCCTGCCGTAACCGTTCAAGGTGTAATCTATTATGTCCTGACGGTTTATGGCATAGGATAAGGCCTCGCGTACTCGTACATCGGTAAGTGGAAGCCCTTTAGCTTCATCGAAGTAAAGACCCCAGAACTGGAATATGAACATTCCGACGCCTTCGATCACCGTCACCTGCGCTCCCGAATCGATCACTTCTGGGGCTGATTCGGGAACCAGATCTACGATATCGGATTGAGCAGTCCGGAGCATTGCTATCTTGGTGCTTTCTTCAGGGACCAATAATAGTTTGAGTTCCTGAAAATGTGGTACTCCTCGGTGAGAATTGTCGAAGGCTTCGTACGCGAAGTAGTCTCCAACTGAGTGGGAGGCGTATTTCCAAGGGCCGCTCCCCATAGGCTTCTTACGGAATGCCTCGTCTCCCACGGTCTCGATATACCCCTTTGGCATTATCTGGCCGCCTTGGAAGACTGCCCGGGTTAGGTTGCTCCAAAAATGGGGCTTGGACCCATTGGTGAATATCCGTAAGGTGAGTGGATCAATCGCCTCGATGGCTTCTTCTGGAGGTTGTCTCAATTGCTTGGCCAGGCGTTTGGCATCACTGGTCACGGTCTCCGGATGAAACATCGTACGTTCGAGGCTGAACTTGACGTCCTCGGCGGTCAGCGGTTCGCCATCGTGGAACGTCAGGCCTTCTTCGAGCTTGAACGTCCAACTATTGCCGTCGGGATCAATTCCCCATTCTTTGGCAACGCCCGGGCCGACCCCGCCATACAGGGATTCGTGGTTAAAGCCCAGCAGGGCGTCATAGATTGGCGCTTGGTACTGAGCATGCCCAGCCCGGCTTTGCAGGATCGGGTCCGTGACCTGCGCGCCCAAGTTTTCAAGGCTTACTGTCAGAGTGCCGGAAGGGCCTCCTGCGCGCGCCACCGCGGCAGGCGCCACTGGGAGCGGTGTCGCAAACACCAACACCTCTTTGATCACCTCTTTGATCACCTCTTTCTCAATGATCACTTCCTTGGGTACCTCTTTGATTACCTCTTTGAAAATCGGTACCTCTTTGACAACCTCTCTGACCACCTCTTTTTCCACTATCACCGGTTCGGCGGACGAGCCGCAGGCCACCGCGGACAGGAGGAACAGCATTGCCGAGAAAAGGATTACGATGCTTGGGTGTCTCGGTGTTAGGTTGGGCATAAATGGAGCTCCAAAAACTCGAATTAAGGTACCACGGTGCGGCAGCCTCAAAGAAAGCCGGACTCATCCGAGTCCAATTTTCTTGTCGCAATAAGTATGACCAAGTTCGCAAGGAGGCGGCACCAATTGGTCAATGACGGTACACGGAGACGCAATATAAGCTATAACGATTGTCGTTGTCAACCCATTGTAATCGTCTGGTAGGAGCCCTGCTCAGGGTTCTGGGCTCTATGGGCAGATGCGAGACGGAGCCAGGATTGACTAATCCTGGAAGAGGACCGGGAGTCCGCCGGGGAATGTTGCGCGTCCTATTGGGCTGCTACAGCGAGGCTGGGCTTTGCGCTATTAACTGAACTGGCACGCCACGATGGGGAGGCTGCTTGATCCCCCGGAGCCTTACGTCCGGCTTGATACCGCATTGGGCAAAACAGCACCAACTATTCAAGTTTGGCCAACCGGTTCTCACATCTAGCGATACGTTTCTCCCATTCGCCACCCCATCCCTGGGCCATCGCTTCTCTGCACAACCGGATGGCTTCGGCGTAGTCCTTCTCTCTCTCCCGGATGATGGCCAGCTGCTGGAATCCGTGATGCGCTGGGAGATAATCTTCAGTGTCTTCTGCCAGGAACACTTTTGCGGCTTCCGGCCCCAAGTGGATCTGTTTTTCGCAGGCGTCGATGGCCAGGTCCAGGGCTTCGGGATCGTCGTTCCGGTGCCGGTAGTAGGCCTGGGCCATTCCTTGATAGGCAAAGTGCCGGTCAAGGAGCTTGGCGCCCCCGGCCTCCTCGGCCTTGGCGAGCAATCTCGCGGCTATGTCCATTTCCTTTGATCCGATAAACTCGATCGCCAAAGATGATAGCCTATTCTCCAACCAGCCAGTGGTAAACCCCGGATAGGAGCGTTCCGGGATGATAATGTCTTCGTTATCTCCAACGACCAGAGTAGGACGCACGGCCTGTATCTTCCTCCTCTCTTCCTCGGTGAATGTGGAGAGCCACCAATCGGTAAGGCCGTAATAACCGATCAGACCTCCGCCTTGGGGTGAGACCTTGGCTGGGGGCTCATCGCCGCCATCCTCCTGTGCCTCTCTGGCAGTAGTCAAGACCTGGCCTAACAGAGAACTGGTGTCCCCGGTCTGCTTTTTCCCGCCGAAGACATCGGCTATGACCTGGATAAGCTTCTGTATGTCCATCCCACAATCTCCCTCTTGTAGTCTCCCTAGGGACACTCCCGTTCCGACACCGTTTCCCCCGATGGGTCGAACAGCCGGGCAGTATCACCATCGTTGTTCCAGACCGTCCGTGTTTTCCAGTAAATGACACTCTCAGTGTCCTGTCCGGACCCTCCGGAGACCAGTTTCACCGAAGAACCAGACCCCAATAAGAATCCATTGGGAAAGTTGAAGGTGTGGCCTAGACCGTCATCCGAGACCTTCCATCCCGTCAAATCCTGAGTGGATGCTCCGGAGTTCTCGATGGTCACGACTTCCGGCTTGCCCTTGCAGTCGATCGATGCAATCCGGACGTCTAATGAATTGGAGGAAGCGGCGGCAGGCGGCACCGCTTCTTTCACTGTTGCCGGTGACTCGGCCTTGGGGGAAACGGCTGGTATGGACGGCGTACTGTCACAGGTCTCCAGCATCTCTTGAAGGGCTTCCCACTCGGCCTTGGTAGCACTGAGATCCCAGTCAGTTTTTATCCGCACCCAATCGACAGCGTAATCGCACCAGTAGCCTTTGTTGGTC
>CATMOE010000114.1:0-7353 GCA_950072105.1 uncultured Dehalococcoidia bacterium
ATGAATCGGCGGCCCTGATTTTACACCTTTTCCGACTACCATGCCCGTGAGGCAACTCGCCCTAGGTTGCGCCGGGCTGAAGACGGCTCCATCATAAACATATCGTCGATCTTAGGGATTAAATACGTAAAGGAGGCGGACTATGTCAACACTGGACGAATATGCCAACAAGTACCAAAGCGTGCGTATGGAGCGCAGGGACGGTATCCTTCAGATTACTCTGCATACCAACGGGGACAGCCTGCAATGGGGTGGCACGCCTCACGAGGAGTTGCCCCAGGTGTTTCACGACATAGGCAGCGACCCGGAAAACAGGGTGGTTATCATGACCGGCGCAGGCGACGCTTTCACCGGTCCTCCGGGAACCCGGGAGTCTCGGCCAAGGCGATCGCCCAGCCAATGGGACAAGACCTACTGGGAAGGCAAGCACCTGCTGATGAACTTATTAGACATCGAAGTTCCCATGATCAGCGCCATCAACGGCCCGGCTTTAAGGCACTCGGAACTGCCCCTGCTTTGCGACATAGTGCTGGCTTCGGAAGAGGCTTCGTTTCAAGACTCGGGGCATTTCATCAACGGACTGATTCCCGGCGACGGCATGCACGTCATCTACCCTATGTTGCTAGGATTGAACCGGGGCAGGTATTTTCTGTTGACCGGCCAGACCATCGACGCCCAGAAAGCCTTGGAACTGGGCTTGGTCAGCGAGGTTTTACCCAGGGACGAGTTGCTGCCACGGGCCTGGGCTTTGGCGGAGCAGTTGGCCCAACAATCGCCTTTGGTGTTGCGCTACAGCCGGGTCCTGTTGACCCAATACGTTAAACGGATGATGCAAGAGCTTTTGGGCTACGGTTTGGCTCTTGAAGGGCTGGGATCGGCGGACACTCTGGAGGAACAGAGTTCCCCAGGCTCTTAGCGAAGCGTGTCTGCCAGCCGCCCCTTCCCAACTGGGTATCCGGCTCTCAAACCGCCTTAGCCATATAACTGGGCAGACTAAGCTAAATTATGTTGATCGACGTATTTTCCGATTCATCGGTTGGATAAGGATAAAAGATTGGCAACGAGCGACGGCGCAGATGAAGCGGCGTTGGAGAAGTCATATGCGGGCGCCGAACCGATAGACTTAGCCACCGCCGAAAAATTACTGAGGGAAACAAAGAAGATTATGGATGATCTAGGGGTGGTCTTCTTTCTTCGGCAAGGCACATGTCTCGGCGCAATCAGGGACAACGGACTCATTCCTTGGGATGACGACTTGGATCTCAGCTCGGTCATCGGACTTCATGGCCTTACCGAGGATCTGATAGACCGGGCTGTAGCTTCCTTCAGGCACAACGGGTATTTCGCCAAATTGGAACGCAACGATCGCTGCATTAGTGTGGCGATGATTAAGTACGATATACGGATCGACTGGGAGTGCAACTGGATCATAGACGACTCCATATTCCAGTACCCCGGAATCCCAATCCCGGTCCGATTGGTCACTGATCTAAAGGAGATTGAATTTATTGGGGAGATGTTCTTGGTGCCGAATCCACCGGAAGAATACCTGCGGCGCAAGTATGGCACAGATTGGATGACACCAAAAAAGACGGGCTATGAGAAAGATATCCTAGCATTAGTTCCGGAGAATCCGAAGCCTGTTCAGGCAAGCCAGCACAGTCCGCCGCCCACCGGCCACATCCCGCCCTCGGCCGGTAGCCGGATCCGGGTCCTTAACCGGGCAGGTGAGCCCGTCTCCGATGCGGAGGTCGTTGTAACGGGATTGGGCCGTTACCGAACAAACGAGCAAGGCTACGCGGATATTGATCTGCCTCGTGGTGACTGGTACGCGCTGATCATCACCTATGGCGATCACGAGGAGGTTCTCTACCAGGAGAAGCTAGCGCCGGGAAGAAGCTACGTCTATAGTCCAGATCCCGCAACCACTTCGGGGCGGCTCTACGTATTGTCGCCTCAGTGAACCCCTGGGCATTCAGTTTCCTAAGCAATACGCTGAACGCGCCTTGATAGGTAACTTCGGTTTCAGTTCCCTTCGCGTGTCGTAAATGTTGAACCGAATCGCGAAGTTCAATCGCATAATCATCCCGGTGTATCCGGTGGCCTTCGATCGGTTCGGATCAAACCAGAGGGCTGCCCCCGGCCACTGTTCTACGAGACGCCCCTCTCCACAAGCTTCTCCGGGGTGACTAGCTCGTAGAACTCGATCTCGTAAGACTCGAGCTGCGCCTGCATCTCGGCGTTCAGGGTCCGTACCACCTCGGGGACCTTGGAAAGGAAGTTGGGCTCTATTACTTCCTGGGTCCACTGGGCATAGACCACGTTGGGCGTTCCCGGCAGGCCTTGGGACACATATACGTGAGCCTTGGGGCGGCCTTGCTCCTCGTAGGCAGCGCATATTTTGGTCAGCAAGCTGGCAACCTGCCATACCTTCCCCGGCTGCGCTTTGGCGATTCTTCTGATGACGTACATGACTCATTCTCCTCTTGGTGATTCGACCTGGATTATAACGGTTTCTGTCTGTTTATCCGGACCGGTGGATGGGGTGCGCGGACACTCCGCCACTAAAAGTGGCTTGGAGTCCAAGGCTGATACTGGACCGCGAACATGCGATCAGCGCGGAGTAGTGCTCCCGGCGTGTGCTCAACTACCAAGCCCGCTTGCGCTAGTGTGCTGAAACTTACGACGCCCATGAACGCTGAAGCCAGATCGGAAACACCGATCGCCAGATCCGGCGATAAATTTGAAGCTCGGTATGTGGCCCCCTCGGGAGATCCCTCCAATTCGAACCGCCCGTCGTTCCAAGGACATAGTTCGTCCCGAATCTCCAACACTAAACGGCCGCTCTGCATATACCGCCGGAGCATTAGGGCGGCGCTTACGTCTATCACACGCACCCACATCCCATCACGTGTCGATCTCTGCAAGCGGCGTGGGTCGGCCAACATCCACGGCAAAGGGTCATCTACCGGGCGCCTCACCGCCTCAGTGCAACTCATCAGATCTGTATCAAGACAAAACCGCCACAACGCGGTATTCGCCTCTTCAGACACCGCCATCAACTCGTTCACGGTAAGGGTAGTGCCGACGATCCGGTACGTTGCATAGCCGTCGATTCTCCCACCATCCTCATAGGCCGCGTAAAACAGGCCTCCTTGGCCTCCTTGGCGGTGCTCCGGCGCTTGGGAGTCGCGCTCCCAATGGTGCGGCGCCCTCTGGAACACGCCTGGGCGGTCCATCGTACTTCGGCGGAAAATCTCGGGGAACTTATTCGGAGTATCTTCTGGATCAACGAAAACGATCCGGCCACTACTCTCGATCGGCCGAGCAAATGCGTTGTTCTGGCGATCGATCGACCATTCCTCTTGCAGCGATCCGATGCCATACCCGAACCGGCGGTAGATCAAGCTTTCCCGGGCAAACAGCGCAGCTAGAGGCTCTCCACGCTCGTGTAGATCATGGATCTGACGATGCATCATCCTGGTCATCACACCTTGCCGCCGATGGGTAGGCTGCACGGCAATGTTGGCCACCCCCGCCGTAACCGCTGAAGCCCCAGGAATGGACATCTCAAGCCGGTGGGAGTGAGCGCCGCCGACGATGTTGCCTTGATCGAACACGGCGATGGAACGGTCCAAGTCGAAATGCGGCCTCAATACCTCTGGGTCGTTGTTCAGCCGGTTCCCGTAGGCCCTCGCCTCAACTCGAACCCACTCAACAAACTCGTCCGGGGTTACCGTTCTCATTTCCAGCATCGAGATTGCTCTCCCCGTCTATCAATCGATCCCACCAAATATATTCGACAATCGAAGATTGCACCATACCCTATCCCGGCTGATTCATAAATGTACCTTCCATTTATCTAACGTCAGTAGGGAAGCACAGGGTTCAGAGGAAAATGGCTTTCAAAGGACGGATCTAGAGTTAGCAAAACGGAAGGGATCCACGCCGGGTCTGATAAGTACTTCTACGAAGCTTGAAAGAGCTCAACCAGGTTGCCGGAAGGGTCTTGGCAGAGGATCTGTTTGCGGCCATCGTTCTCCACGATTTCGTTCCGGAATTCCACGCCTTCGCCCTTGAGCTTTGTGACGACGGATTCCAGATCGTCGAAAGTCAATACGAACTTGGACCAGCCTCCCCCTGCGCTGGGCACCGTCCCATCGGGCATCGGTCTGGAAGCTGACGCCACAGGCCCCGAAACCAATAGCGTCAAGTCGCCATGTACCAACAACGCTATCGCCGGACCAAATTGCTGTTCAAGTTCAAAGCCAAGCTTTGAGACGTAGAATGCAACGGCATCATCGACGTTATCTACGATGTATCTTACCTGCGCCATAATTGGGCTCCTCAGCGGCCTAAATTCTTATATGCCGCATTATGCCACTTTTCTAAGGAAGCAATCGGCATATGATTAACTGTCATTTCAATCGCCGTCAAACTTTCATCGGCGCTTCGGCTATCTAAGGCCGGGGAATGATTCCCGGTTGAGGACTGCTAGCCGGCCGAGTCTGGCTGGTCCTCCAACTCCAACAAACGCATGCCTTTTTCTACCTGGCCGCCCTGCTCTACCGGGATCCGCTTGACCACTCCGTCCCGGTGGGCGGCGATCGTCAGCTCCATCTTCATAGATTCCATGATGATCACCGTCTGGCCACGTTTCACGGAATCCCCCGGCGCAACCAATATCTGTTTAATCGTTCCGGGCATGAGCGCCAAGATATCGCTGCCGCCGACTGAGGTTTCCCGATCCGAGCGCGCTCTACGCTCAACTCTTTCAAAAATGAAAACATCGCCGTCCAGCCAAAGCTCCAGGGAGTTCCCAGCCCAAGCCCACGCAAACGAGTGCAGGCTGCCATCAGAGGTGGTGCACCATCCCTGTTGGCCATCCTGTGTCGTGACGGTCAGTTCAATCTCATTTCCGCCCAGGTCCACCCTCACGAGTTCACCCTGGGTTTCTACCCGGTAATCGAAAACTTGGTCCGATACCGGAGATCGCTGGCGTAGTTGTCCCTGACTCACGGCAGCCTCAGTTTGCCGGCGGATAGCCAGGGGTTATTCTCGTCCGCCGCCTGGCCTGCTTGAATCCGCGGCCTTTGAGGAGAGACCGCGTCCGCCGCCAATGCCGCCAGAGCCTGGGCTAGGTCGAGAGTTTTTTGCGAAAATTCCGGCTGCCCAACGTCCATGCCGCTACTTATGAAACCTGTGTCATAATCTCCCTCTAGAAACCGAGGGTGACGAATAACCTGACGCAAAAAAGAGATATTGGTCACTACTCCCAATACAGGAAACTCGGACAAAGCCAGGTCCATTCGGTGTAGACTCGATGACCGGTCCGGCCCCCAGGCGATCAGTTTCGCCAACATGGGGTCGTAATAAGTGGATATTGATTGTCCTTGGGTAGCCCCGCTGTCCAAACGTAATCCGGGTCCGCTGGGCGGGAGCCAAGTCTTCAGCGTGCCTACGGACGGAACGAAATCGTTGTACGGGTCTTCAGCGTAGATGCGGCATTCCACCGCGTGGCCCCTGGCATGGATGTCATCCTGCTTGAAGGTCAACTCCTCGCCGGATGCGATGCGCACCTGCCATTCGACCAGATCGATACCCAGCACCTCTTCGGTGATGGGATGCTCCACCTGTAGCCGGGTGTTCATTTCCAAATAGTAAAACTGTCCGTTCTCCGGGTCCAGCAGAAACTCCACCGTCCCGGCATTGACGTACCCAGCGGAACGAGCCAACGCCACCGCGGCCTCCCCCATCTGGCGCCGCAGTTCCGGCGTTAAGGCGGGAGAAGGGGTTTCTTCGATGATTTTTTGGTAACGCCGTTGGATGCTGCATTCCCGTTCCAGGAGATGAACAGTATTGCCGAAGCTATCGGCCAGGATTTGAATCTCAACGTGGCGGGGCCGCCGGACGTAGTGTTCCAAAAACACCCGGCCGTCACCAAATGCGGCATGGGCTTCTCGGGCGGCCGAATCCAAAGCCGGGGCCAGTTCTTCAAGGCTGTTAACCAGCCTCATCCCCCGCCCTCCTCCTCCGGCGGCGGCTTTGACCAGCAAGGGAAACCCCCAAGATGCCACGAATTCCTCCACGGCGGTATCTATCCCGTCGCAAGGTGGAGAATTGGGCACCACCGCAACTCCCGCTTGACGGGCCAATTGCTTGGAACGTATCTTGTCGCCCAGCGCTTCCATGCTTTCCGGGGTGGGACCAATAAATACGATATTCGCCTCAAGGCAGGCCCGGGCGAAACTTGGGTTTTCCGACAAGAACCCGTAGCCAGGATGGATCGCCTCAGCGCCGCACCTCTGGGCGATAGTTAGGAGCTTCTCCATATCCAGGTAAGTCTCCGCGGCGGTCTGACCACCCAGAGGCCAGGCTTCATCGGCCGTCGATACGTGGGGCGCGGTGTTATCGGGGTCCGAATATACGGCAACCGTAGCTGTACCCATGGTCTTCAGCGTCTGCTGCACCCTAACGGCAATCTCACCACGGTTGGCTACCAAGACTTTCGAAAACATTGGGCTACACTCTCCTAGACGTGTCCGGAGGTTCGTCAAACTTGAAAACCGGAGGCGGTGAGCGATGCGGTGGACCTAAGCTAGCCTATCTTGACATTGTAATAATTTTGCGGCTCGATAGTCTGGCAATGCCTTCCGCGGCCCAAATACACAATGTTCGGGAACTTCGTGGTGACCCCCCCTAGAGGGCGGCCACATTTTTTCCCAAACCCCAACTGAATATAGGTATTCGTTCAATTACGGTCACTTAATGAAAAAGGTCCCAATATTTGCGCAATTGAGCGTCGTCATATTGAAACGCGGCGCCATCCCAATCCATATTGGGCCAAGGTGGTTCTTGTAACAAGATTATTTCTCCGCTTAATCTGAGAGCAGTGTAGGAACTGGTGTTGAATACATAGATGGTTGCTCCTTTCGCAACATTGCAAGAGCCACTATACCTAGTTGTGTTGGACTTTCCGCAATCGATGTAAATCCGATCCTTACCTGACGAGATATCAGCCGCGTTCACTCCTGGGGGAAGCACAAATAAATCGAACCTCGTGTAGGTGTCGCCGGACTCAAAAGAATACCGGTAACTCCCGCCCCCACAAAGAGGAATATTCCGCCACCAGCGCTGAGATATGATTTTTGAAATATCTCGTTCTACTGCAAATCGAGTAACAGTTTGTCGATACATCACGTTGCGGGGATTGCTGCTGTGGCCGTAGCCCATTGAGTGCCCGATTTCGTGCCAAAGGATCTTTTTTACCGTGCGACTGAGGTGGTCTGGGAAATTTGAACAGGTAGCTAAGAGAGAGTCCCGCTCCTAGAATTGCAAAAAAGGAGCAGGACA
>CATMOE010000115.1:0-7296 GCA_950072105.1 uncultured Dehalococcoidia bacterium
CCTTAGCGCCAAATATTGCGGTTATACATCTACAGCCGACGCGTTTCGTCGTGGAAAGGTCTTTCTGAGACAGGCTCCCTACTCCGTCTCCACCAGCCATCGTGACCATCTGCCACAGGCTCATATGAAGGATAAGGTGGTTCGTTAATTAGCAAAACCTAGCATCGTGGCCGTTGCTCGTGGCGTCAACCACGGAATTCCGCGCAAAACTAAAGGACCCGCTCCTGTCTAACAGGGACGGGTCCTTGCGTTTATCGATCAGCCCAGTGGTCCCCAGTTGGGCGCAACCCCTACTCCCCGATGGCGGCTCCGCAGACGGTGTCTAGGATTAGCCGGGTTACGATGTAGGGGTCGCAGTTGGCGTTGGGGCGGCGGTCTTCGATGTAGCCCTTCTGATCACGGGCGACTTGCCAGGGGATCCTGACCGACGCGCCGCGGTCGGAGACACCCCACCTGAACTCCTTGTAGGACAAGGTTTCATGTTCGCCGGTCAACCGTTCTTCGATGCGGTGTCCGTAGTTGGCGATGTGAAGTTCGGCGTTCGCGCCCAGAGCTTCGGCGGCGGCAACACAGGCGTCGTAGCCGTTTCTCATGTCGAGGGTGGAGAAATTCGTGTGGGCGCCGGCGCCGTTCCAGTCGCCTCTGACTGGCTTGGGGTCCAAGGTGGCGCTGACTTTGAAATTCTCGGCGATGCGGTAGAGCAGCCACCTGGCGACCCAGAGGTGGTCGGCAACGGCCGGTGTGCCTATCGCGCCGATCTGGAATTCCCATTGACCGGGCATGACCTCCCCGTTGATCCCGGCGATGGCCAATCCGGCATACATACAGGCGTCTAGATGTTCTTCCACGATGGGACGTCCGAACACCTCATCGGAGCCGACGCCACAGTAGTAGCCACCCTGGGGAGCGGGGAAACCGTTGTCCGGCCAGCCCAAGGGTTTGATACCGTCGAAGTAAGTGTATTCCTGCTCGATACCGAACCACATGTCCATGGCGGAGTACTTATTGGCCGACGCGGCGCAGGGCGCCCTGGTGTTGGAAGGATGGGGGGTCATATCGGTGAGGAGGACCTCACACATGACCAATTTGTTGTCCCCCCTGCGTATGGGGTCGGGGCAAACGAAAACGGGGTTCAGAACGCAGTCGGAGTTTTCTCCGGTGGCCTGGTTGGTGCTAGAACCATCGAAGGCCCAGATGGGCGGCTCTTCGCCGTCGGGGATCACTTTGCCCTTGGATCTCATCTTGGCGGTGGGTTTTTGTCCGTCAACCCAGATGTACTCAGCTTTGTAACTCATCTCGCTCCATAACTTACCTTGATCTCGGTAAGACTCAAAATTGGGGACTGTGGCAAGGACACTGAACAGCCCCACGGCGCCACAGTATCCTCTCTGTGAACACTATATAGAATACCCACGAAATTGGTCAAATCAGCCGTTCAAATTCGGACGCGCCGACAGGGTTTGGGAAGAAAAACAAGATTGTTTCCTAGGACGAGATATAAGCATCCTCCAGGGTTCGCCAACACCTATTCCGTACGCAACCCCTCATGAACTAGCCTCGGGAGCACCTCATCGCGGAAATAAGGGAAATGCTCCAGGTAGTTCGTGAATCCTATCGCCAGCGCCGAGATGCCGCCTTCGGACAATCGTTTCATCATGGCGACGACATCGTCGGGGTCGCCGACTATCGGTAATGCCCCGTTGCCGGCGGCCGCGCGTATCCGGGCTGCCTGGTGCATCTCGTCCGTCATTCCGGGTTTTACAATGCCGCGGCCCACGATCATATTTTCCGCCGCGTCCCAGTCGGCATTCTCCACCGCATAATATTGGAAATACTCTTCCGCCTCTTTCTTGGTCGGACGGCAGGTAACGGCGACGTTGGAAAAGACCCCGATGTCCCGGTTGTATCCCGCCGCCAGCTCTTTGAGCGCCGAGGTATTGCCGGGCACTTCGTCCAGGTCGATACGAAGATTGGTGAACATCATGTCAGCGTTGCGGGCCGCGAAGTCCCGCCCGCGCTCCGAGTTTCCGGCGCATACGACCAAGGGTTGCCCGCCGCCGTAGGGCTTGGGGTTAATGTCGGTTTTGTGGACCTGATAGAATCTGCCGTCGTAGTCGAAAGGCTCAGCGGATGTCCAGGCCCGGGTCACGATATCGATCCACTCCTGCCCTTGGTCGTAGCGGTCATCGTGTGTGGCGAGGTCGATGCCCAGCATGTCGAACTCGTCGTGATTCCAACCGCACACGATATTAAGGCCGAACCGGCCCTGACCGACAAGATCGGCCGTGGCCATCTGCTTCGCCGCCACCACCGGGTTGAACAGCGAAACGTGAACGGTGCCGAATGCCATGATGTCGCTAGTGCTGGCCAGTATGCCGGTCGCCCAGGTTAGCGTTTCGAAATTGGACCCGTTATGGTCGGTGACACCGCCGTATCCTTTCCATCGTCCCAGAGGCAGTATGAAATCCAGGCCGGCATCGTCGGCCATACGGGCGAGTTTCTGGTTGTTCTCCCAGCTTGCGTCCCAGCGCTCGGGCACGGTGGTGACGGCGAGTCCGCCGGAACAGTTCACGCCGAACAGGCCGAGGCTTAGTTTATTGCGGTCAAGTTGTTTCCTGATTTCCTTTGGACCACCGGGCATTCGTCATATCCTTCAGCCGGATTACCCATATAATATAACTTCAGGACCGGATTCCGGAAACCGGCCTAAGTTTTCGAAGCCTGTCCCGACGCTTGTCCCCTGCTCCGGCAGCACCAGCCGCCGCGGCAAGACGGCCAACGGGCGGCCAGTTCCATGTTTGCGCCCTTTTCCCCGCCACGTGATTGGTGTACGAGCCTGGCTATGAGCCGTCCTCTCGTACCTTAAGATCAAGACTGGGATGCTCATTGCAGGGGCGGCAATTTGGACTTAGATGTGCTTAAGGCCCAAGACCCATATTGATTCTCTGGAAAGTTGGTGACCTGGAATGTGGCAAGACATAGTATTCGCCGTGGCGGCGTGGGGACTGAACCTGGCAGTACTGCCAACTCTCAAATCACCGAATAAACCACCGTTACTGACGAGCGTGGGATATGGCTTGTGTGTAACCGTGATGGGGGTCGCGTTGATAAGCGTACCACTGTGGCTCAGCGGAGTAACCAACATCATCGGCGGCGCGCTTTGGGCGATGGTTGCCATCAAAACGGTCCGATCTCAGGCCCCCCGCAAGTGGAATACTACCGCCGCTTGGTTCAGGTAGCATCTCCGCGTAACCGTATTCCGATGGTAACGGGGGTCCAACTTCTAGGCGGAAGCCCGGTTTAACCCCGATCTGCGGAAGGGAACGGTTACAACCCCCTGCTGTCCGCCGCTTCGCGCATTTCCTTTAGATAGTCGGTGCTGGACGATTGAAGCAATCTGTTGACGCTGCCATGGAAATACTGGACACCCATATCCAGGAATTTTGGAACGTAGGAGTCGGGGCAGCTAACCCCGGCAACTTGGCCGGCCTCCCGGATGATGCTCACTCCCTTGGCCATTAATTCCTGGACCTCAGGGTGCGTTTGCTGTCCCGGATATCCCATGGACTGGGACAAATCTCCGGAGCCGATGAAAAATACGTCCACCCCTTCCACCTCAACCATTGACTCGAGATTTTCGATGGCCTCGACTTCCTCCAGCATGAGGCAGACCAGGGTGTTGCGGTTGGCAGCTTCCACATAATCGGCAGTGGAGCCTGATAATCCATAGTCCGCCGGGCGGCTCCCGCTGAACATGCCCCGGTGTCCTAAAGGATGGTACTTGACGGCATCGACCGCGGCGCGGGCTTCCTCAACGGTATTTACGTGGGGAACCTGGACGCCCCAAGCTCCTCGGTCCATGAAGGGGGCGATAATCTCGGGCTTGTTGCTGACCGGGCGCACGATGGGAGCCACGCCACTTAGCTCGGCGGCCCGGATCAGGTCTTCCGAGTTTTCGATGGTGACTGTTCCGTGTTCGTTGTCGATCAGCACCCAATCGAACCCCAGCCCGCCCAGCATCTCCACTACCTGGGGAGATGGGAAGGTGAGCATCACGCCGAAGACGGCTTTTCCTGCTGCCAGTTTTTGTTTCAGGGTGTTTTCTCGCATCGGTTCTCCTATCGTTGGGTCTTCCGGATGCCTGAGTATACTATGCCCGGCCCGGGGTTAGATCACCGGTTCAATCCTGTTGTGGCGGTGAGACGAAATCCCGAATTGCGCTAAAATATTCGTCTATGCCCCGATATAGCAAATCATTATGGCCGGCACCGGGAATCGTCAGCAGCCTCTTATTGGGGGATGGAAACCCTTGGAACATGGCGACCGCTTCTTGCACCGGCGCCAAGGTGTCAATCTCGCCGTGAATCACCAGTACGGGCATGCCGATGGACCGGACTTTGTCCTCGTAAGCCGCTTGCAAAGTGCGGGCTTGCTCTTCGTCCAATCCTTGGGTGAATTGACCCAGGGTGGGACGTCCGCTCTCTATGATCAGGCCCTGGATATGATCCTGGCAGTATGCGGCCAGTTCAAACGCGGCATGACGCCCCATGGAGCGTCCCATCACGAAAACGGGGCCGGTGTATCCAGACGATTGCAGGATTCGCCGGAGGGCCGCCAACACTTCCCGGGCATCGGACAACATGGAGCGGAAGGCCGGAGAACCGTCACTGCGGCCGTAGCCCCGGTAATCGGCGACAAAGAAGTTGACACCGATCTGATTGTATAGCGGGGCGATGTTATCGTAATCCGCGGCTGTCTCCCCGTTGCCGTAGAAAAACAGGATGGTTGGGTTCTCTTGGCCTACCGGGAAGAACCGGCACGATAGATCAACCCCAGCGGCCACGGTAACCGTATGGTCCTCAGCCCCGTCCGGCGTAGGGGTCCAGTTTCGCCGAGGGTAGAAGGAATTCATGGATATCTCAGGTTTGTCCAGCGGCGAATAATCTACGGATACCATTCTTTATTACCTCTTTCTAGAACCTCCCAGGGGTCTCGGAATATACTACCAGAACTCGCCACCAAACCCGTTGGTCGGTTGCGGTGAGACGACAACGGGCGGGGTTCGCTGCCTGGCGCCCGGTGTGCGAGGTAAATGACTGCTTTTTACCTAAGTGTCTCCCGATTCATGCACAGTCGTCCGATAGTAGGGCGGATGTATTATATGAGTTTTCTATGCTGATTGATTTTCTAGAGTTGGGTTGCTAGAATAGACCATCCTTCGAGCTTTCGAGGCTGGATCGGCCTGAATCTAGGATATTTTCCATCGCTCAGCAACACTTGGCGGAGGGGGAGAAATGTTCCCGGAAGTTACGCTTACAGGGACTACTCGGGAAGATGTCGGCAGGCTGGCCGAATGGTTGAACGACGTTGAAGTCAACGCCATGTGGTACGGTTTGGGAGATGATGGGAAGCCGCTGCACACCGGATATTCTCCCCATGAAATGGTCCACGCCTCGGATGAGGAACTGGGCGCTGTTGTCGAAAATGAAGACCGCAAAATATACTCCATCTACTCCCAGGAAGGGGACCATATCGGGGAAGGCCAGCTCGTTGTGGAGTGGCCTTTGCAGGAGGCTCAACTCTTCCTGCTGATCGGCCGCAAGGAGCTGTGGCATCACCACTACGGCACCGTGGCGATGATTCGCCTATTGGACCAAGCTTTTGAAAACCTTGGTCTGCACCGAGTCTGGGTAGATGTCCCTGAATACAACGAGCCCGCGCTTCAGATCTGCCGTCACCTCGGCTTTGTCCTGGAGGGACACCTCCGAAAAACTCACCGGAAAGACGGTGAATGGTACGATTCCTCGGCCATGGGCCTGCTGGCGGGTGAATACGCCCGACGGCGGGACCGGCTCATGGAAAACCCGGCCCCTTAGTGGCCGAGTCCCGCCGCTGGGTGAAGGGACTGGCGCGAAAAATTCCACACGGTCTCATCTCCGCTCAATATTAGCTCCACTCGCTATTAAAAGAATGCAGAGGAGGATCCCATGCCGGTGATAACGGTGAACGGTCCGATCGGTTGCGGTTCGGTTACCATTGGGCAATTAGTGGCCGATCAATTGCACCTGGATTTTGTGGACCGCCTCGTGTTTACCCAGGCGGCTAAGTTGGTTGGCACACCCGTGGCTGCCCTCATCGACAAGGAGCAGCGGTTCGAGAGGTTCAGGGACCGGCTGGGTAGATTTGTTCAAACCATGCTGGAGCGCTCGGCCGTATCCGGAGTTAGCGGAGAGCCCTACTTTGGCCGGGGGATCGAAAGCCTGCCTCCTGAAACCTACATGGAATTGGCGGGGGAAACTACTGCGACGGCCCACAAAGTAGACGATCAAGCTTTCATCGACGCGACGACCACTGTGGTAAAGGACCTGCACCAAAAAGGTAACGTGGTGATTATTGGCCGAGGCGCAAACGGGATACTGGCCGATATGCCCGGAGTGATCCACGTTGGGTTGCTGGCGAACATCGACCATCGGGTGGACGTAATAATGCACAGGGAGCGTTTCGACCGTGATGAAGCCCAGTCTCACGTGGAAGATGTGGACCGGGCGCGAGTAGCATTCGTCCGGAAGTTCTTCAAAGTACACCCCGACGAACCCACGCTTTATCACATGGTTTTGAACATGGACAAGATGGAGGCGAAGACCGCGGCCTCGGTTATCGTCCACGCTTGCGCAGATCTTGAATCTTGAGCGCTTTGGACCCTCTCCCGGCCCTCTTGTCCGGACCCTTGCCGTACGCTGACCGGGTCAGAAGCCGGTAGCATTTGTTTCCCTACTCCGACGCCGATGTCCACCACGGCACTTTCCCCTACGTTAACTTAGTTCTCATCGGCATCTGTGCCCTGGTTTTTCTCTATCAATTATCCTTGGGTGGTGTGGGGTTTTTGGGTGGCGGAGGTGGTATTGAGGCCCGGGTATTTTTCTTAACTTGGGGTTTCATCCCTGAAGAGCTGACCCGGGGCGAGCCTTACACCGCATTCGCCGCCGGGGCTATCACCCGGAGCATTGAGACGCCCGTCCCCACTTGGGTAACCATCTTTTCCTCCATGTTCATGCACGGCGGGTTCATGCATTTTGCCGGGAACATGATGTTCCTGTGGGTATTCGGGGATAACATCGAGGACCGGCTGGGCCACGTCAACTACCTGTTTTTCTACCTGTTCACCGGCGTCGTGGCTACTCTGGCCCATTTCGCGATAGATCCCGGCTCTCAGACGCCGCTGGTAGGGGCCAGTGGGGCGATTTCCGGGGTTTTGGGCGCTTACCTGGTGCTTTATCCATTCAACCGGGTAAAAGC
>CATMOE010000116.1:0-7240 GCA_950072105.1 uncultured Dehalococcoidia bacterium
CAGATGTTCCGGTCGACCCGCTGGAACGACATGACCGGCTTGGCCATCGGATTCCTGTTGGGGATGGAACGCACTTGGTGGGTGGAAAAACACAACCGGCATCACAGCAATCCGAACCAGATCGGCCTGGACCCGGACATCGACATTCCGGTCCTGGCCTTTTCCGAAGAGGATGCTCTGAGCAAAAGAGGCTTCTACCGGTTAATCGTTAAGTATCAGAGTTGGCTTTTTTATCCGATGTTGTCCATGGAGGGAATGTTCGGCCTGAGATTGGCCGGCGTCCTCTACTTGCTGCGCCATAAGGGCAAGTATCCGGTTGTTGAGCAACTACTGTTCGCCGGACACTTTGTGGCCTATTTCGGCATTCTGTTCTACCTGCTGCCCACCTGGCATGCTGTTGCTTTCATCGGGGTCCACCAATTGTTGTTCGGCTTGCACATGGGGTTAGTTTTCGCTCCCAATCATAAAGGTATGCCCATCTTGGAGAGCGGCAACGATATGGACTACTTGACCCAGCAGGTGTCAACAGCGAGGAACATCAAACCTAACCCTTTGGTTGACTTCATGTACGGTGGCCTCAACTACCAGGTTGAGCACCACCTATTCCCCAACATGCCGCGAAACAGGCTATGTGAAGCTAAAAAAATCGTGCAGCCCTTCTGCTTGGCCCGGTCTCTGCCGTACCATGAGACGGGAGTGCTAGGCGCACAGCGGGAAATCCTGAGCTTCTTTCACCAAACGAGCGCGCCTTTGCGGGGAGCACCATACCCTTCGTCTTGAAAGTGTCGAAGGTCCGTGTAAGCAAGGCGGCGGTAGGCTAGCCTCCCCGCTTCTTCCCCGTCTTTTCCTCGAATAGCTGCCAGGTCCGATCGTTGAAGGGATAGTATTTCCCCGGCGAGCATTTCTCAATCTCCAATTGGGCTTTTATCACCCCCTCAACCTCTTCCCGTTCGTGGGCGATCTGAATCACTTCGTCTACGATCGCATGGGGCACCACCACGGCTCCATCATCGTCACCTACCACGGCGTCGCCAGGGCGGACCAGCACGCCGCCGCACTGGATAGCATCGTTGACTTGCCAGGGCCAGAACTCGGCGGGCCCCTGCTTGGCGGTGGTGCTGGCGCTGTAAACGGGGAAGCCGTACTCCTTCAACGACTGACTGTCCCGTGCTCCGCCGTCGGTCACCAACCCGCCGATCCCACGCTGGTGGAGCCGGAAGAATTTGATGTCACCGCCGACTGAACTGTAGGTCCACCTCATGGCGTCGATGACCAGCACCTCACCGGGGCCGCACAATTCAAAGGCCACGTACTCGGCCGACTGGTCCCCTTTGGGTTTGTCTTCGGCTAGGTCCGGCCGGTGGGGCACGAACCGAAGTGTGACGGCCCGGCCGGCCATCTTCTGGCCCAGCTGCAGGGGGCGAGAGCCTTCTACGTATCCCATGGGCCAGTTTTTAACCCACAGGGCATCGATCAGAGTTTGGGTCGGGATTTCCTTCAATATTTCCAGGGTCTTATCGGGAATGGGGGGTAGGTCTGGCATTTCGGTACCTTTGTTCTATGATTGGGCGCATCAATCTTGTTATCCGGTGGTGGGTGCTGCTGAGCGGGGAGATCACCCTAACCCCCCTTTACGAAAGGAGGGCTAGACGTGAAGTCTATCCCTTACTCGGGAACCAGATCGGCCAACCGGGGTATGACGTCTTCGGCCAGCAGGCGGGTAGACTTCTCCCAGCCTTCCTGGTTCTCCAATTGATCGAACACCATGGTAATGATGTAACCGAAGCCGCCCACGTCGTTGTAAAGGGTGCGTATCTTGTTGGCCACCGTCTCGGGTGAACCCACCAGCCACATGTGGTCCGCCAGATAGTCTATGTCCACCGCATCGTCGGGCACTTCAGGATCGTGCTTGAAGATGGGCATCAGGTTGAACTCTCTGAACAGCGGTAGCAGGTAATCGCGCCACACCCGGCCCGTCATGCCGTTGACCGCCGCGTCCCGGGCCTCCTCGTCGGTGTCGGCCACGTACACGTCCCGGCAAAGCCGCCAGTCCTTACGTGAGGGGGTCTTGCCCGACCGCTGCGCTCCCTCCTCCACGGCCTCCCAGTGGCTTCTGATGAAGTCGGGGTTGAAGGCCAGGGTCAGGGGGATGAAGCCCTTTTCGCCGGCCATTATCAGGCTGGGGGATTTGTAGCTCAGCGACGCCACGCCGATCGGCGGGTGGGGTTTTTGAAAAGGCGTGAGGAAAAACTTGAGCGTGCCGTACATGGTGTCGGGGACTTCCACATTCCAGAACTTGCCCTTATATTCAAAGGGCCCCTGGTTCTCCCAGATCTTCAAGATGATCTCCAGAGACTCCTGGGTCATCTCCCGGTGCTGGTTATTGGCCCCGTCCACGTCAAACATGGCCCAATCGGTGGGCAGACCGCTGGCGCCGACACCGAACATAAACCTGCCCTGGGCGATGTGGTCCAGGTAGGCTACCCGGTGCGCCAGTTCGGCGGGATGGTGAAAGGGTAATAGGTGGGCTCCGGGCGCCAGCTTGATCCGCTTGGTGCGCATCAAAGCCTGGGCAATCATTATGTCGGGAGACGGTATGGGCTCCCATGGAGAGGTGAAATGCTCCCCGATCCAAGCCTCGTCGTAGCCCAATTCGTCGGCCAGGACCAAGTAGTCTAAGTCCCACTGGTGGGCGTCGTAGATACTCCGCTCCGGTGGATGAGACGGCATCATAAACAGACCGTAATTCATAACATCCTCCTAGATCGCTGGTTCCATTCGCCCGGCGAAATTCCCCCAACTCTCTTTTAAGAAAAGGGGGGCTCACGGATACTACTCCGGGTGCGGCGCGGCGTCTAGCCAGAACTTTCTCAAACGCGAAGCCGGGGTTACACTCTTGAGGGCACCGCCAACGCGATCGGTCCGGAATCTGTGATTGAGCGAAATAAATTACCAATGAAATCAATAACTGGGAATAGGTCTATTTGAACCAGGAAAGAATCCCAGCCTCCGGTTTGAGGCCAAGACAAAGAATATTTTACGGTTGGTGGCTGACCGGCGTCGCCGCCTTTGTCATGGTTATCGGCACCGTGCCCATATTCCAGGGCATGACCGCTTGGTTTGTGGTTCTGGAAAGGGAATTCGGGTGGAGCCGGGCCCAACTATCTCTCGCCTTCTCGCTAACCCGGGCCGAGGGCACCATTATGGGACCTCTGGCTGGATATCTGGTGGACAAAGTTGGTCCCCGGCGAATGGTCTTATCCGGATTGCCGGTTATGGGCATAGGCTTCATTTTGTTCAGCCAGGTGGACAATCTGTGGCAATTTTACGGGGCATTCGTGCTGGCGAGCATGGGTGCGGGATTCGGCACTTGGCTGCCAATGATGACGGTGTTGAATCACTGGTTCCAGAAACGGCGGTCCATGGCCATGTCCCTGGCGATGGAAGGGTTTGCCCTTGGTGGTGTTTTGCTGATGCCGGCGTTGGCTTGGGCTATCGACCCTGACGAGCCGGACCGGCTGGGTTGGCGGCTCACCGCCGCGGGGATAGGAGTGGTGTTGATCATCCTGGCATGGCCGGTATCCAGGTTGATCCGGAACCGGCCCGAGGAGTACGGACTGCGCCCCGATGGACGCCCGGAAGATCAACCGGAGCCCGGCGAGAGGGCAGGCAGCGGTCAAGGGGAGGGGGGAGGGGGAGTAGTAGATTTCACTTGGCAGGAGGCGCTGCGCACTCGCTCCTTCTGGCTTATAACAATCGGCCATTCGGCGACATCTATCGTGATAGTTACCCTGACGGTGCATCTTGGACCCATGCTCACCGACCTGGGATATTCACTGCAAATGGTGGCTTGGGTGGTGTCCACATATACCGGGGTAGGCGCCGTGTTTACCTTGGTGGGCGGCTATATCGGGGATCGAGTGCCGATGCATCTGGCCCTATTTGGATTTTCGGTGATTCAATCGGCCGCGGTGGTTATTCTAATCTCCGCCGACACGCTTCCCATGCTTCTTTTGTTCGCCGTGGTGCTGGGCATCGGCTTCGGCGGACGGACGCCAATGACCACGGCGATCCGGGGACTCTACTTTGGGCGGCGTGCCTTCGCCAGCATCACCGGTATCTCGATGATTCCGATGAATATAATGCTGCTGGTGTTCCCTCTTTTCGCCGGCATCATGTTCGACGCGGTGGGAAGCTATCAGATTCCCTTCTCGGTTTTGGCCGTAGTAAGCTTCTTCGGCGCGGCGATGTTCCTGTTGCTGGGTAAGCCGTCGCTAAAGGTGGGATGATCCTCACGAAAAACCACCCCCATCCTAATCTTCCCCCATAAAGGGGGAAGGGACTTATCTCCTCCCCCCTTGCGGGGGAATATTAAGGTGGGGGGCCGGCTTAAAGAACTTGAGGAACCGGTTTGCTACTTGATACTAGATGCTAGAAGCTCGCGCAGCTCTGTCACCGAGTCCTGTTGCCAATCTGCCGCTCGAGCCGCGGTGCGCGTCCGGCGCTCCCGGCCGAATTCCTGCTCGTCTATGTCCGGGTTCTCCGCCCGGATCGCCTCCCCAATCTCCTCGATCTCCCGCTCTGCGGAGGCGGGCCGCTCTATCCAGTGACAGATGTACTCGTGGTCTTTGGTGTAGAAAACGGCTACGGGGATGGACATCCACTCGCCGTTCTTGAGGAACTCGTTCATGATGTCGTGGTGATCGTCCCGGGGGAAGATGCTCATTTCCAGACCGGCCGCTTCCGCGACGCGGGCCAGCATCGGCATTCCCCGGATAACGTCTCCGCACCAATCTTCGCCCAGCACCAACATCTTGGCCGGGCCGTTAGGGCGGGCGACTAATTCTTTCAAAGCCGCGGCGTCTTCAGGTTTCACCTGGAATTCGTAGAATCCCTCGAACCGGGCCTTATTCACCTTGATCTGGTCGATGTAAGCGCTGTAGCTAAAGCCCTGTTGGAACCGTTCTGGTGTTACGACGCTGGTTTCCCTAGCCATGATTGCCCTCCATCTTCTTTGGGTTGAATCTACGTTTTAGGGAGCGGCAGATCCGCTGCCGCTTTGGATGGGCCTCCGGCCCATCATCCGATTTCTCAACCGTGGTGGCCCTCAAAGCCGATCTCTACCCGGCCGTCTGGGTAAACAATTATTGGCACAGTGTCGCCGTAGAGCAGGGCTTCGTCGAGGTCGTCCTGGCTCTGATCGACCCGCTTCTCCTCGTACTTGATACCCTGCTTTCCCCAGGAGCTGCGCAGATTGTCGCAAGCGGGGCATACGGTCAGCGTGTATACCACTGGAATATCGGCCATGGTCACCCTCCAATCGGCTATTTAGGCAATTTTACAACCTGGCGTGATGCCTGTCATCTGCCGCTCCCCACGTGGTCAGCAAGAGTCGATCGCCTTGTGTCCCCCAGTCTGCCCGGCTATAATGTCGCTGGCTCGCCGGAGGCGCGTAAACACTCCGGTTTCACCGCCATAAACCGCCAGCGATAGCCCGAGGAGGAGAATATGATCGGTCTAATAGTTACCATCAACATCAAGCCGGAGCATAAAGACGCTTTTATGGCGTCATTGGAGGGCGACGGCCGGGGTTCCAATAACGACGAACCCGGTTGCCTGCAATTCGACGTGCTTCAAGATACCGAGGACGCCAACCGGATATTCTTATACGAGATTTACCGGGACGACGCGGCCCTGGAAGCTCACCGTGCGGCTCCTCATTTCCTTAAGTGGCGGGAAGAGGTAAAGGACTGGTTCGCCTCGGAGATTACCAGGCATATCGCCACGCCGGTTTATCCCAAGGATGCTGACTGGGTCAAGCGGCCAAAGGTTTCGTAAGACAGGATTCCCCAAACCAACCGGTCTGATGCATCGTAGGGGCGGGTTTTAAACCCGCCCCTACCGTTTCCGTTCAATCATTGCCAAGATCTAGGACTGAGACCTCGATCTACCGTTGACGTTCCAGTATGGTCTGCAACGCCCCCACAAACGTATTTACCTCTTCCTCACCTAAGGCGGTCGAGAGGCCGCCAACCAAGTTGGACGCCATTAGGATCCCTTCGTTCATTAGCCCCAAGAATACCTGGCCTCGCAACGCGGCGTCTTCCGCGGCGATGTCCCGGTAATTGACGATGGGCTGGCCGGTGAAGTGGATGCCGAACAGGGATCCTAGACCGGTGACCTGGACCGGCACTTCAAGATCGGAGCATACCCGGCGGATCCCCTGGCGTAGAAGCTCGGTCAGCTCGGCCAGGTCCCGGTAAACGTCGGGGGTAAGGTGCTCCAGGGTTACCGCCCCGGCGACCATGGTAACGGGATTTGCGTTGAAAGTTCCAGCATGGGACACTTTGGGACCCTTGGTGGGGTCGTACAGTTCCATGATGTCTTGGCGGCCGCCAAAGGCTCCCACGGCAAAGCCGCCGCCGATGATTTTGCCCAAAGAAGTGAGGTCAGGAGTGATGCCATAGTATTGCTGGCTCCCGCCCGGCGCTACCCGAAAGCTGATAACCTCGTCGAAGATCAGGACGATACCATTCTCCTCGGTGAACTCGCGCAGCATCGTTAAAAACTCGGCCGTACCGGGGATCATGCCCACCGAACCCATGACGGGTTCGACGATCACGGCGGCCAACTGGTCTTTGTTGTCTTCAAGGATCCTTCGGGCGTTGGCGATGTCGTTAAAGGGAATCACTACCACTTGGTCTAAAATGCCGTCGGCCAATCCCTCGCTGGCTGCCACGGCCTTGGGCTGCTGGGCCGCGCCCGCCTTCTTAACGTCCACTCTAACGCTGACAGTTACCGCGTCGTGGGTGCCATGGTAGCCCCCTTCCACCTTGGCAAACTTGTTCTTGCCGGTGAACGCTCGGGCCGCCCGGATGGTGTTGAGAGTGGCTTCGGTCCCCGAGTTGGTGAATCGCACCAGATCGAAGCTGGGTATGCGGTCGCAGAGCAGCTTGGCCAGGCGAGTCTGATGTTCGTTGGGGGCGTTGTAGACCGCGCCACGGTCTAACTGCTCTTTTACGGCATCCATCACCGGCTGATTGGCGTGGCCTAGAATCAGGGTGGTCATGGTGTTGATGAAATCTAGGCGGTCAACGCCGTCGGCGTCCGTGATATGGCAGCCCGAGGCGGAGGTGACGAATATGGGATAAGGGTCCCAGAAAATAGAATTTCGGCTGTCTCCGCCAGGGAGATATTCGGTGGCTTCTTGCCACCGGGCCTTGGACTTGGGGGTTAGTTC
>CATMOE010000117.1:0-7098 GCA_950072105.1 uncultured Dehalococcoidia bacterium
TCGCTGATGCCTCCCGGATACCAGAGGATATCGCCGCGCGAGGGGTAACAAGTATGGTTTTCGAGTTCGGTCAGTTGTCGGGCGTCGCCCAGAGGAATCCAGGCCGACTCGCCACTCCACCGCGTCTGAATGAGTTTGTTACGAAACGGAAGCATCTTCCGAAACGCTTCGCATGTTTTGGGAGCTAGGTCCACCAGCCACTGCGCTGTGAACGCGTATGGCCCCGCTTTGATTCTTACAGTGTCTGACTCGGGATTCGTCACTTCTGATCCTTGTTACAGCCTCACCTTGTAGAAAACCGGAGAGGCGGACGTGTGGTGTGTGGTCGTTCCTGCGGCTTCGTCGCCTTCGTCCCCTTCAAAAATCCAACTATAGGCTCCGATGACAACATCAGTGAACACCTATTGGAGTGTCAAAGAATTCGTTTGTGTATGCGACACGCCCCGTTAGTGTACATACATGACGATGTCGCATCAATTGGACCATAAGTCGGCTGGCCCCGGTATCGACCCTGTCGCTGTGGTACGCTGCCTGACTACCTTGTCCGCTCTTCAGGCATCAGAACGCCCGCCTAATTTTCGTCTAAGAATCTGTAATGAGCGCGGCACTGGCGGTGTCTTTGAGCCTGTTTGAAAGATTTGGTTGCTGGGAGTTTTGACGCTGCCCAATCTCCCCGTATGGTTTAAACGAACGCTTGGTTATGTGTGCCAGATTGGAATCCTTGTGGCGTAAATAAAATGCATCATCCCCGATAGAGAAAATCCGCGATACTTTTGACCCGCACTCCTGTAAAATACCGTCAATCGCCCCGGCAGGGAGTTGGTAAATCCCGATGGCAAGCCAGCTTGGGCAAATATTACCGGGGTTCAGAACGTAGTGACCAGCACTGCTACCAACATCGTCTCTTACGTACGTAATCATCCTCAGGTACTTTAAGTATTCGCGGGTTACTTGCAGGAATGGTTACTAAAGGCGATTCAGACCCAGTGTATAAACCTTTACCGTCAGGAGGTATCGTGGCATGAAGCTCAAGCTGCGGACGCGTACAGAATCCCAGTCACCGGAGGATTCAAACACTAAAAAGCGTGTCACGGCCGCCGAAATGTACCAAGTGCAGGATTCGTACGTCCGGTTTAATCAGAAAGACCATATGGGCTCACAGATGATTTGGGATGCCGACGCTGCAGAAGAACGAGCCAAGCTAAAGGTCAAGCAGCGGCATCTTATGGACAAAGGACGCCACGGATTCGACGCCACTTCATGGAGCTTGGACTCCGCCGCAAATTCTTTGCTGAATCTTATGGACTTCTCAAAGAATCGGCCGGATTCGAGAGCTACTGCATGGCAGACTAAGGTGGAGCCTGCGCCGACGGGTCGGCCGAAAACTACCGCTAAAGAGGCTTCCCAGATTGTACGCAAGGCCGCTCACTTGTTCGGAGCTGACCAAGTTGGCTTTGCCGATCTGGACCGCCGGTGGGTGTATTCCCATTACTTCGATGCGGAGACGAAGAAGGACTACCCTATCAAGTTCTCCGATGAACCCGGTTACGAACAATACGACCAGCCCATCCGCCTTGATGACGGGACTAGGGTCATACCGAAGGAGATGCAACACGTTGTGGTCTTGCTCCATGAGTGGGGCAAAGATGTGGAGGGGACTGAGCATGCACCTTCCCTCCTGACTGAGGGACTCAGTACACTAGCATATGCCCGAATGGCGCCGACCCTATGGATGCTGGCTGAGTTTATTCGTGGGCTGGGCTACAACGCTATCCCAGCAGCTAATGACACAGGCCTGAGTATACCTATGGCCGTCGATGCGGGCCTCGGGCAGTTAGGGCGACACGGCCTGTTAATCAACCCTAAAGTAGGGGCGCGCTGCCGGATTTCCAAGATAATCACCGACCTTCCGCTGGAGGCCTCGGGTGCCGTGGATTCGGGCATCACCGAGTTCTGCAACGCATGTCTGAGATGTGTCCCGAAGTGCGGTACGGGAGCCATCACGAAGGGTATCCGAAGCTTCGAACCTTTGGATGAGAGCAATGCAACGGGAGTACTCTCGTGGAAGGTAGATGCAAAGAAATGCATGACTTTTCAGAACCGTGTGGGGACCACCTGTAGTACATGCGTTCGCATGTGTTCATGGACCAAGCCACCCCGCCGAGTATATGCAATTCCTCGGTTCTTTATCAGGAACTTCCGGTGGAGGTGGTTGAACAAATCTTGGGTATGGCTCGACGGTGCGTTCGGACATGGTAAGTTTGACAAAAAGGCTGGGGAGTTCTGGGCGTGAGTGGCCGATGACAGATCTGCCGACGGCTTCCGGACAAAACCCCGGATACTTTGTGGTGTCGGATCAGCGATGGCCTCATCAGACACCAGGGCCTGCAACACTTAGCCTTCATAGTCGAGTCGCGGGTTACGGCTGGGTCGGCGGTTCTGTAATTTCCTGAAGGAAGACGTCTGCCAGACCGGGGTTTCCGAATCCAGGTTGTATCTTGGGTCCGTCCTTTATTTGCCAGTCCTTGCCAGCCCAACGAAGCTTGTCACCTGCCGATAGGGCTCCTTGGTTTCGAAGCCAGCCAAGGAAATCCCTAGTGCCATGATCGTACAATTTATAATCCATCACTCCCCCCACCCAGGTAGCATATGACTGGCTTCGTAATCGCTACATCATATCAGGGCCGGGTGACAACCGCCCGTTGCTGCCGAGTGTGACCGTTCGCTATCGTGCCCAGGTGAGCCACTACCGTTACAAGCGGGGCGACCCTGTAACCATCGTCTCAGGCCGCAACGCCGGTAGGTGGTAAGATTACTCCTTGAGGCATGCATGAACTTACCAACGTATCCACCTAAGGGCCAGCGTCGGTCGTTGGATCAACTGTGGCTGACAAAGCTCAATCAGGAAGGTCGCGGGGCAATGCCGCCTTCCATACCAAAACGTCCTCAGGCACTGGGACTTGCAGTTACCCAATTCAATCAAGGGCTATACTGGCAGTGTCACGAAACGCTAGAGGAAATCTGGATGTCGGAGGAGTATCCCCTGCGGCTGTTTTATCATGGTTTAATCAAAGCGGCAGTGGGCTTGTTACACCTACAGCGCCATAATCGAGTCGGTGCTGGCAAGAAATTAATAGAGGCCGAGTGCACTCTTGCTCCATTCATCCCCGACATGATGGGCATCGACATCGCCAAATTATTGGCCGACATCAGACAGCGCCTCGCACTCATTGACCGTGACCTCTTATCGATCCAGGACTCCATCGATCCGCTACCTGCGGTACAAATCCACGATTCGGGATGAAAGAGCGGTGATGCCACGTCTAATGTTAACTTCAAAATCTGGGAGCGCTAGTGGCTATGGGAAGCGAAGATCGAATGCGGGACATCAACATCGGCATTGAAGGCGTTTCACTCAAGGTGGATAGCGAGACCTTCTGGGTGGCGTCGGAGATCCCTCTTCACGTGGTCAGCTCTTCCGTCGTAGGAGGAGACCTCGAAGAGACCAACCACATTCTCAGCGTGCGAGTGCCGGCTGATCCCGAGCAACGGGACTACGCCCTTCGCCGACCCAGGGCCTTCGTTCGAGACCGAGCCAAAGTTCTGGGGATCAACGGGCCGGTTGTGGGCCTGATCACCGGCCTGGACCACGAACGCCTCCAGGTGGCGATCTACGCCGAAGGGGAGACGAAAGTGGCCGCTCTGGCCACCGTGGGCCTGACCCATCTCTCCGCTCCTGGCCGCCACCAGGTGGTTTATACCGGCGAAGCCGGGCCGGGAACCATCAACCAAGTTATCCTGATAGATGCCAGACTGGCGCCAACGGCGGCGGTAAGAACGGCCACACTCGCCACCGAGGCCAAAACTCTGGCTTTGTTCGAGGCCGGGGTAAAGACCGAAGGAGGTTCCCCGGCCACCGGAACCTCCATGGACACGATAGTGGTGGCCTCAACCGGGCGTGGCCCCTTTTCTCGATACGCTGGCACTGCCACCTTGGTGGGCCATCTGATCGGCCAGGCCGTTTACGACTCGGTGGCCGGAGGAGTACGTCTCGAACAGGATGCGTCGCTAAATCCCTAGATACTCCCAAGGCCCCCGAATTATAATCATTACTCATGAATTCGCGAGTCCTCCTCTTTGCCAGATGGGTCAACAATCCCTATAATTGAATCTGCAACATCAGCGGAGGTAACAATGGCGGACCAACTCACTACAGACGAAATTTATGAATGCCTCAAGTCCGTTTACGATCCGGAGATACCTGTAAACGTAGTTGACTTGGGACTAATCTATGATGTGAAGGTCAACGAAGGTGATGTCTACGTGGAGATGACGTTGACAGCCCCCGGCTGTGGCATGGGACCTTTTATCGCCCAACAAGCGGAGTGGGCGATCCAGGACCTCGAGGGCGTGGACGACGTCGAAATAGAAATGGTCTTCGAACCTCCGTGGTCTCCCGACTTGATCAGCGAAGTGGCCAGGAACCAATTGGGCATCTAGGCCCAAGATAGCCCGCAGCGCCCACCCGTTTCACAATAAAACCTCACCGCCAGGGAAATCCGGCATAGGGTGTTGACAGTCATATTTGGATTCATGCACGGTCAATTCCCTGCTCTCCCGTAACTGGGCCTCGACGGGCGGCTATGCCCCCAATATCTCCCGCCGGGACAGCACCCGCTCCATCAGGGGGCGCATGCCCAGCTCGCTGGTCCGAGTCATCGGTAACGGTTGGATTATGCGGATCCAGATTCCTGTCTAACTTCAGGCTCTACCATAACTTCATGGGCGCCGTATAGCTCCCAAGGCCGGAAGGATTCCACGAACGCCTTGGCGTCTTCGACACTTGAGAAGCCTTTCTCCGAGCGGCCCGGTTCGTATCCGAATGTGGTAGCGTAGGCGTCGATGCCGCGCTTGGTCTCTCTGAATCCACCGATTCTCTCTTGACCATTTTCAGTCGAGAGCATCAGGTTCTGTCCCCTCCTCACGTATTGCCAATAGACATCCACGGTCGGCCCTCCTCAACTGCCGATTCCTGCATCACGGCAACGGCTCCAACTCTTCTTCAGTAAACAGCAGCCCGGCGACCTTCAGTATGTCGGCGTCGTCCACTGGAGCCAGCGTGTAGAGTTCGGGTGCAATGGAGCCGGTGCCCCTAGCTTTCGTGGACTCGGCCATGCCGGCCACGCCTTGGGCATCCCTGTTCTTGACGGCGGGTCTAGCCACTCGCACGAGTTTTCAATCAAAGTCCACCGCTCCCCTCCATCTTCTCGGCTGGGCCACCTGGACCAGTTTGCCGCTGAGGGTCACATTAGCCACAGGCAGCTCATAGATTAACGCTCCGCCAATAATCGAAAATGAAGCTTCTACGCCTTAAGTATCTCCCGCCGGGACAGCACCCGCTCCATCAGGGGCCTCATGCCCAACTCGCTGGAGATGGCCAGGGACTCGTCCAACAGGTTGATGGCCTTGGCGCGGTCTCCTTCGTTGTCGCGCTCTTTAAGCATGTCGGCATAGTCGCAGCAGGTCCAGGCCAGCATGGAGAGGTAACCGCGGCTCCGGCTGATGGACAGAGCATCCTCAAAGTGGCCGATCGCTTGATCCAACTCCCCCGCAGTCCGGGCCAACAGGCCTAACACGTGGTCGGGTTGTGACCCAAACAACGCGGTAACCCCTCGATTGGTCAGGGATGCCAGGGCATCATGCTGGACCGACGCGGCATTCCGGTCTTCCTGGTACACCGCTATCAAGCTGAGACACACTTGGTTTATCTCCGCGAGCAGGGGAGTGATCATGGGGCTTCTCAGGTTGGTCTCAGCTATCTCCTTGGCCATCTCCAGTTGGCCTGCTACTCCCTCGGTTCGGGCTATATATGCTATCGCGTAGGGCGCGAAAGAACTCTCCATCGTTGGCCCGGGATTTGACGACTGCATGAGCTCCACCGCGCCGCTCAGGTGCAATTCTCCCCGGTCAGATTCACCCAGCTCATAGTCGAGCATGGCCAGGTCAAAGAGGAGGCGTATCTCCCGGAGTGAGATCACCAAGCCACGCTCGCAAAAAGCCCGAGCCCCTTCAAGGTCGCCGCGCGCTCGGGCAATCAGTTCGTTGCCGAAATACGCCCGATAGGTGCCGATGATCAACAACCGTGCGCCGACCAACTCCCTTGCCACGAACTGGAGCAACGCTAGGGAAGGTTGGTCGGCCCAATGCAAGTCGTCCAGTACCAACACTAGGGGTTGCCGCAGCCGGAACCGGGCTTGGTCCGGTTCTAGCTGGGGCGGCGAGGGCAGGCCGGGGAGCCGCTCTCGAACGCGATGGCAGCAGCGCCGGAACCCATATCAGAGCTTAGCTGTTCTGGGTCACGTTCCCGAACATAGGACCGGATGGCCTGCACCCAGGGCCAGTAAGGCGGCACTCCTTGTTCCTCGTAGCTTCGTCCCCACAGAACCTGGGCGCCGCGCAGTCCGGCGTAAGTCGTCAATTCCTGGGCGGTACGGGACTTGCCGATACCCGGCTCTCCCACCAGGGTCGCCAGCCTGCCTCTACCGGATAGGGTGTCCTCGAGGGCGGCCTTTAAGTCTCCCATCTCGGCATGCCTGCCGACGAACACGCCACCGGCCAGACTGTCCAGGGCGTGGGCTTCGTCAACGGAAGCGGCGGGTTGTTCCACGCCGGTGGCTAGGTCGATGGCGTCAAGAGCGGAGAGTACGTCGCTGGCCGACTCAGACCGCTCGGCAGGATTCTTGGCCAGGAGACGCATAATCAGGGCTTCCAAAGGCCGAGGGCATTTGTTGTTATGCCAAGTCGGAGCCACAGGCGGGGTATTGATGTGCTGGCCGATGATGGCCACCGAATCGTCTCCCAAGAACGGAGGCCTGCCGGTGACCATTTCGTAGAGCATGGCCCCAAGCGAGTACAGGTCCGATCTGGGTGTAACCTCGCCACCCATGGCGTGTTCCAGGGGCATGTAGGACACGGTGCCCACCATCATCCCTTCGGTGGTGAGCCGCGACCGGTCCAGGGCCACAGCAAGGCCGAAGTCGCCGATCTTGGCTGTGCCGTTCTCAGTGAGCCAGACGTTGCCCGGCTTCAGGTCTCGGT
>CATMOE010000118.1:0-7055 GCA_950072105.1 uncultured Dehalococcoidia bacterium
TTTTGTGACCCAATTTTCAACGCCCAACAAAGTAATGCCGGAAGGCAACAAAATATGGGTATTGGGAGATGGAGTAGAGTTGAACTACACCGAGAACGCGGGTTGATTGTGTTGCTGGCGGCGTAGTTTCATTCGCCCTACTTCAATAAGTCGCTCCTCTTGAGAAAGACATCAACATCAATTCGAAAAATACTGTTTTAGGCACTCATAGAATCGGTCCGTGCTAATGCTATAGGCTCCGGAATTAAACCTCCACGGGGAAAGCCCTAGCATCAGCCCCTTTGGGTATAAAACTCTTAGCATCGAGCCCAGTAGCTCCCACGGCATCTATTTCCAGCTAGCCGAGGGAGAGATATCTTAGTTAGAGGGATGAAAGCACCCCATTCTCAGGGGCCCAGTCGGCCAACTATGGTAATGATCAGCGCGTCGTTGTAGGGTGACGGCTAAAATGCTAGACTTGGCTCAATTTAACTTGGCGTAAGCCGCAGGAGGCGATGATGAGAGAGCACGACTTGGCGGTTGTTATGGACAAGTTTGGACTGGAAATGGGTACGCCGGCAATCAAATCGGTTGGTCCCCTTGCCTTCGGACCTGAAGGTATTTTATTCGTGGGAGACAACAGGGGCGCCTCGATCTTCGCTATCGACCTCGGCGATACCGGAGTGACAAACACGCAGAATAAGATCAATTTCGAAAATCTTGACATTTCGCTGGCAGCGTATTTGGGCTGCTCGCGGGACGATCTCTTCATTCGGGACATAGCCGTCCATCCGTCATCGCAGAACGTCTACCTGGCGGTGATGCGTGGCAGCGGTGAGGCTGCTGTCCCGGTCCTGATCAGAGTCGGGACGGACGGGGAAATATCTGAGGTGTCGCTTGAGAACGTTCCCTTCTCGCAGTCATTAATTAAGGACGCAGCGTCTGAGGATGACTCCCGCCTGGTTTCCCGTGAAAAACTCCGGACGGTGACGGTGACGGACATGGCCTACGTCGATGGTCTCCTGATCGTGGCGGGGACTTCCAACGAGGAGTTCTCTTCGACCCTTCGGCGGATTCCCTTCCCGTTCAACGGGAACGTACAGACCAACTCGATAGAGATATACCACGTCTCCCATGGCCAGTACGAGACGGCCGCGCCGATCCGGACTTTCGTGCCCTACGACCACAACACCTGCCTGCTGGCTAGCTACACCTGCACGCCCGTTGTGCACTTCTCCCTGAATGATCTTGAGTCCGGGACGCAGCTAAAGGGCCGGACGGTCGCCGAGCTTGGCGCGCACAACAGGCCACTCGACATAGTGTCCTACGTGCAGGACGGCGAGGAGTATCTGTTGATCTCCAATGCTAACCATCCCTTGACTAAGATCGCCTGTAAGGATATAGATCGGCAAGGGTCGCTCACGGTACCAGACAGGTCGTTGGACGAGCAACGGGATGGACCAAAGTCTCCCACGGTTGGCGTGCCTCGGCAGGAGCTGCCGCATCCGGGTGTTCGCCGGTTAGCGAACATGAACGGCAGCCACGTTCTGATGATGCACGAGGATGACGCAGGGGTCCACCTCCGTTCCTATGCCACCGCGACCTTGTGACCGAAGGACGCAGACTCGAGCTGGCATGGTCGGAGCACCAGGGGCGCAGTTGCCTACGCATTGGCGGTTGGACCGATGCTGAGTTCCGAGCGTTGGGGGGGCTGGCCGCTGGGGAGATTGTTAGGCGGTTAGCTTTCGTCCCCACCGAGTTCATCGAAGCCGGCGGTGATTTGCACGCCGGTCAGACTATGGCAGGTCAATTCGAGGTTGAAGAGGATACGGTCTTCTTCATCCCCAGATTCCCGTTCATGGACGGTATCGGTTACTCGCTGTTGGTCGACTCGTCGCCTGGGGTAGGGGATGTCGACCACCTCGAAATATGGACCATCCAACGACCGGCGTTGTCGGACATTCCGACGACGGACGTTATCGCGATTTACCCCACCTCAGACGAGTTGCCGGTCAACCAGCTGCGGTTCTACATTCATTTTTCCGGACCAATGAGCGATGACCGGGCCGCCCGTGCAGTTCATGTTTGCCGCGTGGATAACAACAAACCGCTTGAGGGAATCTTCCTGGAGATGGAACCGGAGCTATGGGATCCAGAGCACCGGCGCCTCACTCTGCTCTTCGACCCTGGCAGGATAAAGCGCGGTTTGGTACCGAACGAGGAGGCGGGCTATCCCCTAACAGAAGGAGTTCCGGTCACCGTAACCATTGCCGCTGAATTCCGCGACTCAGCGGGCCGGCCGCTACGGTCCGGCGCTGAACGGTCCTACGACATCGGCCCGCCGGTGAGAGCGCGGATTAACCCGGCGGATTGGCGGTACCACTATCCTACCTCGGGATCGATGGACCCCCTGACCGTGGGGTTCGACCGGCCACTTGATAATGCACTTCTCCAGCACAGTCTCTGGGTTAAGAACATGGCAGGCGTGGCCGTACCGGGCCAAGGCTTCGTAGGTCCCGGCGAGCGGTGTTGGAGTTTCGAGCCCGAGTCACCGTGGGAAGAAAGCCACTACCAAGTTTGGGTAGACGCTCGTCTGGAGGATCTGGCGGGCAATTCCCTCATCCGTGTTTTCGATCGGGACCTCATGCGAGCCGAGGACGCGCCCACCGATGCGGGACCAGTTACCATCGACTTCATGCCCCTCCACGCAGCCCCGCACCGAACTCACTAGTTGATCAGGCACCGGAGTATCAGAATTCCACGCCGGTATAGCGTATAGCGGACGCATCATCTGTCGATAGTGGCACCTCACTGATTGTACCTGCGCTAGACCCGGTTCCATTAACCCCCAGGTACGTCAACACCCTCTCGTAACTGTGGCTACACCGAATTGTACCGGATGGACGGTGGCGGGATAGGCAACATATTGGATATTTTGACTAATGGATAAAGGGTTAACGTGTGTTTGGTTGGGACAAACCCTCTGCCTTGAAGCTACTATTCTCCCATAATGGCCAGTGAACTTGTGTTCAGCGCCGTCTAGGGCCATATTGAAAAGGCTACATATTGTGGGCCAAAATAACGCGTCCCCAGCCTATCAGCGACGTTCACTACAGTTAGCTTTTGAATGTTTCCACCCTTGATCAGGGCAGGAGGAACTGATGGCAGTCGAATTTTGGACCATGGGCCGGGGAACTTCGGGCGCTGGCAATCCGAAGTTCCTCGATAGTGCGAGCCAGGCAGCACGTGCAGAGGAGGTGGGATACGACGGCATTGTCTACGTGGACTCCCAAAACCTTGCCGGTGATTGCTACGTCGCGATGGCGCTGGCTGCGCAAGCGACATCCACTATCAAACTAGGAACGGGCGTCACCAACTCATTCACACGCCATCCCGCCGTGACAGCGTCGGCGATCGCGACCGTGCAAGTGGAGAGCGGCGGACGCGCCTATATGGGCATTGGCAGGGGCGACTCGGCTCTGGCGCACCTTGGTCGCGCACCGCATTCCGTGGCAGCGTTTGAAGACTACCTTGTGCGCTTACAAGGCTACCTGCGTGGCGAGGAAGTCCCCTTCGAAGCTGGAGGCGACATCGACTCGCTGGGGCTTGCGGACTACTCGGGTTCGAGCCGCATCTCTTGGATCGCCAGGGTCCAGCCTAAGGTTCCCGTCGACGTCGCCGCGACCGGACCCCGGGTCATCGCTGCTGCCGCTAGGCATGCTGACCGCATTAGCCTCAACGTTGGCGCGGACGTGGAGCGGATTCGCTGGGGCATGGACGTCGCGCGTGCTGCCCGGGTAGAGGCCGGCCTCCCACCAGATACTCCTTTTAGCGCCTACATCTCCCTAGTGGTGCACGATGATCCGGAAGAAGCGATGAGAATTGGCGGAGGGAATGTCTCATTGTTCGCACGATTCTCCGCGATGTATGGAACCGTTGTCGGACCAGCCTCGGATGGACAGCGAAAAGTGCTGAAGGACATACACAGCGCGTACGACATGCAGCAGCACGGCCGCGGCGCCGGCACACAAGAGTCGGCTGTCACTGGTGAGTTTGCGAGGAATTTCGGGATCTTTGGGCCTCCATCCTATTGTGCCGACCGTCTGTCAGAACTGATTGACCTGGGCGTAGATCGATTCATCTTCCGCGGAACTCCCCTCGAGCCCGATAATCCGGATTCACAAGCCGCCGAACGCTTTGTCCAGGAGGTCGTGCCTCTACTTCGAGACTGACGCCGCTGACTTGGAATCCGAGGCCCGGGGCATCCCAACCTAATAGAAGCCAATTTTAAAACCGCCTCTAGTACCCGTTGCCAAATATGGTACGACAAGCTCACCACGAGTTGGCCGATCCGTTGTTTCAGCGAGACTTGGGCGTGTGAAAGGACCCGTCCGGCTGTCAGAGTCGATTTTGAATCATTCTCCGTGCTCCACCACCATCCCTCGTGCTCAGCGATAGACGCCGTGTCGATTGACCAAAGTGCCCGCCACGGATTAGGACCAATTGAGACCGGCTGACCGGACCGCTGGGTTGGCGCGCGCCATCTCGGCGCGCGTCTACTACGGTTGGTTCGTCGCCATTGCCGCAGGCGCCGCTGAATTCGGAAACGCGGCTTCTTCCATCACCGTCTTGACCTTCTTCGTCATTCCGATGACCGACGAATTCGGTTGGAGCCGGACTGAAATCTCCGGGGCGACCAGCGTGGGCGCCATCTTGGGTGCGGCTTTGGCGCCTTTTACTGGCCGCATGGTTGACCGCGTTGGCTCTCGCATGGTGTTGGTGGTGGGAGGGGTGGCCGTGGCGGCGGCCTGTTTCTACCTGGCGGCCGCCCAGACCCTGGTCGGATTTTACGTCGCCTTCACCATCGCAAGGACCGCCGACCAGGGCCTGATAAAGATTGGCACCACTCCCGTGGTTACCAAATGGTTTCGGCGTTACCGAGGGCGCGCGATCTCGGTCGTTTTCTTCACCGGGATGCTTGGGGTTATCACCATGGCCCCTGTCGTCCAGTTGGTCATTGCCGCTTGGGGTTGGCGTGCCGCCTGGGTAATGCTGGGAGTGGTGATGGCCTTGGTGGGGGTGCTTCCCAGTGCGTTGATTGTCCGGCGCCAACCGGAAGACATCGGCTTGCGGGTGGACGGCGCGTCCTTGTATGAGGCGCAAGGCCTACCGGCAGCGGATGCGAGTGTTCCCGGCCAGGCGTCATTGGACCTCGACCCCAGGTGGCGCCTGGGGCAAATCCTACGGACGCCGGCGTTCTGGTTGCTTTTGGTGTCCCTCTTCGTGGTCAGCACCGCCAGTTCTGGCGTCGTGCTCCATCTGATGCCGTACATAACGGAGCGAGGCATCAGTTCAGGGTCGGCGGTGGGGATCATCAGCGTATTCACCGCATCTGGAGCGGTATCCACGGTGGCGGTAGGCGTCCTCTCAGACCGCACGCCGCCGCGCCTCTTGATGGTCGTCGGCTATCTCTTGTCGGCCAGCGCCATGGGCATGTTGATTGTTACCGACACTCTGCCCGAAGCGTTCTTGTTCGCGGTGTTGCAGGGGACGGCTGCCAGCGGTATCAACGTGCTAGCCCCGATTTTGCTGGCCAGCTACTACGGGAGATGGGCCATGGGGTCGATTTACGGAATAACCAGGGCGGCCCAGGTCGTCGGCTTCGCTCTGGGCGCCCTTATCTCGGGTGTGGTCTACGATTCCACCGGCAGCTACCGGGACGCCTTCACGTTGTTTTTGGTTATAGCGGTGGCCAGCTCTTTGTTGGTCATAATTGCCAAGCGCCCCGCACAACCGGATGCTGGGACTGTGTGAGCCAGGAGTTTATGATCCGTTCCGCCCCCACAGTACCCGAAGATGGTGTGCCTTCCTTCTCCACCTGGACCAGATCCCTTGGGGAGTTATTTCACGGGAGAGAACGGCGCCGCTATCAGAACTTTGTTTTCCTGGCGTATCGGGCTAACGCCGGCGCTGGGCGGCCACGCCCCCGCTTGACGCGCATCAGCACGGACCCGGTCCCGCTCATTCAGGTCTTTGTACACCCACACATGGGTGAACCGGTTTAAAGCGCCTAACTCGGTGGTCCAGCATGCCGCCAGAGGCGAATACTCCTCACGGCGGGGAACCGCATCCCCCCATGCCGCCAGGACCTTGGGGATAGCACCGGGTTCATAGGTGTAGGTGCGCATCTCATAAACGTTGCCGCTGCCGTAGTCACGGCTGCCTAGGGGATGCATGAATGAGGCCGGTGTCACGATTTCGGATTGCTGCTCAACGATGAACTCCCGACCGCCGGGATTTCTCTCCAGATCTGGGTCGTGATTGGCCGCCTCCCGTGCCTCGGTGCGGTGGTCAAGGTCATCGTATTCCCAAACGTGAATCACCTGATTAAGGGTCCCAAAATCCGTGTGCCAAAATGCCCCAAGTTTGGAGTACTTTTCGCGATAGGGGTGTCGCTTCTCGAAACGGGACTCAAACTCGCCAACTGTGCCGGGGCGCAAAGTGTAGGTGCGAACTTCGTAAATCATGCCGCCTCCTTATCCTTTAAGGCTTTTTTCTGGATAGGCGATCGCTTTTCGTTGGGAACAGGCTTATTGGCTAATCCTCCTAAGGCTATATCTAGGTGTAGTTAGGGCTCATTATATTACGCTTACTTTCATTAGGCCATTTGCTGGCTATTGGCTATGTGGTCTGTATCGAAGTTGGGGGCCACATAGCGGGGGCGTGGTAAGTGGACAAGGTTTGATATTGACTGGCGTACCCAGAAGGCCCGCCCGGTCAGTCCGGACGCCTTAAAATCGAAAACCGTGGTGGCCGAAGCGTTCGACAAGCCGCCGGAACTTGGCGAGCAGGCATCTGCACGTCATGTCCGACCAGGTCCATTATCACCGCGGCGTGAATCGGTCCGAGACGCTGGTCTTCGAAGAACCGTGTGGACCCCATGATTCGATTCCGGAAACACTGATACCAAAAGGTAACAAAAGTAGGGTATCGGGAGATGGACTAGAGTCCAACCGCCCAGCAACTAACTTTCCAGGAATCGCGGTGGATGCAAATCGGTTCGATTGTCTGGTTGA
>CATMOE010000119.1:0-7042 GCA_950072105.1 uncultured Dehalococcoidia bacterium
GTCCAACCGGTCACGCATATGCTCTCTCAGGGCTTTCAAGGATGCGACGGCGGCCTGGCCTTGCTCCAGGGTGGACATGGTTTCCCGCTGCCGCTCCAATTCCTCGGTCAGGTGAGTCCGCTCGACCCGTAACAGGGCCGCGTTGCGGTCCAGTGCTACCTCAGAGACCGCACCCCGCAACCTCAGGGCCACCAACTCGGTCTCCCGGTGGTCAACGTCGGCGAGGCGGCGATTAAGTTTCGCAATCTCGCGCTCGGCCTCAGCCCCCTGGCCTTCTTGACCATGCACTCGCCGGTCCATTTCGGCCTGGAAGATATCAGGGTTTCCCAGGAAATCGGCAACCTCGGTCCACACCCGGCCCTCAAGCTCTGGTCCGGGGAGGTTCGGGCACCCACACTTGGGAACGCCGATCTTCCCCCGCCTGCCGGGGCATTCGTAACGGTAGATGCCCCTGCTGAAGTGGCCTACCAGCCGCCTGCCGTCTTCGGAGCAGAACAACATTCCCCGAAGCCAATAGGTGCGCTTGGCGTTGCGGGCGGCGTCGGTTTTGTTCTGGGCCAGCCGCCGTCGCACAGTCTCCCACTCGTCCCAGGTGACGACTGGGGACATAACAGGGAAATCCTCCAACCAATGCCAAGCGTCGAAAGGGAGTGGTTGGGCCGACGATCTGTAGGAGTCCACCTTGCGCCGCTGGACAGGGATTATTGCTGTCTCGCGGAGTGAGTAATAGCGGCCACCGTAGACGGGGTTGTTGAGTATGCGGGCTACAGTGCTGGGATTCCAGTAGGCACCACCCTTTGGTGCCGGTATTCCCTGGGAGGATAGTTCCGTGCTTATCCGGCGCATGGGGCAACCCTCCAGGGCCAGCCGCCATATCATTTGCGCCACCGGGTAGTTGCTATCCGGTTCCAGGGCTACGGGTATCCTTTTGCCGTTGAGGTCCTGGTAGCGGAACTGGTAGCCCAGAGGGGCAGTCCCATTCGTAGGTAGGCCCCTTTTCTTGGCCCGGTCCCGCAACCCATCCTTCGCTCCTTGCTGGGCACGGTGGACCTGTTTTTCCTTACTCCAGGCGGAAATGAACTCCATCAGCTCGCCCATTTCTCCGCCGGGTATCTCACCGTGACAGCACCGGACAGCCACGCCGTTCTCTTCGCAGAGTGCCCGGAACATCAGCCGGTGGGCCGGTTTGGAAGGCCCACGGTCAGCGTCGTACATGAAGATGGCGTTTATGGCCCGGCCCAGTACCAGGGCCTTGAGCTGGCCCATGGTAGGACTGTTCCATACCGAGAGACTGCTCCAGTCGGTGCCGATTACGTTCTCCGGCGGGACGTTGTAGCCCTCTTGCTCGGCCAGGGCCAGGGCCTCGCCAGTCTGGGTGTCCGGGCTGATTTCCCGTTGGTCGTCGGTGGAGACTCGCCACCAGATCGCTGCTGTTTTTTCCCTCATAACTCGGCCTCCGCTGTAAGACGCTCTTGGACCATGGCCTTAAGGTAATCGTTGAGGTTAAGCCCCTCACGCCGAGCAGCTTCAATCAGCCGCTCATATACGGGAAGGTCCAGCCTAACCGCTGCTACCTTGGTATTCTTGGTCCAGCCGCCCTTAACCATCCTGCAATTATATAATACTGTTAACAGTATGACAATCCCTATAACAATCCCTTGTGTAGATAGGCACTGTCATCATGACACCAAAGGGCCCCTCTGGCCGGGGCCGCACCGGCTAGGTGGGCCCGATACATCACATAGGGGTTGTGTGCTAACCAGACTCAGCGTTCTACACGGCGTTCGAAATGGGAAGCCCCGGCTGATATTGCCGGGGCTTTTTGGGGCTGTTTATATCGGTGCCGGACGGAGCGACGATGCCCTGCCCCCATCGGGCCGTCCAACACCGCCTGGGTTGTCCTGGGCATCCGTAGCCACGAGATAGGCCGCGCGCAGGCTACGAATATTCCGATTCGGCCCCCGCCACCCGGTGGCCCGGTCACCCACTACTACGATTGTTGTATACCGGCTGAGGTCCTGAGTAGCGTTCTCCGGGATTGTTGCCCATTTCTCCGGTCCGATAGGTCACATAGGACAACTTCCGCATCCACACATCGATGCCCATGGGTCTAATCCCGGAGGTCAACGAAATATGGGTATCGGGAGGTAGGGTAAACCGCGCTACCCGGGTTGAAGAAGATCATCGAGGTCTCTAATCACCCTGCGCGCTGTCTCCATATCTGCGTCGTCCCAAGTAGTTCCCTTGCTTCGTATGGTCTCTAACGCCGCTTCCACGGACCGATTGCCAGCCCCTTCTGTATCGATCCAAGCTTCATACAATGGAAGAGCTTGTTTTAACCGTTCCAAGTCCGGACCCCTTCGTCCTTGTGGCCTCTGGCCCCGTTGCTCCCAGAATAACGCTTGTTGGGGTCTGACCCGGTCCCGCCATATTCGGTTCCAATCCTCACGGGTAGTAAACTCATCTATCCCCTCAACAACCACGGCGAAGGTATGCTCAGGCTGGGCCACCCGGACTTCGCCCGGGCCGTGAATAACGCTAACCTTGGTCACTTTCAGGTCGCAAATGTCTTCCTTTCGAGCCGTCAATATATAGATCATGATCCAGTAGCAGAGGTGCTCCGGGATGCGGTGGCGTTCAAGGAGCCTGGCAGCGGCACGGTGCAAGGGGAGGCCTTCATGCCAAGGGCAACTAGTGTGCCGTGCTGGAATCGTTTGGAGCCAATCCGGGTCGGTAATGGCCGACAGGTCCTCAGCCGCACTATCCCGAGCCGCAGCTAACGCCGCTTCGGTAAGCCCATCGGCGAATTGGTCAGGATCCCGGCCATCGAAAGCGTTCAGGTGTTGCCTCATCCATCGCCTAGCGAGTTCTCTGTCGGCCGTTAGGCTGAGGCAATCCCCTTTGAGAATCAGCCCCTCAGACTCGGCTAGCTCCGACGATACCGAGTCTCCCGGGGAAGACCGCACTTGCCCGGCTGGAATGGCGAGCACCCTTCTTACAGCATCGACGTCTCTACGGAAATGGGGATTGTCTCGGAGTAGGGCAACCCGGTGGGCAGTACCCAGTGAAGATTCATGCCAGGATATTTGGCTCCTGGTGAAAACCTTTTCGTCTAGGGTTGGTTTGATCGCTGTTTCTACCCTCTTGGCGAGATTAGGGTCTTGGTCTCGAAGACGCGTAATGGCGTCAAGGTAGCCTTCGGGGTCAATGTTCCTGGACCCCTCCCCGTACAAGATGTCTAGCGCCTCTTTTATATCCAATTCCGTCCCACCTCCCACGTGATAGGGGTAGGCTATCACGTCGTGACTTCTACCTCGCCCTGTTCAAGAATAAGACTACCGCTATGGTGAAGTTGCGGCAAGCGGGAGGTGTTCACAGATGGACGGACTAGGCTTGAAGATCGCGCGGATCAAGCGTGGGTGGACCCAATGGGATTTGGCCACGAAAGTTCGCGTCCACCCCGCCAGAATCAGCGAGATGGAGCGGGGGCGCAGGGAAATCACGGAGGCCGTGGTCGAAGCCCTTGGCCCAATGGAATTAACCGCTACCACGCATACCCACGGTCGGGGATAGCCAGTTGTGGTGCGACTGCGGGTCAGGATAGCCAAGTATGGAGGGCCGGGTGCCGACTGAAAAGCCACTGGACAAGATAAACGTAGTGGTTCGGCCGGTGGCGGAATCGTCTGGATGGGCCAGGTTGTGGCGTTGGCTTTTAACCCCGCGTCAGGCGGTGGACATGGTGGAGCCATTAGACCACGACCCCGAGAAAGTTAGGCGGGAACGAACTGACGATCTGCACGAGGGGCTTAGATGAGCCGAACATGTTGCGATTAGTAGATTGCGAGCGACCTACCTACCGACAGGCTAGCGGGCGGAGACGGGAAAGAGACCGTGTGTGTGGGGCTCGAATTCGCATTGAAAAGATGGCATCCCGGAGCGAACTGCAAATGACCGAGAACTATGACCCGCGGCGCTTCTTAGCTGATAAGCAAGCAGTTTAACCCAAAGGAGAATAACCGACGGACCTAACGATGTTCAAATGCCCCAAATGCTGGCTCACGTTCGGAGTCGACAAAAAAGCCATCGGGGACGACGAATTGGCGACGTGCCCGAAATGCGACGCCGAGGTTGACGTCGAAGAGGACCAAGCGTTAGTCCGATGATAATACATCTACTCTCCACGCTTGTCTGTACGCTTGTCTGTAGATCCCATCAGAAGCCCAATACCGTGTAGGCAGATCTTGGTAAGTGTGATTTGCTCGCCGTAGAATGTGGGGCGGTTAAGGTGGACCCGATCAGTAGGACAGGATTGGGTCCACCTTAGTATGCGGCCAACGCCCGGCTTTTGTGATAGATTATCGCCAACGACTATACGGCCCCACGCCGGAGGAGGCAACAATGCTTGATTACAAACCCAACATGGTCCTTTCCACCGAGGAATATAAGGTGGTGGGCACTCGCCCGATTCGCCACGACGGGCCTGACAAAGTAATTGGCCGGGCCCGGTACGCCGCAGACATCCATCTGCCCGGAATGCTGCACGGCAAGATTCTGCGCAGCCCTCACGCCCACGCCCGCATCAAGGGAATCGACCCCACCCGCGCTCTGGCTCTGCCGGGAGTGCATGCCGTGGTCACTGCCGCGGACCTGCCCGACGTTTCCGCGGAGGTGGCCGATCAGGAAGAAGGTGCCGCCGTCAACTATGGCTTCTACAGCCGGAACGTGATGGCCAGAGAGAAGGCGCTATATCTAGGGCATGCGGTGGCCGCGGTGGCCGCCAACAGTCCACACGTAGCGGAAGAGGCGCTAGCGCTCATCGACGTCGACTACGAGGTACTTCCTGCGGTGCTGAACGCTGATGACGCTATGAAAGATGGTGCGGCCATCCTACACGAGAGGCTGCTTACCATGAGCAGCCCGGCGATGCGCTCAGGCGGCTGGGGCGAGGTGGCGGCCGGCGAGGAGAGCAACATCGCCAACCGCTTCGAGTTTCGCTCGGGCGACGTTGCGCAGGGATTTGAGGAAGCCGATGTAGTCTTGGAGCGGGAATACCACACCAAGCCGGTCCACCAGGGGTACATCGAACCCCATTCGGCCACCGCCCAGTGGAACACCGACGATACAGTGACCATCTGGGCCAGCAGCCAGGGCCATTTCGCCCTTCGCGACCACACCTCCACCATCCTAGGCCTGCCGGTGTCACAGGTAAAGGTCATTCCTATGGAGATCGGCGGCGGTTTCGGGGGGAAAGGCCAGGGTGGGTGCTATCTGGAGCCGGTGGCCGCAGCCATGGCCCGCAAGACGGGACGGCCGGTCAAGATTAGCATGAGCCGCACCGAGGTATTTCACGGCACCGGTCCCACGTCTGGCACCCACATCACCTTTAAGATGGGAGTTACCAACGCGGGAAAGATAACCGCCGCCGAGGCGCACCTGATCTATGAGGCGGGGGCTTTCCCTGGCTCGCCGGTCCCCTCCGGCTGCCGGACCATGTTAGCCCCTTACGACATTCCCAACGCTTACATCGAAGGGTTAGACGTGGTCATCAATACACAGAAATCCGCCGCCTACCGGGCGCCCGGCTCCCCGGTCGCCGCCTTCGCCGCCGAGTCGCTGGTGGACGAGCTTTGCGACGCGATCGGCATGGACCCGGTGGAGTTCAGGCTGATCAACGCTTCCAAGGAAGGCACGCGACAGGTCGCCGGGCCGACCTTTGGGCGCATCGGCATGGTTGAGGTCCTTCAAGCTGCGCAGCAGCATCCCCACTTAGCCACCCCCCTACAAGGTCCCAACCAGGGCAGGGGCATCGCGGCCGGAGCCTGGTTCAACGGAACCGGCCCCGCCAGCGCGGTGGCCAACGTCAACCCCGATGGCACCATCAGTCTGGTGGAGGGATCTCCAGACATCGGGGGCAGCCGGGCCGCTATGGCCATGCACCTGGCCGAGGTGCTGGGAATTCCGGCCACGGATATCAAACCTTCCATCGCCGACACGGACTCCATCGGCTACAGTTCCGGCGCCGGGGGCAGCGGCGTGACCTTCAAGATGGGCACCGCCGTTTATCGGGCAGCTGAGGACGTGCGCCAGCAGCTCATCGAAAGGGCGGCCCGCATCTGGGACGTAACCCCTGACGACGTGGAATACGAGGACGGTGAGCTACACCACAAAGAAGATCCAGAGTTGAGGATGACCCTCAAGCAGATTGCCCGCAGGCTAAACGGCACCGGCGGTCCCATCGTGGGACGGGCCACTGCGAATCCCGCCGGCGTGGGTAACGCCTTCGCCCTCAACATCGTGGACGTTGAGGTTGACCCGGAGACCGGCAAGGTGGACATCCTCCGCTGCACCGCCATCCAGGACGCAGGGAAGGCCATCCATCCCAGCTATGTGGAGGGACAGATTCAGGGCGGCTTAGTCCAGGGTATTGGCTGGGCCTTAAATGAGGAGTACTTCGTGGACAACCAGGGGCTAATGCTGAATTCCAGTTTCCTGGACTACCGGATGCCCATCAGCTTGGACCTGCCCATGATCGACACTGTAATCGTCGAGGTAGCCAACCCTGGCCACCCCCTTGGGGTGCGAGGCGTTGGTGAGGTATGTTTGGTTCCGCCCATGGCGGCGGTGGCCAACGCCATTTCCCACGCGGTAGGGGTCCGGACCAACCGGCTGCCGATGAACCCCGGTAGTTTGCTGGAAGTCTTGTGGGAGAAAGAGAGAAACGGAGCATAGGGGTTAGCTTGACCATTGGTAGGCCAATATAGGCATGAAAATGCCCCGCAGATTTCGGTCTGTGGGGCTTCTTTTTTGCCGACCAACTGCCAACGTTGACCAAATGGTTTTGGGTTAATCACGCACCCCGTACGGGTCTCCGCTTAGCAGATTCACAAGCTGCGACGTCGGATGGCGTAACATCGGGTAACCTAGCATCAACCATCAACTATTTTTTTGTAGTTTGGGGTGTAGGTGTTCAGCGATAATGGGACACTTTTAAGGGGAGAAAAACATGAGAGTGGTGGTGGGTTTGGACTCCTGGTGTTGGGTA
>CATMOE010000120.1:0-6973 GCA_950072105.1 uncultured Dehalococcoidia bacterium
GAGCCGGTTGCTGCCTCTGGTGGCGGACTGATGAGGCGAAAGATTACTGCTCTAACTGCGTGTTGCTAAGCCGTGAGGAACAGGACATGAGGTTTCGGCGAAATTTAGCTGGCCGGAAGTGAATAGTCTGGGATCCAAGACTGGGGAAAGTTCTAAACGAGATGCGATCTTTGCTGAGCTGAATTTTCGATGGGGCGGCCGGACAGCATTGTCCCAACGGCGCGGGGTCTCCTCCCCCTGCCATCAACCAACCGGATCTAAATCAATACAAAGGGTTTCCCAAACGTCATATTTCTCTCGGTGGTGCTGGCCACGCTGGACCTGGGAAGCGTCGTGCTCTCCATAGCGGCGCTAAACTTTCTCGGATTGGCAGACCGGCCTCCGGCCACGGAATGGGGAGCGATGCTCAACGACGGCCGGGTCTACTTTCGGCTGCACCCTCATCTGATGGTATTGCCGGGTGTCTGCATCTTTCTTCTGGTGCCCCCACAGCAGCGATGGTGGCGCCACATTAGAGGCCAAAGTTGCCATTCCCAAGTTGACGAGCGTCAAACCCACGGGCGCGTCTAGGGGAACTGTTCAGGGAGTTGCCTCTGAGGAAGAGTTCAGAGCCGATATATCGGGAGCGAGCAGACTTTCGGGTGAGATTCAGGCCGCCCCACGCAGCCTCAAACGCCACTTGATTAACGCCTCGCCTGCGTCATAGAATGACCGGGCATCAGGGTTCCTCTGTCCCCCAACCGGTATTCAGCTACAGACCCGCAAGGAGGTTAGCTATGTTGGACATGATTATCAAAGGCGCTCGCGTGGTAACCCCAGCAGGGGTTGGTGAATGGGATGTCGGCGTATCCGGAGAAAAGATCGCCGCCGTGGGACTGCCGGGCCTTCTGCCCGAGGAAAATGCCACCATCATTGACGCCGCCGGCAAGATTCTCGTGCCTGGGGGTATCGAGACCCACGCCCATGCCGCCGCCAACATGCAGCCCGGCGCCCGCCAACTGGTAGCCGGGACGCCTAACGCCGGCCCCGCCGACCACTCACTGGGCGCGATCTGGGGCGGGACTACTACCGTTATCGACTTTGCTCCCGTGCCCAATGAAGGCGACCTTGTGAAGGGAGTCCACGACTATCTGCTCCCATGGAAGGGAAACGCCTACACCGATTACTCGACCCACTGTATCTACAATAACGGCAACACTCCCGATGCCATTTCCCGCTACGGTGAGCTCATCGCCGCCGGGTTTCCCAGCGTCAAGATCTTCACCACCGATATCCGCCCGCCCGAGGGGAGGGTCAACTCACTAACGCCAGGCGGCAAACTCGACGCCGGCCGCTTGCATGACGTGATGACGCAGGTCGCCAAGCATGACGGTGTCCTGGCGGTCCACGGCGAGGACGACGAGTTGGTCATGTACAACTATCTTCTGGCCCAGCAGCGAGGTCACTGGGATTGGCACAACGTCCATCTGATCCATTCCAAGGCGGTGGAAGACCTGGCGTTTCGCAGCGTGGTTCGCTTGGCGGAGCGCACCGGCGCCGGCATGTATTTCGTCCACGTTACCGCCAGCGACGGGCTGGACGTGATCTCCGAGGCCCGCAGCCGGGGCATGGCAGTATACGGTGAGGTGCTGACCCTGGCCCTGTCGTTCAACTGCGACCGGTACAAAGAGGAAGACGGTATGAAGTACCACACCTATCCGTCTTTGAAGTACGAGGATGACCGGCAGCATCTATGGAAGGGATTGTTGCGGGACGACCTGGCCTTTACCGCCACCGACAGCAGCTTCACGACCTACTTGGACAAGATTGCCGGGCGCAATGTCGTTGACGTTCGGGGCGGCAACATCGGCATCGAGATACGCATGGGAGTGAATTACACCGAAGCCGTGGTCAAGCAGGGCATGTCCCTGGAGCGCTACGCCGACATCACGTCCACCAACGCCGCTAAACTGCTGGGCCTCTATCCCAGAAAGGGCGTCATCGCCGTGGGAAGCGACGCCGACTTCGCCATCATTGACCCATCGGTGAAAAAAGCCCTTAACATAAACGACCTCCACGTGCGGGACTACTCGCCCTGGGAAGGATGGGTAGTGGAAGGCTGGCCTACCACGGTCATTCTCCGGGGCAAAGTCATGGTGGACAACGGGCAATTGCTAGGCACAGGAGACGACGGCCAACTGATACCCCGCCGTATCAACCCCACGGTGCTTAATCGTCCCGCGTTCTAGCCAGTGATCAAGAGCCCCCCTTTCGTAAAGGGGAGGTTGGGAGGATTTCCCAAAGGAGACCAGCATGCCAAAGCAAAAGATCGCCGTTTTCTCCGGACCAAACTCCACCATCGGTAACTCGCCCACCCTTGTAACCGGCAACAAGGGCCGGCTGAAGGGTGAACGAGAACTGGAAGGCCGGTTCGACCACCTGGCCTCGCAAATCCTCTACGAACCGGTGACCGTCAGGATCAAAAAATTCACCGGACACCCCTTGGAGGAAGAGTCCCGCGCCCTATACCACGACGACGGGAAAGACTACTACGAGGTGGAACTGCGCCCGGAAGACGGCCCCTATCCATTGCCCTACGTGGCACGGCGGGCTGACGGCTCGCCCCATGGAGTTCCCTTCGAGGACGGAGACTTGCAGGACGCCGCCGTTAAGTATGGAGGCAGGCAATTCTTCTTCCCCGACGCGTCGAGAATCTTCGCGGACATCGACCGGACCATCGCCGGCAGGGATGAGCATGGTGAGGGGAACACCCTAGACCGCAAAGCGGAATACGAGTTCATTCGAGCCCTTCCCCCGGCGGGATACCCCAGCAAGGGAGAAATCTCGGGCCAGGACTACTTCCCCTACCGTCCCTATCCCATCAGCAACCGTCCCCGCTACCGCGACCTGGCGCGGGTGACCAACACCGTCCAGGCCGCGCTGGCCAGCGGTAACTACGCCGGAGGCATCTGGCTGGAAGGCAGCCCAACGGTGGAGGAGACCACCTATTGGCTCAGCCTGCTCATAGACACCGAGCTCCCCATCGCCGGGTGTGCCTCCCAGCGCACCCACGGCCAACTAGCCAACGACGGCGACCGGAACATCGTGGACGCGGTGGATTACATCCTGTCCGGTCAGGGTATGGGCCTGGGAGCCGTCGGTGTACAGGACGAGCGCATCTACGCCGCACGGGAGTTCAAGAAGGCCGACGACCGGCCCGGCAACTACAAGGCCACCGGTGGTCACGGCGGCATCCTGGGCACCGTGGGTCCCCCGGTGACAGTGTGGTATCGCCCCGCTTACCGGCGCTCTTCCACCTCCGACGTGAACATCAACAAGCTGCCCACTGAGTTGGCGTTCTTGGACCACTTTGGTGATTCTGCTCCGGTCACGCTGAGGGTGAAGGACGGGGACGGCGCTCTGCTGGGAGATATTATTCCCCGCGTGCATATCGTGAAGTATGGTGCCTACATGGGGGAGGACGAAACTCGCGACCCCGACGACGAAGTGGACATCATCGCTCGCATCCAACTAGCCCAGTCGCAACAGAGCAAGTCACAGGGAGGAGCGCCCCAGCTACATGGGATCGTATTGGAAGGGACGTCGCCCTACGGCATGGGCTCAAGTTCCCAGCATGCCGCCCTGGCCATCGCCACATTCAGCGGCATGCCGGTGGTCCGAGTGGGCCGGGCTGATCCCGGCGGACGGGTCCCCAGCGATGGCCGGGACAGCCTAAGTATCGCCGGCAGCAACCTGGACACCAACAAGGCGCGTCTCCTTCTCATGGCGTCCCTCATGAAGCTGGGGAGGCTGCCCAAAGCCCAAAACCCCAGAAACCCCACTGTCGATGAGAGGAAGGCGGTGCAGGCCAAATTGGCGGAGTACCAGGAGATATTTGAGAACCATTAAAAGGACGTGATGTCCGGGCTATTGAATCTCCCCCGGCAAGAAAGTAGGGCCACGAGAGCTACTCGTGGCCTATAAGTCCCTCCATCCAACGGCGAAATGAAAGAGGGTGCGCTTAGTCGTCGTGGCTAGTACCCGTTACGCCCCTTAGCCATTAAGAACCGTGGTGTTCTCTTCACTCATGCCATCGAACCCAGCGACGGTGTAGGTGGCGGGTACGACCTCCAGGTTCTCTTCGCTCAAGCCGGAGATCTCAGCGACGTTGGGAGTCGAGTTCATGCTGGTCATCGCCACCCCGGCGGTCAGTGCCACACTGAGGGTCGCGCCGGTGACTAGTTTGCCAATTGTGCCCATCCGGAATGTGTTGGAGACTCGGGTGACGATATTGGTGTTGTTTTCGTTATTCATGTCGCTGTCCTTCTTTATTTTGTTTGTCTTCTGTGTCGCCGTGTTTTCGTTACTCTGAATGTTCGCGTTCGCCGTCATGATTTCCTCCGTAAACTTCGTATTGGCAACATGCTAGATCTAAGGGCTATACCGGCACATGCCGGAGTTTCACCATTTTTATAAATGCGATGAAATTGGGTATTTGGGGCAGCATAGTGAGGATTCACTATGCCAGCGTCGAAAATCACGACGCCGGAGCCTGGGGGTTTGTAGCCCTCGTGCCGGGATAGGCATAACCCGGCCGGGAAAATTCGGAGATGCGCATCGAGTGAGGTTGGTGTCCGGGTTGAAAGGGCCAGGAAAAATCCTGAAGTTTAAGACGGGATGCGAGGGGATCTAGGAGGAGTTAGCCAAAGTTGTTGGATTCGCCCGCGCCACCGGCGAGGCCGCGCAGCGCGGCGTAGGCGGCGGCTTCGGTGCGATTGGCCGAGGTAGTCTTGTTGAGGATGCTTCTCACGTGGTTGCCGACGGTGTTGAGGCTGATGATGAGACTTTCGGCGATTTCCCGGTCTGTCTTACCCGCAGCGACGAGGCGTAAGACCTCAATCTCTCGTTGTGTTAGGCCGTCCGGGTAAGCAGGCCGGGCCGTTGGTGGGGTTCCCAACGTTTCTACCAGGCCGGTGGCTCTTTCGATCAAAGGCTGCATACCCAGTTCTGTGGACTGGGCCAGGGATTCCTCCAGCAAAGAGGTGGCCTTGATGCGGTCACCCTCGGCGGCGCGCGCTATTAACGTTTCAGTGTAATCGAAACAGGTCCAGGCCAGCTCGGGATTGTAGCCTGCCTTGCGGCAGAAGGACAGGGCATCCTCGAAGTGGCCCGCCGCCTGGCCCAAGTCGCCCGAAGTCCTGGCCAATAGTCCCAGTATCCGGTCCACATTGACGTAAATATTGATTCCCGCCGAGGGCTTCAAGGCGGCGTATTGCTCCCTCGCCGCTTCGGAATCGTCATTCATCACTGCCAACAGAGAAGCCCCGATCGTTGCCCAGATGGAAAAGTACGGGGTCACTGAAGGTGACGAAAGGACGGCGTTGATCGATGACTCGCTCAAGTCAGGCCGCTTGACTACGCCGAATATGCTCCTGGCCAGGGGGGACATAAGAGCCAAGCACGCATTAGCCGTGGTGGGACCAGGCTGGGATTGCCGGACTACTTCTTCCAGTCGCTCCAGGTGGTACTCTGCCTGGTCCTGGTCCCCAGTCTGGATGTCTAAAAATACCCGGAACATAAGGATGCGAGGGTCCAGTGGCATGAGGTCCAGACCGCGCTGAGTCGCTTCGCGGGCCGATTGCCATTCCCCGCTGGAAAAACCAAGGTAAGCGACGATACTATGTGAGGTTGCCAGCCAATAGCGGTCTCGCAATCGCTCCGCCGGCTCCAGCATCGCCAAGCATTGGACTCTCAGACCCTCGAAGTCCCCAACGTCCTCGAAGCCAACGCGGCCCAATACCGGGCGTCGACCTCGCCTCGAAGGTCGGACGCGTCGAGGCACAAGTCTATAGCCATTAGGCCGCTTTTCAGAGAGTCCTCAAAATGGTTATGCCACATTTCAACCTGGGCTGCAGAACCGAGTGTCCTCAGTTCCAGAACGGTATCGCTCGCCCGCCTAGCTATTGCCAAAGCGCGGTCGAAAGAGAGCCGGGCGCTTTGGTAGTCTCCATCTTGCATGCCTTGGACTCTTCCCTGGAAGGAATAGAGCCTTCCCGCTTCCAGGGAATCATCCGCAACCAGTTCCAATGCCCGTGTAACCAGCCTGCGGCTGGGCAGGCGGTGTTCAAGCAAGTTGGGAAACGGCAATACTGAAATTGCGACAAATTGCCCTGTGTCGCCCACCGATACGTAGTAGTCAAACGCGCGGCTGAGGTTGAGGTGGGCTTGACCCATTTCGTGTCTCGGAAGCGTAGCGACTTGGGCACGGGCCAGACCGAAGTGAGCAGCTGCCGATTCTGCATCTACTTCTGGCACTGCCTTGGCTGCTAAAACACGGTCGAAGTGGACCAAAGCTTGCTCGTAGGCGAAGGTTTCTAGGGCCTTTTCTCCCGCGAGAAGGGAATACCGCACCATCTTCTCGGTGCCGCTTACCGCCTGGGCCTCACCGAAGTGGTAGGCCAACTCCCCCGCATGTTGCTCCAGTTTGTTCTGGTGCAGCTGTTCCAGAGTTTCTCCGGTCGCCGCATGGGCTTGGGCCTTCCGCATCGCTGGTATCTCTTCGTATACGGCCTGTTGGATCAGCGCATGACCAAACCGGAATCCTCCTGGTCCGGCAGCGAAGATTCGATGATGCGGATGCTCAGGGCTTCGTCCAGGCTTGCCAGGAACCCGTCCTCGGCCAACTCCGGGCTCAGGACTCGAAGCGATGCAAGATCGAAGTCTCGGCCAACGACGGATGCCGTTCGTAGTAGTTGGTTGCATTCCTCGGACAACCGGCTTAGACGCCTCATTATCGCTTCTCGAACCGCTTCAGGTATGTTCGTGATCCAAGTTTGTTCCCGGGCTATTTCCTCTGGGCCAACCGAGCCAACCACTTCTCCGACAAACAAGGGGTTGCCTTCCGTCCGCTGGTACAAGGTATCGATCGTTGCTTCCGCGATTGCGATGCCAGCTCTGGCCTCGACGAACTCACCCACGTCATGGCGGCTCAGAC
>CATMOE010000121.1:0-6599 GCA_950072105.1 uncultured Dehalococcoidia bacterium
TTTACAATGGCGCAAACGCTACAACCGGCAGCGCCGGGTGTCCTACAATACTGCCACATCCCCCTGATCTCTCCTTACCAAAAGTGTCCCACTTTTGCTGGTTGCCAACAGAAAAACTCGATATGTTCGATTTCCTTTCAAGATTCAATGCGCCAAAGCGGCAACCGTGCCCGTTTGGTAATGGCCTCGCCAGGGTAGGACGCTCGTGCGAAGAATATCCACCCGACATGCCCGGAGTGGAATGGTTCTAACTAGAGCCGTCTACGACCATCGGGGTTACCAGTTGTTGGAATCCGGGTTGGAGTTGTCCAGAAAAAGTTTGATCACTTTAACCAAAAATAGAGTTGCTGAGCTCTTCATAGAGGACCGGCGATTGGCTGATGCTTCGGTGCATCCGGCCATATCTCCCGAAATAGAGGCGGAAGCGGCCCGATCCCTGGTTGGGGTGATTGCGGATGCGGAAACCACCGGTTGTATAAATGAAATATCGATCCGCGACGCGGAAGCCTGCGTTTACAAAATGGTGCGGCAATTGTTCCCGGAGATGCTAGGTGAGGGCAATCTGAGTGGCTGTCTCTCCTTTGAGGACTACGACTATGCCCTTCCGGCCAAGACTGCCAGCTTGTCGTTACTCATCGGACGAAAAGCCGGCTACGGCATGATGGACCTGCCTAATCTGGGTATGGCCGCTCTCCTAATGAATCTGGGTTACTGCCTGGTCCGGTCAAGTATTCTCCAATCTCCCGATTCGCTGATGGAAAAAGTCTCCCAAGAAACCCCAAGACACCCGGATAATGGGGCGCGCCTCCTAGATCAGTTGGGCTCCTTCAGCCCGGACGTGATACGGGCAGTTGAGGAGCATCACGAGAGATGGGATGGAAGCGGTTACCCCGCCAGGCTGAAGGGTTCGGAAATATCTCCCTTTGCCCGCATCATAGCCATCGCTGACACCTATTTCGAACTGGTCTCCAACCGCCCCGGAAAGCCCGCCTGCATGCCCCATGAGGCGGTTGAGTTCATCTTGGCCGGTTGCGGCGAGCTTTTCGACCCCGACCTTACGCAGATATTTGTGCGATTGGTTCCCGTGTACTCGGCGGGCACCGCGGTCAAACTAAATACGGGCGAGTTAGGCATAGTCTCCAATGGCAACTCGGGGCACATCGCGCGGCCGGTGGTACGGATCTGCACCGAACGGCGGGTGGGAGTCGTTGCCAAGCCATATGACTTAGACCTTTCTGAATTCCGGAATCAGGCACGGTTGATCGTCGAGGTTGATCCATCCATGCCTCTGGATGACCGCTGATGCCGGATAGCGACCAGGTCCTGTCTCAAGCGGAAATCGATGCCATGCTCAACGGTGGCGGTGGCGACTCGCCGGCCGCTGTTGAAGCGCCACCGGCGCCACCGGCTCCGCCGCCGCCGCCCGTGCCACAGGAGACTGTCCCGGCGCCTCTCGCTCGATCATCGGCTGCCGGATTGGGCCAGGACGATGTCCAAGGACTTTTCCAGCGAATAGCAGCTTTGGAAGAGTCTGTCCAAAGATTAAGCAGTCAAGCCGCGCCAAATTTGGACCAGAGCTTCCAGCAATTGAGCCAGCAAATCCAACAATTGTTCGGAGACCTCCAAGCCATCAATAGCAAAGTAGACGGAGTGACGGAGACCCTCCAAGCCACTGTCGGTTTCGGAGTGCGATCAGTATTTGCTTGTAAATCCTGCGAAGCCCAGGGGCACGTGGCTACGCGGTTAACCTGCACCTGTTGTGGGACGGAAGAATGGTGGGGATGGTTTCCACCGGCGGAGTAATTGCTCACCGGATGCACCCGGCATATCCGGCTTGCACCGGTTTTGTCAGGATCGACAATCAGCAGCGCCGGATGGTCGACTCGTATATCGAAACGATGACTTAACAACCGAGGAAACGGGTAAGGGGCATGGGGCTGGCAACCGGCCCCCTGGCCGTTATCTGGCACGGAGGTCAAACTGAGATGGATGGGGAATCGGATAACGGAACCACTTATCGAGCCGATATGCCAGGAACGGAGCCCGGCGAGCCGCGGAGTACGCACGTCAGCTGAGTTGAGAATTGACCGTCCCGATGTGAAAGTGATTTTCACGTCCGGAAATTCTGAAGAGGCGGTTTTCGAGAAGGGATTGCCGGACGAGAACGCAGCGTTTCTGCAAAAGCCATTCAGGTTGGATGACCTAGCCCGTAAAGTCCGTGACGTATTAGACAGCTGAAGGAGGATTGAATGAAAGAAGACTACGTGAACTCCTTTCTTGCGCCCGCGAAAATGGTGTGGGAGAAAGAGATGGGATCGACCCTGGAGGTCGTTGGGGCCGAAGTCACCGCCAATCAGTTCACCACCGATGACCTGACGGTTATCATCGGTGTGAGCGGACGCTTGGAGGGCAATGTTCTGTATGGCTTTAGCGAGGAATCGGCCCAGGCGATCGTCAGCGTGATGGTGGGTGAGCCGATCAGTACGATAAACGACGAGTTGGCCCTTTCGGCCATCGGAGAGATCGGCAACATGATCACTGGGAACGCCGCGGCCCGCTTGGCCCAGCTCGGCTATACGTGCAATATCAGCCCGCCGGTCATAATAAACCCCGCGGGTAGCCGGTTCACTAGCTTCGTACCCCAGATCCTGGTCAAATTCACCAGCCCCTTAGGCGGCCTTGCCGTTCGCATTGGCCTGACCGAGAACTAGGGGTAGGTCCGGGTTACAAAGGCAGCCCGTAGCCACCCTTCGATGGGAATCGTGTATAATACACTCCTGGCTGGTGGATTGAGCGGGAGTGGCTCAGGGGTAGAGCGTCTCCTTGCCAAGGAGAAGGTCGAGGGTTCAAATCCCTTCTCCCGCTCCAATAATTTGATGCCCCAAGCTCTTTTCAAATAAACGAATCAGGCTCTGCCGAACGTCTTGGCCGGATTATCCGTGCTGGTCGTGGCTAGAATCTTCAATTTGGTGAGCACATCGGCCGCGGAAAGCATTAAAAAAGACCACCGGGAGTGGTGATGGCGACGGCGGGACTTTAAAAAATCTCCAGATCCGGTTTTCATAACCGGATTTTTGCAGACGGCGAGGTGATTGATGGAATGGTTAGCGGTAATTCCCATCATCATAGTCGCGGCTTGGGCCTTGGGAAGTCCGAACGAAGCCACCCGGGAGTGGCGGGCTAAGGCCAGGTACATGCGCTGGGAGTCTACTGCGCAACGGCGCCACGGTGGCAGATTCTGACAAGCAAACAAAGTCCCATTGAGCGCGGGCGACTACCTCCAATGTCCTTTTGATTCAGTATGAATGTAATGCCCACTCCGCATAGCGGAGTGGGCGTCTTAGTTTCCTAAGGAATTATTCGCTGATATCAGGGATCACCCAGAGTCACCTGCCATCGGAATCTAATGGAAACCCCAGTTCCGGTCAGTTCTTGATCAGCATTCCCGGTTGGCAGTGCCGGCAGTAGCTGGTGATGCGCTGGTTGGCGTTGATCTGTGTGATGTTGCCGCCGCACCTGGGGCAAGGCTGGCCCCCCTTGCGGTGAACCTTCAGGAAATCCCGTATCTTTATGTGTATGTCATTGCCCATTCGCTCCCGCAGCACCTCCCTTGCCTCCACCACCGCCGCCCGGCATTGCTCGTGCGGCAGTTCCAACTCCTGGTCCCCCAGCGACCGGGTTTTGCGGAAGGGAGAAAGCCGGGCGGCGAACAAGATCTCGTCGGAATAGGCGTTTCCGATGCCCGAGATGAAAGCCCCTCGGGTGAGCACCCCTTTGATCTCCCCGTGGAAACGGGTCAAACGGGACCGGAACTCTTCCAGCGAGATTCCCGAAAGAACGTCCGCGCCTTGGTCTTCCAAGCGCGGGACTTCCGACATCTGATCCTCCGTGACGTAGTACACCAGGCCCATTTGCCGGTCGTCCAAGTACCGAAGTTCAGCGCCACCGGTCAAACCCAGCGTAAAGCAGGTCTTTTTCAACACCCGCACTTTAGGCTCGCAGTACTGGAGCGCCCCGGTGAGCATGGGATTGATCACCAGACATCGGTCCCCGGAAAGCTCTCCCAAGAGGAACTTGCCTTTGCGGTGGAACGGACCGAATGTCCTTCCCTGGATGTCCGAGGCGAAATCTCCCGCGATCGACCGTATTACGGTCGGACGGATCACCTTTGCGCCCTCCACTGCCTTGCCCTGGACTTCCCGGTTGAGGAATTCCTTGATGACCTCTAGGTCCGGCGCTTCGGGCATGGTTTCCTCCTGGCGCTCCCGTCTCGCGTTATCTTGGATAAATCGGGATTCATTGTCAACAATGCGCCGGTTTTTATGACGCCGGTAGCTGCGAGCCGCCGTTTCCCCATCGGTCCCCCATCGCTCCCAAAATGGGTTAGCCCTTTTTTCACCCCAAATTCACCCGATGCGACGATGCGCCATCGGTGCCGGGGGAGTTATATTTGATATATCTTCAAGTCCGGGCGGCGTGGCATCTGTAATGCACTCTGTATTACGGCTGAATGGCTGTCTATGGACCCGGATGGGAATGTTGTTTAAGGCATCCACAAAGAAACATCAGTCATTTGAAAGTTGCCAGCGATTTTCAAGCCTGGCAGCTAATTTGCGTGGCCGGAATGTCCTCGCTAACACGCGAGGTTTCATTTCCCTACCCCCGGTTGCTCCCGCGTTTGCTCCGGCCACCCAGCGTGATTGGGGGTTGTCCCCCACGGAATTGTGGGCGTCCATGCACCGGTTTACGTGTTGGCTGTCTCAACTTCCACTACTGGAAAGGTCTAATTTTAGACTTACGGCCCCAAATGTCCGTAGGCGGCCGGCTGATTTTTATGCTCAGAGCTCGCCTGAACTTGCTGTCATGGGATGTAACGCATGAAAACCGTACTGAAAGGCCAAATGGGATTCACCCTGGTGGAGTTGGTTGTGGTCATCGCCATTCTGGGCGTATTGGCCGCCATCACTGTGCCCATGGTCAACAACTTCCTTGGCAGCTCAAAGGCACAGGCTTAGAACCTTGAGAAGGAGCGGATACAGGATGCCATAAACCAATACCGGCTTAGCGCGACCAGCGAGAGGTTTTTGGGGAAGCGCCAATACCCGATCCATGGCGGACTCAAGACGCGTGGAGAATTCGTTCAGGCTGATGAAAACGATACTGCTGACACAGTGCTGATCACCGGAAACGTCTTGGGCGGCACCCAGGGTGGAAGCCCCGAATGGGTTGATAACCAAAACGGTATTCGGGACGAGCCTGACGAAGAGGTACTGAATGACGAGGACGACAACACTCAACCAGGATGGCAAGTCGCCATTTTAACCCGCCAAGGCACCGAGTACCTGGTGGACTCCAGGGATTATTTCGTTAATTTCGATATTTTGGTGTCCGAAGAATATCTAGAGTCCGTCCCATCATCCGCTTCGCCGGACAACGTCCCCCGGGGTCGAACCGGACCCTGATCGGGCCCTATAGCTGGTTCGTTAACCGGAAGGGTATAGTCGAATCCCTACTATTCTCCTTCCCCACTGCGGACAACACCGGCTTCCAAGACGTTTTCCCCTCCCAAAAGCAGCCTGATGCCATCGAGGCATCGAACATATCCGGCGCCCCATCAGCAAATGAGGGGACGGAATACACACTCAATCTACAATCAAGCGAAACTAGACCCACTCCCACAAGTTGGGAGATCAACTGGGGTGACGGTGAAGTAGAAGATCTAGACGGCAATCCTTCATCCGCCACCCATACCTACATCGATGGCGACGATGTGGTTACGATCACTGCCAAAACGACGGATGATGAAGGGGTTCTTAACGCCAACTCCCTCACACTGACCGTTTCGAACGTTGCTCCGTCCATCGCGTTGAGCGGTGGCTCCACCGTAAGCGCGGGTCTTCCTTACACCCTGAGTTTCGGTCAAGTAACCGACCCCGGCCAGGACACAGTCAGCGCCTACAACGTGCGCTGGGGTGATGGCGAAACCGATTCGTACACCACGGCAAGCCCGGCAACCCACATTTACAACGATCTTGGGGTCAAGTCGATAGTTGTCGACCTTGTCGACGAAGACGGGACCCACCCCTTCGCCGGTAGTCATTCCGTGACGGTTATCAATGTTCCCCCCACGGTCAATTTGACCGGCGCGAGCAGTGTTAATGAGGGCGACGTTTACTCATTGACGCTAGATGCCGGGAGCGAATCTTTCGTTACGCTGGTGGTCCATTGGGGCGACGGTTCCACCAACAGCTACACAACCGACGGCGCCAAGAATCACGTCTACAACGACGGTGGCATTGATGTTGTCATCACCGTCGACCGGGTGCCCGCGTCAGTAACCAACGTTGGCGTTGGCAGCAAGACCGTAACGGTTATCAACCAGCCCTCTTCGATTTCGTTCGCCCTCGGGTCCCGCTACCGTTCTGGAGGGCTCGGGTACACCCTTACCCTGGGCGCGGTCAGCGACACCGGCGGCAATAACGTGACCCAGATAATCGTCAACTGGGGAGACGGGCAATCCGACACCTTAGAAATACCCTTCCCAACCGAAGCGTTACATACCTACATCAACGGCCCGGCGAATCGGACCATCACCGTGG
>CATMOE010000122.1:0-6581 GCA_950072105.1 uncultured Dehalococcoidia bacterium
ACGGGGTCACCCTCCGACCGATGCATTTTTCTAACCGCTCCAAAACCGGGGTATCGTGCGGTGAATCTGTAGTGGGGATATAATCAGGGGCACCAAAAGGACTTCTTTTCGGTGCAGTCGCTTACTTAAACTTTACGGGCCACCAGCGACCGAGCAGATAAAGCCAATCACTAAAGCGTTACGGCCAACCTACTAGGACGGGAGCACCCAGACACGCTTCGCAGCCGCAGCAGCCTGGCCAACACCCTGGCCGCTCTGGGCCGGCACGACGAGGCCGCTAAATTGCATCGAGAGATTATCGAAGACCGGGTACAGGTACTGGGCTCGGACCACGAGAGAACAGAACTGAGCCGCAAACGCCTGGCAACCACTCGCCAAGCTGCTCGGACCTCTTAGCCGAGATTACATCACGTTGGAGTCTGAATCATGAAATACGGTTTCACATTGCCCGGAAGAGGGCACCTCGCCACCCCCGAGAGACTGGGCATCATCGCCAGGAAGGGCGAGGAATTTGGCTTTGACACCCTGCTGACCGGAGACCACATCCTGGTGCCCAAGAATATCTCGTCGGTGTATCCCTACACCGAAGGCGGAGAGTTTCCCGGCTCAGGGTCGGGCGAGTCCATGGAGCAGATCACCCTACTGTCGTACATCGCAGGCCAGACCAGCAAGATCCGCCTGGTAACCAGCGTATTGATTGTCCCCCACCGCAACCCGCTCATCGCCGCAAAGTCCTTGGCCACCCTGGACCTGCTCTCCGGAGGGCGGCTGGTGGTGGGCGTCGGCGTTGGTTGGATGCGGGAGGAGTTTCAGGCGCTGGGTCTGCCGCCATTCGAGGAACGAGGTGCGGTGACTGACGAGTACATCCGGGCCTTCAAGGTCCTTTGGACCGAAGACGACCCCCACTTCCAAGGCAAATACATCAGTTTCGACGATATCAGCTTCCTGCCTAAACCAGTGCAGAAGCCCCATCCGCCCATCTGGGTCGGCGGGGAGAGCCGCCCGGCGCTGCGCCGCACTGCGGAACTGGCCGACGGATGGTACCCCTTGGGCTCCAACCCCACCTTCCCCATGGGCACCCCCGAGCAACTGAAAGCAGGGATGGAACGGCTGGCGGGATACGCGGAGCGCTTCGGCCGGGACCCGTCGACTATCGAGACAATTTACCGCACCCACCAGTTCGAGTTGCTGAAGCAGGCTGCCGGGCCGGACCGCCTGCCCTTTGTCGGTGATGCGGACCAGATCGCCGGAGACATCCGCCAATACCAAGACATGGGCGTAACGTCCATGATCTGGGACTTCCTGCGGCAGACCGACGACCTGGACTCCATGTTGGGACTCATGGAGGACTTTTCGACTCAGGTGTGGCCGAAGGTCTAGCTGATGAACGCTTTGTTGTAGAGCTCCCCCAGGCGGGCCATCTGTGCCGGGGAGAAGGCGTCCAGATCGATGCAGGCGGCCATCTCTTCGGTTTCAGCTTGGTTCTTTACGCCTGGGACGGTGGTGTGAATGTCTTCGTTCATCAGGCAGAAGACCGTTGCCGCTTGGGAAAGGGTCTCTATAGGGCCTTCCAGCAGAAAATCAAGCCTGGCTGCGCTTGCTATGTCCTGGCGCAGCAGGTCGTTGTCCGCAGGCACCGGCCGGTCGACTCCGCCGGTAAGCGCCCCGGCGGCGTGGGAGCGGATGCCGATGACCCCCATGTTGTGCTTCTTGGCGAGGACGATGTTCTGGCCATTGTCGAACAGGTCGACTCCCGGCGGCGGGGGGAGTTGGGCCGTCCAGTTCAGCAGGTTGTAGTAGGCCAGCACCGTGTCCCAATCTCCGGTTTCCATGATCTTGTTTAAGGCAGGCACGTGGTGGTCCATGGCCGATAGGCCGATGAACCGGGTCTTCCCCGCCTGCTGGACGGCCTGATAGGCCTCCAGTACCGGCCCCGTGACGTCGTCTGCGGATAGGGAGTTTGGGACGTCGCCCCGGTTTTCCGTGAAGCGGTTGTGCACGTGGAGTATGTCCACCGAGTCCCGTTTCAGCAGCCGCAGGCTGGTTTCCATGGAGCGTTTCACCGCGCCGGTGGCGTCGGCCAGGTTATCGGCGGGCACCCGGACCTTGGTGCCGATAAACACCTCTTCCGAGCGTCCTTCCAGCGCGATTCCCAGGGCCTCTTCCGCCTTCCCGTCGCCGTAGGCAGGAGCGACGTCGAAGTAGTTTATCCCCAGGTCCAGCGCACGGTGCACTGCCCGGACCGCCTCATCCCGCGTAGTGGCGCCCCAAACCTGCCCTATGCCGCCGCCGCCAAATCCGATACGAGAGACGTTGAGCCCGGTGCGGCCGAGTGGGTTGTATTGCATGTTTGACCCTCTGAGAATCAAGTCCCCTTAGCCATGATTATCAAAAGGGGGACTTGGCATTCTTTTATTTGAAAGCTGGTCAGATTCTAGCGTTATCAACGAGAACAAGGAGCCCCCTTATCAAAAGGGAGCTCTACGATGGCTGCCCGAAAAATTGGAAACGTGAAACTAATCAATCAGGCCGAGGCAGTCCCGCCGTGACAAATATCGGCGAATCATGTCTAATTTAGGCTGGCTCGCCCTCGGCCAATTGAAAATGAATCCCGTGGGAGCTGCTGGTCTCGATGTTGGCGGTCTTGTACCCGAACGGGCTTACAGCAGGGGCGTCGCCGCGCATTTCGCTGCCGCCGTCTTGGAGGCTTTTGAAGGCCGCGTCGATGCCGTCCACGCCCCAGGCGACGTGCATGACACCGGGGCCGGTGGCCTTCAGTTGCCGGGCCATCGTGGTGTCCTCCCGCAGGGGCTCAAAGAAGTCTACCAACGTCTCGCCGATGCGAAATAGGATCGACTTGAATCCTTGCTCGGTGAACTCGTCGGTGGATATTGGTTTGATACCGAAGCTTTTCTCCATGTAGGCGGCCATGTCGGAGATACTCTCCACCACATAGGTCACATGGTGCACTTTGTTCAGCATGATTCACTCCATTCGTTCAGGATTGGCCGAAGCCTAGCCTGTTTGACGGGAAGTGGCAACCTCCAAATTGACGTGCTTGCCGGGGGCACCTATGATCCGTCTCAAGAACGCTATGGAGTCTAGATCATGCCCACTTTCTCGTCCGACGGAGTCGACATCCACTACCAGGTGGCCGGGGAAGGCTACCCTCTGGTGTTGAGCCACGAATTTGCCGGAGATATCACCAGTTGGGAGCCTCAGGTGAACTTCTTCGCCCGGCGTTACCAGGTCGTCACGTACTGCCATCGAGGTTACCCTCCATCAGGTGTGCCCGACGACCCAGCGGCTTACTCCCAAGACATCCAGGTGGAGGACCTGTACCGGCTCTTGCAGCACTTGGGCCTCGAGCAGGCCCATATACATGGACTATCCATGGGCGGGACGCTGACTCTCGGATTCGCCATGGCCCATCCGAAGATGTGCCGGTCAATCACGGTGGCATCGGCGGGCGCCGGGTCAGACGCCGGCGACCGGGACCGGCTGGTGGCGTCCTGGCAGGCCCTGAGCGAGTCCATGGTAACTGAGGGGATGGAGAAGTTCGCGGACAGTTACGCTCGAGGACCCGAACGGGTCCAGTTCCTACGCAAGGACCCAGCGGGCTGGGCCAAGTTTCATGCCGGACTAGCGGCGCACTCGGCCCAGGGGTCTTCGCTGACCTTCCAGGGCGTTCAGATGAAGCGGCCCACGATCTACCAGATTCAAAAAAAATTGCGGCAGATCAAGATTCCGACTCTGGTGATGATCGGCGACGAGGACCACCCTTGCGTGGAGCCGGCAATCTTTATGAAGCAGAACATCCCGTCCTGCGGACTGGCCGTCTTCCCCCAGGCCGGCCACACCATCAACCTGGAAGAACCGGAGTTGTATAACAGGACCGTCTTGGACTTCCTGACGGCGGTGGAAGCGGGTAAGTGGGCGGGGTAGGTGGGGAATGACTGCACATAGACGCGAAAATCCCCCCTTAATCCCCCTTTATGAAAGGGGGAGACAGAAGGCCCAGGAGATATTCATTCCTTGGGTGAGTCAAATCAGCCAGGAACATGCACTTCCCTTCAACAAAGTCACCATCAGAAGACAGAAGACTAGATGGGGAAGTTGTTCTTCACAACAATCCCTTAACCTCAATCAGAATCTATTATTTTTACCGGCCCCGTCAGCCAGCTATGTGGTGACACATGAACTGGCTCACACCAAGCACCATAACCATTCACCTGCATTCTGGAAGTAGCGGAAGTTGTTCAAGTAGAGGGCTTCTATGGCGAGGCAGGTATCTTAGGGTCGCTCAACTGATTGTTACCCTTGTGAAACTACGCCGCCACCAACACCATCAGCCCGCGTTCTCGGTGTAGTTCAACTCTAGAGCCCGTCTCAGAAGTCAAACGCCTAGACGAATCGCGTAAACATTGGCACCAATATTTCTATAGCAGTCGCCTTAGCACCAAATATTGCGGTTATACATCTACAGCCGACGCGTTTCGTCGTGGAAAGGTCTTTCTGAGACAGGCTCGAGAGTCGAACTATACCGAGAACGCGCTTTGCCAGTGTTGGTGGCGGCGTAGTTTCATAAGGGTAACAAATCAGGTGAGCCAGCTTAAGATACCTGCCTCTCCATGGAAGCCATCTGCTTGAACAACTTCCGCGTCGCCTATCGGCAGCCTTTCCTGCTACCCGGGCGGTCCACGCGTTTGCCTACCTTGCCCTTTTTGACGGCGAGTCCCCCATCAGCTTGGCCATGGTGTACAAGAGTCCTCTAAATCCTGGCATGAGGTCAGTTTCAAACTAAACAAAGAGCAAATCTAGGTTCTCAGTATTACCACTGCTAACAACCCGAATAACAGACTAAGCCCCTGGCCTGGGCCGTCAGGTTCTTCTTCGGCAACACCGAAATGAAATGTAGGAGTTTTAAAGCAACTTGTCACCGAGATCGCTAGTTGCTTTATAATCCAAACGGGGTGCATCACATGCGGGCCAGCGGCCTTGGAAGACCGGGCAAAAATCACCTTATGAGTTCACAGGAGGGCTACCGTGTTTTTAATGCGTTTCACGGAACGAGCTTACGTCAACTATACGGCCGATGATGTCAAGAATAGCCCCAACAGTGCGGTCAGATTGACCTTCTCGAACTCCCATTTCGATCCCAAAGTCGGGTCTGATCTGTATAACCTGCACTTCGACGAATACGAATATTCAGAGGAGATGGGATTTGATGGATTGATGCTCAATGAGCACCACAATACCCCCACCTGCCTGGGGGCGGCAATGAATCTTGAGGCTGCCGTTCTGGCTCGAATCACCAAGCGCCCCAAGATCGTGCTTCTGGGCAATCCATTGCCCATTTTCGACAATCCGATACGGCTTGCCGAAGAACTGGCTGAGATCGATATGATGTCCCGAGGTCGTTTAGTGTCCGGGTTCGTTCGCGGCACTGGAGTGGAAAGCCTGGCTACCAACACCAACCCATTGTACAATCGGGAGCGCTTCGAGGAAGCCCACGACTTAGTAATTAAGACTTGGACCACTCCCGGTCCCTTTCGCTGGGAGGGCAAGCATTATCAATTCAGAGTAGTCAACCCGTTTCAAGTTCCTCTGCAAAAACCCCACCCACCTGTCTGGATCCCCGGCACTGGCAGCCCGGAAACGCTGGTATGGTGTGCAGAGCACCACTATCCTTATCTCTTCCTTGAGACAGACCACCAGGGCACACGAGACATGATGGAAATCTACGCGGAGACCGCTCGTAACTTCGGCTACGAACCTGGGCCGGAGCATTTTGGCTACCTAGTAAGGATCCATGTGCAAGACACCGACGAAAAGGCGAGAGAGGTAGGCAGAGGATATCTGGAGGGGAACGTAGGGGTCGGTCGTATCCCTTTGCCTAGAGATTATGCGTCCCCGGTAGGCTACGGAAGCGCCAGCCGGGACCCCAGATTCCTCCGGCTGAGGGAGCAGATCCGGAGCGACCCTTTCCGGGTGGGCGGGTTGGACGGCGCGGCATATGATCAGATATTAGAATCAAAACGTTGGGTCATCGGAAGCCCTGATACTGTTATCCGGCAACTCCGAGAAATCCTGTCGGAAATGCGTCCGGGCATCCTGGCCATCTGGACGAACGATGGCACGATTAGCCACGAGGACTCCATGCGGTGTCTGGAGCTCATGGGGCAAGAAGTTCTGCCCGCTCTCAGGGAAATCGGTGAGGAACTGGAGCTTACGGATCCGTTCCAAAAAGCACCCTAGATGTAATTTGCATCAAGAAATATCCAAGGTCTCGGTCGATGACTAGGTCGTACGATACGGAGGGGCTGGTGGAGGCCTGTGGAGCGGCGACGCTGGAGGAACGTCACCAACTGCTGACCATGATGCTAGACGCCGTATATGGGGGCATGGCCTAGGGCCTGGCATTAAGTCTCTAACCCAAGCCCGAGTTCCTACCTCTCTTCAACCTGGGAGAGCCCGTCACAACGGGAGACTTAGAGTTAGTTACTGGGCGGTTGGACTCTACTCCAACTCCTGATACCCTACTTTTATTACCTTCCGGCATTAGGGTCTCCGGAGTCGAG
>CATMOE010000123.1:0-6576 GCA_950072105.1 uncultured Dehalococcoidia bacterium
GTTTACAAGCAAGCCGGGGGGGCGCACATTTCCCCACAATTGAGCGGTTTTCCGGGGCGGAATTAGGCTCAAAACACCCGCCCATTTTAGCCATAGAATGTGCGCCGGCGCTTTTGGAGACAAAAACTTTTTTAAGCCCAATAATCGAATTTTCACCATGGCTATGCGCCGCCCTGCGGACCGGACCGAACCGCCGAGCTCTTAACCCTTCTCCAACTGTTGGTACCCGACTTTTCTTTTCTAGATACGGCGCGCCGCGTCCAAAACTGAGCATTGGGGCGATATCTTTTAGACCTGATATAGTGGTAATCGATGCAGGGTTGAAGCGAAAAGGGGACTTGGTCCAGGAAGACTGCAACACATATTAATTACATTTGTCGGTTAACAGGTTAGTTGAATCATGGAAGCGTTCTGCGTCAGATGTCGGAGTAAACGAGAGGATCTCCAACCCCATGCCTATCACCATGAAGAATGGCAAGCCTGCGATCGCGGGCACGTGCCCCTCCTGCGGGACCGTGGTTTTCCGGATCGGAGGCCAGAGGGCGCGAGTTGGATCGTCTTTGCCAGCGGATAATCCCTACGAAATAATTACACTCCAACAAAATACTCCCGAATGGCATGAGTGGCGTCACAAGGGGATAGGTGCCTCCGACGCTCGGGCTGCCATATCGAAGCCGGGCACAACAGGTCGAGCAAAACTCCTGGCGGAGAAGCGGGCACCAGAACCGCCAGAAGATTCTTTCACGACGGAAGCGATGGACCTCGGCACCAAGCTTGAGCCGGAAGCTCGCCGACTCTACAACGAAAGGCACCAGACCAACGTTAGGCCGGTTTGTGTTCAAAGTACGGAGTACCCCTGGCTACGCGCGAGTCTAGACGGTCTCTCTGAGGACGGCAATTTAGTCGTAGAGATTAAATGCGGGGCAGGGGTTCATCAGGAGGCTTTAGAGAAGTTCCCGAGGGAGTACCAATCCCAGGTGCAGCATATCCTGGCGGTCACCGGTCTCCCGTCCCTTCATTTTTGGTGCTACTGGCCTATGAACCCAAACCCGGAAATACTGCACGTAGTTGAACGAGATGAAGAGTACATTAACAACCTCATGGGTAAAGAACGGGAATTTTGGAGTGAGGTCGTTGGCTCGACTAACTGGTCCCCAGATATTGAGCAGATAATCAGGGATCCAGCGGAAGCGACGACGCTGGATCTGAGCCAATCAGAGTTGACGAATTTACCGAGCTATATACGCCAACGGACCAACCTGCAAGAGCTGAACCTGTTCGGCAACCAGCTGACGGAGCTGCCTGACTGGATAGGTGAACTGACCAACTTGACCACTCTAGACCTGTATGCCAACGAGTTGACAGAGCTGCCTCCCGGGATGGGGAACCTGACAAACCTGACCTTTCTGGACCTGTTCGGCAACCAGCTGACGGCGCTGCCGGCGGGGATAGGTGAACTGACCAACCTGACCGAGCTGAGGCTGTCCAACAACCAGCTGACGGCGCTGACGCCCGGGATAGGGAACCTGACCAACCTGACCGAGCTGTTCCTGTCCAACAACCAGCTGACGGCACTGCCCCCCGCGATAGGCAACCTTACCGGCCTGAGCTGGCTGGACCTGGGGAACAACCAGCTGACGGCGTTGCCTCCCGAGATCGGCAATCTGACCGGTCTGACCAGCCTGATCCTGACCAACAACCAGCTGACGGCGCTGCCCCCCGAGATTAAGAATCTGTTAGACCAATTGGAAGTTAATCTTTCCGGGAACCCTCTCAGAGGTTAGAAAATAGGGTTACATCCCCGCCCAAATAGCCATGTGCCTCCTTGTGGACCGGGCCGGCCTCTTAACCCTTCTCTTCAGCCCTGGTGATCAGGTCCGCTGGGGGCGAATGTGTATACAGTCACCTTCACAGATGCACCATCAATCTTCTGGCCACCTGACCCAGTAGACACCCTTTTCGCCCGCCGTTAATATACCTTCATCATGGTCAGCGAGCGATTACAAAGGCGTATTTACCGCATTCTGGAACAGCTAGAAGACGCGGCCGACCGACTCGACTGGCCGGCCGTTCGGCAAGGTGCGCTGGACCTTCTCGTATTTGACCCGGAGAACGAAGACGCCAAGAATTTTCTAGCGGCCGCCCAGCGCGCCTTGGATATGGAGGTTTGAATAGATGAGCGACACCGGAGACCAGGTCCTCGACCATCTACCCGTTTTCTCCGATGTGACCCCGGAATCCCGATGGGAGCGGCTCCGTGTCCAAGGCTTGGTCGAGCAGCCATTGGAGTTGGACCAAGAATCTCTGTTGGCCCTGGCCCAGCAAGGCATAGCCGAGGATTTCCACTGCGTGGAGGGTTGGGTAGTCCCTGATCAGAAGTGGGAAGGGGTGCCGGTGTCCACGCTCTTGGGCCTGAGCAAACCCCTTCCAGAAGCCAAGCTCCTGATCTTTTCCTCCGGGAGCTATAACGTTAGCTTGTCCATGGAAGAAGTGGAATCTTCTAGTGTGATCATCGCTTTGCGGCTGAATGGGGAAGCGTTGCCCCATGAACACGGAGGCCCTTGTCGGCTGATAGCCGGGGCGAAGAAGGGTAACTTCAGCGTCAAGTGGGTAGACCTCATTGAGGTCACAGCGACGCCGGTAGAGGGTACAAGCCGCTTCATAGACATATCTAGTTCACACCCGTGAGAACATCTATGTGCCACCTTGCGGACCGGACCGCCCTCTTAACTCTTCTCTTCAGCCCTGGTGAGCGACACCGCGGACGCTGTCTTCTTGAATACGCGGGATAATGTTCCAGCACGCCCTCCCTATCCGGGATGTTCGGGAACGTCGGCCTGTGCACGTCCTTGGTCCGTCAGACGACAGCGGGCAGCAGCGGACCTGTGCATGCAACAACACGGACCCGGGTACATTTTCCGCCGGACCACGCCATTTCATAGGCATCCTGGGGACACCACCGTAATACCCTCTAAACTGACGAACGGACCACGGACCGGGTTACATAGCGTGCCGTTCCGGTCCGTTCCGGCCCGATCAGGTCCGCTCCGCTAAAAAGGTTACCGCGACAGCCCCGTAGCCCTGGAGTTTCGGCTATGTTGCCAGACCACAGAACAGACAGCCACGATGGCAGCCTTGAACAAGCGGGCACCCTCCGAAACCGCGGGTTAGCAGCCCCATTGATTGCGGTGGAATGAAAGTGGCGCTGACACAACGGATCAGCAAGGTGGAGTTGGATTAGTCAATCCCTTCCCCCGTAAAGGGGGAAGGTCAGGATAGGGTGAGTCCTCACCTGTCAATACCAAGTCGGAGCGGGACTAAAGACCTTTAGGCCGCTCGCTCACGCTTCCAACTTGACCGGGTTGCTGAGAATCCCGATACCCTCGATCTCAATCTCGCAAACGTCGCCGTCTTTCATCTCCCCAGGGGTGCCAGGAGTGCCGGTGTAGATCATGTCGCCCGGCTCCAGGGTGACGAACTTGGATGTGTAAGAGACCAGGGTAGGGATGTCGAATATCAGGTAGCTTGTGGTCTCGCTTTGGACTTCCTTACCGTTAATCCTGCCGGTGACGCGGATGTTGCTGGGATTGATGTCGGTGACGATGAAGGGGCCGGCCGGAGAAAAGGTGTCGGTGGACTTGGCCCGCCACCAGTTGCGGTCCGCCTCCTGCCAGTCCCGAGCGCTGACGTCGTTGCCGCAGGTGTAGCCCAGAACGTGCTGCATAGCGTTCTCTTTGGAGACGTTGCGGCAACGGTCCTTTATGACCACGACCAGCTCGGCCTCGGCATCCAGCTTGGCCGTATCCTTGGGGCGGATGATGGTATCGCCGGGGCCGATGACCGAAGAGGGTGTCTTGTAAAACACCATAGGTTCGGTAGGACCAGGCCGGTCGTGAAGGTGGCTGGAATAGTTAAGCCCGATGGCCAGGATTTTGGTGGGAACGCAGGGCGCCAACAGCTTGACGTCCGATAGAGGGTGGGTATGGTCGGTTACTTCGTGGGGTTCGAAGGGGCTGGCGCTGAGCTCTTTCACGTTGCCTTCCTCGACAGCCCCGTAGCTAATCTGGCCGTGAGCGAGATACCTGGCGATCTTCATGGTTGTTCCTCCTGAATGTATAAATTAGCTCTCTATTACCAGCTTGCCGAAGAAGTCCCGGGCTTCCATGGTGCGGTGGGCCTCGGCAACCTGGTCCAAGGGGAAGACCTTACTCACGATGCCGTGCAACGCCCCGTGGTTGACCACCTTCATCATGTCTACGAAGGTGCGCTGGCTCCTTCCTCCGCTGCCCATCAGGGTCACGGGACGCCCCTGCAGGATGGACAGGTTCATGGAGGCGCGGGCTCCGGACGTTACCCCGGTGATTACCAATCGCCCGCCGGGTTTCAGGCACTCCAAGTTTTCCTCCCAAACGTCGGCCCCAACGCAGTCGAACACTAGGTCCACGCCGCGGCCATCGGTCATCTCTTTAACCCGCTGGCTGAAACTGGCGGTTTCCCGGTAATTGATTACCTCGTCGGCTCCCAACTCCTTGGCTTTCTCCAGCTTCCAATCGCTGCCGGCGGTTGTGATGACCCTGGCCCCCACCATCTTGGCGATTTGGATGCCCATGCTGCCCACGCCGCTGCCCGCCGCTTGAATCAGCACGTCATCCCAGGGGCGTACCTGCCCCTGGGTAATCATGCAGTGCCACGCGGTGTGACCAACGATAGGTAGGGCGGCGGCCTCGGTGAAGCTCATGCCGTCTGGAATTTTGTGGGCATTGCCCGCCGGGGCGGTTACGTACTCCGCGTGGCCTCCGTCCAGGTCAACGCCAATGCGTTGTTGGCTGGAACAGTACTGGTCCATACCCCGGCGGCAGGGTTCGCAGGCACCGCACTTGACGCGGTTGTCCAGCACCACCCGATCACCGGTTTGCAGCGATGTTTGGGCATCGGGACTGATGGCGGTGATTTCACCGGCCACGTCGCATCCCAGAATCCGCGGCAGCGAGCCCCGGTAGGAGCCGCCCTCCCTCACACCCAGGTCCAGGTGGTTCAGGGCGCTGCCCCGGACGCGGAGCATGACCTCGCCCGGAGCCACTTCGGGCTCGGGTCGGTCTCCGTGGACCAGCTTGTCCAGTCCACCGTGCTCGCTGATGAATACGGCTTTCATTGTAAGAAATGCTCCTCGCGTAATATGGGCCTTCGGCGGGCGAGTACCAGAGTGCCTTAGCTACGGATAGCAGACCGCCAGACTAAAGACAACCGGATGTTACTCTCGCTGGAATAGCCCGTCAAAGGCTTCGATTGACTGGATTTGCCTGCTCGGCTGCACTTCCAGCCATCATGTCACGATAGCTACAGGGTAGGCGATGGCCAGGCACCACCGTTGGACCGGCCCCCACGGAGCAAGAGCGGCGGCGGTGGGTGGACCACACAGCCGACCCCGAAGCGTTCGCCCGGTGGTTGGAGTGGGCCATGAACTACACCGACCCGGTGGAAGATTCACCTTGCCCGGAGGACACTCCAAGTGGATGACGATCGCTGGAAAGCCCATACCGGAGGGTGGTTATATCGTGGCGTTACAGAACGGTAAAAAGATTGCACTAGCGCAACGGCGTCACCGCGTCATCCAGGCAAAGATCGTGGAACGTTCCGAGGCCGAGATCGCCGAGCAAGAAGGAGTGGCCCAGTACACCATCTGGAAGGACATCCGGGCTTATCTGGGTGAGGTGCGGCGAGAAGACAAAGAAGCCGTCCAGGCCGAGTACGACCTCCAGCGGGCAAGGTATGAGCGGTTATTACTCCGCTGGTGGGACCGTGCTATCGGTGTGGACAGCGACCACGCCGCGAGGGCCACGGGGATCGTCCTGGACCTGCCCCAGATTCGGGTTAGCTTTTTTGCGAGTTATAATCGCCCAAACCAAAGCAATAATTCTTAAAGTGAGTCCGTATGCTCCGTTGTCTCCTTTTATCCATATCCTGCTTGCTACTCCTAGCGGCCTGCGGGGATGGTCTGACCGTCCAAGGTGGGGAAAAAGAAGCTGGACCTGCTAAATCGGCCGACAAAGTTCAAGATGATTCTGGAAATGGAATCGCTAAGGAGCCTATCGGTAAAGACGTAGCTCGCTACAACCCTCCACCTCGGTATAACCCCACTGAGTGGGGGCCAATGGATTGCAAAGATTGTGATTTGGTTAAAGCCAACCTGTCCGGGGCCAACCTGTTCATGGCCAACCTGACCAGGACCGACCTGCGCAGGGCCGACCTGACCGGGGCCAACCTGATGGGGGCCAAGCTGTCCAGGACCAACCTGTACCTGGCCGACCTGACCGGGGCCTACCTGACCGAGGCCGACCTGTCCGATGCCGACCTGACTGGCGCCAACCTGACTGGGGCTGACCTGTCCAGTGCCATCCTAGACGATGTTATCGGTGCTGACTTCACAGGTGCTGTGAACGTTCCACCTAAATATCGGTAAGATTAGGAATCATCGAACCCAGAAATCCCGGCAATCAGGTTCCACAGTTCCAGGCTAAGTTCGGTGTTCCCGAAGAAGAACCCCACCGCCCAGGGATAGGACTTACCAAGGGACTC
>CATMOE010000124.1:0-6457 GCA_950072105.1 uncultured Dehalococcoidia bacterium
GGCGGGGGTCGAAGTTGCCCTGATTCGTCATTATGTACCTCACGGAGTCTGCCTGGCGCCCATTGTAACCGCGCCGTCACCACTAACGTCCGTTCGGTGCCTTCGGGGTTCTGGCCCTTCGGGTTAGGGGCACCGGTCCGAGGGTTATTCTACCCGACTATCTGCTGGACACTCTTGAACCGGCCCCGCGGATTACGCCGGGACGTAGGGCTCCGATTTGTTGGCATGGAACATACCTCGGTGGCAGCGGCATTGGGCTTATTCAGTGGGTTTAGTCCTCTACTGTAACTGAGGTATCTCCCCAGGCATGTACCATGTTGAGCGAAAGACACGGTTATCCTCAATTCCATTGGTGTCTTTGGCAAAATAAGGATTAACATATTCCCAAACGACCTCCCCTGACGGAGTGACCTGAAACATCCGTCCGGACATGCCGTCGGTGATCAGGGTATTGCCGTTGGGCAGGCGCCGGGCCCCGGAAATCCGGCTGCTATAGAAGTTGAAATAGGGATTGTCCCGATACTCCCAGACGATTTGATTGGTGTTCGGGTCCAGTTCTATCACCCTTGAAAATATCCTCACGTCATCCTTGCGTCGTTCCCCATTGTCGAAGATCAGAATGTTACCGTTGGGGAGCAGGCTAGGGTCATGCTGGCGGGATATCACGTCCCAACCCACTTTCCAGGTGATGTTGCCAGAGGCTTTATCGATAATCATCACCGTAGAGATATTCCGGAAGCTTACCAACACCCGATCGCCTTCTAAGGGGACGATAGTATTTCCATGGCTCCATTCGTGTCTTGGTTCTCCGGGTGTGATGATGTCGGTTTCCAGGTTCAAATGTTCGTAGGCGTGCCAATCCCAGACCTGGTTGCCGTCCGCGTCTACCTCGATCAAGTGGTCAGCCCACATATGTGTAGTGGCTTCCTCTCCTCCCTCATGGTCCGCCTCCATCCCACTCCCCGGTTGGCCTCCCTGTACCCGATCCGCCAATTCCGGGGGAATGGTCTCCAAGGTGAGGAAAATTGCTCCACCAGACTCGATACGGCGGGCGTCATGATGTTGGGCTGGATTCAGGTGTTGCCAGACTACATTGCTGTCCCAGTCCACTTCCAATAGCCAGCCACCGACAAAGTTACTCGCTGGCATTTGCCTTTCGTTAGTCTGCTCGGCCTTGGCCATGTAGAAAAGATTGCCGCTGGGTAACAAATAGCCCCATGATCCCGGTGGTGTGGGTAAATGCCATCGGTGCACTTCCTTCCCTTCCATATCTAAAAGGAAGGTCAGGCCCCTGCCGTTCCCGTCGCCATTATATGGGGAATAGCAGATGTACCCGGGGCAAGCCTGGTGAGGATCTAGACCAGTTAGTCCAGTACGGACAAGACGACGCCAAGTCTGTTGGTCGACACTCATGTTACCTTACGCTCCTCCTAAGTCCAGTGCCCAGATGTCGGACTATAGTATTGTAATGTAGACGCGGTCTCTAGGTCTGAAGATATGATGCGTTTTCCGCACCTGGGGATGAACTGTACACAGTCACCGTTACATGATGCCCCATCAATCTTCTAGCCACCTGACCCAATAGACACCCGTTTCGCCCGCCGTTAATATACCTTCATCATGGCCAGCGAGCGATTCCAAAGGCGGATTGACCGCATTCTTGACCAGCTAGAGGACGCGGCCGACCGACGCGACTGGCCCGCCGTTCGGCAAGGAGCGCTGGACCTTCTCGTATTTGACCCGGAGAATGAAGACGCCAAAAAGTTTGTAGCAGACGCCGAGCGCGCCTTGGATGTGGAGGATTGAATCTATGAGCGACACCGGAGACCATGTCCTCGACCATCTACCCGTTTTCTCCGATGTGACTCCGGAATCCCAATGGGAGCGGCTCCGTGTCCAAGGTCTGGTCGAGCAGCCATTGGAGTTGGACCAAGAATCTCTGTTGGCCTTGGCCCAGCAAGGCATAGCCGAGGATTTCCACTGCGTGGAGGGTTGGGTAGTCCCGGATCAGAAGTGGGAAGGGGTGCCGGTGTCCACGCTCTTGGGCCTGGCCAGACCCCTTCCAGAGGCCGAGTACCTGAGGTTTTCCTCCGGGAGCTACAACGTCAGCTTATCCATGGAAGAAGTGGAATCTTCTAGTGTGATCATCGCTTTGCGGCTGAATGGGGAAGCGTTGCCTCATGAACACGGAGGCCCTTGTCGGCTGATAGCTGGGGCGAAGGAGTGTAACTTCAGCGTAAAGTGGGTAGACCTCATTGAGCTTACAGCGACGCCGGTCGAAGATACTGGCCGCTTGATCGACGTATCTAGTTCACACCCGTGAGAATGGCTATGTGCCGCCTTGCGGACCCACCTCCGCACCCAGGATTTCTCAAAATATCTAAAAACTCAGATGGGATTTAGGGGTTTAGTTCCAGGAATCTCGGGGGAATGGATTCTGTGGTTACGGGCCGACAGCCCTAGAAGTACCCCACCCCCATGCGGTCCCGGAGGTGGGGTACGGACGACACCGGACAGTTACAGCATCTCAGAATGCCAAAGGGGCCTTCTCCAACCGGGTCGCTGAAGCCATCCTTAACGGTGTGCCTCCGTGTGGGACACCAAGTCCACGGTGGTATCAGTGGTCGCCACGGCGACCGATCCATAGAGCGGTCAACGTCGTTTCCATGTCTCCCCCAGTTCGTAGGCCTGGTCGTCTGCCACACCCCACATCTCGAAGTTGACCCGGATGGCATCATATACGGAGCGGTCCCCTTGTTCTTTGTCCAGGTCCCTCCAAGATTCTACTCCCACGTCCATCCACTCCAGGCTAATCTCCTCGTCGTGAGCTATCCTTTCCACCATGTTCACGGCACAGGCTGCTATGCCGGAGAGGAAGAGCTCACCCGAATACACTTCGTCCCCGCCGGTGTTGTCGGATACGAAGTGGTGCGTGCGAGCGTTGCATATAGCTCTCCCGAGAGTGCCTGTGCTATAGCTTCGTGCTTTGTAAGCTAGGGTTAACTCGGACATGTTGTCCCTCCTGTGGAGTCTATTTCCGTCTATTATAGGCCCCCGCCTGCGGGGTATTCATAATTTCCCTGAAAAATTTGTGGCGCGCCGAGGTTGTGTTTCGAGGAATCACGGGAAGCTGGTCCTGGGATTAAGGTCCGACAGCCCTGAAAGTACCCCACCCCCATGCCGGTCCGAGGGTGGGGTCGCTCTCTATGTATTTTGGGCTTAACTAACCCTGCGCCAGGTCCACTCGTCGGTAGGCAGGCCACCGCTGATACCACGGAACTTCATAGTGTCCCCCTCTACCAAGGACTCCCAAACTGCATCAACGCCCACCAAAGTGGGGCGCAGATTGGCTGTCCGCTCCATGGTCACGGTGGTCCCGGAGACCGTGTAGGTCCCGGCGAATGTGCCACAGGTAGAGATGGCCTCAAGGGCCTCCTCCGGCGTGTACTGCTCACCACTCGGTAGGTTGCGGTCCTTCTGCATGACCACTATGGCGTAATGCGTCCCAGTGAAGACCGCGACTCCCTGCCTAGTGTCATTGACTAATTCCCACGCGCCTACCAAGGGGCTACCGACTCCGCTGCTGCCTGCCCTGCGGAACGTCAACGAAGAACCAGATGCAGCGGCTCCGCCGGTGCCGCTTACGACGGTTTGGGTCATGGTATCGCCGTCTATGGTGTAGTCGAAAACCGCAGAAAGTTTGGAAAGCTCCGGGCGGGTGTTAGATTCCCTTACCTGGGTGATTCTGGAGCCGGACAAGGTGTAGGTGCCAGCTAAGGCAGGGCATGAAAGCAGGGCCTCGAGCGCTTCATCGGGCGTGGCCTGCTCGCCACTGGACCGCTGGCGGTCTTTGGGCGCCATAACGGCAGCATAGTGGGAGCCGGTGTAAATAAGAACCCCGACGGACGAATCGGATACGCGTTCCCATGCACCAACTAGAGGGTTGTTAGCCATATTGCCTCCTATGCAGTCCAAAGCGATGAACTGGGATGTAAGTGGGTGGATTAGGGCAATCTTGTCATAACAACGCCCACCAAATCAAATCGCTACTTAACTATCAGTAGCTTCTCCGCACCATGGCGGGCGGCATATAATCACGCATCCTAGACCTGGCGGTGCGGATCACCCTATCAGTGGGCCGCAACGTCGCCCGAGCCCCATCCGTCTCCCGCCGGACGATTACGTTCCCGTTTACCTGCCGGTTTACCACCACATAAGCATACCCATCGCCGCCGCGTATACGGGCGCCCGCCAGGAGGTCACCCGCCGGCACCGTACCGGCCAGCTCCATAGCGAGTAAAGTCGCCTCGGTGCCTTCCGGGTTCTGGCCTTTCGGATGAGGGGCGCCCGTCCGTGGGTTATTCTGCCCGACTATCTGCTTGGTGGTCTTGTACCGGCCCCGAGGATTACGCCGGGCCGTAAGGCTCCTATTTGTTGGCACCGCCAGCACCCCCAGTGACCCACGGGTCACTCCCGCCGACCACTTCGGCCCATCCTTCGCCGTCGCCCAGGTCGTCGTCGTCATCATCGTCGTCCAGGAAGTCCACGAACCCACGGCACCGCCGGTTGCCAATTGGCAAATTGCTACTCGAATAGGATTTTCGGACGTTACGCCCATGGCCTAAACAGTACCGTTTACCCATATGCCTCTTATACCATATCGGGAAATTACAGGTGGGGGCCGCTATTCAGATACCCAAAATTAGGATTCAGATACCCACATCGCCAATACTCACCCATGGGTGAGTACCCATCCGCCACAATCAGACACTTTTGTTATACTGGGGGCGCATTGATAGTCGATTAATATCGGAGGCAGAGGTGGCCGAATACACCGCGTATTTCAAAGGGGAATGGATGCCTTTCAGCCAGGTGAAGATCGACCCCATGGACCGGGGCTTCACCGTGGGCGACGTGGTCTTCGACGTAGCCCGCACATTTAACGGCAAGAGCTTCCGCATGGAAGACCACATCCAGCGGCTCTACCGGTCACTGAAGTTCGTTCGCATTGATCCAGGCTTGTCTGCCAAGGAAATGTTAGACATAAGCGAAGAAGTTGTCCAGCGGAACGACCATCTGCGAGCCGAGGTGGGCGACTTCACCATCACTCAATTCGTGACCAGAGGTCCGGGGAGCTCCTCTCGAAGCGCAGGCCCCCCAGCTGTCTGCGTCAAAGTTGCTCCAATTGGTTTCGGGCGATTTGCTGATTTGTTCAAGGATGGCGCGCATGGTGTTATAACCCGAACGAGGAGCTATCCTGTCGAGTCGCTGGATCCGAAAGTTAAGAACTACAGCAGAATGAACTTCAATTTGGCCGACTTGGAGGCGGCCGACGTGGACCCGGAAGCGTGGCCCATTCTGACCGATGCCGAGGGTAGCCTTACCGAAGGGACCGGCTACAACGTTTTTCTGGTGACCGACGGGGTTATCCGAACGCCGGGTGACCGTAACATCCTACAAGGAGTTTCCCGGGGCATGGTCTTCGATTTGGCGCGCCAGTTGAACATCCCGCTGGTGGAAGAGGACCTTCAGCCCTACGATTTGTATACCGCTGACGAGGCTTTCTTCTCCGGCACCAGCCCCTGCATCTTGCCAGTTTCCAAGGTAGACCAAAGAGAGATTGGAGATGGCCGGCCGGGCCCGATCGTGCAGCAGCTCTTGTCGGCCTGGAGCGAGACGGTGGGGATGGACATCGTCGACCAAGCGTTACAGTTCAACAGGGAGTAGCCGGGAAACCCCGGCTCCGAGCTACCCTGTTCCCGGTATCATAGTTCCAGGAGGGCGCTCAGCGGGACGGGCCCCTTCAAATCCTGCGAACCACCTCTCGCCGTCTTCAATGATCCCGAAAGCGGTACTCTCGATGTCCACCGAAAACAGGTGATAATGTTCTTCTTCTCCTGGACCCTCACCGATCTTTTCGGTCAGGGCTTGGCAGTAACGTCGCCGCGCCGCCGCATCTTGGACGTCGATGGCCCGCCCATAGAGCTTGAACTCGCCCTCATTACCGTCCCGGTTGGAGACTGTGATGTGGACGGTACAACGAGGATTTCTCAGCAGGTCCTGTGCCTTCCGGGATGGCCACACCATCTCCAGGTATAGGTTTCCATCGACTATGTGTGCCTCGACCGGTGAGGGAAATATTACACACGGCTCCAGAAAAGACAACAACGGAGTTGATGGTCTAGTGGACTCTAATGAGATGCCAGGCCACTAGAAGACAAAGGACATGAGGTGTACAGGTGCTGGCCGGCCATTGGGAAACATACGCAGGTTATGGACAGCGCTTTAATTCCGGTATTTCGCTATGAAAACGCATAAATTCGCTATTGTTTCCCGGGCTGAGACGAGTCTGGCGGGCGTGGGAACCCTTTTTCCGGCTTACCGTGCCTGGATAGGCCAATTACCGGCCCATTGTTAGCTCATTCTCGGCTCGTTATCGCCCATTATCGTCGTACAG
>CATMOE010000125.1:0-6440 GCA_950072105.1 uncultured Dehalococcoidia bacterium
GTGTTCTCCGAGCCGGGGCCGCCCTGGGTGATGGTTACGCCGAACTTCTCCCGGTCGTTCAACCGGCTATAACCGTCGGCGGCCATCAGCCCGCCGCGCTCCTGCCGGAACATTACGGTGCGGATGCCTTCCTTGGCAACGGCTTCAATCAGTTGGTTATTGGGGAAACAGGAAATCCATTCCACACCTTCAGTTTTCAAGATCCGGGCAACGGCTTCGATGACTTTCATATTTGCGTACCTCTATAGGTTTAGTTTGGCGTCGAAAAGATAACCGGGCGTCAATTAGCCTCTTCCGACTGTTCCGCCGCATCATATGGCCTGGGCTAGGCGTGGTCAAGTCCTGGCTATTAATAACGCCGGAATTGCGGCAGACACGGCGGGCTATATCGTGCATCCGGTGCGTCGCATCCTCATCCAGTGTAAAATTGTAAATTGCGATATGACTTGCTTGCCTAGGGGGATCAGCCTCCGGGCCACTCCGTCCTTCGGGCGGCAAGATAGTCGTCAGGGGATGGGAAACGGCCCCATCCTCACCAAACTAGAGCGGGAAAACTACCGATGATTCCTTGGAAGCTTCTGGACACCGCCCAAACCCCCGGAAACGGATTAGAGCTCCGTTTGTACCAACGCGACAAAGAGTTCTCCATCAAAGCGGGCAACTATGAACTCATGAACAGCCGCGTTTACGGGACGGAAGACGCGTTGGGCAAACTGGCCTGCCAAAAGATCGCCAATCACCCCCAGGCAAGAGTTCTCATAGGCGGTCTGGGCATGGGCTACACCGTAAGGTCGGCGCTGGACGAGCTCGGCGACAAGGCCCAGGTGGCCGTCGCCGAACTGGTCCCCGAGGTGGTGAGCTGGAACCGGGGCGTTCTGGCCCCCCTGGCCGGCAACCCGCTGGACGACCATCGTGTCGCCGTCCACGAAGCCGACGTCGCCCAGATGATAAAGACCGCCAAGAACGACTACAACGCTATCCTGCTGGACGTGGACAACGGCCCCCAGGGCCTCACCCTAAAGGAAAACGACTGGCTCTACAGCCCCAACGGCCTCACCACCGCCTTCGCCGCCCTAAGGCCCAAAGGCGTCCTAGCCATATGGTCCTCCGGCCCCGAACCAGCCTTCGCCAAACGCCTCCGCCGAGCCGGATTCCAAGTGGAAGAAGTCGCGTTGCAGGCGCGCGGGAAGGGTAAGGGCGGGGCGCATTACACGGTTTACATGGCGGTACGTGATTAAGCTTAAGGCCGCATCGTTCCCAATAGAAGATGGCCCAAAACCAAGTCCTTTCGGTGCCCCCAATTCTACACCGGTGTTGTAGGTCTACAATTTTGTCAGTAGCTAACTGGTCAGGGAAAATGTCAGTCTATGGAAGGACTGACTTTGAGTACCAAAGAGCAGAGCAGGTTACAGATCTTGAATGGAGTGCTGGAACGATACTGGTCGATGAAGGAGGCGGTACCGCTGCTAGGGGTAAGTGAACGTCAGGGATGGAGGCTGCTGGCAGCGTATAGAAGGGAAGGGGCCAGGGGGCTGGTCCACAAGAACCGGGGCCGGGTGCCGCCCAATGCCACTCCGGAGACCATCCGCCAACAAGTGGTGGCCCTGGCCCAGGAACGCTATAACGGCATCAACCATACTCACCTGACCGAGTTGTTGGCCGAACGGGAGGGAGTGATGTTGTCCCGCCCCACTGTGAGGAGGCTGCTGACCAGGGCCGGGTTGTCCAGCCCACGCCAACGACGGCTGCCACGGCACCGATGTCGAAGGCAACGAATGCCCCAGGAAGGGATGCTGCTCCAGATGGACGGGAGCCACCATCTCTGGCTGGAGGATAGGGGGCCCTGGCTGACCTTGCTGCTGGCGGTGGACGACGCTACCGGGACCGTACCTTATGCCCTAATCCAAGAACAGGAGGATACCCGGGGCTATTTGTCCCTGCTTCAGGGCATCATCGAGCGTCAGGGTGTGCCGATGGCAGTGTATACCGATGGTCATGCCGTCTTTCAACCCCGGCATAGTCCATCGGACTCGGTCGCCCAGAAAGGACCATCAACTCAATGGGGCAGAGCGTTGACAGAGCTGGGGGTCACCCAGATATGGGCTCACAGCCCCGAAGCCAAAGGAAGGGTGGAACGAGCCAATGGCACTTTCCAGGACCGGTTGGTAGCAGAACTGCGGCTGGCCGGTGCCTGTACCCTGGCCCAGGCGAATCAGGTGTTGGCCGATTTTCTACTCCGGTTCAACCAGCGATTCGGGGTACCCGCTGACCAACTGGAATCAGCCTACCGGCCAGTGGACCCGGAGATGGACCTGAGTAGCGTGCTATGTATCAAGGAGCTGCGCCGAGTGGCCAAGGACAACACGGTGCGATACCACGGGCGCACCTTACAACTCTATCCCAGTACAGAGCGGCCCAGCTACGCTGGAGCTCGGGTGGAGGTGCAAGAACGCCTGGACGGTCGTTTGCTGGTACGGCATCGGGACCAGATCCTAACTCCCCATGAAGCTCCAGCTCTAGCCAGCCAACTGCGGGCTCGGGTCCCTATCGGTCCGGCGGTGGCAACGCTTCCCGACCCGGACCCCACGGACTGGGAGCCCAAAGAACATGTCAGAGCCCCGGTACCTCCAGGACCCCTGGCCGGAGAGACCATCTGGTATGAGGACCCCGCCAGGAAGCAGGTTCACCGGGACCTGGTGGTGGCCGGGATGGAGCGGGCACGACAGCAGGGCAAGCGCATCGGCCGGCCTCGGGTGAGTGAGCGGCCGGAGTTCGAGCAACTATATACCAAAGTACTGCAACTTCTCGGATCGGGAGGTCTCTCCCGGCGGCAGGCGGCCCGGGAACTGGGCATCGGCTATGCCACTCTGAAGCGTCTGTTGGATTCCAACGAAAAGGAGTTGATGGCTTAAACCCGAAGCTACTGGCAGGGGCACGGGGTCAAGCCCCGTAGTCCTCCGGATGCGTAGCAGGGCTTGACCCCGTGCCCTCAAGCCGGTTTAGATTTAGCCAAGCCATCAACTCACCTTCGGAGACAGCACAAACGACTACTGACATTTCCGCTGAACACTAAACCCTGACATTTTCCCTGGACAACGACAGGGGATATAATCAGGGGCACCAAAAGGACTTGTTTTTGATCTTTACCCTGTGATGCAAGCAATGGCATCACACAAGCCATCGTTCACTATTAGCGGATATTGTGGGTGTCAGCCTTGCCGTCCAAATCTCCATCCCCCGATAGCCGTTGTAAGTGTGGTGGTTTTTGCTTATGCTTGGCAGGTTTTAGCTGATTGAGGCAAAAGGAATGCTCCATGTCGATCGCACGTGAATTGTCGGCTTTCTTGACTCAGGTCTCTTACGCCGATATCCCGCCTCAGGCCCTTGAGCATGCGGCGATGCTAATCTCGAGCACCGTGGCCAGCGCCGCCTGTGGATCAGGTATCGAGTCCTCTAAGATTATGCGTGCTCTTGCCATCGAGCGCGGCGGAAAACCTGACGCATCGATCTGGTTTGACTCAGGCGACAAACTACCGGTAGCCAGCGCAGCTCAGGCCAACGCTGTCATGAGCGATGCCGCAGCCTCTGACGACAGCGATCTGCGGAATATCGTTCATACCGGAACTACGCTTGTCTCTACCTCACTCGCCATCGCTGAACGAACGGGCGCCAGTGGACAGGACGTCTTGGCTGCCATTGTCCTTGGCTACGAGACGTCTGGGCGTATTGGGGAAGCTATCACTCCGGCCTTCCAAACTCGAGGCTTTCACGGGTGTCTTGTAGCTATCTTCGGTGGCACGGTAGCCGCCGCGAGGCTATTGCGACTTGACGATGCTCATACGGCTCAAGCCATCGCCCTGTCTGCGACTTCGATAGGGGGACTCAGGGCCGCGGCGGACACTAGCGAGGCCCGCGAGTATCACGCAGGGTTAGCTGCAATGCTGGGCGTACAAGCTGCACTCGCCGCAGAGATGGGATATATCGCCGAAGAGAGTATCTTCGAGACGCAACGGGGATTTTTTGCCGTCTACGGTGACACCGACGGCGCGAGCGTGACCCGCGGCCTGGGAGACTCCTGGGACATCACCACCGACATGGCCATCAAGCTGGTCCCCGGCGGCCATCCCTCCCATTCGCTCGCTGAGGCAGCCGCCAATGCGGCCAGGGCGGGCCAAATCTCGCCTGATGACGTCGAAACTATTACCCTTTCGCGGCCGGGTGTCACGGCGCTTACTGGTCCCATCCACCCGACCGACCTGATCGACATGGCGCACAGTCCTGCCTATTTCTTGGCCGCTGGCGCAGCAGACCACGAATTCTCCTGGTCGCATGCGACGGAGGCTAAAATCACGGATCCTGTGATCCATCAGCTGATAGATAAAGTCCAGGTCGGTACACAGCCAACCCAACAGGTCGAGGAATATAAGCAGGGTGCAACCGTGACCATTCAAACCAAGGACGGACGGACCTTCTCAAGCACTGTATTTGCGCCGAAGGGCGCAGGCGCCCTTGGGATCGACTGGGCCGACGTCGACACCAAGTATCGTTCACTGATACCGGGAGCTGGATTGAGCGAGCAGCAAATCGAAGGAAGTCTGGAAGTGATCCACAACTTCGGCAACGTTAAGCACGTGTCCGAACTGATAGACCTCCTGCGTCTATAGTTGGGTGAGATGACACCCGCCCACTATGAAACAGTAGTGTTTTCGTGCGCATCGGTTCATCTGCACGGAGGACTGATTCCGGCGAGAGGAAGCCTGGCCTAGGTTTGGCCTCAAGGCCAAATCGTTCGTGTCCAAGAGCCCGCTTGGGGTTTCCATCGTTTGTAGTAAATCCCTCCGCCCCGCAAATATCATGCTATATTGCCTGGAATACTGTTGGGACAAAGCAGAGAGTCCGTCGACCAACTAGTGCAACATTACCAGGAGGAGACATTTGCCGGAAGAATTCCAATCGGAAAGCAAGTACGTGGCGGCGAACGGGATCAACCATCATTACCTAGAATGGGGAGACCCAGAAACTCCCCCAATCGTGATGTTACATGGTCTCGGTCTCTGCGCGCAGGTCTGGAACAAGTTAGCCAGAGGCTTGGCGCAGGACTACCATGTCTTGTCATTTGATCTGAGAGGGCACGGAGACACCGATAAACCTGGCAGCGGGTACACTTTCCAGAAGCTGGGAGAAGACGTGTCGGCAATCATTCAAAAAATGGGGCTGGAGCGGCCCTTTGCGGTCGGACATTCAGCTGGTGGAATGTCATTGCTGATTTCCGATCATTTGGTTCCCGGAATCGTCGGCCGGACAGTCTTGGTCGACACTCGGGTAGGAACTGCGGCCACGACGACACTCACTTCTGAGAGGCGCCAAGAACGCATGCGGAGAACGCGCGAAAAGCGACCCATCTGGGCGAATCGGGAAGCTATGCACGAATCATACCGGGGACGAAGGGTATTCAAGACCTGGGATGACGAAGTATTCAACGACTACATCGAAGGTGGAACCCGCTTGTTGGATGACGGCCGTGCCGAACTGAAGTGTCCTACGGACGTGGAGGCGATTTTCTACGATGCAAGGGCGGCGCTGGACCCAGCTCAGTACGTGAGTCGTCTTGCGGGGCAGTACCTACTTCTGGTCGGCGGCTACGAAGGTGCTCAGTCTGAACAGGACGACGCAGTACAGCGCCTCTTCGACGAATCCAAAGGTTCTACGTTCAAGCAACTGGATCGAGGATCCCACTTTGTTCCCATGGAATATCCAGACCTGGTGCTTTCAGAGATACGAGAATACTTTGAGGGAACCCCGGTGGGATAGTCTATGCCGCCGGGGTCTAGGGCTCACGTGGAGAACATTCGCTTCGGCGTGGCCGGGAATCGTGGTTTCCGCGGCATCCCTCACGCCAAGGCTAGGGTCAGCGTCGTCGCAATAATCCATCTGCTCAATCGGGACACCCTTACTTCAAGATCCCGCTCCAATGAATGGTAGTACCGAGCTACAGGTGAATCGGTTCTGGTGGAACTACATACCATGTTTCCACGGAAACCTACTATTGGACTATGTGGGAATAGTTCGTCCGAGAGATTGAATTGTCCACAGAGCCATACCCGACTGAGGACTTCTGTATCTGATGGTAAGGCCCGGACCAACGGGCCAACCGTTTTCTCTTGCGTCCAGAGTTGGGCTAGCGGCGGCGGGTTCCCTGGTCAGCTTGTTGCCACCAACACCGCCAAACCGTGTTTATGGTGGAGCTAGACTCTTACCACCGTCTCCCTGTCCGCTAAGCCACATCAGTCCATTTCCGTAACCACGACTCGACTCCGGAGACCCTAATGCCTGAAGGTAACAAAAGTAGGGTATCGGGAGACGGAGTAGAGTCGAACCGCCAAGCAACTAACTCTCCAGGCATCCAGGTGGATTCAAATCGGTTCGATTGCCTGGATGAG
>CATMOE010000126.1:0-6412 GCA_950072105.1 uncultured Dehalococcoidia bacterium
GGTCGAGGACCACTTCGGTCTGGACGCTAAGCCCATCGTTAACGGCGACTTCGAGAAGCACAGCTTCCTCTAGGCCGGACTCACCGGACCTGACGCGTATCCTCAAAGGAGATTAAAATATGGCAGTGATTACAGTCGCCTCCGGGCGCTGCTGGCAATATAGTCATTACGTTGGCCGCCAACAAACAGCTGGCACCGGATTTTCCGCCCCGATCGGTGTGGCCTTGGGCAAAGACGACACGCTGTACGTGGCCAGCCGGAACAACCCTCGCGTCACCAAGGCAACGGTGGGCCAGGAGTTCATTAAGGAATTTGGCCGGGGTATCCCTGAGCAAGTGGGCGCCCCGTTCCCGTCACGCCACATGTGGCTTACCGCCGTCGTTTTGGACAAAGATGAGAACGTCTACGTTGCGGACGAGTGGCACAACTCCATCATTGTCTACAACAGTGACGGCGATATATTGACGAACTGGGGAGAGCAGGGAGACGGTGAGGGTAAACTAAACCGTCCCTCCGGCATGGTCTTCGACGCCGATGACAATCTCTGGATCGTCAATAGCGTCAACAGCCGGATCCAGAAGTTCACCAAGGAAGGCAAGTACCTGGAGAGCTTCGGCAAAAAGGGCAATGGCCCAGACGAGCTGGATATGCCTTGGGGCATCACCATCGACGACGATGGCGATATCTACATCGCCGACTGGAACAACAACCGTATCCAGAAGTTCAGCCCAGACGGCACGCATAAGCTCAGCTTCGGGTCCGGTAAGCCCGCCGGAGTCTCGCCTGACGGCGGCACCCCCTATAGCCATAACTACATGTCCCATATCGCCGTCAACCCCAACGACCTCAACCACCCCACCGGCGTGGCCGTGGATGGAGACGGGGATGTCTACGTGGTGGACTGGATGAACGAGCGCATAGTGATTTTCGACTCCCAAGCCCGAACGGTGGCTACTCTGCGGGGCGACGCCTCTGGCCTCTCCAAGTGGGCGCAACAGTCCATCGGGGCCAATCCGGACATGGAAAAAGCCCGGAGCAGAGTCAAGAACCCTGAGGTACAGAACTACTTCCGCATGCCGGTAGCCTGCATATATGACCGGGCCGGCGACCGGCTGATGGTGTGCGACACGCTACGCAGCCGGATACAGATATACCATAAGGACAGCGGCTACCAAGATCCCCAGTTCAATCTGTAGCTCGTCGTCCTCAATTATATTTCGCACAGTGGCCGGCGCCCCGATCAGATTGGGGCGCCGGTTTTTTTATGGCTACTGCACCCGGTATTTTTCGCACGCCGCTTCGTTCAACTCCAAGCCCAAACCTGGAGCCTGGGGCGCTATGAGATGTCCATCTTCCAATCGCAGCTCGGAGTCGAAAAGCGGCACTGATCGGGGCATATACTCAACCAAGTGGCCGTTGGGCGACGCCGCCAGGAGATGAACGTGGGCTTCGGGGATCACATGGCCGGCGACGGGGATGCCCCGCGCCTCGGCCAGGGCAGCAATCTTCATCCAAGGGGTGATTCCGCCTACTCTGGCCAGGTCGATGATAGCTATATCCACCGCCCGGGCGTCGAAGGTCTTTTGGAATGGGTCCAAACCGAAAAAGTGCTCGCCCGCTGCGATAGCCACGTCCAACACGTCCGAAAGGTGAGCCAATCCAGACAGATTTTGGTGGGACATCGGGTCTTCGAGCCAGACTATCCCAGCCTCCTGTAATGCTCGCCCAAACGCCACCGCCTGACCTTCATTCCAGCTTTCCGTGGCGTCCACCATAACCTGAACCTGGGGTCCAACGGCTTCTTGGACCGCTCGAACCCTTTGAACCTCCCCTTCGGGCTTGCCTTCGTGTCCCAACCGCAGTTTGACCATGTCGTAGCCTTGAGCAACGTGGTCCTGAGCAGAACGTGCCAGCGCGTCCAGGGGCAGGCTATACCAAAGAGAGTCGCTGGCGTAGGTCCGGACCCGGTCCCTGTAGCCGCCCAAGAGGCGGTACAGTGGTTGTCCCAAGATCTTGCCCTTGGCGTCCCACATGGCGATATCCAAGGCGGCCATCGCCATATTCACCAGACCGCCTGGTCCGGCCCATCCACTGGCCCGCTCCAACTTCGCACGGGCAGCTTCGATCTCAAGGACATTCATGCCAATGAGCAGTTGGCCCAATTCTTGTGTGGTCTGGGCCAAGACTTTAACCAGAGCCGGCCGCAACACCACGTCGAATCCGATGCCCTGTATGCCGCCGCCGGTAAATATCCGGGCTAGAACATGGTAGTTGGTGCTCACCTGGTTTCCCGCCGCCGTGTATTGGGACTCCACCGGTGTTTCGAGCACCTCCACCGTAACGCGTTCAATATTCATAAGCCGTTGCCTCGCCTCCGTATCAGCTTGCCCAATTCTACCCTATGGGCAAGAAAAGCAATTTCCGTCACGCACCGATAGTCCGCGTGGCCCCCATGGATGGGCTACCATATAATTTCCTTGGGAGTGGTTTGGCCTAACCACGAATATACCGTGCCTCGGACCTTGTCCGGCCTTGTGGTATCATCGCCGTAATCAGACCCATCAGAAGCGACCAATGTCATGCTGCTCTCCATAGACATAGGCAATACCAGCGTAACCCTGGGTGTGTTCGAAGGCGATCACCTGACCACCACTTTGCGGGTGGCCACGGACACGCGAAGACTGGCTGACGAGTACGGCTTGTTGCTGACCGGTCTTCTGCGGCAAAAGGGGATCGAGCCGTCCCAACTCGACGCCGCGTGCATCTGCAGCGTGGTCCCGCCGCTCACCGTGGTGTTGGACGAGGTGTGCCAAAATTTCTTCGATCTGAAGCCGCTCACGGTTTCCGTGGGTACCCGGACCGGGCTCAAGATTCTGTACGATAGTCCCCGAGACGTGGGCACCGACCGCATCGTAGACGCAGTGGCCGCCATAGAGTTATATGGAACTCCGGCGATCATTGTTGACATGGGCACGGCTACCGTGTTCGATGGGGTGACCAGGGATGGAGAATACCTGGGAGGAGCGATAGCTCCCGGAATCAGCTTGGCCGCCGAATCCTTGTTCCTCAACACTTCTCAACTGCGGCGCGTGGAGCTGCAGGCGCCCATAACCGCCATCGGACGGAACACAACGGCCGCGTTGCAGTCAGGATTGGTATTGGGCTATGTGGGATTAGTGACCTTCATGGTGGAACGATTCAAGAACGAACTGGGCCAGGACGCTAAAGTTATAGGCACCGGAGGTCTAATCTCAGTCGTTGCCAAAGAGACGAAGGTTTTCGACGAGATCAATCCGGACTTGACGTTAGTCGGACTGCGCTTGATTCATCAAATGAACCAACAACGGGCAAACTCACCTGCCAATCAGCCGGCTAAAGGAGAATAGGTGAACCGCCATGCCCGGACCTCTAGAGAATAAACGGATAATCCTGGGAGTGACCGGCAGCATCGCCTGCTACAAAGCCCTGGACCTGGCCAGCAAGATGGTGCAGGCGGGGGCATTGGTGGACACGGTGATGAGCTACGGGGCCACCCAGTTCGTCACGCCCCTGGCCTTCCGCAGTATCACACATCGGGAGGTGGTTACCGACTTATTCGACCCGGACTCCACCTACAGCATCGAGCATATCGAACTGGCGCAACGGGCCGATCTGGTCGTCATCGCGCCCGCCACGGCGCACTGCATCGCCAAATTGGCGGCTGGGCTTGCCGACGACTCGCTGACCACCACCGTCCTCGCCGCCACGGCCCCCCTCCTGGTGGCTCCTGCCATGGATGGCGGCATGTACAGCAACGCCGCCACCCAAGAGAACATGGCCAAGCTCCGGCAGAGGGGTGTATTGATCGCCGGACCGGCATCAGGCAGGCTGGCTTCGGGATTGATCGGTACGGGGCGCCTCCTGGAAACCCCCGAATTGCTCGGCCACATCGCCTACGCGTTGGGGAAGGACGGCGACCTGGCGGGGCGCACCATCGTGGTCAGCGCCGGGGGCACCATGGAACCCATAGACCCGGTCAGAGTCATTACCAACCACTCTTCAGGCAAGATGGGCTACGCGCTGGCCGAAGCAGGCCGCGACCGGGGCGCCAAGGTGATTCTGGTGGCGGCGCCGACGGGCCTGCCCGACCCTGCCCTTGTGGAGGTCGTCAACGTCAAGACGGCCCAGGAGATGTGCGACTCAGTACTGCAGCGAGTTAAAGGAGCGGACGCCCTGATCATGGCCGCTGCCGTGGCCGATTACCGGCCAAAAAACGAAGCGGAGCAAAAGATCAAAAAGTCGGACGGGGATCTAACCATCGATCTGGCCAAGACCACGGATATCCTGGAAGCTGCCACGGGCGACTTCGTGAAAGTGGGCTTCTCAGCCGAAACCCAGAACCTGATCGCCAACGCCAAAGTCAAAGTGGGGAGCAAGAATCTCGACCTGATCGTGGCCAACGACCTGACCGACCCGGACAGCGGCTTCGGCGTCGACACCAACAAGGTGACGCTGATTGACCGGGACCTCAACGTGGAAGAACTGGCCGTGCTGACCAAATATGAGGTCGGCCACCGCATTCTAGACCGAGTGAGCAAGCTGCTGGGTAGCAAGACGAGCTAGGAAGGTCCGTAAACCGCCCCCCTTGCGAAGGGGACTACAAGGGGGGTCGTCCATGGCGAAACCTCGCCTATATCCCCTCCTTCTCAAGGAGGGTACTTTCCATCTGCCTACCCCGAAACCGCATCTTTAAACTTGCGGATGGCCTCGATGTGCTGGTCTGGTCCTTGAAGTCCGGCTCGCATGGTATTCACCGAGAGATGGGTAGCACCAGCTTCGTCCCAAGCCGCGGCGGCTTTGTTCCAGATATCGGGATCGCCGTCGCCGAAAGGGATCCGGCCTTCGATCCCAATGGCCATCGGATCCCGGCCCGCGTCTTTCGCGAACTGGCGCATCATGGCGATTCGCTCCTGCCCTTCGCTGTCGGGCTGGAATTGGGGGAACCAACCATCGCCCTGTTCGCCGATGCGGCGTACCACCCGGTCAGCTCCACCGCCGAACCAGATGGGGATGGTCTGCTGGATGGGGCGGGGATTGATCCCAGCATGAGTGACCCGATGATACCGGCCGGTGAAGTCCACGACGTCTTTAGTCCACAGCTCCCTCAAGAGCTTAACTTGCTCCTCGCTCCGCCGGCCACGGTTGCTGAAATTTTCTCCCAACGCCTCGTACTCCACGTGGTTCCAGCCGATGCCGACACCCAGGCGGAGGCGTCCGCCGGTGAGCACGTCGACTTCTGCCGCCTGTTTGGCTACCAGGGCCGTCTGCCGCTGTCCCAGGATCAGTACCTGGGTAGTCATCCGGATAGTCTCAGTGAGGGCTGCCAGGTATCCAAACAGCACGAAGGGTTCGTGAAATAAGTCCGTGTGGCGGTAGGGACGTTCCCAATCTGCGTGCTGGCTGGCATCCGCGCCCAGTACGTGGTCGAACACCGCCAGATCTTCGTAGCCCATTGCCTCGGCAGCCTGTGCGAAGTCGCGGACCGCGGCCGGGTCCGCTCCAATTTCGGTTTGCGGGAATATCGCGCCTAGATGCATGTCGGCCTCCTAGTCTTGGTCGTTGCGGTTGAAGCCAGTATCCTGGCTTCGGCCCCCGCCGTCAACTACCAGGTCTACGACGGCCAAAGACAGCGCATAACCGGATCTAGAGGCAAAGACCAGCTATCGTACCCACTGGTAAGGGGTCACCCGTTTGGTTATCCAGGAGATGTTGGCCCTAGACCAACCTCCCACCGGGGTTGAGTGGGGCCGGGCATCTGCCTAACCAAGGCAGTGACGGTGGCCACTTCGGAGTGGGCGGTAATCTTGTAGTCTTCGTAAACCATTCCGTAGATCCAGGTATCGGTTAGGATACCTGATGGCTTGTACGAGTGGGTGGTCAAAATAGCTCCGGCCAGGTTCTCCACGCAGAACGCCACAGAGTATGTGCCGGGCTCGCTGATGTCGATCGCGCCCGAGGACATGGTGTAAGCGCCGGCGGACGTGATCTCCTTATTCACTAAGGCATGGAGAGCGCCCGACGGGCAACCGGAACCTCCGCCCGCGCTGGGCAAGGCGTCCAATTTCAGGACCTTTAGGATCAGATTGCCCTCCAACAGTTCCTGGTTCTTTTTGATGATATAGAACGCCCAGTTCACTTGAAGAGTGCCTGGATGTACGCTCATGATGTGAAGCAGGAAACGCTGACCGCTGGGAATCAAAACCAGATCAGGGTCTCTAAGGCCCGGATCAAAATATTGCAGAATCGGTTCTAAGTTCGCGGATTCCCCCGGGGAATCGATAGTAACCGTAGTTCTAACTGTAGGCGTTCAGCGATAATGGGACACTTTTAAGGGGAGAAAAACATGAGAGTGGTGGTGGGTTTGGACTCCTGG
>CATMOE010000127.1:0-6342 GCA_950072105.1 uncultured Dehalococcoidia bacterium
CGGCCGGCGATGCGGCAGTGGAGGCCGACGGACATCATCTTTGGATGGGTCTGACCCTCCTCATATAGACAGTCAAAGGATTCTTTCAGGTATTCGTAGAAGCCCTCGATAGAGACTAGACCGCCGCGCCAGAACCGGGCGTCATTCGTCTCAAAACTGTAAGGAACTACCAGCCAGGGTTTTTCCCGGACGGTTAGGAAATAGGGCAGGTCGTCGTTCATGGAGCCGCTGTCGTAGAGAAATCCACCCTCCTCCACCACCAAGTCCCGGGTGTTGATGCTGGGGCCGTAGCGGGTGAACCAGCCCAAGGGCCTTTCCCCTGTTGTTGCCGTCAAAGAATCGACGGTCATCTGGATGGCCCGGCGCTCGGACTCCTTGTCCATCAGGTGGTATTCCTCCCACCTGTAGCCGTGGCCGCACACTTCGTGACCGCGGGCGATGACCTCCTTGGCGACCTCGGGGTTACGTTCCATGGCCAGGGCACAGCTAAAGAAGGTGGACTTTACCTGGTACCGGTCCAACAGGTCTAAAAGCCGCCAGACCCCAACCCGGCTGCCATATTCGAAGAACGACTCGTTGAACAGGTCCCGCTGGTCCGTGGGTATCGGTGAAGCCACCTCATTGTTGGTTTCGTGGTGGAGGCTCCCGTCCAGCAAGGAGTACTCCGAGCCCTCTTCGTAATTTATTACGACGGATATAGCGATCTTGGCGTCGTTGGGCCAGCGCACCTGAGGCGGCGTCCGGCCGTATCCAATGAAATCCCGTTCCGTGCTCAATAATCCTCCTACCGGCGGCCCTGATAGCTGGGCCGAAAATCATTTTAATTATGCCGGACCATGTTAACGGTTAAACATTGGGCAAACAATCGGCCCGGAAATTATCCTTCGACCGTCAGGTTCACCACGTCAGCTCCAAAGGACCGCCAGGTACCGGTCTCGTTGGCCGTAGAATCGCCGATTTTGAAGGTAATCGTGCGACCAGAGAAAGAGGTTATCCCAAACTGGAAGGCCTTGAGCGCGTAAGACCCACCGGCCACTACACCCTCCTCCACCGGCTCGGAGAATCCTTCTACCCACGCGGTTACCACCGTACCGTCAGGCGCCGGTGCGCCACCAATGGTTGCGGTACCAACGAAGACGTTGGGAGCATCAGACGACCGCTCCGGCAACGGTTGGGGAGCAGGCGTGGCGGTAGGCTCAGGTGTGGGTGTAGCAGTAGGTTCGGGCGTGGCAGTTGGGGTAGGTTCAGGCGTATTAGTCGGAGTCGGCTCCGGCGTGTTGGTTGGCATCGGCTCTGGAGTAGACGTCGGAGTAGGGGCAGGCATGGGAGTAGGAGTTGGCTCTGCCGCACCTTCCCCGGATTTTTGGGGAAGAGTTTCCTGCAGTTGTATGTCTAGGCGTTCCGGCGTGGTCTCGGTCGTGTCGGTAGGTATCGGCGTATCCGTGGGAAGAGGTGGGGGAGTGTCGGTGGGGATCACCACCGGCGTGGCCGTGGGTACCGGCGTATCCGTGGGAGGAGGTACAGGTGTGTCGGTGGGTTCGGGAGTCGGCGTGTCCGCCGGACGCTCCGTCGGAGTGGGTTCAGGCGTGGGTGTCAGTGTTGGTGGAATCACCACCGGAGTGGGCACCACGACCTCGCCTTTGTCCACCTCTGGAAGTTCAAGGAATTCTTTCTTCTCTTCTTCGTCCAGGAAAACGGGCTCTTTTGGTTCTTCATCCTTCTTAGCCGTGCTCTTTTGCTCGTCCTTCATGACCTGCTTGCCGAATTGGTTCTCCAGTTCGCAGATCCCCCGGAAGCAGTCCACCTCGGTTTCTCCCAGGTCTTTATCGTGCTCCACGCTAATCATAGTTCCTCGGGGAGACGCGGTGCCGGCTGGAGTCACGATGCGCAAAGGACGGCTATCCGACTCAACTCCATCATCTAAGATGAAAATCTTTCCGTCGTCTAATTCGATTATTGTGTCCTGGTTCACGCCAAATTGCCCCAAGCGCCAGACAGTGTCGGGAGTAGTCCTGATTATCCTGAGGAAATCCTGGACCCGGATGTCCACCCGAGCCTCGCTTTCGACGAAAGTCTTAACGCCGTCGCCGGGGACAAGATCTTGTCCTATCTCAGCGGGGAAAAGACCGCGGCCGGCGCCGATACCTCTCTGGGCCTATCTGTCTCCACCCGGTTGGTGATCTCTTCAACCGTTATGATTGTTGGGGCGAGGGCCGGGCTATCGTCTCCACTGAGTAGGATCACCAGCACCACTGCGACGATAACCGCGGCGATCACGACACCGGCGCCCGCCAGGATCAACCGGCCGCGGTTCGACCTGCCATCCGTCTGTTCATCGATATTAGCGGCCGGTGCGCCTTCTGCGTTTATCATCTGAGCATTATCTCCGAAACCGTCTGAACGCGGCGATAAGACCGAGGGGGGCCAGCAAGAGCAATCCGTTACCTGATCCCGTCAAAGGATGCCCGTATTGTAGGCCGATACGGCAGGAACCGGGTATTTTTGGAAGGTCCGGCAGTTCAAACAGCGGCGTGGCTGTTGGCCCGGGGGTCGGCGTTGCCGCGGGTGTCGGTGTAGGCGTGGATGCGGGAATCGGCGTTCGAGTCGGCACGACGGTTAAAGTCGGCTCCGGTGTGGGCGTCGGCTCTGGGGTTGGAGTGGGAGTTGGAGTGGGGGCTGGCGTCAGGGTAGGCAAGACAACCTGAAGAACGGGGACAGGTATTTCACCGCTTTTGGCTTCGGGGAGTCTCTCGAATTCTTCTACTTCGATGGGATCCAGGTACAAAGGCTCGGTTGGAGCGGTCCGAATCGTCGCTTTGCTTTTCTGTTGGTCTGTGAGCAATCGTGTCCCCAGACGGTTCTCTAACCGGCACGTCCCTCGGAAACATTCCACCTAGACTATTTCGGTTTCGGGGTCGTAGGCCACGTTCATCCAGGTCCCTCTGGGCGAGCCGGTACCCGCCGGGGTCACGACCCGTACCGGTAATGCAGAGCCGTCTGCTCCGCTGTCCAACAGAAATATCTTCCCTTGGTCCAGTTCGATGATCGCGTCCTGATTCTCTTCGAACTCTCCCAAGCGCCATAGGGTATCGGGGGTTGTTCTGACGACACGTAGGAGTTCCGCTAACGTTATGTCGATCCGGGCCTGGCTGTTGGGAAAGGTCAACACGCCGTCGCCGGGAGCTAGCTCCTGGCCCACCTGAGCAGCCACAAAGTTCGGCGGTTGGACCCCGTCTTCCCGAGGCCGATCCGTGTCCACCCGGTTGATCACCTCTTCCAGCGTGATATTGGGCCTCGCCGAGTCTGATCCGCCACCACGGACGATCAGAATAACCACGACGATGACGACGATGGCTGCGATTGCGCCAACGCCTATTCCAATGTTGATCAATTTGCGTTTGTTTAGCATATCCGTATCAGTCCGGCGAAGAGATCGGTGAAGCTGAAAGGCTGGGCGTATCCGATTCGGCGGCCACTCCTTCCACCTCGTATAGGTCCACTTGTTGCTGCCTGCCCCTTATATCAACGCAGCCCAAACTTCGCAATCGGCTCATGTGTTTTACCCTTTCCCGAGTGGTGCCGCTGATCAAGACGGATGCGCCGTACTCCTTGGTCAGGTCCTGCAACCGAGCCGCGAGGTTTACCGTGTCGCCGATGACAGTGTAGTCCATTCGCCGTGACGAGCCTATGTTGCCCACCATGACTTCACCGGTGTGGATGGCCACACCGATGCGCAACGGCTCATCGGATCGTTCCTGCCACAGGCCTTGCAGCTCGTCAAGGCGGTCTCGCATCTCTATGGCAGTACGAACCGCTTGTTCCGGATGGTTTTCATGGAATTGGGGCGCGCCGAAAAACACTAGTATGCCGTCCCCTTCGAATTTGTCCACCGTGCCGCCGTGGCGGAAGATGATTTCCGTCATCACCGTTAGCTACTGATTGAGCAGGTCCACCACGACTTCCGGGTCCAGTTTTTCGGAAAGAGAGGTGAATCCTCGAATGTCGGAGAACAGGACGCTGAGTTCGGCGCGTTTGCTCCCCAGCTGGGCGTCGACGGGGTTCTTCAACATCTCTTTCACGATGTCCGGAGGCAGATAACGGGACAGCATGGAACGGGCTTGCCACTTTTCCAGTTGTTCCACGCCAACCCGGTCGGCCAAGGCGACACCGTAACCAGAAACCAAGGCGGCCAACGGCCCGGCCAGGGGCAGGAGATAATCCGCGCCCGCGAACAAGCCAAACCAACCTCCGGTCAGGCCCGCGAGAAGCAACACCGCCCCACCAAATCCGTACAACGGTCTGGGGAACCGGCCCAAGGCCATGGCGGCGATGGCCACCAAGGCAACCAGGATTATCCTTTGATACCCCGGGGTGGACCCGATAAATGAGTCGCTGAGAATGGTGTCGGCGGCGGCGGCGTGAAATTCCACGCCGGCCATCCTTTGCGTACCCGAGTAGGGAGTGGGCAGCAAGTCCTCGGAACTCGGATCGGTGACGCCGATGAAGACGATCTTGTCCTTGAGCCGTGAGGAGAAATCTTCGGCGCCCCGCAGAACATCGCCGGCCTGCCATGTGGGATAGGTCCCCGGACCGCCTCGGAAATTCACCAGGAACCTTCCACCAGGCGCTTTTATCCTGGCCCCGCCGTCTAATTGGACGTCGCCTCCGGCCAGAGGACGGTCCGGAAGGTCCACGCCTTGCAGTTTAGCCACCGCCTCCAGGGCCAGCGAGTAAACGAACCGGCCCTCTTTATCCTGTCCGAAGGGTATGTAGCGCCGGAGCACGCCATCCTGGTCCAACCGAACCCCCACCAGCCCCAGCGAACCGCCGGCCCCGGCCAACTCAGGATAAGGTTTGGGAAAGGCCGACCACCCGTTTTCCGGTCACGGTTTGGGCCGCCAGAACCACATGGACCCCATTATCCACCGCCCGCCTAACCGAGCCGGCTAGCTCGGAGTCCTGGGCCTTCGCCGATGCCGCCCCGGAAGAGATCAGGTCGAAGCCGGCGTTGCCGGGACCGATCACCTTGGTCCCTTCCCGAGTCTGAATCCGCAGTTCCTCACCGGACAGCACATAGTAGAGATAGGGCTGGATCTCGGCGAACTGGCCGCGGGTGAACACCGCCTCGGTATTGCTGCGTTCGGTGTACAAGATATCGATGGCGATGACCGCGGGCCCGTGGCTGCATACCTGATCGATCAGCCGGGCCATCAAACTTCTCGGCCAAGGCCACCGGGGAGCGCCGCGTTCGAAGTCTTGCTGGGTGATCGCCACGATGGCCAGTTCGGGCCGAGGCTCCCTGGGCCCACGCCATTGGAAAGCCCGGTCCAAGAAGAAGAGGTCCGGTTGCCGGAACACGTCGAACCCTGACAGCAAACAGAGGATAAGGGTAAGAGGAAGGCTGTAGACCAAGAACAGCCGTTTCAAAGAGAAGGCTTTCAGCAACTCCTCGATTACCTTCCTACAGTCGAAAGTAAGTGCTGGGAGTCTGGCCAGGCAGGTTTAGCGCGGGCTGGGCACCGCTAGTATAACAATAGAACATGGGCAGCGCAGACTCAAGCCAGAGGGATTTACGGTACCTCCATCCTCGGCCGGGCTTTAGCTTAGGCGAAAGTCAGCCGCCCAAAATTCCAACGGACGTCAAGACACCACAGGCCGCTTTTGAATCCAGGGCCGGGCCTCTTCGAAGGCCGCTGAGGCCTGTAATACTAGGGCCTCGGCGCCGTGGGGTCCGATGATGTGTAGTCCGATGGGAAGGCCGTCGGCGGAGAATCCACAGGGGATGCTGGAGGCCGTTTGCCCAGTCATATTTATCGGAAAGGTGAAGGGCAGGAAACCCCAGAAAGGCTCAACCTCCTTGCCGCCGATAACCGAGGGCCGGTCTTCGATGGGAAATGCCGTCACGGCCATGGTGGGGGTCAAGAGCAGGTCGTAATCGTCAAAAAATAGCTCCATCTGACGCCGCAACACGTCCACTCGAAGCAAGGCGCGGGAAAGGTCCGCCGCGGAAAGCGAGGCCCCGTGCTCCAACGAGCGAAGCCCGTAATCGGTGAAATCGTCCTTGTGCTCGGGCAGCAGGTGTCCGTAGGAGGTGTAAGCAGCGGTGGCAAAGGCGTCCCAGAAGGCATTGAAGGGGTCTTCGATGACCAGTTGGGGTTCCTCAACCACGGCGCCCAGTTCCTGGAAGACCTGAGCAGCCTCGCCCGCGATGCGAGCCACTTCCGGGTCGACGCCCGCGTATCCCAGGTCGGCGCTCCAGGCGATGCGCAGACCCTTCACGCCCTTCGTGAGTCCAGCCGAGAAGTCGGGCGCATCTTGGCGCAGGGAAGTGGGGTCTCTGGG
>CATMOE010000128.1:0-6302 GCA_950072105.1 uncultured Dehalococcoidia bacterium
CTTGAATCGCGCTGCCAAGCTCTTGGAACATTTTCGGATTGAGGGCGTTTCGGGCTTCGGGCCGGTTCAGGGTTATGGTGGCCACAGCCCCTTGCTTACTTAGCCGGGATTCCCCAGATCAAACCGACTTTCCTGGATATAGCTCCCTCTGGGTTGCCCTGAACTATAATCACGAATCCCAAGAGCGTCAAATGCGGCCTGATTCGCTCAAATTCCCCGCTTTCATGGGGCAACCACTGTACTGCCAAGCGTAAAATCCCCAAACCGCTTGTCTACGCCCAAGTCTTTCCCTTGGGAAGCCCTTTTGCCCTGGACAATCCCTTATCCGTCTCCAATGCCGACGCTCCCAAAGTGGGCTAGCCGGGAGCCAGCCGAAGCTGGCCAATTCGTTCCAGTATCCCGCCCAGCATTTCCCGGCTCACCAACACTTCAGCTAGCTGGAATACCAACCTTCTGGCATGGCGCACCAACCGCCCGCCCGTCTTAATCAGCCTGGTTTGCAGACTGGTCAACGACCAGTGCTTCATCGCCTCCGGTAAGGTCAGCCTTCTCATGAAGTTGCCCATGTTATAAGCCAGTACGAAGAGTGCCAGCCTCACCTTGTTGGCCACGAACTTGTGGCAGGAAAGCCGGGTCCAGTTCAGGGCGTACTTGCCTTCCTTTATCCATTGCTCCGCCGTGCCTCGGCCATTGTAAAAGCGGACTATTCCTATGGCTGGATAGCTCAGGTTGGTCACGATGAAACCAACCCTGGGAAACAGTTCTCCCTGGTGCCACTCCATCTTGGCCACCACTCTTCGGGAAACATTCCAACTCTGGGCCCGGTAAGCGAAGTCGTGATATGAGACGATGGGCTTCGGGGAAGGCCACTCAGTAGGCCGTACCAGCAAGTGCGCGATTTCTCTCTGAAGTACCGCGTTAGCTGAAAGCCGGATGGTGTACCCAATCGTCTCTTGTTCCAGATACTCGTATACCTCGGGCTTGCCAAAGGCGGCATCACCCCGAAACAAAAGCCGCAGTCCCTTCTTCCGGTATCCTTTCACCACCGGCTCAAGGAGTTCTTGCCAATCATCGGCACTGTGGACGTTGCCTGGTCGTAGCGTCGCTGCTTCGCAATCCCCGAACTGGTTGAACAGAAAGAGAGGGTGATAGCAAACACACTCGAAGTGGCCGTTGTAGGCGGCTCCCTCCTGCTGACCGTGCACTGGACTCTCGGAACTGTCCATATCCAGGATTACTCGCCGGTGTGGAGTATGAACCATGGCACCCGCCACCCATTGGGAATTCATCTGAGCCAGCCCCTTCAGGTTCTTCTCCTCGGTCAAGGTCTCCGTCTCAAACCGCCCCATCTCGCTGGTGCTGGCGGCGTTCCTGTCTGGGCCTTGCCAGCCCACGACAACTCTCATGGCTGGGTCTTGGGAAAGACGTTCCGCATCGTTGGTATCGTCGTAGCCGGCAAGGCGGCTGTAGATAGACTGTCTGAGCAGCGGGACGAGGTGGTGTCGGATGTTGCGACCGGAGCGGCTTTCCTGGATATAGTCGGCAGCAATATGGGTAAGGCCCAGGGCATCATCCAGCTCTCGAATGGGCAAGAGTCCGGCGTCGGAAGTGATGGTGGCACCGTGAAACTCTAGACGGACTTTGGGGTTGAACTGGAGTCGGAGAGGGGTCTTGTCGCCGTCACCCATGGGGTGCCTCCAGGATGCTTACGTCATCTTACTGAAAAGTGACTTGCTATGGAGCCATTATAGCCATACCGACAGCCAACGTCTCACGAATAGATAATGGTTTAAAGAATGCCGACGATTTACTCAGAGGGATATTCAGCCATATGGGAAATGTGGGTTGAAGGACAGGAAGGGATGGCAAGGCGGCACATGGCCATTCTAACGGGGAGGTAGCCCGAAGTTGTTAGCGGCCTGCTCGGGCCGAAAAGGATGGCGTCACTGAATCCCATTCGTAGGTTCTAAAGCGAGCTCGCGGGTGAACGGTGACCACGTTAGGCAAGGTGGTGACGAATGTCAGAGTCGAACTGACACAGGGCCACCCCCACCGGTTTTTGAGTGTAGCCCGATTCGTCTTAATTAGAGTTGTCAGGCGTAATTCAGTACTTCTGATCAAATCTGCAACTACTTATGATTGTGTCTAAATATCGAGCCGTGTCAGCCGGTGTTATTTAGTTTGTTATTGATTCGGTTATCAAAATATAAAGACACTAGCAATCCATGGTGGTGTTCTTTCAAGTGCAGTCTGCTGAACTGCCAGACTTAAAGGTCTGATAAACCCTCGAAGCGTATTAACGCCTTTAGAGAGTTCTGATTCGATCGGCCAATCCGCTCTTTTTTATACCCAATGTTAGACATAAATGTTGGCAACCAGCAAAAGTGGGACACTTTTGTTAAGGAGAGATCAAGGGGATATGGCAGCGTTGCTGGACTCCCGGCGCTGCCGGTTGTAGCGTTGACGCCATTGTAAAGTCTGAGCTTTCACCTCTGTAAACGGCGGAGTGATAATCGAGAGTTGCGAGGGCTGATTTGACTATCAGCCAAGTGTTGCCGTGGTCATGCCTCTCAAAGTTGCCCACATTCTCTAGGATCACGTATTTGGGCCGGTGCTCCCTTAGAATTTCCGTGACATTGCCGAAGAGAGTCCCTCGGACTTCGTCTTCCCAACCAAGTTGATAACCTGCTTTGGAGAAGGGCTGACAAGGAAATCCTGCGCAAAGGACATCGTGTGAGGGGATCTTTGCTGGATCAATCGCGCGAGTATCACCGGCAGACTCCATACGGAAGTTGCGGCAATAGAGGTCACGGAGCTCGTCATCAATTTCACTAGCGAAGACGCACTCGTGCCCTAGATCAGCTAGTGCGCAGTGAAATCCACCGAGCCCTGCGAAAAGGTCAATAAATCGAAGATTCTCGTTCAATCTGTTTAGTGCTGTAACATCGATTCTGGTCGTCCATGCGTGTCGGAGCCGCCACAATCATGGCATTCAATCGAGCGGACTAAATTGGTCGGTCCTTAATCGGGTTGTCCGTTGAACTCTATCCCGGCGCCGATGATCTCGATCTGCATGGACCTAACATCTGGGGCGTCGCTGCTGAATTGAACTCCGACAGTGATGTTGATCCCCTGTTTCACTTCTGGGGCACCTGGAACGTCGAAGCGGCTATCAAGGTGATCGCCTTCCATGTTCAGGTCCATGTGCTCGGCAATCCGCTCCTCCCCGTCATAAACGATAATCTCGTGCACTTTGGCGTGGGACCGGGTGCGGAAACTTATCAGAGCGGCCCCCACGCTGCTTTTGACACCGTCCACTACAGCCGGCGTGGGTATGGGGAAGTGCACCCAAGTGTTCTGCCCTTTAGAGCCTTCTATACGGACAAAGGGTCCAGTTGGTCGAACTGAAGTCACACGGTTCGGGTACTCCACTTGCATGCTAGTTCCGTGGACCCAAGAGGTGAATTTAGAATCTGGCATTTCACTTCTCCAACGGTTATTGCCGGTTAGGATTGCAAGAATGGAAGCAGAGCGCCTACGAAAGCTTCTGGGTCCTCAATCTGGGGAATGTGCCCCAATCCCGGCAGTACCACCTTCGAGGCGTTCACGATGTTGTTGTGAAGCAGTTCTTCACCGTCCCTCAGCCGATCCACCTCCCCATACATCACCATGGTGGCAGAAGCTTGAATTCTGGGAAGTCGGGACATGACGTCGTAGTGGGCCAACGACCGCATCAACTTGCCCACCCACACCCCCGCTTGGGCCCGGGTCTGGTTGGTCGCATCCACCCACTCGGGCTTGGGGTTGGCGAAGGTAGTAGAGGCTTTCAACTCTTCCAGAGTCCGGGGTTTGGCGAGACCCTGGTCGTCGTAGCCACCGGAGGCGTCTTCAAGGCGTTGGGGCGCTGTCCTCGCGTCCCACACCGGACATCCAACTAGAACCAGCTTGTCTAGCCGCTCCGGGAAACTGGCGGCCATTTCCGTTGCCAGTATGGCTCCTACCGAGTTGCCCACGTAGTGGCCGCGGTGGATGTTCAAAATCTGACAGGCGTGGTCAAGGGCGTTGGCGTAGTCGGGAATGTTGAAGTGCCGTGATGGCTTGTCTGATTCCCCGTGTCCCAGCATGTCGAAGGCATAGCAGGTGAAGTGCTGGCTAAGAGCGTCGATCACCGTGTGCCACGCCCAGGTCGACGTTCCAAGAGGATGAAGCATCACCAGGGGGTAACCGCTGCCCTGCTTGACGAAATGCATCTCGCCCTCTGGCGTTGGTACTCTGTCGCTGAGATCCCGTCTGACAAACATATTCTCTCCCGATACCATATATATGTTTCGGAACTGACCAATCAATGTTGCCACCATAGTGGCATTTATCAGTAGCGATTTCAATCATCCCATGTTGCGTCTTGTGCGTGTCTAAAGTATAATTACAATATTAATTGTATTAAGGACTTCAGTATGAATCTGAACAGCACAGTGATCTCCAGCGCGGAGGCCGCCAAAATCCTGGGGATTCATCCCCTGTCGATACAAAAGCTTATCTATCGGGGCGTGCTCTCGGCAGATAAGATCGCCAACCGCTACTTGATATCCAGGGATGAACTGATGGAGTTCGCCAAAACCTACAACCCGAATAGGGGCCGTCCTAGGACTAAACGGAGATACACCAAAAGGAGCCCGATATGGCAGGCCAGCTAAGAACAATCGTTTACAGCAGGGTCTCGACCGATGCGCAGGAGCGCGACGGAACGTCCCTGGATACCCAAGAGCGGGCCTCCCAAGAATACGTGGAAGCCAACGGATGGACATTAGTTGAGTCCATAAGGGACAGCGTCAGCGGGTCCAGCCTGGATAGACCGGGTATCGAAAGGTTGCGGTTTCTGCTCCGACAGGGATCTGTGGACATGATAGTGGCCTACGCCGTGGACCGGCTCTCCAGGAATCAGAACCATATTGGTGTTCTATTCGATGAGGTTGAGCAGGCGGGTGCTAAGCTCCAGTTCGTAACTGAAAAGTTTGAAGATACTGCCATCGGAAGATTCATCCTTGCGGCACGCGCGTTCATCGGCGAGGTAGAGCGGGAGAAGATTGCCGAGCGGACCATGCGGGGTAAGGCGGAGAGGGCGAAGGCCGGGAAGATTCCCCAAGGAACCGGCAAAGGTATCTATGGTTACCGTTATATCCAGGAGACCGGTCAGCGGGAAATAAACGAAGACCAAGCCGTCATAGTTAATCGCATTTTTCAGAGATTCTGTGACGGCGCCGGCTGCAGCCGGATTGCGGGCGATCTAAACCGTGAGGGATCAACTGCGTTCGGTGGGGGCATTTGGCATCCATTGACCATCCGGCGCATGCTGGCGAATGAGACTTACACCGGTCGGACAATATATCGACGAACTCGGGCAGAAGCAGTGCGAAACGCTCAGGGTGGCAAGAAGCACCGCCGGGTTGTGACCCAGCCTCAGAGTGAATGGATCGACATCCCTGGCGCAACTCCGGCCATCATTTCGGGGGATATGTTCGCTATTACACAGAAGATTCTGAATGACCCCCAGCGTCGTCTAAGAGGCCGTGCTTTACGAAATTACAGGCTACGGGGCCGCCTCCGTTGCCTAGCGTGCGGTACGCCTATGGTAGGCCAATCGATGGCGAAAGGGCGCTACGCTTACTACCGCTGCCGACACTCCTATGCGGGCAATTTCGAGGCAACCTGTGACTCAAAATACATTGCTGTGGCGTTATTAGAGCGGACGGTCTTGGAGCAGGTCATCAAGGTTCTAGCCGACCCAGAACGAATCCTAGCTGAGGCGATACATGTGAGTGAGCAAAGGGTAGGTGAGTCGGGAGCAATAAACGTCGAAAAAGAGTTGGAGAAAATCAAGGCTCAGCAACTCAGACTGGCTGACCTGTATATCAATGGAGCACTACCGCAGAATATTCTTGAGGCTAAAAGCGAAGAATTAAACCAGCACCGCCTGCGTCTTGAGGAAGCGAACAAGGCATTATCTGCGCCGCGGCCAAAGGGATTAGACCTCGATCTTCTTGCCTCGACCCTACCCGACGCTGCTGCCAGGATCAAGGAATGGGTATTAGAGGCTTCAGAAGATGATATGGAGTTGATCCTCGAGGCTCTCCATATCCAAGTGTCCGCTTCACGGGGCGAAGTTCAGATAGAAGGGAGTATTCCTGTTTTGGTCCCTGAAGGGGAAGATTTAGTCACCATTGCACGAACATCGGCATGACCACGTGGATGTAGTCTTCGGAGTCGGTGGGTTTGAAGACGCCGGGGCTGGACGATGTGGTCGT
>CATMOE010000129.1:0-6119 GCA_950072105.1 uncultured Dehalococcoidia bacterium
CCTCCTACGCTCAATTGGCGCGCTCCGCTGGCTACGCTGCCGTTTTCGAGTTCGATGAGTTGGAGGATTTTGACAATCAGGCCGAAGAGATCTTAAGAAAGCCGGGGCCGGTCATGATTTGCGTGAAAACCGTTCCAGACATACGAGGTCCGCGGCAGCCTAGTGGTCCGGTCAATCCTGAAGTCATTCAAGGAAGGCCGCAGGCGATTTCCAACCTACTTCGGGAGTTCGTACAGAGTTGAATGAATCATTATTTTCACCAATCGAAAAATGTGCCTAATTGATCTAATTCGCAGCACCGTTACATAGCAATCTATACGGAAAGCTACAAGCATCTAGTTCGCATTAACCGAAATACCTTCTAAGCAGATTGTCGGAGGTTCGAATCCTCCCTGGGACGCCATCCATTATTAATCGTGCGTGAATCAGTAGAATTCAGTTAAGCGTTTAGGGCATTTCCCAAGCACAGCGCTCGAAGAGATGATAACTACCGAAAACCCAGGCAAATCAGTGTACATGAATTCCACAATGGATTCCGACCGTTGTGATCACGGCTGTTGCGCACACGATTTTACCGGCCGCCCTTAACCTTTCATTGGAGAAGAAAGGGTTGTCCCAGTCCGGGTCATCTCGAGCCAACAGATGGCTGGTGTACAAACGGCAGGTTCTGTCCCACAAAACGGTGAGTGCGTCCCTGATCATGCTTTCCGGCAACGCGGTATGGAATACCGTTACCGGGAAGAAACCTGGGTCCGTGAGCTCACTTCGGCCGATTGCCCTCACGAGCGGCACCAAAGTTTCCATGTCCTTAGAGCTCTGGCGCCTGGACGCCGGCCCCGACTACCCCGCCGCGCTCGAATCCTTACCGGTGGTTACGGTGCGGGGGGAAGATGTAACGGGCCCCAGAAGGGCCAGCTCAGTAGTTTCTGGGTCGGCGAGTAGCCTTTTAACAAAGAGAATTCTGACTACAGTCCCCCGGACACTGGTATCACGGCTCCCGAAACATAGCTGGCCTCGTCCGAAACCAAAAACGCCACGACCGCAGCCACTTCATGTGGTTCACCCGGCCGCCCTAGAGGTATGCTAGTTCGCTGGTGCTCCTGCTCCTCACTTGAAAGCGCCGTAAAGCGGTCTGCCACCCGAGCGCCGGGCTCCGTAAGGACAAATCCGGGCATCACTGCGTTCACGTTGATATTGAATTCCCCCAGGTCCTTGGCCAGTTGAGCGGTAAACCCTATTATGCCCGATTTAGCCCCGGCGTAAGGTAGCCTAACGGCGGAAGTGCCCCTGGGACCAAATGTTCCTCTAGCGGTCATCGAGGAGAAATTGACGATTTTGCCCGACCGCTTGGATTTCATGTGAGGTACCACTCCTCGACAGCAGAGGAAGGCGCTTTTCAGATTCCCATCGACTATTTGGTCCCACAGCTCTTCGCTGATATCTTCGATGTGGTCGAGCCCAATGTTGCCGCTACCGCCAGCGTTGTTCACCAGGATGTCTATCTGCCCGTAGGTATCCAAGGCCAGTTTTACCATCTGGTCGACTTCAACGGCGTTAGATACGTCGGCTCCAAACGGTAAAGCGATGCCCCCGGCTTCACCGATTTCTTCGGCTACCCGGGCAACCTTCTCGCCCTGAATGTCGGTTGCCAGCACACGGGCGCCGCCCGATGCCAGTTTCTTGGCGATAGCCCTGCCGATGCCTTGCGCGGATCCCGTGACTATGGCAACTCTATCCTGAAGCTGCATGGTTACCCCCCTTTGGTGTTTACTTCGGCGCCTGATTCTGGTCAGGCCAGAAGCTAAAGCTCGACCGCCACTTTGTGGGCCTGGTAGGTGGCCATCTCGATGTTTCGCGGCTGCGCGCTGTCACCGATGACGTAGAGCTCGTCAACTCTCCCAGCCAGCGAATTGTACAGCCCGTCGTTGGCCTGACCGCCCGCGGCCATGACCACCGTGTCCACCGACTGGATGGTCCTAGCCACCGAGGTATTGACCACGTGATACACGTCCACGAAGTCCTCCCCGATTTGCGAAACGCCAGTCATGGGACTCATGACAACCCCCTTGCCAAGCAGCCGCTCGTATAGATGGTGCCACACGGGGCCTGGGATATCACTGCCCACCCAGTTAAGGCCGGTGACGATCTCCACCCGCTTGCCTTGGTCGGCCAGTACTTCGGCCACAACACATCCCGGTGGGGTGCCCTGAGTGTCTATGATAACTACGTGTTGGCCCGTGCGGGCCCCGGTCAGCACATCGTTGGAGGTGATCACGTTTGCACCCTGGGCCCCGGGGATGTCGGGGACGTAAGGCGTGGCCCCAGTGGCCACGATGACGGCGTCGGCCCTCTCGGCCAGCACCTTTTCGACGGTAGCCTCGGTGTAAAGTCTCACCTCAACACCCAGTTGGGGAAGCTGGCGCTCGAAGAACTTGATAATCTCCTCGAAGGACTCCCGCATGGGTGGCAGCATGGCCAGCTTAACCTCACCCCCCAGCCTGTCCGAGGCCTCGAACAGGACCACCTGGTGACCACGTTCGGCGGCTACTCGCGCCGCCTCCATCCCCGCCGGGCCTCCGCCTACTACCACCACCTTCTTCTTGACGGGGGCCAGTCCCGGATCGGCCCACTGCTTCTCGTGACCTGTCACGGGGTTGTAGATACAGGTGATGGGCAGGGCAAGGTTCTGCCGCCCGACGCAGCTCTGGACGCAGGCGATGCACATCCGGATATCGTCTACCCGGCCCTCCCTGGCCTTATTGGGTAGGTGTGGGTCGGCGATCAGCTCTCTTACCATGCCCACCAGATCCATCTTTCCCTCGGCCAGCATCCGCTCCGCCAGGGCAGGGGTGTTAATGCGTCCTATTCCGATGACCGGCAGGCTGACGAGTTGCTTGATGCCCGCAGGGCGTTCGGCGAATTCTCCCGGAGCATGATAATAGGGGGGCCAGTGGGCCCGAAAAGAGGCTTTTTCCGAAGCGAGGCCTAGCCAAACATTGATGTAGTCCAGCAGCCCCGTGGCCTCCAGCAAGGGGGCCATGGTCTTGCTGTCTTCGTAGTCGATGCTGTAGCCTACCAGGTCGTCGCTGATGCGGACCCCCAGTAGAAGGTCGGGACCCAAGGCCGCCCGCATCGCCCGGAGGACCTCATAGAGGAACGTCATCCTCTCCTCCGTTGTTGCGCCGCCGTACCTATCGGTACGGCGGTTGCTCTGGTCGTGGAGGAACTGAGACACCAAGGCGCCATACCCTACCACGAGCTCAGCACCGTCGAGGCCCCCATCCCTCACCCTTCCTGCCGCTGTCCCAAAGGCGGCAACTATCTCCTCCACCTCCGCCGTGCTCATCTCATGGGGCATAGCTTGGACGTAGCTGAAGGCTGGGGTGGGCACCGCGGATGGCGCCACCGACAGCCAGTCTCCATCCAGCATCTCCCGCTGCTGTACGCCTGACCTCCTGCCGTTGTGACTCAATTGGGCCAGTACCGGCACCGGAAACTGGTGGACCAGGTCTGCTATGACCTGGTAGCGGGGGATGATCCTGTCGTTCTGATTGATGAAATAGGATGTGCTGGTGGGGTGTACGCCACAAGAGCCCAGAGTCACCATGCCGGCGCCGCCCTTGGCCCTCTCCCTGAGGTAGTAGGCGTAGTCCTCGGTAGGCAGTTTTTGTTCATCGTAGAACTGGGCCGCGTGGCCCGTGACGACGATCCGGCTTTGAAGGTCGTGCTTGCCCAACCGGAACGGGGCAAAGAGAAGCGGAAACTGCTGGGTCATGATTGGGCCTCCTGAACGCCGACTCGTGCCAGTCTCTCCAAATTCAAGATCCTTCAAACAATTCCTCGTCAGCTCCCTTACGCTCCCGTGCCGCAACCTGTCCTAGCGACGAGAGAGTAGACCTTGTCTCAGGCCTTTGATGCAAACAGGGAGTGTTGGCCGCCGGAAAATTGTATCCCGTGTACGTCGGTTTGGACAGGATAGAATATACTTCAAGACGCCTCGACGCGCTCCCATCTGGAGAGACCATGACAGACGTCGCGGCTCGGTTTGGGGTTTCAAGAGGTTGGATTCACAAGTGGGTGTTCCCGGAGCTGGGACATAACTGCTGAGACTCATCCGAAATAGGGTGCCGATCAGGATGGGGTATCACAGATGCGCCTCGAGGGATGGCACAAGCCCCGCAGCTAATCACGGAACCCGTACTCCTCTCTCCACTCTAGGTAGCCGTTAAGTCCCGCCGCAAGGTCATACTCTGCGGTGAATCCTATGTCATCCCGCAGTCGGGAAACGTCCATCCGGGACCTGGAACCGCCGTAGGAAACGTCATTATCGTCGCCGGGGGATGCGTCCACAACCTGGATGCCCGGCCGGAGCTCCTGCAACGCATCGATCATATCCCCCAGGCTTAGCCACCGTCCGGCGGATACGTTGTACGCGAAGTGGGAAGGGTTGGGTGCGTCCAACACACTACATATCCCGCTGGCTATGTCTGCCACGTAGGTGTAGTCGCGGCCCAGACTGCGGTCACTGACGGCGATGGGCTCGCCGCGCACGACCCTTCCGGTGAGATCCTTTACCACGGACTGGTTAGCCCGGTGGCCGGTTACCCGCTCCATAGGACCGTAGGGGGAACTCAGTCGGGTGGCCACGGTGGGGAAGCCATGCATTTCACCGAACCGGCGGGTCAGCAGCTCGCTGACGTACTTGGTCGATTCGTAAAGGGTGTGAGGGTGAAGTTCGGCGTCCTCCTGGAGCATCTCCTCCTGCTCGGGACGGTCACCGTAGACCGAGCCGGAGCTCACGTAGAGGAAGCGTTGGGGGATTACCCGCCTGGCCAGCTCCAACAGGTTGGTGGTGCCCATAACGTTGATGTCCACAATGGAACGGCTACGACTGGCCTCCACCTCAGGCAGCACCCCGGTGAACACTGCTGCATGGACAATCTTGTCTATGTTGTGGTCCTCGGCCTGTTCCAGATCTCCGGGAGCCAGGATATCCCCTTGTAGGAAAGTGACCTGGTCGGACCAGGCTTGGATATATCTAGTGAGCAGGTCGCTGGGTGGGACCAAGTCGAAGCAGACCACCTGGTGGCCCCGCTGAGCCAAGTTCCTCACTATGTTGCTGCCTACGAATCCCGTGCCGCCTGTTACCAGAGTGGCCATGGTGTTATCCCCCTTGATGTATTGCCCTCAAGATACCCCAGCGCGGCTGCATTGGAAAGGTAACTGGATGACAAGATAGCGGGAAGGCAATCCTTGGAGCCTCCTAAAGGTGGTACAAGGGTAGGTAGGTGGTGGCTCACCGAGAACACTCTATCGCGGAAGCCTGATCACAAGACCCAGACCTGTGGACACACTGTCCTTGAAAAGCTACTATTCCACCATAATGGCCAGCGAGCGTATACAGCGTCAGATTGACCGGCTCCTTGATGAGGCAGAGGATGCCGTAACTCAGGGTGATTGGGCTGTCGTTTCGGACAGGGCTGGAAAGGTTTTAGCGCTTAGTCCCGAGAACCAAGACGCTCTGACCTATCTCGCCGCCGCTGAGCGAGCACTTGGTGCTTCTGCCCTACTTCCAACCACTTCGCTAACGACTCCGACTCCTCCTCCGACCCCTGCCACGACTCAAGCCCAACCCACCTCCTTCGCCAACGGTCGCTACCAGGTCAAGCGATTCCTGGGTGAGGGCGGCAAGAAGAAAGTCTACCTGGCCCACGACACGACTTTGGACCGGGAAGTCGCCTTCGCCCTGATTAAGACCGACGGCCTGGACGAGACCTCCCGCACCCGTATCCAGCGTGAAGCACAAGCCATGGGCCGCCTCGGCTCCCATGCCCACATCGTCACCGTCTTCGACCTCGGAGAAGAGCAAGGCCAGCCCTACATGGTCACCGAGTTGATGGGAGGCGGGGACGTTGAAGGAGCCATCGAAGACGCCAAAGACCACTGTCTCCCCCTGGAGCAAGCGATCAAGATAGCCCAGGAAACCTGCCGGGGTATGGAGTTCGCCCACAGCCGTGGCATCGTCCATCGGGACCTGAAACCGGGAAACGTGTGGCTGACAGAGGACGGCATCGCCAAGATCGGCGACTTCGGTCTGGCCGTAGCCCTGGATCGCTCCC
>CATMOE010000130.1:0-6118 GCA_950072105.1 uncultured Dehalococcoidia bacterium
CTGGAATACCGAGTCGATTTTAGGTGGCGGCCTCACCGGCGTCAAGAACCTCACGGTTCCCTTAGTAGCAATCCAGCGGGCCGACAACCTCGTATCTGCCCTGAGGTCATTTGAAAATCTGGCCGCCTATTCCACTGACAAGCTAATGGTGGAGTAACACGGGACTCACAGCGTTCGCGGCAGATGCCTTTCTGCGTTCAGTACCCTGTCCCGTTCGTGGCGAGCGCCCTTATCCCATTTCTGGTGAGCGCCCTATCCGATTCGTGGTGGCTTGTCGAAATACTGTGCGTAATGTGAAATTAAAAGATATGTGGCCTACACTGAATGGTATGAACCAGCGTGTCTTGCTCTTCGTGTTTGCGCTGTTGATCGGTGCCGGTATCGTGGCGCAACTGGCCCCAGCCAGTTTATATGCCGATGACGCGGGTATCGAAGTAACTAAGTTTTCCGCGGAAAGCCAGTTTCCAGATGGTATCCGATTTCACATCGAGGCTCGGAGCAACGACGAGATTGACGAGATCCGGGTATTTTTCCGCCTTCTGGGCGGCAGCCTAGGCAGCGCTTACCGGGCGGTGGGCTTTGAGCCGGGGATCTCTGTTACCGGAGAGGCGACTCTGCTTAGTGGAACTGCCGGCAAATTCATTCCGCCGGGGACCATCCTACGGTACTCCTTCGAAGTGCGGGACAATGGTGGGGGGTTGCACCGGACCGACGACCAGGAAATGATGTACACGGACGGCCGTTTCAACTGGGAAACCGCCTCTTCCGACTTGATCACCGTCTTTTACTATGATGGCGATGCGGAAAAAGCGAAAGGTGTTTTGGACGCCGCCAATCAGGCCATGGAGCGAATGGCCCCTGTGTTGGGTCTGGAGTCCTCCGACCCGATGCGCATCCTAACCTACAGCGAATATTCCGATATGCTCCCGGCGATTCCCTTCCGGTCGCAAGCGACGCGAGAGCAATTGATCACTGAGGGTCTCGCTTTCGCCGAACAGCGGGTGCTGCTGGTGTTCAACCCAGGTGACTCGGCCAAGGGGACGGTAGCCCACGAATTCACCCATCTGTTGGTGGCCCAAGCGGCGGGACGTGGCCACCGCCAGCTCCCGGCATGGTTGAACGAAGGACTGGCCGAATACGGCAACATAGAGTCCAGTTTTTCCTACGATGTAGCCCTTCGCCGTGCCATCGAATCGGGGCGGCTCAATCCTCTCTGGTACCAGCGAACCTTTGTCGGAAAGCCCGGCGACATCATCGCCGCCTATGGCCAGGCCAGCTCGGTCGTCCAACACATGATTTCCCGCCATGGCAACGGCAAGATGGCGGAGTTGATGCGCGCCATGCATGCCACTCAGGATATCGATAAGGCGTTGGGGCGGGTCTACAGTTTGGACCAGCACTCTCTGGACGCCGAGTGGCGGGATGCTCTGGGCCTGGAACCCTTGGCTCCCGCGGAGGAGGCGACACCTGTGCCGCCTACCAGCCAGCCCACGCCCTCTCCGGAAGCACCGATCAAGGGGCTCACGGTTACGCCGCCCCCACGTACTCCGTCGACACCAACGGCGATACCTATTCCCCCCACGGAAGCCCCGGCCGTGGTCCAGGGACAATCACAGCAGGAAGACAGCCGATCGTCGGGATGCGGAGCAAGTCTCAATCACGGCGGGGTCTACGACTTGGCCCTGATCGCCCTATTGGCCGGCCCACTTGCCGGGTTGTGGGGCCGCGGTTTGTTTAAACGGCGTTAGTGGTTAGGGGCGAGTTCTCTGTTGGTGATGCCTACTGTTCGTAGTGGCCTAATCCCGCTCGTGGAACTCTCTTCCCTTAGTGGTGACCCCGATGTACTCGGTCCGAACCACCCTCCTCACCGGGTGCGAGGGTTGAAAGCATCGTTGATGGCGTCGCCAAGCAGGTTAAAAGTGAAAAGCAGCACGGTTAATGTTCCAGCCGGGAAAAGCAACAGATGAGGATTGCTGCGCAATACCGCGATGCTGCCGTTCTCGAACATCATTAACCCCAAACTGGGCGTCGGCGGTTGAATACCGATCCCCAAGAAGCTGAGCAAAACCTCGGAGCCGGCCACCGCAGCCATTCCCGCTGAAACGACGACTATCACTGGGCCCATGACGTTGGGGAGCACGTGCCTCAAAAGTATGCGGGGGGTAGATGCCCCGATGGACCGGGCCGCCTCCACGTATTGGCCCTCCCTCTGCTGTAGGACTTGACCTCGCACCAGCCGGGCCATTCCGAACCAAGAAAAGATCGCCAGGGCCAGCGACAGGACTAGATAGTCCACCACGCCCAAGCGGACGATGTCCACTCTCAATAAGTCTTCAACGACCCTGGCCCATCCCGTGACCGTCGGCTTTACGCTGGCGATGATGATCAGCACCAGGAAAATCTCAGGAAAAGCGGAAGTCACTTCTCCCACCCGCATGATGATTGTGTCGATCCACCTGCCGAAATACCCCGACAGGAGACCCAATGTTAAGCCCAGCGCCAGACTGCCGGTGACCAGGGAGACGACGGTGATTATGACGGTGGTCCGGAGCCCATATACCACTCGGGTAAACATGTCCCGGCCCAGACGGTCAGTGCCGAAGGGATGGCTAAAGCTGGGGCCTTGTTTCGACACGCTCAGGTCCTGGTCGTTGTAGTCGTAGGGCGTTACCAGGGGTGATAAAATGCCCGCGCCATACATGAGCACAATCACGACCAAACAAACGACGCCAACCTTCTTCCGCATCAGCCGGCGCAGAGATATGGCCCAATAGCTGCGGCTGCGACCGCCTGTTAAGATCGGGCCGGTTTGGGCTTCACTCTGCGCCATAACTTCCACCCAACCGGATCCGGGGGTCCATCACCGGATAGATCAGATCGACTACCAGGTTAGCCAGCACAAACAACGTTGTACCGACGATGATTACAGCGTTGATCACCGGAAAGTCCCGGGCGAAGATCGATTCTATGAACAGGTTACCCACGCCGGGAATCCCAAAGAATCGTTCGACGATAAAGGACGTGAACGCCAGGCCCGCCAGGGAGAAGCCAAGGATCGTCACTACCGGAATCAAGGAATTGCGCAGTATGTGCCGCCGCCTGATCGCCAACTCCGGCAGCCCCTTAGCCCGCGCCGTCCTGATGTAATCTTGGGATATGACTTCCAGGGTGCTGGCCCGGGTCAGGCGGGTAAAAAAGGCGACTCCCGGAATACCGACAACCAACGCCGGAAGGATGATCCTGGTATCGAAAAAGCCGCCCCATCCGTGGGTGGGGAGCAAGTCGAAATGCAAAGCGAATATCAACAGCGCCGCCGGGGCGGTCAGAAATACGGGCACCGATTGCCAGCCGAGGACGGTAAACACCACGGCGGTGTCCACCCACGTCCCCTGCTTTAGGGCGGCGTACAGTCCGATGGGGACGCCTAGCCCTACGGATATTATCAATGCGGCGATATTTAGCTGGGCCGAAACCCACATCTTTTTCTTGAGCAGGTCGGCAACGCTGCGTCCCCGATACTTGAAGCTCTCGCCGAAATCGCCCCGGACCACTTCGCTCAGATACCGGCCGTACTGGACAGCGATGTTGTCGTTCAGCCCTCGTTGCTCCCGGATACGTTCCACCACCACTGGGTTAGAATACTGGCCCAGAAGCAACTCCACCGGGTCACCGGGCCCGAATCTGCCCAGAGCGAAGGTGATGGCCGACACTATTAGGAGGATAAATGGCAGCCACAACATCCGCCGGAATATATACGTTCCCAAACTCGGCCTCTATCGTTAATCTCTGCTCGTTGATCTTGGTGGACTATTGTGGGCGCCGGGCGCTACGATTTTCTGCCCCATGATCCAGATAGGATGCCCTCCGGGGGTGATCGGTCCTATCCAAGTGGTCACTTAAAGTGTAGCTCGTAGCTCATTGTAATCAAGGCACAGGTTGGGTTCAACCAGCCCTTGGCCGCCTGCTCGCCGGTCGCTATGTTGGTCATTGCTCCGAAAATAGAATTGCCAACCTCCGGCTGCACACTTGGCCATTCCGACACCAGCCCTTCGGCGGAAGGGCGGCGAGGAATCTCAGGTGACCGCTACAACCAGGCTTGAGACTCCTCTCCTTCCGCCGAAGGATCGGCGTGGCACGAATCTGCCATTTTCTGGGACTAAGGTGCTGGTGCCAACCAGGATGAACGATTCCGAGTCCTTCGCGGTAAGGATGAGGGATCTGGGGAGGCAGAGGGGAGGCGCCCCGCCTCAGATGGATCGTCGCCCCGGCTGGCTCATCACGACACCTGAGGCAAACACGTCGGTAAAACCCATTTGACCGTGAGATGATCCTGTCGCAGGGATCAGCTAACGTTGTAAGGGGACCGGCTTTTTGCTACGATAGCTAGGCTGGATGGTGATTAACTCCTTGGGTGACACCTCCAGAGGGTTCAGGGCTGTGCGGCAGGCATAGGCCCCTATATGGCGAGCGTAGCCAAGTGGTCTAAGGCGCCTGTCTGTGGCACAGGAGATCACGGGTTCGAATCCCGTCGCTCGCCCCACGCCTCACACATTTCCCGCGCCTGTAGCTCAACGGATAGAGTACTGGGCTTCGGACCCAGGGGTTGTGGGTTCGAATCCCGCCAGGCGCGCCAAAATCAGTCACAAAAAGAGGCCCTCGGAGTGTTCCGGGGGCCTTAGTTTTTGGTTTTGCTGCCATTTTGCTGCCAACTCTTTCTTAACCTGTAGACGACATCACGCCCTGATTAGTCCGCCCTAGCCCTTCATCAAAGCCACGGGCTGCAGCCTCTTGCAACCCCGGCAGGACATGGGAATATGTATCTAAAGTGATTACCACGCTTGAATGCCCGAGGCGCTCGCTGATGATCTTGGGATTGACGCCCTGCTTTAACATCAAAGTGGCGTGAGTGTGCCGCGCGTCGTGGAGACGGACTCCCTGAAACCCAGCTTGTTTCACCAATCGCCTCCAGGCGTTTGTGATTGAGTGCGGGAGTAATGGGCTTCCGTCCAATTGGGCAAAGATCAGATCATCATCGGACATGGCGGTCGCCAAAAGTTCCCGTTGTTCCTGCTGGCTCTCCCGGTGCTGGCGAAGCACAATCGATAGGGATGGAGGAAGGGCTACCGTCCGGCGGCTTTTTTCCGTCTTAGGTTGGCGGAACACAAAGGACTTGTCGTTCAATTGGTGTAGCGTTCTGTTAACTGAGATATAACCTAGAACCAAATCTACATCCCGCCACCGGAGCGCTAAGGCTTCAGACCGGCGTAATCCGGTGAACAGCAACGTATAGAACAACGGGTAATATTCGGTCTCTCTAATAGTTTCCAGAAATTCGTTTAGCCCGTCCTGATCGAAGGCTTGCATTTCCTTCCGGTTAAACCTTGGTGGGTCCACTACATCGGCTGGATTCCTAGAGATCAACCGCCATTTAACCGCATTTTCGAGGACCACATGCAGTAGCCGGTGGTGATGTCGGACAGTCCGAGGACTGAGGCCACCACTGCCATCCCGCCGTCCTCGGGCTAGTTTGTCGGCATAAAAGGCTTGTAATCGCTCTGGGGTTAGCTTTTGGAGTGGAATTGAACCCAATGCGGGGATGATGTGAGCGTTGGCGATGATCTCATAGACTTGGGCGGTCTCTGGAGATAGATTCGGCCAGGCGTGGTTTTGCAGCCACTGCTGTAGAAAGCCTCCAACGGTAACTTTAGTGGGGTTGGAATACTCTCCTAAGCCAACCTTATGGATTAGTTCGGCCAAGCGCGCCTCGGCCTGCCGCTTGGTGCCTCGGATTGTTACTGTCTGCCGCTGCCGCTTGCCGGATACGTTATGTCCTGTGTCAAAGGTTAAAGTCCAACTGCCCTTGCTCCGTTGTTTCAGCGCCCCTCTCATGACTGCCTCCCAATGTTGAATCTAACCCCATTATCGTGCCTGGACAGCGTCAGACTCAAGCTACTTTTGTAGACAACGTACCTTGTCTACAAACCGTATATACCTTTTGGCCTTGAAAGTAGCATCGGGATACAAACCGTTTTCGCAGTGGCCGCATCTTTAGTTTGGATCGGCTAAGTAATCAGCTTGGGCAATGGCCATAACCTGGTCCTGGCAATCGTCGCAGGCG
>CATMOE010000131.1:0-5649 GCA_950072105.1 uncultured Dehalococcoidia bacterium
TCCGGACGTTGTATCGTCATCGACCCCGCCCGCGATGTCGACCGATACGTCCAGATCGCGGCCAACCACGGGACGCGGATCGTCTACACTTTCGAGACCCACGTCCACAACGACTTCGTATCGGGCGCCCGGGAGTTAGCCGATCAGACCGGTTGCCAGGTGGGCGCCAGTGCCTCTGGCGGCCTCTTGTTCCCATCGGTCCGGCTTCAAGAGGACGACGAGTTCGACCTGGGCGAGTTCATGGTCCGGGTCCTCCACACCCCCGGCCACACGCCGGAGAGCGTCTCATTCATTATTGAAGAACAGGGCCAGCCGAAGATGATCTTCACCGGCGGCGCTCTTCTGCTGGGCGGCGCGGCCCGCGTCGATCTACTGGGCTCCAAAGTCGCGCCCTTCTTGGCCCGTTGGCTGCACAACACCATCCACGAAAAACTGCTCAAACTGCCCGACGACGTTGAAGTCTATCCCACCCACGGCGGCGGGTCTTTCTGCTCCACAGCGGCGGGCGGCGGCACCGTACCGAGCACCATCGCCCAGGAGCGGCGGACCAACCCATTCGCCGCCGAGGCTGAGGAGACCAGCTTCGTGAAGTTCGCTCTAACCGGCCTGGGTTCCTACCCCAGTTATTACAAATACATGGCCGACATCAACCGCAGAGGCCCGGATATCCTGGGCGGCGTCCCCAGGTTGGCTTCTCTTACAGCTCTCTCCGTACGGAACCATCTGGACAACGACGCGGTACTGATCGACGCGCGTCCGGAGCGCAGTTTCAACACCGGCCACGTGCCCGGCTCATACGCCATTCCCCATGGAAACGCCATGGCCACCTGGGTCGGCTGGGTTGTGCCGTGGGGACAGCCCCTGGTCCTCCTATCCGCCGACGCCGGCCAACACGACGATATGATGCGGCAGTTGATCCGCATCGGCTTCGACCGGGTCCACGGTTTCTTGGCTGGCGGCATCGATGCCTGGACATCGGCCGGCCTGCCCATCGAAGAATCCCAGCGGCTGGACCTGGACAGTCTCAAACAGGCCCAAGACCTACCGGCCGCGCCCATGGTGATCGACGTTCGTCAGCGCAGCGAATACTCCGCGGGTCATATCCCCGGCGCGCTGAACATCGAGCTGGGAGAACTTCAAGAGCATTTGGACGGCCTTCCTAGGGAACTGCCGGTGGTAACGGTGTGCGCTGCCGGGATGCGGGCGACCACCGCGGGAAGCATCCTGCAACGCGACGGCCGAACCAACGTGCAAGTGGTGGACGAAGCCGGCACCCCGGCCTGGATCGAGCGGGGATATCCCTCGGAGACTGGAGAAGAATAGCCGTCGTCGAAATCAAGCAGGACAAAGGGCCCATCCTACAGCGAGAGGATGGGCCCTTTGTGTGCCGGAGGACTATTTGATCTGCCGGGGTCATGACACTCCCGGCCAACTGATCGCTTGATGATTACTCCCATGAGCCTACCCCGTGGGGCGCCATTCACCCTTGAGGTGCGCTGGCCCTGCCAGGCAGCGGGCTCCGCGCGGGGCAGTGGGTGAGGTTGAAATACCTGAGCATTAGGGTGTTGCCAGGTAACTAACTACCCTAAAGATGCGTTAGAGAGAGTAAATACACCCTACCAACACAGGGTCAAATAATTTTCCTGGCTCGGTCCGTCACGCCATAGACCTGTCTGCGTAGGCAGGGAATCCGTTCGCCTCTTCGATGCTTATGAGGACGGGTAAGTATCGCCCCATATTTTGTTGATTAATAATGCAGAGTGATGCCAGGGTACAGACGACACCAGTCCACTTTTGAGCTACTGACTAAGAGTCAGGCGTTTTCTGTTCATAACATTCGGCGATTGACCTCCGGCACCACAGTAACGCTAGCTCATGGGGTTGACATCAGATAGCCCCAATAATATCTGGCCGTGGCTCTCGTAGGCCGAGTCGTTCACCATATAATGCTGCGCGGCGGCCTGGATGTCCCGCAGGCATTGCTGCAAAACATTGGACGAGTACAAAGCCGTTCCTCCGCCGTACCGAAACGAATCGGTCACAATGTCTGCGGCGACTTCTGTGGCGAAGGTGCCAGCGCTGCGCATCTCAGCATGGGCTTGAGGCCCAGGTTCGCCGCCTTGGCAGACCGTTACCCATGCAGCGTCGAAGATATCGACAGCCAGGGAACGGGCGGCACGCAACCGAAAATCGCACCTGGCCAGGGCTAACTGAAACGAAAGCCGGTTCGATAGCAATGATGGGTTGCTATAGGTAGTAAATCCTCGCGCCTTGGATTGCGCTAAATCTATGATGGCCTCCAACGCCCTACGCCCTACCCCCAGCGCGAAGGCCGCATGCTCGACCGACAAGAAACCTGGAAGCCCAATGCGGTACAACGGCCCTCCTCTCAATGGCTTCTGAGCGGAGCCTCTACGCCAAGTGAAAGTGTCCGGAACAAAGAGATTGGAAACCGAAAAATCGTTGCTCCCAGTGCCCTTAAGGCCGGCAACCTGCCAGTTGTCATGGATCACTGCTTCTTTGGTGGGAAAGACTATTGAAAGACGCTCTACCACTGCGCCTCCTTCGTCAACAACCAATGCTCCAGCTGAGAGCCATTGGGAGTGTCGGATCCCACTAGCAAATGACCAACGACCGCTTACTCGATAACCTCCTTCGACGGGCACAGCGTGGCCGGTAGGCATTAAAGCCCCTGCGGCTCTCGGCGGGCGGCCTCCTACAAACATTTGTGATATCGCTTCGTCAGGAAGAAAGACAGCTGGGGACGCAATGCTGGCGGCACCGATCATCATGACCCAGCCCGTTGCGGGATCAATCCGGGTCATTGCCTCAATAACCTGAAGTTGGGTAACTGGGTCAGCTTCGGCCCCTCCCAACTCAGTCGGAAGTTTCATGGCCAAGAGACCCGACTGTTCAAGCGCATCTACCGTAGCTTCGGGTAGCGTTCCGTTGTTCTCCGCCTCCTCAGCGCCAGCAACGCAGATGTCGCGTACCTCTTCCACGGCGTTCAAAAGCGCCTTCCTCTTTTTAACTTGATCGATAGGAAAGGTTGCCTTCATGTTTGATTCTCCCGGCTCTCCACCACTTGTTGCTCTTCAGTAAATTCCACCGGCCTCGCCTGGTCCACTTTCCGGATGGTTCCTCTGATAGGGACGCTATTCTAGATTCCTCTAACACTGAAGGGGCTATTGAAGTGACCAAGTTCAGCTTAAGAGTTAGTAGGGAGTTGTCCGGGATTATAACGGGTAGGGGCTTTACAGAGCCGACGGCGCCTGAAATGGGGTTAGCCCTCCAGCCGTTTGATTAATTGCAGGTTAGGAAGAAGCTTTATCCCAGGTATGCCCAGTTGCTGTCGATTGCTATCTGATTTGTGGCTGTATGTTGCTGATTTAGTCGTGGATCGCCGCTCCATCCGGCAGCAGGCGGTTCATTGTTGAACAATCTCTTCTATCCACCGAACCCATTCTTCGGCAACACCGAACTCAGCCTGGAACTGTGGACGGTGATATCGGGGATTTCAGGGTTTGATGATTAGTCGCGTATGAACGAGCCAGTGTTATCGTCCAAGCGAAGAATACAAGTATCTTCGGATATCCCGTTGGCATTCGGCTACTCCCTGGTGAAGTAGTGTGGGGTCGGACGGGAGTTTTAGGTAATTAACAAGATGAACTGACTTCTGCAATTTAACTTCCAGACCCAATCCTCTTCAAACTCTGAACCACTCCATCGATATCGACGGCGAACGCAGTAGCCATCTTGTACATGAGCTCCGGTTCTCCGTCCTCTATCAAAATGATGGTTGGAATTCCAGCACCAACAGCATAGCCCATCTCCAAGTGAGCACTCCGGCCACACGGCATCACTAGCACCACAGCTTCTGCGGTTGTCAGACCATCCATATCGCTCTTGAAGCCAGCCTCCGCCAGAGGGTCGTCAAGTGCGCTTATAAACTGCTCTGGAGTCCATTTCATCCACTCAGGGTCGATGTCCGACCAGTGGAAGCCTTCATCGCGTTCGTGAATGTGTTCCTTAGGGTTGCGGAAGTCATACACATCGTGGCCTTCTGCCCTGAGCCTCTCAACAACGACAGGCTGTAGCTCATTCCTCCAGGACGACGCAACGTAAATCTTCATCTTCATCTTTCTCTTTCTGGAATATCGTTTAGTTTTAGTCGGGGGGTCGTTCTCGAACCTCCGTTGACATTCGGCTACCCCTTGAATGCGCACATCGGCTAAGCGTCACTCAGCGTTGGCTGAAAACTTTTCCTGAGCCGTGCTTTTAAGGCGTAAAACTATGCATCCCCACCAAGGAACTATACCCGGGTGGGGTACTTTGATGGTATGGGTATCGGCAGCCGGAGCGGGAAGGTTACGGTGCGAGGTCAGAAGGTGTGGCTACCGGGCCCGATGGCAGTCCTAGCCTTGGGCCGTCGGGTTCTTCTTCGGAAACGTGGAACTCAGTTTGGAACTTTGGACGGTTATATCGGGAATATCTGGGTTGCATGATTGGGATACCGATCGGACGCCTTCCAACGTTGTAACCGATTACAGAGTTAGCCTCCAAAGCGTTACCATGTGGCTACGAAGTCCTAAGGAGAAATTCGGCTTTGAGCTTGTTTAGGACCACTTTCTTGGCGTTAACCCTAATTTTCATGTTGTTTACGGGTTGTTCGGCAGATACCGATTCACCTCAAATAGCCGAGAGCCAAAGAGAAACAACGAAACCTACTCCTGTCTCAACTATTGGAGTCAAGGTTGATGCTCCCACTCCAACCGGATTGCCGGCTCCTCCCAAGGCTGTAGGTAATACTCCTACTGAATCACCTTCCTTGGCGACTACCGTCACCCACTCTGATGGACTATTGGATATAGATTTAATCGATGAATTCATCCGTTGCGCGATGGGTAAACCCGCTATGGCTGGAAAAACTAAATGCACACTGGAACCAGCCATAGAACGAGGGCTTTTTAAAACCGGAATAAAGCCGAAATTCCCTGACAACACCAATTGTCGCGGTATCGACGATTATTGGGCTATGGATTACTCAGCTAAGAGGAAAGGCAAAAAGAGTTATCACGGTGGCATCGACATGCCAGCTCCGTTCGGCACCCCTATTTACGCGGCAGCCAATGGAACGGTCGTTGGGAAATTCCTTGGAGAAAACAATCTTCGTGGAATAGAAATCGTCCTACGTCATAGCCCTCAAGATACCGGTCTTCCGGTCTGGACATTTTCTCAGTACACACATTTCTCAGGAATGCCATCACAAGAGGTGGGGCAACGAGTCCGCATGGGGGAATTTCTTGGTCCAACGGGAAATACTGGAATAAGCATCAAAACTGGAAAGCAGAGTGAAACGAGGAGGCCCGCAATTCATTTCGGTGTTTTATATAACACGAATGGAAACTATGCGGTCTTGAAAGACCTAGCGATCATACCGGAAGACGGATATTGGATGGATCCGAACGCATTTTTCCTTGTTGACCACCCATTTGATACCGAAACATTAAAAGCGCTACCCGTTAACGATAAGAAAGTGCCCATGCCAGTTCTGTTAGATGATGGCAATACTATTCCAATTGACACGAAGACAGTTTGGCCTTATGCGTGTAGCGAAGAAGTTGCCGGTACTACGGACCCGAAAGAGGA
>CATMOE010000132.1:0-5637 GCA_950072105.1 uncultured Dehalococcoidia bacterium
TGTCCTGCTCCTTTTTTGCAATTCTAGGAGCGGGACTCTCTCTTAGCTACCTGTTCAAATTTCCCAGACCACCTCAGACGGCTCCCCCGGCCTGTTCATTAAACAATGTTATGCTGTCGAGAGATGAGGATTCAAACATGAACTTTGATCACTTCGAGTGCGTTAGCTTTGACTGCTATGGAACCTTAATTGACTGGGAAACCGGTATTTCGTCCGCAATACGGCCAGTCTTGGAAGCGCACGAAGTCTCTGCCGGCCACCACGCCCTGCTGCAGTTATTCGGAGAGGCTGAAGCAGAAATTCAAGCAGGACCATATCGATCCTATCGCGATGTCCTGAAAGAAGTTCTTTCCCAGATCGGCGATGTATTAGAGTTCGAACCGTCCCGTAACGAGTTGGAGAGATTTTCTGCGTCGGTGATGAACTGGCCTGCTTTTACGGATTCTTCTCAGGCCTTACGCGCGTTGGCTACCCGGTATCGACTCATTATCTTATCCAATATCGATGACGACCTATTCCGGTCTTCGCAGAAGCTCCTGGGGGTTGAATTCGATCACGTTTTTACAGCGCAGCAAATCGGCTCGTACAAGCCGTCGCGCCAAAACTTCGAATACCTGATTCAACATGCGGGGGCCCCGCAACACAGAATACTGCACGTTGCGCAGAGTCTATTTCACGACATAGCGCCGGCAAATGCAATGGGAATTTCGACAATGTGGGTCGATCGGCGTCAAGGCGCCGCGGGCTTGGGCGCGACTCCCTCAGTAGAAGCCGCACCGGACGCAACTGTTCCTGATTTGCGCTCTCTCGCGGTGTTAACCGGGACCATGGCATGACCTAATCGCCGCCGCCGAAAATTGGGAGGATGACGACCCGACCCTTGGCATCTATTCGAGATGTGCCTGGCTTTCGGCAAGGGTCTAAGTGTGCACTGACTCCGTGGCGCGACCCGGCGTGGACTACCGTTACCGGGAAGAAACCAATGGCTTTGATGGCGCCATGGTTTAGCCCGCGTTCGTATCTGCCAAGGAACGGCAGTCCAACGCCCGTGAGAAAACGTCGGTATGGTGAGGTTCACATGGAGATATCTAACGAAGATTTTCTGATGTTTATTGAACGCGCGCTGGATGGCATGTTGCGCATCGTTGAAGAACTGGGCGACGAGCGCGCCAATTTGCGTCCTGACTTGCCCGGCGCAAACTCGCCCTATGCCATCTTGACGCACTGCATCGGGGTGTGCGATTACTGGATTGGAACACTTTTAGGGAAGCGCGAGTTTTTCCGGAACAGGGACGCGGAGTTTAGGGCGAACGGTACCGTTGTTGAGTTGCGCGAAAGGGTGCGTGAGCTTAAGGAAAAGCTTCTAGCAGATATCAAGCAGGTGCAAGGTGAGAAGTCGTTGGCATCGGCGCCGAATTCAATGTATAACCCACTGCGAGGTACGGACTTCGGAGACTGGACGGAGGGAACAGCGCTGATTCATGCGTACGAGGAGTTAGCGCAGCATCACGGCCAAATGGAGCTTACACGCGATGTGCTGATGGGCTGATAGTTGGTGAGCCCCAACAAAATGTTTGGAGGGAGGAATCCATCATGGCAATTAAGCGGATAAACCCATCGAGCCTGGGCCAGCCGGGCGGCTATCATCACGTTGTCAAGGATGGCAAGACCATCTACCTGGCGGGACAAGTGGCTCGGGATAGGGACGGAAAAACAGTGGGAGTGGGTGATGCGGCAGCCCAAGCGGAGCAGGTATTTCGTAACATCCAGGCGGCTTTGGAATCGGTTGGCAGTGACTTGGGCCATATCTTGAAGATGACAACCTTCATGACACACCGAGAGGATTTTCCGGCCTACCGGGCGGCCAGGAGCAAGTTTCTCACCGACGACGATGCCCTGCCAGCCAGCACTCTGATTCTCTGTTCTGGGCTCGCCGACCCTGACTTCCGGATTGAGATTGAAGCCGTGGCGGCCATCCCATAGGGCATAAATTCCGGTTAACATTTCACCTAGCTACGGGACCAGATGCCGTTGGGCCCTTCCGGTTGAGCCATGGGCTTTTGAGCCCGGACCGTCGTGGCCGTTGCGTGCCGCGGGTATACGCACTTATGAATCCAGGCGCGGCTTACTCCGAAGCGGCTACGCTGGTGATAAGTTCCCCTGGAGTGCCCCGCAAATGTCTACAAGCGGTTACATTATGAGGGCGGGGCGAATGAGTGAATCGGAAGGCAGTTGACGCGCTCATGTTTAGAAAAGTCTATTAATCAAGGGGAGCGGTTCTTGAAGTACGACGTTGTCATAGTCGGCGCCGGTTCGGCGGGATGCGTGCTTGCTGCCCGCTTGTCCGAAAACCCCAAACGGTCTGTACTACTCCTGGAAGCCGGCCCCGATTACCCTGAGTTTCAGCACCTACCCGACGAGCTGAAGAACGGCTTCAATCTGGATGCTGGAACTCCCCGCTCGCCTTTCAATTGGGCTTACCAAGCCTCCGGAGCGTCCGGCCAGACCAATCCTTTGCAAATAGCCAGAGGCAAAGTGGTCGGTGGCTCCAGCGCGGTTAACGGCCAAGTCTTCCTGCGGGGCCTTCCCGAAGACTACGATTCTTGGGCCGCCTTGGGTAACGACCAGTGGTCTTATATAAACGTTCTGCCATTTTTCCGGAAGCTGGAATCCGATGCAGACATTCGGGACGACTTCCACGGGAGCGATGGACCCATACCTATCCGGCGGGACAAGCCAACTGATTGGCACCCGTTCCAGTCGGCGTTCTACGACGCATGTGTCGCGGCCGGGTACCCCGAAGACCCGGACATGAATCACCCTGATTCTACCGGGGTGGGTCCGGTGCCGGTCAACAATACCGGCGGCATCCGCATGAGCACCGCCCTTACGTATTTAGACCCGGTACGCTACCGGTTGAACCTTACGATTAAACCCAACGTGCTGGCCACGCGCATCGTGTTCGACGGTACCAAAGCGTCAGGCGTGGACGTCGAGAGCGGTGGGCGGAAGTTCACGGTGGAAGGCGAAGAGATCGTCCTCGCCGCCGGCGGAATTGCGTCACCACAATTGCTGATGCTGTCTGGGATAGGCCCCGGAAGCCATTTGCGCAACCTTGGCATACCCTTGGTCTGCGAACTGCCGGGAGTGGGCCAGAACCTGCGGGACCATCCGTTGGTCTATATTGAACTGGGCGTTAAAGATGGCGTTCATCTGGATATCACGGGTCCCCGGATGCAGTCCGGTCTCCGATACACCGCCGGAGGCTCGCAGTTACGCAACGACATGCAAATTTTCCCTTCCAACTTTGGTGGACCAACTTCCGGAGACCCGCTGGGAGGAGACTGGAAATCCCGCGAACCCGGCCTGCGGCTTACTTGCATTCTACAAGCGGCTTTCAGCGCCGGTGAGTTGAGTCTGGCATCCGCCGAACCCCACGACAAGCCTCACCTTTCCTACCGGTACCTGGAAGACCCCCGGGACCTGCAGCGGCTGCGTGAGGCGATGCGAATCTGTCAAAGGTTGTTGGCTCACCCGGCATTAGAGCCCTTGATTGAAGGCTGGTTGGCGCCAACCGAAGAGAACCTGGCCTCGGACGAAGCACTGGACACTTGGTTGATCCAAAACGTGAACACCACCTATCACACGTCCGGAACGTGCAAAATGGGTCCCGGCTCCGACCCTATGGCGGTGGTTGACCAGTATGGGCGGGTCAAGGGCCTACAGGGGCTCAGGATTGCGGACCTGTCTATTGCGCCCGACGTGGTACGGGCCAACACCAACGCCACGGCCATCATGATCGCCGAAAGGGTGGCGGACTGGATCTAGCTGTCAGAGCCGGGCTTGTTCGAAGCGATCAACCCTGTTGCCCGGTTGCCGTTCCAGCACGAAGTTTATACCGGCTAAGCCAAGGCCTAACGTGGCGCGCACGCCCGGATGATCGGTGGCGATCACCCCATAGGGCATGAATTCCGGTTATCATCACCCAGCCACGGGACATCGACTGTCCTCAATCCTACCCACATTCTTGCCCGATAACACCGTGGTCAAAAGGACAGTTACAGTTACTGCTGTGCTTTTAGCCCTTGAGGAACTCATTCATGATCCGGATGAACTCATCCGGGCGCTCCAGATGTGGCAGATGCCCTGAATCTAGTTGAATCAGCTCACAATTTGGAATCGCGTCCCGGGTTTTGGCGGCTATCTCGGCACCCATCAGATCGCTTCGCAAGCAATGGATCAGGACAGTGGGGCACTGGACTTTGCTCAGTATGTCGTACACAGGTGGTGGAACCGGTCGCTGTTGGTAGATCAGAGGATTGGCTAGGGACGAAACCCACTGCTCGTTGACCAGTTGCTGGAAACCGGTTTTGACTACGATATCTATCGCATCCCGGCTCAACCTGGAAAATCGGTCGAACTGCCTCAGCCACGTCTCGATCTCAGTGGGAGAATTGAAGACTTCAGGCCGGGACTTCATCGGGTCCCCGGATGGTGAACCGGTGGATTCGCCACCCACATCCACCAGGATCATGCGCTCTACTTGGTCCGGATACATAGCGGAATAGGTCATGCCGATTTTCCCACCCATCGATTGGCCCACATAGATCAGCTTGTCTAGACCCAGCGCAACGGTGAGCTCCCGGAAGTCTTGCACGTAGTCATCGGTGTCATATTTGCCGTCGGGCGCGTAATCGCTCTTACTTCTGCCCCTGGCAGTAACCGCAACAATGTGATACCTATCTCGAAAGGCAGGCGCAACCAGGTCCCAGTAAACAGCGTTGGCCACCGCCCCATGGGCCAGGAACATGTCCGGCAAGTGAGGATTGCCCCAATCGGTGTAGTGAATGTTGAGCCCGTTGACCATAATTCGATGCTCGGTGTACTGCTTATCTTTTACCTGCACAGCTATCCTCCCGCAGCTCCGGTTATTCTTATTAAACGGTCTTCGGGGAACATGTTACTCCACTGCCCACTGCGTCGACCAGATATAAACCTTCTACATAAGCCGCGTCGTTGACTCAGTCGCTTTAGACGGGACCGGTGTAGTGGACAACCCTTCCAGCCCGACGTAATATGCCACCATAATGGCAAGCGAGCGTCTACAGAGACGGATAGATATCCTCCTGGACGAGGCGGACCAAGCTATTGCTCAATCCGAATGGTCCGTTGTCCGAGACCGCGCTCAAAATGTACTTGCCCTAGACCCAGACAATGGCGACGCGGCCACCTTCTTGGCTGCCGCTGACAGAGCACTCGCCAGTGGCAGCCAGCCGCCAGCCGCCACACCGACTCCCATCTCCAACGAGCCTACGGCCGACCAACCAACCTCCTTCGCCAACGGCCGTTACCAGGTCAAGAGGTTCCTGGGCGAGGGCGGCAAGAAAAAAGTCTACCTGGCCCATGACACAACGCTGGACCGGGAAGTAGCCTTCGCCTTGATCAAGTCCGAGGGGCTGGACGAAACCTCCCGTACCCGTATCCAGCGTGAGGCCCAGGCCATGGGGCGGTTGGGCTCCCACCCGCACATCGTCACCGTTTTCGACCTGGGCGAAGAAGGAGACCAGCCCTACATGGTCACTGAACTGATGGGCGGCGGGGACGTGGAAGGGGTGATAGAGGACGCACAAGACCACC
>CATMOE010000133.1:0-5430 GCA_950072105.1 uncultured Dehalococcoidia bacterium
TGCCTGGTTGAGAAGGGTGGTTTAGTAACGGAGGTTCACCGGTGATGGCCAAAACCAGTATCACAGACCCGATCTGGATCACAAAGATAGATCACCCGGATCAACCGGGGAAAATCGGTGTCTCGATATGCCTGTCATCTATGCTTTGGTTGGAATCCTGGGTCGTAGAACGCAAAACGAGTGACTCAACGTTCACCCCTTATCGTTACCGAGGTGCAAAGTAGGTAGTGCTTTAACAGAACCGGTGAATCATGGGAAATGATACGCGCTATCATTGCCAGTATTCTCTATTAAATACACATGAGTTTCATATTGTAAAACGAGACTGCAGCGATCCTGGCAAGGATGAAAACCATTCCTAAGGGCTTTCGTGCCTGGAAGTGCCCAATATTGGCACATTACCGGCTCATTATCGGCCTAATATCGCCCATTTAGTAACTATCTTTGTCTCATTAAGCGACAGCTCCGAAACGCACCTTTCCACCGGCCGGGTCCGACAAACGTTTGCGTCGAATGGAAAACGCCGTGCCGGGCGGGATGGCTTGGGAGGAACACGGGGCCTCCGGGCCTTCGGTTCGTTTTCTACAAGCACCAGGCCCGACCGATGCCCGAGCCACCTCCCGTGACTAACGCTACTTGGCCGTCAAGCCACCCCATGGCGGTCCCTCCTTCGCGTTTGCTGGCCTTTATTTCTTAGAGGGGTCCAAGATAACTGCGCCCAAGATGTGGCTATCATCCACCAAGAGATGAGCAGCAAGGGCGCCGTGGCGTAACATCACTCGGTCCCCTTCCCGTCCTTGGCCGAGGCCACTAACGACCAGAGGCGCCGCTGGCACGACTAAAGGCTATAGAGGGCCTTGGGATTATAGTGGAGAATTTTGTCCTTGATTTCCTGGCTGATGCCGGGTAGGCCTTGGAATACAGCAATCGCATCTAGCTCACTGGACGTGTCGGTGTGGCCGTAGTCGGTGCCGATAACCAGGCTATTCTCGCCCGAATATTTGAGTATGTAAGGAAGGTCGTCGTCGGTCTGGCAGGTCACGAAAATGTTGTATTCAGTGAATGGGTCTTCTGGAAATTTATTGGCTTGACCAGCGGCGCGTCGAGCTGCCTCGTGGTACACCCAAGGCACCCATTGAGCCGACGCCTCGATGAAGCCCCACCGAAGGTGGGGAAACACCTCGGGAAGCTCGCTCATCAGCAACATGGCGCAGGAAGCTACGGTGGGGACCCGGAACGTATAGAAGCCACCGGACCCTCCTGGAAATGATTTAACCAGCTCACAGTTGGCCGGGTTTCCATTGGCGATGTGCACGGCGATGGCCATGTTTAGGCGGCTAGCCTCTTCATAAACCGGATAGAAATATGGGTCCAGCATCGACCGGTCCCCTTCCAAAGGCCGCATGCAGACCGCCACGGCGCCGTGTTCCTTGGCGGTGCGCATTTGGACCAAAGCCTCGTCTAGCATCAGGGTAGGAATGACGCATGACCAGCGGAGGCGGCCCCGGCCTTTTCCCCACACGCCGGCCAGCCAGCGGTTCCAGCTTCGGCATAGAGCAGCGTCCACGTCGGGCTTTTCCGCCACCGGCTCTATCCACAAGGTGTTATGGAGCACCTGAACATCCACCCCCAGCTCATCCATGTGGTTCAATCGAAGCTCCACATCGTCCAACTCCCGGGCCGCCTGAGGTGTTTCAACGTTCCTGCCCGATCTTTGAGACCTCTCTCTGAGCTGCTGTTCCGTCAGCGTTTGGAAACGAAGGCCCCTGATTTTATCCTCGATAACCCAGTACTGCCTGGTGGGATCGGCGGGCGAGGAAAACAGCTGTGGACGGTACTTCTCTTCTGCCGGTTCCAGATAGTCCCACGTACGTTCGGTCTCCAACACATGGGTGTCAGCGTCTATGATCTGAAGCTTAGTTTGCGTTGCCATTCTAGCCTCCCAGTTTTAGTTGGACGGCCACTATAATCGGACAGTAATTCCCTATTTGTCGTGGATTCAGTGCATCCAAACCCCACCGTCCACTACGTCGTCCAAGTCTCCGGCACCCAGAACTACACCTTCACCCCCGCAGAGTTTAGCGCAAGGCTGGAGCAGCGTTTCGGGGGGTGACCCTAGCCACCGGGCATCCTAACCTTCTTAGTCACCGGGAGGTTGAAGGCGCGGGCGGGGCAGTAGGCAGATCGCGAGCGGCCCGGGTCTCCGGCGACCAGGACCATGATATTCTCAGGTTTGCGGACCACTGGTACGGTTATGTTTGGCTCGTCAACGTTCAGCCACTTGGGCCAGTCGTAGGAGTCGGTATCTTCAGCGGGCCGGCCATAGCGAAGCTCCTTGTAACGCCTGACCCGCTCCACGGGCACCCTGGCCCTTTCGAACAGGTAGGACTTGACCTCATCTTTCGTCCAGCCTTCCTCGCTCAACTTATGGGCGATCAACGGGCTGATCACCACGGCGGCGTGGCCGCCGTCGATGATGTTGTGGTTCAGATTGGACATGGAGTCGGCCAGGATCCAGAGGGCGAACTCCATACTGCCGGAGCCAGCCGGGTTGTTGCCCCTGGGCCCGTCGGCGGCGTAAACGGTGACGCAACTGTCCTGGGCGTCGAACCCTATCTCGGTGTGCAACGGCGCCCAGGGCGTGTCCACGTCGACGCCGACACAGTACGAATATTTGGAGGGTGAGCCGAGGGTGGACTTATCGCCCGTGTCCGGATGACCGCCTCCCAGGTTCACCAGGACAAGACGCAGGGCTCGCCCGATAGTCGCATTGGCCCGGGAGCCGTGGCCGAAGAGACCGACGCCGTGGTTGATACCCACCTGTTGGACCACCGGTCCGCTGACGATGACCATCGGAGCCGCCGGGTCACTGGTGGCCTGGAGCCCCTGAAGGTCAAAAGGCTCGTCTACCAGAGCCTCCACCGCCGCGATAACGACCGGTATATATTCGGGACGGCACCCGGCCATTACCGCATTGGTAGCCACCGCCTCCACCGTAGCCACTCCCATACGGGGCGGGATGATGCCCAGGACCTCCATGGGGTCCCGGCCCGACGCTTCCAGCATACGGCCGACAAGTTCTTCGGTGGGGGGTACTATCGGCAGACCGTCGGTCCATCCGTTATCGAAGTATCGCTCGATGGTGTCCAACGCCCCTTGGACCGTGTCCAGCCCATCAAGCCTGGGCGTTTCTTTTCCAGCAACCATATCTACTCTCTTTAGTGATTACCCTTTGAACGATCCTTACCCCGATATCGCCTTCGCGATGTCGGCCGCAACATCACGAGCCTGCTGTCCGGCGGCCAGTTCCGCTCCCAGGGGATGGGTTACGACCACCAAGGGCAGGTCCTCCAGATTCATGGACGTCTTGATCGACGTGGCCAACCTCACGAAGCTGCTGGTCGCCACCACGACCGTCGGCTTGGCCCGTTCTTCAAACCGTATCGCGTCGAGCATACTGCCCGAAGTGCAGGACCCTCAAAGGGCTACGCCGGCCACCACGAAATCGGCTTCTTTGGCCATCTCATCCAACATCTCGTTGGTGGCGGCCTTGGAGGAAGCCGGTTTGGTCTTCAATATCACTTTACTGACGCCGTGGTCCTTCTCCAGGGATTCCGCCAGGCTAAGGAAGAAAAACCTGGAGGTATCGTTCCCATTGTCCATCAACCCGGCTACAGTGCCCTTGATGTCTCCCAGCCTAGGCGTCAACCGACGAGTCTCACTGTGAATGTGCCCGGTAGGGTCAAGATAGGAAACCCTGCTAACCGACTGTTCGGTAATCGTAGCTGTTTGCATCGCTGACCTTCCTTTCGCTGGCTGTGGAGTCCGGTGGGTTAGTTTTTTCTTATGGTCTGTTCAGAGTACATTTCCATGATGCGGCGAGGGCATAGCTATATTACCCGGGATTCCCCAGATCAAAACGACTTTCCCGGATATATCTCCCACTGAGTGGCCCTGACGAATTCCTACTCGTTAAATTTACCGCAGATACGGCACTAACTATCCAGGCAAATCTGTAATCGAAACCCAAGCCGGCCTGTTTCCCAATGGATAGGTCTCCAGCGGGGTCAACTCTCCTGAATCCGGGTTGACGCTAAAGGAGGCCATGCGGCCCGATTCCTGGCCGGCGGAGAAGAGAAACTTGTCCTGGGGATCCAGGCTTAAGGCGTTGGGTATGGCCTCGGAGGCAACCCTGCCAGTGGCGGTCAATTGCCCCGTGGAAGTATCTACCGAAAAGCAAGCGATGCTGTTGTGGCCCCGGTTCGGAGCGTACAGGAACCTCCCCGAAGCGGAGACCTGAATCTGGGAGCATGTGTTCCTCTCGGTATAACCTTCCGGCAGGGTGGTTATGGTTTGAAACAACGACAGCGTTCCCGTGGCAGTGTCCAGACGATAGCCGGATACGCTACAGTCCTGCTCGTTGGAAAAGTAGAGGATATCCAAGGAGGGGTGAAAGCAAAAGTGGCGCGGGCCCAGAAACTCTTCCGGCTCCACCCTGGCTGGCGAGTTAGGGGTAAGCCGGCCGGTGTTTTCGTCGAACTTGAATTGGAAGATGGCGTTGGGCCCGTTGCCTGCGATGTGGGGCACGAATGCGTAGGTATTCGTCGGGTCGGTCTGCATCGCGTGGGCGCCTGTCGCCGTCTCCAGCCATTCGATGGGTGGTCCACCTACCGATCCATCATCACCAATAGGGTGTACCGCGGCATGTGCTCCCTGGTAATAGGCCGACAGCACGAACTTGCCGTTGCGGTCCGTGGATACCCAGACAGGCCAAGCATCAAGCGGTACCGTCCCATTCTGCGTGAGCCCTCCGTTGACCTGGTTGATCTGAAAGCTGGATAATTGCGGATTGTCCCGGCAACCAACGTAGAGGAACTTTTTGTCCGGGCTGATCGCCATCGTGAACGGACCACCGGGTGCTGGTACTTCAACTTGAGGCGTGAGCTTACCGGTCTGGGGGTCTATGGTAAAAACCGATATCTTGTCATCCTCTTGCAGGGCAACGTACATGTAGTAAGGCATGGTTTCCTCCCTCTGGTTTCTTTCCGTGGTTATTGGTCCTTTGACCGGAAGATCTCATTGGCGATATCCATCGCGGCTCTGGTGAAGGGCAGTCCGCCGTAGAACGTCGTCTGGATGAACACCTCGATGATCTCTTCCCGGGTCAGGCCGATATTTAGCGCCCCGTTGATATGAGCACGCAATGGGCCCTCTCGTCCCAACACAGTCAGGGCAGATAGGGTGCAGATTGAACGGTTTTGCAAGTCCAGGCCGGGACGGGTCCATACGGAGCCCCAATAATATTTGGTCGTCAAACGGGTGAATTCCCGTTCTGCTTGAGTGACCGGCCCGAGCGCCGGCGCTCCGCTTGGAGAACCCATCAGCTCTTCGCGACGCGCTACGCCGCGTTGGTAAAGGTCGTCTGGGGTC
>CATMOE010000134.1:0-5414 GCA_950072105.1 uncultured Dehalococcoidia bacterium
GTTGCTTCCAGGAATCACAAAGGTTTGGATTCTGTGGCTAGGAGGCGACAGTCCGGAAAGTACCCCACCCCCATGCGGTCCCGGAGGTGGGGTCTACTCTTCAACTATCGTGGCAGTCCCTTCAACGATCTCCGCCTACCGGACCCGGCCCGGGACGGGTTGTGCTAAAATTTCCGAAATAACGCTCATAGTAACTTAGCGAGGAGGTGCAGCTTGCCTGTGCAGAAATTTGCGCCCATGAACAAGGATTATGCGACCTTTGATTGCGACGCTCACATCGTGGAGCCCGCCAGGATATGGGAGCGAGCGGCGGACCACCTTACTATGGACGAGCTGGAAGCCCTAAAAGCCACAATATGGTGGGACTCTGAGACAAAGCAGCTGATCGTTAACAGGAGAGCCGACGTTAACGGCTTCTCCCCGGTTCCCCGCGTGGGTCCTGGCATGATGGATATTGTCAGGCTCGCCGGGCCCGGCCTCAAGCATGACATTCAACGGGCTTTCAATGTGCGTAACCTCAATCCTGAGACCGCACTCACCAAGGAGCAGTCGGAATACCTCGCCCACGCAGGGGCCGACGAGCCTAAGCCCCGGCTCCAAGACATGGATGTCCAGGGCATTGACCAGGTAATGCTCATTCCTACCAGCTTTGACACCTATCCATGGCTACAGGACGTCATAGGTGCACGAGCTATGTGCAAGGCTTACAACGACTGGGCCTACGAGTACACCCAGGAGGATCCAGAGCGCCTATTCTTCGCGGCATTGATCCCCATGCAAAACCCCGAGTACGCTGCCCAGGAGGTTTACCGCGTGGCCGACAAGGGCTGCCGCGTAGCCCTTGTGCGCCCCATGGACGCCATGGGCAACTACCCGCTTCAGCCTAAGTACGAAACCGTCTGGAACGCCTTGGAGGAGACAGGTTTGGTGTATGGTATGCACCCCTTCCCGGCCTCCGGTGCGGTTAAACCGCCTGGCTACACTGCGCAGTACTCCAGCGCGGAACTGATCCGGCGGACCATTTCCACATCGGGCCTACCCCACTCATTTTTATCCAATGTCCAGAACTTCCAGGCAGAGGCATCCCTCTGGGTCACCTTGGTGTTGATGTCCGGCTTCTTTGAGCGGCACCCCAAGATCAACGCCGCCGTTTTCGAGGCGTCCTCCACTTGGATAAGCTTCCTTTTGGATGAGTGTGACAAGGCCTACAAGCTCCGCCGTAACGAACGCCAGATGCCACCTTTGAAGCAACTACCCAGTGAGACTTTCTTCCAGCACTGCCGCACCGGCTTCGAGGGCGATGAAGCCCCACCGTCGCGCCTCCCTGACTACTACCGGGATATCCTGATCTGGGCCTCCGACGTCTATCACCACGACGGTGATGATGCATGGAGGGCCATCGACACGATGCAGCGTTGTGAGCTGCCGGTAGTGGACCAGGCCAAGTTTCTGGGAGAAAACGCCCGCCGCCTGTACAAGATTGAAGCCCCAAGCAAAATCATCCGGGAGCGGGTAACCGAAATCCATCGGCCCGAATGGTGGCCCACAGACGAAGAGATCAAAGAGTCCCTCAAGCCGGAGTCCTCCGTCAGACACTGGTAGGCTGTAGCACTGGGAAAACCTGAGTTGAGCCTCTCAAGAAGAGGGGGTCATCACCAACTGAACAGGTTACAAGTAGTTTTGATACCCGTGGAGATGATGGACAATGACGACTAGGAAGCGCTTTGCGGTTTTTGACTCCGACTCCCACGTGGTAGAGCCGCGAGAGTTGTGGGAGACGTACCTGGAGCCGGAATACCGGGTTCTTGGCAGACAGGCGCTGTGGCGGGAAGATGGGAATCTCAGCTCCTACCTCAAGGTCAACGGGAAGATGTTCCGGGATACCGGCAACACCAACATCCCCCGGCACGCCATCTGGCGGCCTGGGATGACCTGGGAAACCATTGGCAAGCTGGACCCCGATACCCGCCACCAGATGAACGATGGCGCCTGGGACCCCCAAACACGGCTCCGTGATATGGACGCCATGGGCGTGGACCAGACCTTCCTTTATCCCACCTGGTTCGCCGAAGGCTTTCACCTGGTAGATGACCCCGATGTGGCCTACGCGCTGGCGCGAGCCTACAACAACTGGATGGCCGACTTTTGTGGGGCAGCGTCTGACCGGCTCTTCGCAGCAGCCATGCTACCGCTTCAGGACATGGACTTCGCCCTTGAGGAACTGCGGCGGGTAGCCGAAATCCCGTCATTCCGGGGAGCCTTTATACGGCCCATGTTTATCGAGGACCGCTACTTTACCCATCCCTACTACGACCCTCTTTGGGCGGAGCTGGAAAGGTTGGGAGTGACCGCTGCCGTGCACCCCATGTCGGGCTTGTGGAACCCAGAGTGGACCTCCCACGGCCCTTTTCTCGAAAAGATGAAGGGCCGGCTCCATCAAGGCTCTGCCCTTAGCGGTGGCGGTGGCGGGCCATTGGCTGGAGGGGGTAGCGGCGAAGGCCGCGGAGCATTCGCGGCATCCGGAGTCCCGTTGGGACATCCTATTGCGCAGATTTTGTCCCCTTGGTTGGACAATCATATGTTTGTCGCATCCACTTTGATCGGCTATACCGTTATGCAGCGCTATCCAGAGATGAAAGTCGTAGTGGCGCACGGCAAGGCGTCATGGATGGAGGAAGTCTTGGAGAAAATGGAGGCTTCCACACGGGTTATTCCCCTTGTGCACTACTATCCCGTCCGGACGGACCCCGAACGGATGTGGGAGGAAGGCCACGTGATGCTTGGCTTTGATGCCGACGAGCGAATGATCCAGGAGTTGCCCCACGACTTCGCCGAAAAGGTCGTCTGGGGCTCCCGCTACCCCAACGATGATACCACCAGCGCTTGGGACGCTATCGAGGCTCTCTCCAATGCAGACGTGGAGGAATCCACCATCGCTCGCATGCTGGGAAGTAATGCCGCCCAACAATTCGGGATTGAGTTGGGGCAGAAGGTGCGGTCGTAGGACTTGGCGAGGCAGCAGGTCGCATGTTATTCAAACGCCCTGTTTCCACAACCATATGGTCAGACGATTCGCTGGTAATAGAGACGAGCAATCGTTGCTTTGTGTTCAGTATTGATGCTTCAACAACGGGCAGCACACCAGACTCTAAAGTGGTCCTGCAACTCTGACTTACCCAATCCCCTTGTATCCAACGGATCGTCTAACCCTCGGATTCGCAGTGCGCCCAATTGTTCAACGCTGCTATCGTCGGCATCACTCCGGTAGACCGGCAATGGATCTGGAACTCCAGGGCCGCGGCATTGGAGATTGCTCATACGGCCCTGCCACATTCAGGGCAAAAATTGTCGCCCGAGTTCAGTTCAGAGCCGCACTCGCCGCAAGATCTGGCTCTGTCTTGCGTGCTAGAAGCACATTCCTCACTTTGAGACGTCGCGCTATGGAACGGAGCGGTAGGGGCTGGCCCATATTTGTTCGTCCCATACCCGCTCGGCTGAACGGCCCAGTAGAGGTAGGGGAAAATTATTCCTATAATCGTGAAGCAGATCAGGATCCACCATCCGGAGCGTTCTACGTCATGGAGACGTCTGACTGATACGGCTAACCCCGGTATAAACAGAGTCAAGGTGGCAAGTGTATTGAGAGGACTCCAGCTGGACTCCATGGTCTCCCACCCAAAAAATAACCCATCCAGAATAATGGTAGCTAGCCCGACCAGCACTGCAAAAACCTGCCACCACCAAAATTCCGATCGGCTGGACCTGGTATTGAAGTCGAAATACCTACGGAACCCAGAGGATATCGATTGTGTAAAGTCCATCTGGCGGCCTCACTTCCCAGACTGTTGGGTTTTTCCTCTCCGACATGCTGCCGATAGATACAAGGTAAATACAGAATCCCGGATCACCCTTTCACCGTTAGAATCACACTGTCGATGTGACTCCAATCACGCGCGCATTCCTAACGAAAGGAATATCATCATTCTTCCCTACCAGTCCGTCCAGATAGAATTGTGCCTGGCGCTTAAATCGCTGGGCGTTTCGGGGTATTCACCGGTAAATGCGTTACATGTTCTAATTCAGGTACTCGCTGGTCCACCGGTCGTAGTCCGCCCTGCGGGTAAGCTGGCCGATCAACTCCGCCGAGGCCACAGCTTCTCCCAAATCTGTGGGGGCCACGCCAGCGCGGAGCGCTTTTAGAGTGTCATATATCCCTTTTACCGCGCCGGCGAAGGGCAAATGCCCCTGATGTGCCACGCGGACACCATTGGCTCTCAGGAAATCGTCGCTCAGGTCGCCCCCACCCATCAGTAAGGGGAGTCGTACTTCGGCATGCACCCCGGACACCCCCTCCCGGGTGATGCCTCCGGCCAGCCACAGCGCATCTACGCCAGCCTGCTCGTAAGCTTTGGCGCGCCGGACGGTTCCGGCCACGCCCTCAGTGCGCAAGGCGACGGTGCGAGCGATAATCACCAGGCTGGGGTCCTGCCGTCCTGCCAAGGCGGCTTTCATCTTCCCTACTCCTTCTTCCAGGGAGATCATCTCCTCTCCTTTGGCTTTGCCGAAGTTTTGAGGTAGTACAGTGTCCTCGATGGTCAGGGCTGCTAGCCCAGCCGATTCCAGTTCCTCCACGGTGCGCTTCACGTTGAGAGCGTTACCATACCCGTGATCGGCGTCCACCACGAGGCTGATGTTGGCGGCCCGGCAGATGCGGCGGACCTGCTCGGCAAACTCGGTGAGGGTCAGCACCACCAGGTCGGGGGCGCCCAACACCGTTGCTGAGGCCATGGACCCTGCCATGAAGGCCAACTCGAATCCCAGGTCCTCGGCGATGCGGGCGGATATGGGATCAAACACTGATGCGGGGTGCACGCACTGGTCCCCGGCCAGGATTGCCCGAAATTGTTCCCGCCGTTGTGTCGAATTCATGTCGCTCCTTTCCTACTCCAAAAATTTGTCCCGTCGAGGCAGGGGTCGCAACAACCCAGTCCCCGTTGACGGAGAAAGACTGGGTGCGCAGCGGATTTAACTTTCAAACACCACGAACGTATTTTGATAGGTAATTTTAACGGGATTACTTCCCGTTTACTTGTTGCTTAATTCCTCCGGCCTGAGCTCCAGGCTGAGCTCTACATCTCTAATTCTCTCCGAGATGTCATCCTCCCCACCTCTTTCCCACTTCATCAAAGTTGAAAACGCCACCTCTTGCCCCGTGGCCTGACAGTATTCTAAAAACTCCAGGGCCTCGGCCATGGCCCGGGATTCCTCAATTCCAAGGGCTGTCCATAAGCTGGCCCAGTGGGCCACCGTCTCCGGGTCCGGCCCTGGGTTGGCCGGGTGGTCCCACTCGCGCTCCAGACGTTTAATGCGGCCTTCCATGGTCACGAGATCATAGGCACAGTCGCGTGGATAAC
>CATMOE010000135.1:0-5401 GCA_950072105.1 uncultured Dehalococcoidia bacterium
CGGCTTCCGCCTCTTGGGGCACCTGAACGATGCGCTCCCCTTCGAAGTCCTTAATCTTGGTATATCCGAATGGCAACTTTGACACGTATTTCCCCCTTGAGGCCCCTTCCCGGAGGGCCTGGCTTACCCGTTCCCCTGTTCGCTTGCTCTCCTGACCGGCGATCCCGGCCCGGAGGAGTAGCATCAACTCCTCTTGCAAGTCCTCGTTGATAGACTGAACTTTTATGCCTTGCTCTTTCAGCACCCAGTAACGCGTCAGCATCTCCTCGGGATTTCTGCCGAATCGGTCCAAGAACAACACAACGACATTCCCGATGCCCTCCCTGGTCACGTAATCCAGCATGTGCCGATACTCCTGGCGGTTATCCTTCCGGCCGCTGGCAATATCGGTAAAGGTTTTCACGGGTTCAAGGTTGTGGGCGAGGCAATAATCGTTGAACTGGGTGGCCTGGGCTTCCAGGGAAACGTGGCGCTCCCCGGCTTGCCCCTGGGAGGATACTCGGAAGTAACCTACGGCGGTTGTGGTACGAACGGCGGTTGCCATGGCAGCCTCGATAAATCGGGATACCATGAATCTAATCGCTAATGGGGCATCATGTCAAGATATCTTCGGCCAACTTACGTACCCATGATTCGGTTCCGGAGACACTGATGCCAGAAGGTAATGAAAGTAGGGTATGGCGGGGATAGACTAGGCTTGAAATACACCAACCCGTCAATCTAATGGCAGTTCTCCATGGTTGGTAAGCGCTCCCGGCGGAGTGCCTAGTATGAAACACACCGGCAACCAAGAGCCACCGGGCAGGTACAACCGGTGGTTCAAGGCTTGCCGAAGGTCGCAATCCGGTCAATCCGGCAGACGAAGAGTACTCGCTCCTCGTCAATGCTTGGGTCGCGTAGTCCGTAGGGTGGTTCGTTACCAGTATATCTCTGCCAGATCTTGTCCAGCTGCCGGGTAACCCGCTCGCCATTGGGACCGTCTTCCAATTCCTCCCGCTCGACCGTGCATTTGATTTGCACCCAGTGATAGGGGTTGTCCGGGTTGACGATGAGGATAGTGAGTTGAGGGTTATTCCTGATCCAACCGCACTTGCGCCGGTGGGCGGCCGTGTTGACCAGGATATGATCGCCCTCGTAGTCGAACCACATCGGCGTCAAGCCTACCCGACCGTCCGGCCCGATCAGACCGAGCGTGATAACGATCGGCCGGTCGAGGAGCTCCTTGTAGATGGGGTCTAGCCCACTAAGACCGCTCACGTTTTCGCGCTCGCCAATCGAAAACTGACCAGCCTGCAAGCCATCGGCTACGTCCTTGAACTTCGCAATCGTGATTTCCTGTGCCATATTACTCCTCCTCCCATTATGGGACGCTTCCAGACGGTAACTTTACAATCTTCGATTCAGGCCTTGCCACCGGCTACATCACCAATTGTTTCCTAGCCAACATTAGTTACACCGCCAGACAGGCAGCCATATCACAAGCTGTTCGCGACGCCTTCATCTAAGCCTTTTGTAGTCTATTTCCTTACTCCATCACAAGCACACACTTCCCCGTTCTCGCGCCGTCGAAGTCCCGGAAGGCCTGCACCGCCTGGTCCAGGGTGTAGCGGTGAGTGATGAGCTTGTTCAGTGGGGCCTTGGTATCAACGAAGAAGCGCTCTATCTCGATCAACTCCGATTTACTGAAGGTCCACGAACCGAAGATGGTGGCCACCTTGAAAATCACGTCCCGGTTGAAGTCGATCTCCGCTGGCCCACCAATACCCACATAGCAACAGCGTCCGAAGGGGCGCAAGCACTGCAGTACCTGCTGACGGGCGGTGGGATTGCCCGAGGTCTCCTGGGAGGCGGTGGCTCCCAGTCCGCCGGTAAGTTCAAGGATGGACTCCACCGGGTCTACTTCCGAGCTATTGATCACGTAGTCAGCGCCCAACTCCTTGGCCAGGTCCAACCGTTCCGGCACAACGTCCACGGCGATGACGCTGGCGCCCATAGCTTTGGCAGACAATGTGCCGCTCAGACCAACAGGGCCCTGGCCGAACACTGCCACGACGTCCCGCCCTGAGATATCCATCTTCTTCAGGCCGTTCCAGGCGGTGCCGGTGCCGCAGGATATGGCCGCGCCCTCCTCGAAGGACAATTCGTCGTCAAGGAGGACTAGAGTCCGCGACGGCACCAGGATGTAATCGGCGTTGGCCCCGTGGCCTGTGCCACCGCCGTAGGTAATTCGCCCCTGGGGGCAGAGTTGCTCGTAGCCCATGGCGCAAATCTCGCACACCCCACAGCCGGCATAATGATGGCAGATGACCCGGTCACCCACCTTGATCCCTGGCGCAGCACCCGGCCCTAGCTCCTCGATCACTCCACAAGGCTCGTGGCCGGTAATCATTTCTGTCGGGGTCTCGGCGCGGTAACGGTGGAGGTCGGTGCCACAAAGACCAGAGGCCCGTACCTTTAGGACCGCCTCGCCCGGACCGGCGTGGGGGTCCGGAAACTCCCGTATCTCAGCCTGCCTGTTTCCCAGAAATGTCACTCCGCGCATGTCGTTTCTCCTGAATGAGGGGTTCGGAATATTCTAACCGCCTCGCAGGCCTGGTGCATAGATGGGCCAAAATCTCCTCGGACATCCAGCCGAGCAAAACGGCCATCGTCCGGTGCCACATGGGAAACGCAGGTTACGGGGACTCGCTGTTATCAGAGGGTAATTGCACATCATCAATGGATATTGGGAGTATTGTTTAGGTGTGGCGATTTCGTGACTGCTGGATATTGGGGGTTGGTCGATTCAGAATGTCGAGGAACGGACTAACGTGGCAGGAATTCCGCGAGGGTTAGCGCCTCTACGCCCTCTTCGTGGCTGATTTCCGGCGTGTGATCCTCGGGGAAGAAGGTGACAATTCGGAAGGACGAGCCGTTGAGAGGCGGGTGTAAGTGGAGGGTGTCCACATCCACTGGGTCCTTGGCCGCCGTAGGGTCAGGATTGGCCGGGTCGTCGATCCAAAATTGTTCGTTGATGACCCTACCCATGTTCAGCTGCGTTGGGCTGGGACCGTCGTGGACGAAGTAAGACTTGCCCGCTGCGTTATTGCCGGTGAGGATGCGGCGCGTCATGGTGGCAACCTTCAATTGTTCAGCTAACTCTAGCGGCCAGTGCGATTTCTATCGGATACCGGCTTCTGAAGGACTCTAGGGTGGGGACAGGATTGGCACGAGTCGCCGGGAGGGTCTAGGAACCCTATGTCTCCGCCCATAAGCGCCCGCCCCGGCACCGCACCCTGTAAATCAGATACCCTTCCCGGCACGAAATTTAGCTGATATTAGCCGGGCACCGGTATACCGGCTATCTTGAGCGGGATGCGGTACAAGGCTTCAAAGGTTGTGATAAAAAGAGTCTTCCAATCTTCACCGCCCCAGCCTACGTTTGTCGTCTGCACTCCGGTTAGAATTGTACCCAGATGCTTGCCCGATTGGTCTATGACCCAAACCCCTCCGGGCCCTGTACAGTACACGTTCCCTTCCACGTCCACCTTCATACCATCCGGTCCGTCCGGCGTGATCGGCCTAGGCTCCTTCAGCTTGCAGAAGACCCTATCGCTGGCCAAGCTAAGGGTCCCGTTGGGTTGCACGTCGAATGCTCTAATGTGCCCCTTGCGGTAGTCGTCTATGTAAAGGATGGATTCATCCGGAGAGAACGCCAAGCCGTTGGGAAAGACCAGGTCACGAACCAGGAGAGTGACAGTACCCAAGTCTGGTGAAACCCGGTACACTCCCGAAAAATCCAGGGTTAGGTCCGGGCCTGGCGCTCCGGGATCAGTGAAATATATGCTGCCATCGGACTTGGCCACCACGTCGTTTGGGCGGTTCAACCGTTGTCCTTGGTAGCTGTTAGCCACGACGGTGATACTGCCGTCAGGTTCCACTCGTGTAACACGGTTGGCGCCGCCTTCGCACAAAAGTAGTCTGCCCTGGGGGTCCCGGGTTAGACCGTTGGCATTATTGCTGGGCTCCTGCAGCACGGCAACTCCATCACGAGGCGACCACTTCCTCCTGCGATTGCCGCGAACCTCATTGAATAGGAGATACCCTTCCTCTTTCCACCACAGAGGCCCTTCGGCGACGAGGTAACCATTGCCCAATTCCTCCACATCTTGATTTAGGGACACGATGCGGTCGAACTCTGGAGAGACCATCTCTATAGGCACGAAATCCTCCTTGGCCCTCAGTGATTTTAGTTGATTTAGGGGCGTCGCCAACCGGAAGACATCGGCTTGCGGGTGGACAGCGCACGGGCGACGTTGCGGCCTACCGATAGGGTGATTCGTACCGCCAGGCCTAGGATGCGGGGCTTTCTTCCACCGAGTATGGCGCGCAGAAACATAAGATAAAAACTGCTGGCCGCATTCCTATACGGAAAGAAATATTAACTATAGGCGGGATGCTACTGACATGCGTGTCAGTAGATTTTGCAGCTGAACTACTTAACACACTCAACTTTTAATAGGCTGGCTGCTAATCTTCTAGGTATATCATCCATTCTAGGAGGTTCTGGTCTGGGTCGCGGGCGTATAGGCTCACGGCTGGCAGTCCGCCACCGCCTCTAGCGCCGCGGCGGGGGCCGGGTCCACGAATGATTTCTACCCCGGCATCTTCAAGCATCTGTTTGCACTCATCGACGGTGCCGTTCCAAACGAAGCAGATGTCGGTGCAGCCGGGGACTGCGGTAGGTCCCCTGTAGGCGGCGGTGTAGCCCTCAGGATGGACGTTGATCTTGGAGTCGCCAATCTGGATGGAGAATATGTTTGCCTTACCCGCGCGCCAAGCTTCCTCGTCGTTGATGGTAAAGCCGATCCGTTTGTAGAAACTGATCAGCTTTACCGCGTCTGAGGTGGGCATTGCTATGTGGTCGATACCTACTGTCGTCATTACTGTTTTCCTTCAGGTCTAGGATGCTTAACTATATGCCGCCGGCTATGGTGCCTAGAAACTCAAGATAAAAACTGCTGAACTGTTCCCACATCATCTTGGTTTTGGGTATTATATCAGTGTGACTTCGGCCAATTGCCGTACCCACGACTCGACTCCGGAGACCCTAATGCCAGAAGGTAATAAAAGTAGGGTATCAGGAGTTGGAGCAGAGTCCAACCGCCCAGCAACTAACTTTCCAGGAATCGCGGTGGATGCAAATCGGGTCAATCGCCTGGTTGAAAAGAGTGGCTTAGGTGCTGAGCGTCAACTAGAATCCCCTGTAAACAAAACTGGATTTCATTTTGTGTGCTCCAAACCTGGGACACCGTGATTAGTTTTCGAGATGTAGGATAGAATAGGGGCACTAAAACGAGTGCAGGTTTGAACTTGGAGACTTCGAGGTACAATGCGCTTTCGGCGGAGGAGCGCTCCGTAA
>CATMOE010000136.1:0-5392 GCA_950072105.1 uncultured Dehalococcoidia bacterium
AACATCTTGTCCCACATCGGGTCGGTTGAGCCCCGGTAGAACTCCAGGATGAGTCCGTTGGGTATGGCGGATGCCAGGTGGATATTGACTTCCTGTTTGCCGTGGGGCGCGATGGGCAGGTCGTGGGACTGGGCCAGGGCAGCGACCTTCATGAACTCGGTAACGCCGCCCATAACCAGGGGATCCGGCTGTATGATGGCGGCGCAACGGTTCTCGATCAGGTCGCGGAACCCATAGCGGGTGTATTCGTTCTCACCGGTGGCGATGGGCACCGAGGTTGCCTGGCTGATCATTTGGTACCCTTTGTAGTCGTCGGGGTTGACCGGCTCCTCGAACCAGAATAGATCGTACTTTTCCACTTTCCGGGCCAGCTCTATGGCTTCGTATACTCGGTAGGCGCAGTTGGCGTCCATCATGAGTTTCACGTCGGGGCCCACCGCTTCGCGCACCACCCGGACCCGCTCCACGTCTTCGTTGATGGGAGCGCCACCCACCTTCATCTTGATGGCCCGGGCCCCCATGTTCACGTTGTGTTCCATCTCCGAGGCCAACTCCTCCAATCCCTTGCCCTCTTCATAGTAGCCGCCGGCCACGTAAACCGGCACCTTATCGGCATAGCCGCCTAATAATTTGTAGACCGGGCGGTTGGCTACCTTGCCCTTGATGTCCCACAGGGCGATGTCGATGCCGCTGATCACTCTTGTGGTGATACCCCGGCGTCCGATGAGCTTAGGCTGCCACATCGCGTCCCAGATCCTCTCCGTATCGAAGGGGTCCTGTCCGACGACGTACTGCTTCAGGTGCTCGGAGATCACCCGGCCCACCTCTGGCGCCTCTTCGATGCCTCCGGCCAAGCCTACCCCGCTGACTCCCTCGTCGGTGTCGATATGCACCACGTTCAGCCCGGCATTGGGATACACGTACATGCCGTTACGGATCGGCTTGGTCCGGGGCCAGAGGTAGGTTTCCATCCGCATGTCCGTGATTCGCATGGCGAGGTACTCTCCTGTTAGACGGTTGGCTGTGAGGCTCCGGGGCGGCCTGCCGTAGGTTAGGGCGGCGTCCTCATCCTTGTCAAGCGACTCCCCGGCGAACTGGGTGCTTAACCTTCTCATCCAGGGTAGAATTGACCGGCCTGCTTTAATAAGCGTGCAACATAGCCTATACGGAGAGATTCAAGCCATGACGCAAACCACCGCCCACGATGCTCTACGCACTCTTATGCCGATCGCCGGTTGGCCCGAGGAACGAGCCGGCCAGGTCCAGATCACCGGCGGAACCGATCCGATATTGCCGACTCCGTTCCGCATCGGCGAGACCGGTGCCGCCACCTTGGCGGCGGTCGGCCTAGCCGCGGCCGATCTGTGGGAACTGCGCACCGGGCGGAGTCAGGAGATCGCCGTCGATGCCCGCCAAGCTACGGCCTCGCTACGCAGCGGGAGCTACATGAAGATGGAGTGGTCGCCCGAACGGCACGAGCGCAACCCGGTGATGGGCACCTATCCGGCCAAGAACGGCCGCTGGAGCTATCTACACTGCAACTTCCCCAACCATCGCGCCGCTGCCCTAAAAGTGCTGGGGGTGCCGGAAGACCGGGAAGCGGTTACCAAGGCGGTGGCGGGTTGGGACGCACTGGAGCTTGAAGAGGCGATAATCGCAGCCAACGGAGCCGGAGGCATGGTGCGCACCATGGAAGAGTGGGCCCAGCACCCACAGGCCGCTGCCATCGCTTCGCTGCCGCTGATGGAGATCGTCAAGATCGGCGACAGTCCGCCGGAAAAACTCCCCGATGGGAATAGGCCGCTGTCCGGAATCCGGTTGCTGGACCTGACCCGGGTCCTGGCCGGCCCCAGCTCCTCCCGAACCCTGGCCGAACACGGAGCCGACGTTCTGAAGATCACCGGGGCTCATCTGCCCAACATCGTGGCTCAGGACTACGATACCGGCCACGGCAAGCTGTCCACCCACATCGATTTACGCCAGCAGGCCGAACTGGATACTTTGAAAGGTCTGGTACGCGAGGCCGACGTGTTCACCCAAGGGTACCGGCCGGGGACCCTGGGAAATCGCGGGCTCTCGCCCGAGGAACTGGCCCAGATCAGGCCGGGCCTGGTCTACGTTTCGCTGTGCGCCTTTAGCCATGTTGGGCCTTGGGCGTCGCGGCGAGGGTTCGATACGGTGGTGCAGACGGTCAGCGGTATCACCAGCCGCCAGGGGGACCTGTATCCGGGCGCCGCGCCGGGTCCCCAATTCTATCCGGTGTCGGCCATCGATTATCTAACAGGCTATCTGATGGCCTTTGGCGCCATGGTGGCCCTGGCCAGGCGCACGCAAGAGGGCGGTAGCTGGCTGGTGCGAATCTCTTTGGCGCAGACCGGGCGCTGGCTCGTCGAACGGGGCCAGGTGCCAGAAGACGAGCTAAAGGACGTGCCATCGGAATTTACCCCGGCGGAGATCGATAGTTGGGGAACGGTCACTGATACCCCGGAGGGCAAGTTGCACCACATGGGACCGGTGGTAAAGCTCTCGGAGACGCCGCCGCGCTGGGCTCGTCCAGCGGTGCCCCTGGGCTACCACAAGCCGGTGTGGCCGGAGCGGGGCAGTTAGGCACCGCCAGGCAAATCGTCTCCCGGAGGTCAATCCCGGTAGACAATCTCTGAGCCCCATCGTACTATTCCCGGGTAATTCCCCGTAAGGAGTTGACATAACATGACTACCGTAGGAACCGGCGAATTTACCTATGAAGCGATCATGGACTGGGCAAAGCTGCCCGAGGGCGAGACTTTCGAGACGGTTAGCGCCGTAGCTACCGATTCCCAGGACCGGGTTTACGCTTTCCAACGGAAAGACCCTCCGGTAATGATTTTCGACCGGGACGGCAATCTGCTGGATTCTTGGGGGAACGGGGCGTTTGAATTTGCCCACGGTATCCACATCGCCAACGACGTCATCTACGTCACCGACCGGAATACCTCCGTGTGCATCATGTACACGTTGGATGGCAAGCCCATCCAAATGCTGGGCCGGCACGGCGTACACTCCGACACGGGTTGCGAGAACCCCGGCGACCTGTGCCCCAGAGCAGCCGGCCCGTTCAATTATCCCAGCGAGATGGTTCCCTCCCCGTCGGGAGACCTCTACGTCTCCGACGGCTACCGGAATGCCCGGGTGCATCGCTTCACCGCGGACGGCGAGTTGAAACAATCTTGGGGTCAGCCCGGCAAGACTGAGCCCGGACATTTTCACCTGCCCCACAGTCTTCTGGTGGACAATGACAGCACTGTATTCGTGTGCGACCGGGAGAACCACCGCATCCAGGTCTTCGATGGAGATGGTGAGTTCCAATCCATCTGGACCGACATTCAGCGGCCCATGGACATCTCCGAAGGCAAGGATGGGCTTCTCTACGTCAGCGAGGGCAGCCGGGACGACTCACCTTCCCGCTTCAGCATCTTGGACAAGCAGGGGACTGTTCTGGGCCGTTTCGACGCCCGCGGCGGTCATGGCAGTTGGGTTGATTCTCACGGAGATATCTACGTGGGAACGCCGACCAGCGTTGATAAGTACGTGCGGCAGCGGTAGGCCAGTACTCCGTCAACCTAGTCTTGTTCAGCGGCCAATCACCCCCATCCTAACCTTCCCCCATCGAGGGGGAAGGGATCTGTTCCCTGATTCCTTCGGGGCACCTTTCTCCATCAGGGGGAGGGGCCGGGGGTGAGGGGATTACGGAGCCCACGGCACAGGGGATTCGCTGTCATGGGGGTCGGTTACCACGTCGATAACCGCCGGCCGGCCGGACGCCAATGCCTGCTCTAAGGCGCTCTGTATGTCTCCGGGCCGGTCTACCCGTATTCCCAAGGCGCCCATGGACTCGGCAACCTTCGCCAGATCCACGTCGTTGAACTGCCACAGTTCGGATGAGTCCGCGCCATCCACGTTGGCGTAGCCACGGTCGTCGCCCCGCTTGTTCTGCATCAATCCGCGGTTGTTGTTCACCACGGTGATCACGGGGATGTTGTAACGCACCGCGGTTTCCAATTCGCCGATGTGGTACCACAACCCACCGTCTCCGGTGAAGCAAACCACCGGCCGGTCGGGAGCGGCGCATTTGACTCCGATAGCTCCGGGGAGTCCCCAACCCAGGGACCCGGCACACCGGATGTAACCCTGCCCTGGGTGGTTCAAGTCCACCATCGAACCGGTCCAGATCCCGGCATGACCGGTATCGGAGACCAATATAGAATCCTCGGGCAGGAATTTCGTCAATTCGTTGCAGAGCCGCTCCGGTATGATCGGGACGGCATCTGAGTTGGACCTGGGAGCGACCTCTTCCCGCCAGTCTTTCACCAGTTCTTGAGCTCGCGAAACCCAGTCCTTTCGGCCCCCGATGGGCTCCAGCGCCTCGATCAGTTTGCGAAGGGTGGCTTTGGCGTCGCCGTGCAACGATACCTCGTTGGGATAGCTCCGGCCTAGCTCCGAAGGGTCGATGTCGATCTGGATCACCGGCGTACCTTCGGCTGGGATCCTCCACTCGTTGGTTACTTGGCTGCCGGTGTGACTCCCGATGAAAATCACCAGGTCGGCCTCGGCGACCACGCGATTGGCGCACCACCTGGAATATGACCCGACGACTCCTACCGACAAAGGATGGTTGTCGGTGATGGCTCCTTTGGCGTTCAATGACGTGGCCACCGGGATGGACAGCATCTCGGCCAATTCCACCACTTCCTGCTCGGCCTGGGAGGATGTAACCCCGCCTCCCGCAACAATGACCGGGCGTTGGGCCATAGACAGTCTCTGGGCAGCCCGCAGCACGGTGTCCGGTGACGCTTCGGGACGGAAGGCCGGGCGGCGGGTGAACGACTCCTCAACGACTAATTCTAGGTCGCCTTCGGTTTGCATGATCACGTTGGCGGTCATGCCTTGAAGGTCTAGGTGCACCGGCATCGGAGTGCCGGAGGTGGCCTCCCGGAACGCTTGCCGCAGTAGGTACGGGAGTTGCTCCACTCGCTCCACATAGGCCGAGAACTTGGTTACCGAGGCGAACGGTTTAGAGTGCTCTATCTCTTGATATGCGTTCTTCTGCTGCTCCATGGGCGTTTTGCGTCCGGTCAGGGCGATCACGGGGGACATGGCCAGATAGGGGTCCTGTAATCCGGCGGCCAGATTCGCCGCGCCTACCGATTGGGCGAAACAGACCCCCGGACGGTTGGCGGCGCGGGCGTAACCGTCGGCCATGTAGGCCGCGGCTTTCTCTCCGTGGGTGACGATACTTTTGACGCCCAGAACGCTCATCTCCGCCAGGGCTTCCCGAGCGATGGCCGGGGCCACGAAAACGTGAGTGACGCCGTAGGCCTTGAGGGCTTCCGCAATAAACTTGCCGCCGGTGATT
>CATMOE010000137.1:0-5349 GCA_950072105.1 uncultured Dehalococcoidia bacterium
GAACTGGTCCGGGACCTGGAACGGTTCCTCAGGGGAGCGCAGCGCCGCCCACCCACCGAACCATCGGCCTAGCGACAAGTTTTAGCTCCAGCCCTACTCAAGCTGCTCCGAGTCAACTGGCCACGTAACTTCCCCACACGCGGCCTTCACACCCAGGCCGGTTGAAGGATTCACCAATCCGTAGTATCAACCCATTGACTTGCGAGACCCGGTAGTTTAGCCTTTCTGGCTGATACAGGGCGAGATTCGCTTCCCTTTTGCAACCACACGAATTAACAAAGGGTACGGTTTTCGCCACGTAGTCGTTAGAACAGGTTTCAAGGCTAAATAAGTATCAAATCACCCGGAGTTCAATAATGGTTCTCCAGGGCGGTGTTCAAACATAATCCCAAACACATACAGATTGGAGGTTAGTCCATCTTGAACCACTGGTTAAGAAGCCCCAGATTCCTAATCCTAGGGCCTTTAGTTCTTTTGTTGGCTGCTATTCTGGCTTGCGGCTCTTCTGCCACTTCGACCCCCCAGCCAGCAGCTCCAGCATCCACTGCTGTACCGTCGAAGGGGGAAAAATCCGCGCCGGCGCCGACAGCGGTTCCTACTAAAGCACCCCAAGTCACCGCTAAACCTTCCGGAACATTGAAAGTTGGCCAGAAGGAACTTGGTCCTTATGTGGGTAATCCTAAGATGATCGGTAATCCCCAGATATTCTTGAACAGCGCTATACCGATCACCGAAACCCTAGGGATGGCTGGATTCGACAGCGGGGCAGTCGTACCAATGCTGGCCGAGAGTTGGGATATCTCATCAGACTCTCAGACTTGGACTTTCCACATCCGGAAAGGTGTTCAGTTCCATAAAGGTTTTGGCGAGATGACCGTTGAAGACGTCGTATTCTCCCACCGGCAAATCGCCGATAGTGAGAAACACGCCAGATCTGCCAACGCCAAAGAGATGTTCTTTGCAGAGAATGGCAGCCAGACCACCTCCGATGATTACACTTGGGTGGTCGATATGGGCCAACCCTTCTCCGAGGTGCCTATTTATGAATTGATCGGGACTCCACGCGCTGTTGGAGCCTGGATAGTTAGCAAGAAACAGTGGGATGAAGACGGCGAAGAGGAAGCCAACTTCAATACCGCTGCCACCGGCCCGTGGGAAATCGATGAAGCCAAGACAGGCGAATTCTGGAGGATGAAAGCAGTGGAAGACCACTGGCGAGTGACTCCGGCATTCGCGGAGTTGATTTTCATGGAAATCCCGGAAGAATCTGCCCGGGTGGCCGGTTTTAAGACTGGTAATTTGGACACCTTCGTCATGGCCCTTGACTCCATACCGGAAGTGGAGTCGGTCAAGGGAGCAACATTGATGCAGGTTCCCAACGCCGTACAGGCCGGAATAAACTTCTACGGCCAACTTTACATGCCCGCCCGCGATGGCGACGGTGAGTCCTGGCCCGCGTACAATCCCGACAACCCGTGGGTGTCTCCCAACAGTGACATCACTTCCCCGGAATGGGCAACCGCCCGTACAGTCCGGCTAGCGATGGCGATTGCCATCGACCGGAAGGCGATAGTCCGTAATTTGCTGCAAGGGTTCGGACGCCCAATCACTCTCAAGGATTGGATGGGCTTCGAGGACCGCCTACCATCTCCTGAAGAGACCTGGCCGTACGACCCCGCCAGAGCCAAGAGCCTATTGGCTGATGCCGGGTACCCCGATGGTTTCAAAGCAACGCTGACTACAGCAATCCGCGGCGCTCCGTCAGAGGTGGAAGCTTGTGAAGCCGTCGCCCAGTATTGGGATGCGATAGGGATCGATGTGGATTTCCAGAACGTCCCTTACGGGACCTATCGGCCGACAGCGGTTGCCCGTACCTACGAAGGTATGTCCTGTCACAATGTAGGCCCGCGGTTATCCCCGATCCAAGGGATGGCTAGCTTCCTAAATAGCGGAAACTTCAGTTGGGGCTCCGAGCACCCCATCACCGAAGAGTTGATCCCGATGGCTCAGAAATCTGTGCTGCCAGCCGACCGCATAAAATACGAAGATCAGATCGCCAAATTCTACATAGATGAGGTCTTCGGACAGACCGGACTGTATGCAGTCGACAATGTGTGGCCTGTCGGCCCGAACATCTCCCCTTGGAGTGATTTCGTCAAGCAGGGCGACCTCCGGCAGATCAATGGCTTCGAGTACATCACGCCCCGGTAAGATTCGCGAAGATATTCGCCAACATCCGAGGCAAATAAAGGGCTCAGAATAGTCCGAGCAAAGCTTGAAAGCTTGTGTCAATGACAGGAGCTTCCGAAGCTGGCACGAACACCGTCCGGTGTGGACCAGGAGAAGTGATGAGTCTTTCCTGGTCTGCGCCGAGCGGAGCTTCGTTTGAAACACCTGTTCGGGTTCAGTCTCGGCGATGCACTTGCCATAGCCTCAAATATGCTGACCCGCTGGAAATAGGCGGCGCCAGAGACCATTGGACTCCATTATTTCAGGCTCAATCACGCTCTGATTGATAACTTTTAGTTCGTTGGCCCAGCCTATTGACTTGCGAAAGCCGATAGTATATATCTAATAAGCTATTTGGGGGCAGTGCCTGCCACCTTTCTGTTGCCATGCGGTTATTAGGGGCAACTAAATCAACTTGAGTGATCCAAGCATCGCTTTCGAGCGTATGTATATCCAAGAGGTTCCAGACCAGGTGCAATCGCAGTACGACAGGGACATCAGAGAAAGGGTGGGACCATACTTGGTTCCTGTCGGAAGAACGGCCATAGGGGTGACCTTGGGCGTGGTGCTGAGCATGTGTGGCATAGCTCTCGCCTGGTCGCTATATATATTTTTCGCGGGTCAATCGATCGAAACATGGCTGGCTTCCCTGTTCTTCGGGGCGGGGCTCGGCGCTGGAATAGCCGCATTCGTAGCCTGGTTACACCTCGACCGCGAAAACGGTTGGGTGTTGATACTAATGGCAGCATTCGTCGTGGGAGCTGGGATAGCCGGCGCCTGGGGCGGTTATGAATACGGTTCTAATCAAGAGGTTAAATGTTGCGCCATGCCAACAGTATCCCCGGTCTATTACACGGCTCTAGGATCAGCGGTGGTGGCAAATGCAGCGGGCATAGTCTTCGCGACGGCCCGAGCGATTATAACCAAAAAACGGCGGACCCAATTCCACAACGCAGTGCGCTGACGGTTTAGATAAAATGCAGAAATACTTGGTACGCCGGTTCTTTCTCGCCCTTGTTACCCTGCTCTCGGTGTCTCTAATCATTTTTATAATGAGCAGAGTCTCAGGGGATCCCAGACACATCTACCTGGATGACTACTCGACCCAGGAAGACTGGGACCGCATGGGCGTGGTTTTGGGCTTGGACAAGCCCTATTACCAGCAATACGGCATGTTCCTGAAGGGCGCCATTCGGGGCGACTTTGGCGAATCTGTCCGGGAAGGTCGGCCCGTAACTGCGGTCGTCATCGAACGCGCTCCTGCAACATTATTGCTGGGGGCCGTCGCCTTTAGCATCTCGTTGCTGGTGGGGGTGCCGTTGGGCATCCTTTCGGCAGTAAAACGCGGCACAATGATGGACACGTTTGGAAAAGTAGTAGCCCTGATTGGGCAATCAGCTCCACCCTTCTGGTTAGGCATCATGTTGATGTTCTTATTCGCGGTGAAGTTGGGGATGGTGCCGCCTTACGGGAAACAAGACTGGAACAGCATCATTCTGCCTGCCGTGACCTTGGGGTGGTATTACGCCGCCGCCAATCTACGGCTGGTTAGGTCCGCCATGCTTGACGTGTTGGACTCGGAGTACATCAAACTGGCGCGAGCCAAGGGTGTTAACTCCAGGAACATCATCTTGAGGCACGCGTTCCGGAATGCTCTGATTCCACCTCTCACATTCGCCGGGGTAACGATGGGTGCCCTGGTGACCGGTTCATTGGTCGTTGAAACGGTGTTCGCTTGGCCCGGCCTAGGCAGACTGGCCATCGAAGCACTATTTGCCTTCGATTACCCGCTGCTTCAGGGTGTGGTGATTACCTTCACCCTGATATATGTCACAGCAGCATTCGTCGTGGACGTACTCTACGCTTACGTAGACCCAAGAATCCGGTACTCCTAGGAGGTAGGAGCTAGAAATGGCAGCAGATCTAAGCGGAATTGTCATTGCACCCCCTACACGTAGGGCGAAAGCGGCTGGACTCTATCGAAAACTAAAGCGATTGCCGATAATTCCTCTATCGATTCTGGGACTAGTGGTGTTCGCCGGTCTCTTCGCTCCGTTACTCGCCCCTCACGACCCGGAGATGGGCGAACTTCGAGAGCGAAACATGCCTCCGGCCTGGTCCGGCGGTGAAACGGCTGTGAAGACGGTCGTCGAGAGACTCTCGATCAACGAAAGGACGACCAGTGTCACGCTTATCGATGCCCAGGAGATCGATGCCTCCGCACAGTTAGGCGATCAGATCGAAGTCTTCACCAGGCCCGCTGGTAGCTCCAAATTCCTCTTGGGTACCGACCACTTGGGCCGGGACGTTCTATCTCGCGTGATCTACGGCGCTAGAATCTCATTGCTGGTGTCAATCGTCACCCTGGCGGTGGGCGGCTCTATCGGCATTACGATGGGCCTGGTGGCAGGCTATTACGGCGGCTTCATCGATGAGTTCCTGATGCGTCTCGTCGATATCAAGCTAGCCATTCCGTTGATCCTGATTGCCCTCGTGCTGGTAATCACACTGGGTCAATCGCTCTGGATCATCGTAACCGTGCTTTGCTTGTTTATCTGGCCAAGATTCGCCCGCCAGGTCCGAGGCGAAGTCTTGCAACTAAAGCACATGGACTATGTGTCCTTGGCAAAAGTTTCCGGCGCCTCGACAGCCCGAATTCTGTTCATACACATCTTCCCTGGGACGATCAACACGCTCATCGTGGTGTCGACCCTCCAGGTAGGTATCGTGATTCTGCTGGAGTCGACCCTCAGTTTCTTGGGCGCCGGAGTGCCGCCGCCCACGCCTGCTTGGGGTTCCATGGTCGCAGACGGCCGCGACAAGCTAGCCGGTGGTGTTTGGTGGATCTCCACCTTCCCCGGCGTCGCAATCATGCTGACGGTTATGTCATTGAACTGGTTCGGAGACTGGCTCCGGGACACTCTGGATCCGCGCTTGCGCCAATTGGAGTGACCTGAGAGCCTGAGATTAAATAACGAAGAATTTAATAAACCCGAGGAATAAATGGTCACCACGCACACCAGGACTAACACCGAGACCGTGTTAACGGTCGAGGATTTGCGGACGTATTTCACGACCCGCTGGGGAACGGTTAAAGCCGTTGACGGGATATCATTCGAC
>CATMOE010000138.1:0-5240 GCA_950072105.1 uncultured Dehalococcoidia bacterium
GGGGCCGGGGCTCCGTGGTCCGGGACGTCAACGGCAAAGAGTACTTGGATTTTAACTCGGGCCAGATGTGCGCCGCACTGGGGCACAACCACCCACGCATCGTCCAAGCCCTTCAGGAAAGTGCCGAGACCCTGATCCACAGCCATATGAGCATGTTCAACGACCGTGAGATTATCTTGGCCAGCCGCATGGCCGAGATATCCCCGCCGGGGATGAACCGCAGCATGTTCCTAACCTCGGGAAGCGATTCCAACGAAGCCGCCATGGCCATCGCCAAACGCTACACCGGGGGTTACGAGGTGGCCAGCCCGGCAGTCAGCTTCCATGGGATGAATGATTCCACCCGTGCGGTAACCTTCTCCGGGTGGCACGAAGGGTACGGCCCCTACGCTCCGGGGAATTACCCCATTTTTGCGCCGTACAAGTACCGTTGCAGTTTCTGCCGGGATAGTTCGTCCTGCGACTTTAGCTGTTTAAACTCTAGTTTTGAACTGCTTGACGCCCAAGCGGCAGGTCAGTTGGCGGCGGTGATCACGGAGCCTCTATTCAGCGCCGGCGGGGTCATCGATCTTCCCGAGGGTTGGCTGCGGGAGTTAAAAAAGAAATGCGAGCAACGGGGCGCCCTTTTGATAGTGGACGAAGCTCAAACCGGACTGGCCAAACTGGGCACGATGTGGGCCTTCGAGCAGGAGGGAGTGGTCCCCGACATCTTCACGGTGTCCAAGCATTTTGGAGGCGGCATAGCCATCAGCGCCGCCGTAACCACTGACGAGATCGAAGAGAGGGTGGCAGAGACCGGCTTGGTGGTGGGCCACTCTCACTCCAATGATCCCTTACCATGCAATGTTGCCATAGCCAGCATCGATATCATTCTGGAAGAGGTACTGGTGGACGTGGCTAGGAAAATTGGCGCTTATTGGAGGGCCCACTTGGAAGAGTTAGCCAGGCGTCACAGCATCATTGGCGATATTCGAGGTAAGGGGCTTTTACAGGGCATCGAGTTGGTAGAGGACCGGGTAACCAAAGAACCAGCCTACCGGGCCGGACAGGAAATCGGCCGCATTTGCTTGGAAAGTGGACTTATCTTAAGCGTGCGCCGACGGGGATCAGTGTTCCGTTTTGTTCCCCCATTTACCACCACGGAAGAGCAAATGGACTTGGCGGCCGATATTCTCGACCACGCATTTTGTCAAGTGACCGGCCCGGCCTAGGACATACAGGCGGACGTCGAAGCCAATCCCTAGTTTTGGGCGTGGTGATGACACCTGTTGGAGGCATCTGACTTGGAAAGTTTGAAGGACCAGGCCGCGATCGTCGGAATCGGCGAAACCGTGTATACCCGTGACTCGGGAAGGTCCGAGTTAAGCATGGCTGTTGAAGCGGCCAAAACGGCGATTGCCGATGCCGGCCTGGAGCCTAAGGATATTGATGGCATCGTCAAATTTACCGCGGATTCCACCCCCCAAGGAGAGTTAGCCGCCTGCCTGGGCATTCCGTATCTACGGTACTACGGCGAACTGGGCCCCTTGGGTGGCGCCGCCTGCGGCTTGGTGATTCAGGCCGCCATGGCAGTATCTCGTGGATTAGCCAACAACGTCGTCGTTTACCGTTCCGTGAACGGTCGGTCCGGGGCGCGTTACGGTTCGGGCGTGGTCACGACTCGGCGGGGCGAGGGCAATGCCGCATTTACCGAACCCTATGGCCTGCTGGTGCCGGGTCAGTCTAGCGCTCTCCGGGCCCGCCGGCACATGCATGAATTCGGAACCACCGAACGTCAGTATGGAGCGGTCGCGCTGGCATTTCGGAAGCACGCTTGTCTCAACCCCAAGGCAATCATGTACGGCCGGCCCATCACCATGGAAGATTATTTGAACTCTAAGGTATTCTTCGATCCGCTGCGGATATTTGACTGTGCGTTGGAGGCCGACGGGGCCAACGCCTTCGTGGTCACCTCCGCCGAGCGGGCTTCCAACATCAAGCATCGCCCGGTTTACATCATGAGTTCTGCCCAAGCTTTGCTAGCGGCCTCAGGTGGAAGCGGCAGGTCATGGGATGACAGCGGCGCGGCATGGTTGGCCCCGGAGCTATTCAACGGAGCGGGGGTAACGCCTAAGGACATTGACGTCATTGGCTTTTACGACCATTTCAGCACGGTCATCATCACCAAGTTGGAAGATTATGGCTTCTGCCCGCGCGGGGAGGGAGGACCATTCGTGGAAGAAGGACGCATCGAACTAGGCGGCGAGATACCGGTTAACACCTCAGGAGGGCATCTCTCCGAGGCATATCTTCAAGGCATGAACCAGATCATCGAAGTGGTTAGGCAGCTTAGAGGCGATTCCCCAGCCCAAGTAGAAAACGCTGAGTTGGGATTGGTGGATAGCGGGGATGGGGCCGGAGCCCTGATACTGAGGAGATAGGAATGCCATGACGTCCGCTCAATTTCCGCTACCGGTTCCCAACCTGGATAACCAGGAATTCTTTGACCGATGCCGAGAGCATCAATTGGTTCTCCGCCGCTGCCGGGACTGCACTCTTTTTTCCCACCCGCCCCGGCCCAACTGCCCGAACTGTGCCTCGGATAACTTGGAGTGGGTGAAATCCCAGGGTAGGGGCACTGTCTATACTTTCACCATAACCAGACAACCGGTGAGCCGAGCCTTCGAAGGGCTCCTCCCTTGGGCCGTGGTCGATGTCGAGTTGGACGAAGGTGTGCACTTTATCAGCAACCTGGTGGGCTGCGACTTGGAGGAGATCGAGATTGGCATGCAGGTGGACGTAGTGTTCGAAGAGGTGAACTCCGAGATTACGCTGCCTAAGTTCAAGAAGGTAGGCTAGAAAAGATAGTCGTCGCTACATTGATGTCCGGGAAATAACGGTTCATGTGGATGGGTTACTGGTAGGCCCCACCCTCGGGACCGCATGGGGGTGGGGTACTTTCCGGGCTATTGGGCCGTAACCACGGAATCCAACCTCCTCAATGTCCACAGCCTAATTTTGTTGTCTTTCCTGGCGCCATGTGTAATATTCCGCTTGTCCGCACCCTGAAACTCGATGGCCGCCTGCACATTTATGAGGCGACCTCAAGGTTCATCGACCGGGACCAGTTCGCTGCCGACCTCAAGTCGCTGGGCTTTGGCCAGGTCTCGATCGAGGATGAATGGAAGTTCACCCACATAATAGCGAGCAAGGACCGTCTCAACCCAAGGCGTCCTGTTGAAAAACTAGGCGGGTTGTGACGCCCAAATACATCTTTCGGATCCCTCTTGAGGAGACGACCTGGCGCAAGGTCAGCTAGGTCACGGGTATATTGGGGCGGAGGTAGCTTTGCGGACCACAGTCTAATCAAAACTCAGACCGGCAGCGGATTTGTTTACAGTATCCAAAGGTGGGTATTTGGCCCCTCAGGGAGTTCACCGAAGCGATTCCAACTCCATGATCTATCGGCTCCCAAAGTGTCCCACTTTTGGTGGTTGCCAACACGGTTTCCCAGGGTTGCGATAGAATTGCCAATTTACGGACTGTGCTAAAGGAGATTGATAGGGATGGCACATTACAGAGATGCTGTTACCAATTACGATTTGTTGAACCTTGGCGATTTTGAATTTCAATGCGGAGCGGTTCTGACTGACACTAAGCTTGCTTACAGGACTTACGGCGAGTTGAACCCCGAAGGCAGTAACGCGATCCTTATAGCAGTTCCGGTGAACGGAACTCACCAGGATGCAGCATCTATCCACATCGACGGCGAAAACAGGGCGATAAGCCCGGAGAAACACTTCGTCATCATCCCAGATATGTTCGGGAACGGCCTTTCATCTTCACCATCCAACACTCCATCACCGTTTGACGGAGTGGATTTTCCTTCAGTGACTATTTACGACAACGTAAGGGCACAGCACATGCTGGTGACCGAGGAGTTGGGAATATCAAAGCTAAAATTAGTCACCGGGTTTTCTATGGGTGGATTGCAGTCATTCCACTGGGCGGCGATGTATCCGGACATGGTGGAAAACGTCGTACCGATTTGCGGTTCTGCTAAGTGTTCGGGACATAACTGGCTGTTTCTTGAAAGCCTTGCTGTTGCGTTGGAGGCTGATCACGTATTCGATTCCGGTCGATACACGGAATATCCTGAAGCCGGGATGAACGCATTCTGTGCAATCTACGCTGCTTGGGCGTTTTCACAGGAGTTTTTCAGGCAAGAAGGATTTAAGAATCTAGGGCTCGAATCCCACAAAGAAATGGGATCACTTCTCGCCCAGTTCTTCGTTCCACAAGACCCCAACGACCTGCTCGTTAGGACCAGGGCCTGGCAGAACGCGGATATAAGTGACAATCCAAAGTACAACGGCAACTTAGAAGCCGCGCTTGCGGGCATAACGGCTCGAGCCATCGTTATGCCGGCATCTACGGACCAGTATTTCTGGTCGGACGATAACAAAGACGAGGTCGGCGGGATGCCCAACGCTGAATTCAGGGAAATACCCAGCATCTGGGGCCACGTCGCCGGAATGGGTATGGACCCCGCAGATAGAGAATTTATCGACGACGCTGTCAGAGAGTTGATCGGTTAATCCACTTCCTTTAAGTTCAGGTACATTACCTTTTGGACGGTACTGCCAAGATAGGCTATTTAGGCAGCAAGGGGGATTGAGCCTGGGGCCAATGGTACAGATACTTCTGTAGTCCGTGTGACTACGAAGCAACGGTAAGTGGCGGCGACGATATAGGAATGGCCGCAGCAACAACCACAATCCACTGCTATAACTGTAAAGAAATTTCAGATGTAATGACCACCGATGAACCGTGGTTGGCGACCGACAAGGACTGGGTTCCCACTGAGTACCACTGTGACCGTTCCGCAACTCACCGGGTGGCATTGTGGGTGGGACCCGGCGAATGCCCCAAATGCAGTACTACAATGGAAGTGGACCCCATCGTCGATGTCTTGTGGGATTGAAGCTGGGATTAAGCAGTCTCTTAGTAATATCTCTGGAGGTCGGACATGGCTGGATTCAGGTCGCTTCTATACTCCTTGGCCAAGCTGATGGGGGACTATAACGCCGTCAAAAAGGGCAAGGTAGGCCAACGGGTGGGACGCCGGGCGGCAGGGAAGGTCACCGGCAAGGCCATGCGGAAGCTGTTCAAGTAACCAAGCATCCTCGCCATTCGTATCTGGGCCTGCTATGTAATTTTGCCGACATTTTGCCGACATGCGTTAAGGGACTAAACGTGAC
>CATMOE010000139.1:0-5213 GCA_950072105.1 uncultured Dehalococcoidia bacterium
TTGGGGGCCAAGATCATCGGAGAAGCCGGTGCGAACGGGCTGCGCTTGGACCTGCACGGCCTCACGCTGAACGTCACAAAATTCATCGAAAGCCAGAAGCACGAGCAGAAATACGGGATCGAGCACATAGCCATCGATACCGACGACATGCCCGCTTTGGTTGAAAAACTCAAGGCCAGCGGGGCCAAGATTCTAGAGGAGACCACCGTGGGAAACGGCCGAAAGGTCTGCTTCTTCGAAGGCCCGGACGGTGTGCATCTAGAGTTCCTGGAAGTAGTCGATTAGCTTGCGAGCCAGGCCTTGATCGGCCCCGCAACTAGGCGATCAAGGCCGGAGGCTTGTCCTTTAGTGTGTTCATGAAGAATGGTGTGGGAACGCTCCGTTCTTCATGAAGTTATCGGACTGCAGATCGATATAACGGGCAACACCCCATCCCAGAACAAGGAGAGATAATACATGCTTTATGAAATGAGGGTTTACGATGCCAGAGCAGGCAAACTGCCTGCGCTTAACGACCGATTCGCCAACCATACCACCGGCTTTTTCAAAGACCACGGTATAGGAATTGTGGGGTTCTGGACGGCTGAGATCGGCACCAGCAATCAACTCACCTACATGTTGAGCTTCGACAGCATGGCGGACCGGGAAGAGAAATGGGCCGCCTTTGGCGCCGACCCCAGATGGCAAGAAGTGAGGGCCGAGACGGAGAAGGACGGCCCTTTCGTCGATTCCGTCCAAAACAGCTTTTTACGGCTCACTCCCTACTCTCCGGAACCGCATATGACTACCGCCATCCAGGAGATGCGGGTTTACACTGCCATGCCCGGCAAGTTCCCCGCGTTGAACGAGCGATTCGCCAACCACACCATGAAAATTTTCGAGAAGCACGGTATCGAGAACGTGGGTTATTGGACGGCCGACGTGGGCACCAGTAACCAGCTTACCTACATGTTAGGGTACGACGGTCTGGGTGACCGGGAAGAGAAATGGGGGGCGTTCAACTCGGACCCGGTATGGCACACGGCCCGTGCCGCCTCGGAGGTCGACGGCCCTCTAAACCGCAGGGCTCTAAACAGTATCTTGCGAAGAACGTCCTATTCCCCTTAACCGCGACCTTCGGACATCGCTAGAAAACAATACGTGATGTAGCCGCTGGGTCCTTCGACAGGCTCAGGACGAACGGAGGTTAGATACCCTCGTTCATGGTGAGCCTGTCGAACCACTTTTCGGTACGGTTTGCCGATAGTCTGGGCCAGGACCTTCGTATAGTTCGGGCAAAGTGATCGGCCCGGCGGCCCGTGAAACCTAGCGTACGGCCTCGAAATTCTAGGAGCAACGTTCGTGTCCAGCCTAACTAAATTGGGGCATGGAATCATGTCCCGCTACTTGGCATCCATGGAATACCCGGAATACCGGAAGTTATGGCTTGCTACCGCGTGCTCACAATCGGCGTCTTGGGGCTTGATAGTAGCCCGAGCCGCGCTGGTGTGGAGCATGACCGAATCGGAAACGTGGACGGGGTTGGTCACCTTCGCCGCCATGATTCCGTCGGTATTGGTGTCTCCCTTGGCTGGATACCTGACCGACCGTTTCGATCGCCGCACCGTGTTAGCCGTTGCCTATGCGGTGAACGTGGCCGACAACCTGGTTTTGGCCTTCTTGGTGGTCCCGGGACTAATAGAACCGTGGCATATTTTGATCCTATCGGCCATTACCGGCGCGGGGCGGTCGACCCAAATGCCAGCCGCCCAAGCGTTACTGGCCAACATGGTGCCCAGAGAACGGTTATTGAACGCCGTGTCACTGTATCAAGCGACTTTCCATGGCGCCCGGTTCGTGGGTCCATTCCTTATCGTGGTTGTACTCTGGGCCACCGGACATCAAGACTGGGTCTTCTTCTTGTGCGCCGGCCTCTATATTCTTGGGTTTGCGATGGTCATGACCATCAGGACCGCCTCTCGGGGCGTCATGGAGGCGGGGAACTTCCGGAAGAATTTTGTTAGCAATTTTTTTGCCGGGTTAAGCTACATGTACCGGCACTCCTTGGTTCTTTCCTTGGTGTTGCTAGTGGTAGCTCATTGCGGCATGACGATGTCCTTCGAGTCCCTCTTCCCGGTATTCGCAAAAGACAAATTAAATATGGAAGGCACCGCCGCCGTTCTGAATGGGTTCAGCTATTTAATGGTGAGCTTTGGAGTAGCAGCCCTAATAGCGGCGTTGATGTTAGCCGGCGTGAGAAGTAAGGCGGCAAGGGGCAAGTGGTTACTTGTGCTTGGGGTATTCAGCGGCGCCAGCGCGGTGGCTTTGGCTATGTCGCCCAACCTCCCCTTGGCCATCTTATCGGCGGCGGCGATGGGCTTCGCCCAAGGCGGATTCATGACGCTGAGCCATGCCATGCTCCAGATAATCGCGCCCGATGAGATCAGGGGCAGGATGTTGGGTGTCTACAGTTGGCACACCAACGGCACCATGGCCGGTTTTAACTTGATCAACGGGGCGCTGGCCGGGCTGACCGGACTGTCGGCGCCACTGATCCTGGGAGCTGGTGGATTAGGATTCTTGATAATCATGACGCTGAGCTTCGGCCGCGTTCCATTGCGCCAGCTTTACGCCCGAGGCGTGCCGGCAACCTAAACGGAGAGCAAGCACACACATGCGGTGTTTGCCATCTAAATCAGGTTGGTTGCTGGGACGCCTCTTCCGGTTGCCACATATAGATGTGGCCTTGACCGTACTCTTGAAACTCGATCTTGCGATAGATATCTACCGCCATTTCCGAGGAAAAAAGGACGCCTATCCGGTAGCCCTGATTTCGGGCATATATTAGAGGCGGATAGGTCATCGCCGTGGCGATCCCCCGGCCCCGGTATTTCGGTAGGGTCGTGACGGCGTGAATGCCAGCCACGCCGGCGCCTAAGAATAGCAATGAGGTGCTTACCGGTTTGCCGTTGACGATGCCTAGAAACAGGCTCCATTGTGGGTCGTCGATGATTTCCATGTCGCGGTACATATCCAACCAAGCAGATGCCGCGAAATCGGGGAACTCGCTTACAGATGTCATTATCTGGCACCAGGTTTCCAGGGAATCCGTATCGTGAACCGAACTGATGGTGAGGCCAGAGGGCAAGGACGCCGGTTCAACCAGATCCGGCAGATCGACTGCCATGCCAGTCAACGTGGCGGCGTGGAACCAGCCTTGTTTCTCCAGAAGTTGACCCAAGTCGGGAGTCTGGTTGGTTAGTCCCACCCACCAACCCATGGGCACCTGACGCGATCTGGCTCGAGAGGTAGCGGCAGCGACGATCGTTCCCGGATCCGCCGGCGAGTTTCCGGTCTGGGGAACCAAACCCAAGACCACGTTAAAGAGGAAAAAGGGAATATCCGACGCTGTCCAGGCTATTTCCGGGTATTGTTGAAGCTGCAGCCTAGCCCACTTGCACCAGGCCTTGAAGCTCTCAATGGTATTGGCTTCGATGGCCCGAATAAATTCAGATGGGGTGGGGTCTAGGAGTATGTTATCCATGATGGGCATGCTCGGCGGCTCCCACGTTTGGGTTATCCGGGCCAGACTGATCCTTGAGATTACAAGGGCGCTATCCGGCCCCGATACTACGCCACATACACCTATCTTTTTTAGCTACGGTGACGCCGGTTGACTGTAATGTTCTAGCCACCAGCGAGCTATATCGATGCGCCGGGCGAACCACACATCGGGGAACCCGTTGGCGTACTCCAGGAACCGCCGCACGGCTCGAGAACGGCCAGGACGGCCGGCGATGCGGCAGTGGAGGCCGACGGACATCATCTTTGGATGGGTCTGCCCCTCCTCATATAGACAGTCAAAGGTTTCTTTCAGATATTCGTAGAAGCCCTCGATAGAGACCAGACCCCCTCGCCAGAACCTGGCGTCATTCGTCTCAAAACTGTAAGGGACCACCAGCCAGGGTTTTTCCCGGACGGTAACGAAATAAGGCAGGTCGTCGTTCATGGAGCCGCTGTCGTATAGAAATCCCCCTTCTTCCACCACCAAGTCCCGGGTATTTATGCTGGGACCGTAGCGGGTGAACCAGCCCAAGGGCCTTTCACCAGTGGTTTTGCGCAGGGAGTCGACAGCCATCTGGATGGCCCGGCGCTCGGACTCCTTGTCCATCAGGTGGTATTCCTCCCACCGGTAGCCGTGGCCGCACACTTCGTGTCCGCGGGCAATGACCTCCTTGGCTACTTCAGGGTTACGTTCCATAGCCAAGGCGCAGCTAAAGAAGGTGGACTTTACCTGATACCGGTCCAACAGGTCTAAAAGCCGCCAAACCCCAACCCGGCTGCCATATTCGAAGAACGACTCGTTGAACAGGTCCCGCTGGTCCGTGGGTACCGGTGAAGCCACTTCATTGTTTGTTTCGTGGTGGGGGCTCCCGTCCAGCAAGGAATACTCCGAGCCCTCTTCGTAATTTATAACGACGGATATGGCGATCTTAGCGTCGTTGGGCCAGCGCACCTGAGGCGGCGTCCGGCCGTATCCAATGAAATCCCGTTCCATGCTCCCTAATCCTCCTACCGCCGGCCCTGATAGCTGGGCCGGAAATCATTCCAGTTATGCCGGACCATGTTAGCGGTTATACATTGGACAGACAAACGGCGCGATCAACCCTCGATTGTCAGGTTTACCACGTCAGCCCCGAAGGACTGCCAGATCCCCGTCTCGTTGGCGGTGGACTCGCCAATCTTGAAAATAATGGTGCGCCCCGAGAAAGAAACAGTCCCCAACTGGAAAACCTTGAGATTGTAGGAACCGGCGGCCACGACACCCTCTCCCACCGGCTCTGAGAAACCCTCAACCCATGCGGTAATCACCGTGCCATCCGGCGCCGGCGCGCCACCAACGGTTGCGGTACCGGCGAATACGTGTGGAGCGATGGTAGTCTGCCGCTCCGGCAACGGTTGCGGAGCGGGCGTGGCCGTCGGCTCGGGCGTGGCTGTTGGGAAAGGTCAACACGCCGTCACCGGGAACTAGCTCTTGGCCCACCTGACCAGCCACAAAGTTCGGCGGTTGGACCCCGTCTTCCCGAGGCCGGTCTGTGTCCACCCAGTTGATCACCTCTTCCAGCGTGATATTGGGCCTCGCCAAATCCGGTCCGCCACCACGGACGATCAGAATAACCACAGCGATGGCGACGATGGCGGCGACTGCGCCAACGCCTACTCTGATATTGATC
>CATMOE010000140.1:0-5135 GCA_950072105.1 uncultured Dehalococcoidia bacterium
GTGAATGTACCCGGTATTGCTTATCGCGTCAAGAAATCGAGGAAGTTGGTTGGCCAAGGAGATTCCCAAGTGTATCAGCCCATGGGATCAATACCTGGCATGCCCAGCATGAATCGCCCATGGTTCTCGTAGGACGTGTCGTTGACCATAAAGTGTTGGGCCGCCGCGTTGAGGTCCCCCAGGCACCGCTGCAGTACACTGGTGTTATACAGCGCCCGGCCTCCACCATACCGGAATGCTTGAGAGGCTACCTCAACCGCCACCTCGGTAGCATAAGTGGCCGAGCTGCGCATATCTATCTGAAGTTGCAGGTCAGGTGTGATTCCGTTGCACGCCGACTCCCAGGCCCGCTCCAATATATCGACGACCAAGGACCGGGCAGCGCGTAACCGCAGGTCGCACCAACCGAGGGACCGCTGGAAAGACTGGCGGGAGGCGATGGCCTGCTGGTTCCGCCAACCCCGCGTTTCCGTAGACTGGCCGACGATGGTATCCAACGCCCGGCGTCCCACTCCCAAAGCAAAGGCCGAATGTTCGTTGGCCACCAATCCGGGCGAACCCATGCGGAACAGCGGCCCGCCCCGTTCAGGCGGCGTATGTATGGGGTCCCAGGAGAATTCTTTTGGCACGAACAGATCGGTTACCGAAAAGTCGTTGCTTCCGGTGCCCCTGAGTCCTGACACCTGCCAATTGTCGTGAATCTTCACGTCAGAGGTTGGGAAAATCACCCGCAAACGCTCGCTGGTTTCCACTCCGTCGAGGGCGACCCTGACCCCGCCGGACACATACTCCGAATGGCGTATCCCGCTGGCAAAGGGCCACCGGCCATTGACGATATACCCGTCGCCTTTGGGCACGGCTATTCCGGCGGGCAGGAAGACTCCCGCTCCCCTGGGCGGGCGGCCACCCACGAACAGCCGCTCGATAGCCTCGTCGGGCAAGAAAGCGCCCCAGGAACCCATCGACGTGGCGCCGATCATGGTGCACCACGCCGCCGCGGAGTCTATGCGGGCCAAGGCCTCAATGACCTCCAATTGGGTCACCGGATCTGCTTCGGCCCCGCCAAGCTCGGCCGGGAGTTTAAGTCCGAATAAACCGGACTCGTAGAGAGCGTCCACCGAATCCTGGGGAAGGGTGCCTTCCTCTTCGGACTGGTCTGCTCCCGCCTCCAGAACTTCACGCACCTCAGCCACGGCGTTTAAGAGGACCTGGCGTTTTTCTTCTCTTCCCGGCGGGAAGTTCCAGAGCATGTATCTACTCACTCGTCAGCCACGATTGGTTGGATAAGGCCTGTTCCGATTCCCCAGTTGGTTCAATTCCCGGAGTCACCCGGCCGCCACGCCGTCAAGGCGAATCACGCCTCGTTCCACCAGGCCGTCGAATTGGTGGCCCAGGCCGATCTCTTCCAGGATCTCCTGGGCGTCGGCGCCGGGCTTGGGGGCGGGGCGACCTGGAGCCACCGGCGTGCGCGACATGCGGGGGGCCGGCCCGGCGGTGGTCACCAGGCCGATCTCCTGGTGGAGACGGGTTAGGGAAAGACCATGGTCCACTACCCACGGGTCATCCATCAACTCGCTGGGATGGGTCACAACTCTGTGTGCGCCCAACCCGGCTGTCGTGAGACGTCCGACCCATGTGTCGATAGTGCTTGCTTGGAAGCGTTCTTCCAAAGCATCGGCTAAGTCCGAATCCTTCAATCCGCCAACGCCGGAGAGGCCTTCTACCGCATCTAATCGGGCAAGCTCGGTTTCCAGGGCGCCCAGGAAGAACCATCCGTCTGAGGCTTCGTAGGCCCGGTGCAGAGGGCGGCTGCCCAAAGCGTCCTGGCCCTTAGTCTCGTCCCAAACCTTGCCATCGTACTGCTGCATGAAGGGAGACTGAAGAGTCATCGCGGTGTAGGCCAAGGACGCGTCCACGTGCTGTCCCTGACCGGTGCGCTGCCGGTGCAATAGGGCCAGGGCCACACCGTAGGCGCCCATAAACCCTGTCCCGTAGTCATTAACCGGGTTGGGCTGAACAGTAGGCGGTCCATCGCCGCCGAATCGCCGGTCCATGCCGGTGGCCGCTTGGGCGAACTGCTCGTGGCCGGGGCGGCCGGCCCAAGGTCCCAAGTGGCCGAAGGCGTTGAGGGATGCGTAGACGATATCCGGCTTCCTTTTGCGGACATCCTCGTAGCTCAGTCCCAGTTCAGCCATTCGGCCTGCCCGGTAGTTCTGGGCCACCACGTCGGCGTCCTCCAGCAATCTCCAGAATACATCCCGGCCTTCTTCCGACTTCAAGTCCAGCAGGATGCTGCGTTTGCCACGGTTGACCTCGTTGTGGCGGGCCACCGTGGAGTCACGGACCGGGTTGTCTATCTTGATAACGTCGGCCCCGAACTCGGCCAGGGTCCGGCCTAGGGTCGGTCCGGCGAGGATGATGCACAGATCCAGCACCCGCACTCCTTCCAATGCCGCCCTCAGGAACGATGACGGAGCTTGGGCGGCAACGGCGGGCTTGGCGGCGCGCAACTCGGCGAGGACTTCCTCCCGGTGCTGGTTCAGGACGGGCGCGGGGCCACGCACACTACCCGGAGTTAGCGACATGCGGGCGGCGATGCCTGGCTGCAGCATCTTGCCGTAGGTGGGGTCGTCTACTTCGATCACCATCCGGGATTGACGGGCATGTTCGTGTTCGAACCACTCCTCGCTGGAGCGGCACATGGCGCCCTCGCTCCCCGCTTCAGCCACCAAGTCCTCCCATTCCTGGGCGGTGCGGGTCTTGAATAGCTCCTTGGACCGGGCAGCCGCTTCGTCGGCCAGTTCCCGGTTCTGCATGAGCCGATCAAAGTCGGTGAGGCCTTCGGCGTCCCAAGAAGTGATTCCGGCAGCCTCCACAAACTGGCGGAAGTTCTGGTTTCCGGTGCCGCCGAAGCGGATATACCGGCCGTCTTTGCACTCGAATACTCCGCCCCAGAGGCCGCGACTGGTCGGCGGGATCATGTCTGGGTCGTGCACCCGCAACCCGTGATGCCCGTTGGACGGGAGCATTGCGTCAAACAAGGGTACCTCTACCCGCTGGCCCAGGCCGTCGCTCTCCCTGGCGTTCAAGGCCATTGCGATACTGACTACCCCTTGGAACGCGGCATACACCGAGGCGATGGGAACGGCGGTGTACACCGGCCTCTTGAAGTCGTCGGCCATGGTGCGGGTGCCGTAGGTCGCGGCGGCAGCGCCGATCACGCCCTCGAAGGCCTTGACGTTCGACCGGGGGTCATCGGAGGCGAATCCGGGAAGCGAGCAATAGACCAGGCGGGGGTTGGCCTCAGTCATCTCTTGGGCGCCCAAACCCAAACGGTCCATCACACCCGGCCGGAAGTTCTCCACGACAACGTCCGCGCCTTGGATTAGCGCCTGGGCCGTCGCCAGATCCTCGGGCTGCTTCAGGTCCAGCACGGCGCTGCGCTTGCCACGGTTCCAGGTAGCGTTGGCCGGCGTCTGCCATCGGGGTCCACCAGGCGGGTCGATCCTTATCACGTCGGCTCCCTGGTCGGCCAGCAACATCCCAGCCAGTGGACCGGCGACATATTGTCCAAAGTCTATAACGCGGATACCGTCGAGAGCGCCAGGCATGGTTAGCCTCCATAAATTCATCAGATCTAGAGGTCGGTAGAATTTGTTTTCGTTTCTCTATCTATGGAAGAGCGGGTAAATCGTGATTTTCTTGCCGTGATAAGTCCGCTTCCTAAAAAGCGATCCCTCACCCCGCCTTCGATTCCATCGTAGGCACCCCTCTCCCGTGGGGAGAGGGGCCGGGGGTGAGAGACGCTACCTACGGGCGATGCCGTTGGCGACCCGGGCCATCGCTTCGTCTCCGGTGTCGACCATGTGCTTGGCGATGGCCGCTACCAACTGGCCGGCGGCGGTGTCCCCCCAGAACCAGGTCTGCAGTTCGGGTTCTGAATCCTAGGGCCGCTGGGCCATGCGGGACTCGAAGAAAAATGCTTTCAAGTCGTCGACGCGGTACCGCACGTAATGGGGCAAAGGCACGTCTTGGGGACGTTCTTTCATATCGGTCTCTTCGCCCTTGGAAAAGTCCTGCAAGAACCGGACCATACCTCTGAACCGCCGCTGGGGAATCCCGCTCAAACCAACCGCCGTCCGGCCGTTTCCGTCCTCTATCCAACGTTCGTAGAATGCCCTGAGGGCCGTGATCTCGTTGGCCGCGTCCTTTTTTATCGCGTCCTCGGTAGACGTTACCGCCGAAGCCTGGTAGAACTCGGTGGGGCCGGCCTCGTCCGGGAAGTCCTCCAGCACCGGGCCCTGAGAACGTTGCAAGAGCTCAAAAGCAGCGCCGATTACCCGATGCTGGAATTCGGCGTCATTGGGCTTGCCCATGGGATAGCCGTAGGGGAAGGGCACGAACAGCGCCCTGGATGGTTTGACCTTTTCCGCATGCTCTTTGATCAAAGCGATGACGACAGTTGGCAGTCCGGCCTCTTCGAACACCCGGGCGATCACATTCACGGTGTGGGTGCAAAGGGGTCAAACAGGCACCAACAAGACCAGATCAACGTCCTGGGCATGCATGGCTTCCGCCGCCTGAGGACCGGTTTCCTCGATGATCTTTCTGGGGTCGCGCTGGGCGCCCATGGCCCATGAAGGAGTAATAATCCGGGGCCAGGCTGCCGATAACTTTTCGCTCCGCCAACTCGCGCAAACGGTCCATGGGAAAGGCTAGGTTCAGGTCCCGGTATATCCCCGTGCGGTCCCATCCAATGCTGGTGTGACTGTCTATCACGTCGGCGGTGTTGGCGTCCGATGGAATCACCCGGTAGGTTGGGTCTCCGCCCTTGAACGGCTGGTCGTTGCGTAGGTGCAGCCCGGCGTTGGAAACAAGAGCAACCTTGCTTTTCGATAGCTCCTTGGTCCAGGGCGTCCAGGGCGCGGTGTCGTTCTCAAGGCACGGGAAGTACAAAGCGCTCTGCCGCTGAATCTCGCTAAGCTGGTCGAGTCTGGGCATCATAACCCCCGTGGATTAGCCGGTATCTACACCTGTCCGGCGCTCCGTGGAAGTATAAAGTGCCCCCATATGCCGGTCAACCCGGCGGGGTACTCTCTCTGTGATCCCCCGAGGCAGAGCTGGACAAAAGTTAC
>CATMOE010000141.1:0-5002 GCA_950072105.1 uncultured Dehalococcoidia bacterium
TCCGATAATTTCGCCATTTCCTATGCTCTTACCATATTGAGCATAGGAAATGAGCCGTCACCTGCTCAAGTCACCCCTAATCGCCACAGCCAGTTAGCGTTCCCGGCATAGTTCGACTCTACTCTCCCAATACCCGGATAGCTTTTGCTCTATTGTTCTTTGGCTCGACTAGACGAATTTCCAGCGCGGCATTACTATGTCTAATCCGGCACGTACAGGAGCACATCTCAGATGGATGTAAGACCCTTCACCATAGCAGTGGAAGACAGCGTTCTGGAAGATTTGCGTAAGCGCCTGACGGACACTCGGTGGCCCGACGAGATTCCCAACACAGGCTGGGACTATGGTAGCAACCTAGATTACATCAAAGAGTTGGTTGAGTACTGGCGCACAGACTTCGATTGGCGCACTCAAGAAGCCAAACTAAACGAGTTCTGCCACTTCAAGTCTGAAGTTGACGGCCTGGACATCCACTTCATACATGAGAAGGGCAAAGGCACTGCTCCCATCCCGCTGGTCATCACCCACGGCTGGCCTAGTTGCTTCTTCGAGATGACCAAAATCATCCCCCTGTTGGCCGACCCGGCCAGCCACGGCGGCGACGCTGCAGACTCGTTCGATGTGGTCGCACCATCCCTACCCGGCTTCGGGTTCTCAGACCACGCCGGGGATAGGGGCATGGAGGTGCAGCGGGTTGCCGGCATGTGGAACAAGCTCATGACCCAGAACCTGGGCTATCCCAAGTTCGGTGCTCAGGGAGGGGATATAGGCAGCGGGGTGACTGCCAGGTTGGGGTTCGCCCATGCAGAAAATATGTATGGCATCCATCTGACTTCGATCACCCGGCCAACCCCCTATCTGGGCCCGGGGTCCAGGCCGATCACAGAGGAAGAACAGGCGCTTATCACCCAACGTGCCAAGTGGTTCGACGAAGAAGGCGGCTACAACCACATCCAGGGGACCAAACCCCAGACCCTGGCCTATGGGCTGAACGACTCTCCCGCCGGGTTGGCGTCCTGGATAGTGGAGAAATACCGCACCTGGAGCGACTGCGGCGGGGATGTGGAGAAGAGGTACACCAAGGACGAACTGCTGACCATCGTCACCATCTACTGGGTGACCCAGACCATCAGCTCATCCACCCGGATGTACTTCGAAAACCAGAAGAACCTCTGGGTCATGGATAAAGACCAGAAGGTGCCCGCGCCCGCTGGGATGGCCATGTTTCCTCAAGAGATCTCCAAGCCGCCAAGGGAGTGGGGCGAGCGCTCCTACGACGTTCGGCGCTGGACTGAAATGACGAAAGGTGGGCACTTCGCCGCTCTGGAAGAACCCCAGCTACTGGCGGAGGAGGTCCGGGCCTTCTTCCGGGAGTTCAGGTAAACCCGAGGTAAAAGATTGCTGGAGGACCAATGGCTTCATTCGAAGAGCGAGCCCAATTATATAAGAACGAGTCCGAGAGTTTCCAGGAATACCTGATAAATCTCCCTGCTGAGGATTGGGAAAAGCAAAGTGCCTGCGACGAGTGGCTGGTCTCAGATGTTGTCGCTCATCTGGTAGGGAACTCCGAGTTTTATGCCAGCACCGTAACCCAAGGCCTGGAGGGCAAGTTCTCACCACCGGAAGGGAGGCCCGAAGCAGGAACTGGCCACCCGTCCATCAGCGCGGATGCTCTGGCCAAGTCATCCATAGCCGCCCGGGAGAGGCTAGGCGACAAACTGCTGGAGACGTTCATAGAGAAGGATAACCATCTGATTGACCTACTCACCGGTCTGTCCCTAGAGGACCAGGTCAAGCCCTGCTATCATCCAGGAAGCATCGTACCGGCAGGAAATTTCGTTGACCTACGCTTCAAGGAGATCGTCCTGCACCAGTGGGACATCCGATCGGCTATCGAGGAAAAGGCCGGCCTTTCCGCCGCCAGCCTGGAGTCCATGGTTATCTTGATCCAGGAGTCTTTCGCTTCTGGTTCACTGCGCTGGGCCTTCTGGGCCGGGCCTGCGCTGGACCGACCGGTACGCTACAGGTTCGATGTCAAAACCCCGGTGCCAGTGACTGCCGACATTATCGTTGAGGGAGATAAGTTCCGTTACGAACAGGTCCCGCAAGGCGTAGCAGACGTGACCTTCCGCTGCCACACTCACCTATTCGCCCTTTTGATGTACGGACGCATGAAGGCTGCTGAAGCTATGGCCTCCGGGCATATGACCATAGATGGAGATAAGGCATTGGCTGAACAGTTCAGCCAATGGTTCAAGGGGATTTAGTCCAGAGTTTTCAAATTTAGGTTGTCGCCTGTCAGTCGGCAGGTGGGCCAGCCATTTAGTAAGACCCTTCGAAGAGGCCGAGCGCGGCCGCTTTGGACCAACATTGGCAGTTAGAAGGAAGCCGCCCCCTCTGGTGGGGAAGAGTGGCGTCTTGGTGGGGGAGAGTTTGGTGGAGCCGGGCGGGGGTTGAACTCCTAGCTCATCCGCCGTGGCGAACGCACTCCGTAACCTGTCCCAAGCGCTTGGTCAACTCGCCGACGCTTTCGACAACGAAACACGTTCCGACCGACCTCACTGATTTGGCGGCTGAGGGTGATACACTTGGGACCCTAGCGTCGGATCCGCTTGAATTGGGGCACATGTTGTAGCGGCTTCGGCTCAAGCTAAGTCCTGTACGTGCGGTACTTCGGTGGTGTCAGCGCGCGCAGTGGTGTCAATCTATACGGCATGTTTGACCAGGAACCCATGACGGGCTGAGCTAGGGTCTTCTTGGAGTAGGAGTAAGCATCCCCTCAGACTACAATCAGCTTGGGGCTGAAACTACTCAGAGTTAGCGCGAAATCAGTAGCTCCACACGCCTACGAGTACGCTGCGTGCTCTGTTTTCGATGAAGGGGCCCATGCTTGCTAAATCACTAGTCGTTGATCAAAATTCACGTGAGGCAGCCAGGTACCATCCATCTATAGCGCGACGATTCTCTAGTTAGGATATTGCTATATGAGTAAAGTGATCCGAGGATACCCTGTAACATCTGATCGGACCCGCGGTTGGCTACGGTATTTGTATCGAAAAGCTACCACCGAAGACAACTGGGACAAAGACGGCCATCCACATCCACATTGGGACGCCATCACAAACGAACCGACAAGTTCTTGGCATAGGATGGACCTTCGTGGTTCAAGCTACGCGATACCGTTAATGTCTGATACAACCCCTGCCTGGCGAGAGGTGTATGGCAAGGTTCTGGATGAACTTTTGCATAGACATACCGGTTATTGGGCGGCGAAAGATTGGCTTGATCAGATCGGTCATGACCCCCGAAGAGGTAATTACCAAGAGAGCTGGTACGGATTGATCCCGCGACATCTCCGAGGAGAGTACGACGTACCAGGCTGGACAGCGAACGGCGTAGAGCCTTGGGGTTTACAGATGGACCCCATAGGTGCTGACGGGAACCTTTTTTTCAAGGGTTGGTTCTTAATGATGTTGGGCTTTTACCTGTATGTAACAGGGGATGAAAAATGGAACCAACCTTTTAACATGATTCGTGACGGCGAGAATACTTTCTCGTGGAGTCACACCTCGATCGCGGAGCATCTAGCCCAACAGTGGTCTCGTACTGCAGAGGGCTGTCAATGAGAGAATACTAAAATCTGGCCACAATGACTGGCTGGAGCCGGCCTCGGTCTGAGGCTAACAGATATACTCTACGGGACCGACCACCACCGTGTCTTCAACAGGTGGTGGGAGTCGGCTAAGGAACTCTACGGACTCGGTAACATAAAGGGTACAGCAAAAGACTCCTCCACTTTATATTACGATCCTTTGGTCGATCATCGCCATATGACTAACCCAGCAGGCCACCTCATGTTAGCTCACGAGCTGGTCGGTCAGAAGAACGATGAAGCGAGAATGCTGTTCAAAGGCGCCGCAGAATTCTTGGGATGGACCGGGACTGGTCCAGTGATAGAAGGGACGATAGACAACACTACACTCGAACCCGCGCCTCGGGGCACTACGCTCGGTATGATATTAGCTAGAGAGTTTGGAGAGGATGCGATATACGCTAAGCTCAAAGCTCACGCGGAAGAGAATTATCAGCCGATGTGGGATGAAGCATCGGGGGAATTCACATGGGGATTTGGCCTTAATGAACCCTATCCAAGAGGACAATGGAACGGACCTATTGCAACCGCTGAAGTTATTTCACGTAACGCAATGTGGCGTATTTACAACAAACCAAACCTCAAGAAATTTATTGAACCTACGGTGTATGGTGTAGACTTTCCAAATGTTTGTCTATCACAAGCCTATTACGATGCCCAACATTCATGTTTGGTGATAGCGACTGATAAAGGGCTGCCGACATCCGCCGGGCAGCCCACATCCTTCCGGGTCACCAACGTAGATTCGCGCCGATGCTCCCTAAAAGTCGACGACGAGGTCTCAGAACAATGGGAAATGGTGAACGGTGACATAGAGATATCTACCACAATTGGAGAACACACATTCTTGATTAACGTGTGACCTGTGAGGGTGTCTCTGAACCAACACAAGCCCCCTCAATTGAAAGGAATGGCATACTGCACGTGTTTTGGACCCGGGTGGGTGACATCCCAGAACGGATCTTGCTGAGCACGATCAGTTTGTCGGTGGGATGGCAGGCATGGAAGGAGACCGAAGCCATAGAGGTACTGCGTCCTGAACGTCAATGGGAAGGCGCCGATGCGCCATTGGAACCCTCTGTGCGCAGCACGGCGTATGGCCACGTGAATCAATTGCGCGATCCGGCCGTCTTCGTAGAAGACGACCACGTCTATCTGCTCTATTCAGTGGCCGGAGAAAGTGGTATTGCGATCGCCGAAGTAGAGTCCAACCGCCCAGCAACTAACATCTCGTTGGATTCAAATCGGTTCGATTGCTTGGTTGAAAAGAGTAGCTTAGGTGTTGAACCTCGCCGGTTACAAAGCCCGATCTAACCAGGCGGATTTGGTATATCTAGGGTGTAGCGCAGT
>CATMOE010000142.1:0-4900 GCA_950072105.1 uncultured Dehalococcoidia bacterium
TTGCGAATTAGATCAATTAGGCACACTTTGAAAAACTCATCTGGAATCAAATAGGAGTCCCACGATCAGGCTCCTCTCCTGCTAACGACCTTCGGGTTATGAGTTCGGTGCGACTTGTCCGTAGCTGTCTCTGGGAATCCATGCTGTAGCTATAATACCCAGGTACTGTCCACGTGAGTTTCCCAAGGTTCACAGTTGTCCGTTCCTGTTGCTGTCAAATTTCCTTTAGGCGAAAGGCGGGTTCTTGAGCCCAAGACCATGGGCATAAAAGGTAAGAGAGCCCATCGCTGTTCTCATGGTCCATCCGCAGGACTGCTCTGGCGCGGCTGGCAACGGTGGGCAAGTCTTCGTTGGCGACAGCCTGGTCGGCTTCGTCTAGTGAGCTGTCAATGTGCCGTTGTATACGCTCGCTGGCCATGTTGGAGGAACAGTACATTGGCGGGACAGCACCCGCTCCATCAGGGACCTGATATTAATCGACCTCCCATAGTCCCCCCATGTTAATGGGAATTCAAGGAGCGGTCCCAAGTGGGGCGCAGAGCACCGGCATTTGCCTGAAAACGGCCGGTCAGCGCGGAGAATATGCAGTGGGTTGCAGGATGGAGCTTTGGGTCTTGACGGTTAGAGGGCCGTCTCGCTCCGACTCGGCCCTGGCTTTCTGCCAGTCAGGGTCGGCGCCAAAGGCGGCAAAGTTCTTCTCCCGGTCCGCCAGGCCGGCGTGGCCCACCATGTAAAACAATTGGTTGTTGGCGCCCACATCATGGGTCCAGTAGCCAACGTTTCGGATACCGTGCTTCTCGAACAAGTGGGTGGTATGGTCGGCGAACCGGCTGTTCAGCGCGGGCAGCTTGCCGGGCACGGCTTGATAGACCCGAAGCTCCTGGAGATTGGTACTTATCTTGGGTTCGGGCGAGTAGGAGGTCAACCGCATGAAGCTGTTCTGGACGCTGGCCACCAGGGTCCCATCCCTTTCCGAATCAGCCCGCACCTTGTGCCAGTCGGAGTTATTCTGAAAGGCTCCCCATTTTTCCTCCCGGTCCGCCATATCGTCGAAGCTCAAGATGTAGGTGAGCTGGTTGCCGGTGCCGATCACGGCGGTCCAGAATCCTACGATCCCGATGCCGTGGTTTTTGAAGAAGCCCGTCGTATGTTTGGCAAATCGGTCGTTGAGTGCGCCAAGCTTTCCGGGCATGGCGTCGTAGACGCGCAGTTCGTACAGCAATTAAACCCTCCTAGAACCAAGAGATTGAGGTCTCACGGATTGGTGCCTCATGTGCAAGACGGGAAGCCGGGAACATGATACAACATCCTTGAGCTTCACGACGAGACCGTGGACTCGGTCATTTCCACCATGAGCGCTTTTCCCGGTCGGTTATGCCGGAGTTCGAATCTGGCTACGGGGTCTGGAGTCTGTAGCCATTGCAGGTATTTCGCGTGCCTGAATAAATTGGAACTGAAGAGTGTCAGTGTCAGGCAAATCATTGTTGGTAGTAAGCCACGCGGGGTCGAAGGCCGCAGATTTTCTAGGCAGACCACAGGTGACTTGGGGTGCGGAAATTTAGTCAATTTGGCGACCCCGGCTTTAACCCTGGTGTGGCTCCACAGCACAAGACTCCGTTTCTGGAAATCGGCGTGCTAAGATTGGGAGGCTGCTCACTCGCCCGACCGTTAGATAGACGATATTCCCAATCAGACGTTCCACGGGGTTGGTTTTATGTCAGTACACAGTGAATTCAATGTAGCTCGGGAACTAAACGTTATGGTCCCCATGAGGGACGGCGTCAAATTGGCCACAGATGTGTTCAGGCCAGACGCCCCTGGCCGGTACCCTGTACTGGTTACCAGAGGTCCCTACGGCAAAGACGGCTACGTTAACAATCCCGGCCATTCCATCTGGTTCTTCGCCCAACACGGTTACGTGGTGGTTAGCCAGGACTGCCGGGCCCGCTTTGAATCTGAGGGGGATAACTACGATCCCTTGTTCCAAGAGGTCCAAGACGGGTACGACACCGTGGAGTGGGCGGCGCGTCAACCGTGGTCCAACGGAAGGGTGGGCACCACCGGCCAGTCCTACCTGGGGGCCACTCAATATACGTTGGCTACCAGCAATCCGCTCCCGCCCCATCTTCAGGTGATGGCGCCGGTATCAGCCTCGGCGGACTTTCATCAAAGTTGGGCCTACCACACGGGCGGAGCCATGGAGTGGGGTTGGATGGTACCCTACGCCATCTTCAAGGGCCGGAACACCCTTAGCAGGGCAGGTCACGAGAAACTTCTGTCCCAGATGGACGAATACGTTTTGCCCCCGGATAACTTCGCCCAACCGTTGAAAGATGAGTGGTACCGGCACTTACCGCTCTCCGATTGGATCAACCGGTTGAAGGAAGCAGCTCCTTACTTCAGGGAATATCTGGACAATGAGGCAGATGGAGCCTATTGGTGGCGGGTCAACTTGTTACGGCACGCAGAGGGGATCACGCTGCCCATGTTTCACGTCAGCTCCTGGTACGACATCTTTCTAGAGGGTGCCCTCAACGCCTACCAGTCTATCCGTGGCCGGGGCGGAAGCGAATTGGCCAGGCGTAGCCAGAAGCTCTTAATCGGACCCTGGGCCCATATCCGCCCTTATACCGCACCAACTTCGGGCGAGACAGGCGACATCGACTTTGGGTCTGAAGCTAGAATCGAACTGCATGAAAACCTGCTCCGTTGGTTCGATTATTGGCTTAAAGACATAGACACAGGTGTCATGGATGAGCCACCGGTCCGCTTATTCGTGATGGGCGAAAACCGGTGGCGCGACGAACAAGAGTGGCCCCTGGCTCGAACCCACTACACCCGGTATTATCTGCACTCTGATGTCCCTGCCAACACGAGGAATGGCGGCGGAACACTCTCCACATCTCCGCCGGGGGACGAACCGCCAGATAGCTACACTTATGACCCCAAGGACCCGGTGCCCACCTATGGCGGGAACACCCTGATAATTCCCCAGGGGGTGGCCGACCAGAGACCAGTGGAAGACCGGCAGGATGTGCTGGTGTATACCTCCGAGTCTCTTGCGAGGGAATTGGAGGTAACCGGCCCGATCAAGGTCCACTTATTCGCCTCCAGCAGCGCGGTCGATACTGACTTTACCGCCAAACTGGTCGACGTTCGTCCCGACGGCTACGCCCACAACCTCCAAGACGGCATTATTCGCACCCGCTTTCGGACCTCCAGGTCCGAACCTTCTATGATTGAGCCGGGTCGGGTCTATGCATTCGTTATCGACCTCTGGGCAACCAGCCATCTTTTCAAAACGGGCCACCGGGTACGGGTCGAGATATCCAGCAGCAATTTCCCCCGCTTCGATCGTAATCCGAATACGGGCGCGCCGCTAGGCCAAGACGACCGGCTGGAGGCCGCCAGGCAGACTGTTCATCACATGGAAGAGTACCCCTCTCACATCGTGCTGCCCATTATTCCCCGTTAGACCACCAGGTTCAGCCAGGCGGCTAAGGAGCCTGTCAGTGCTGTTGGGACGCTCACTGGTCGAGATATTGCGAACGCGCCCGGGGTTTTTTGTCACCTAAATGGCCCGACTATCTCTCCGACCATATACGAACCGCGCCCATCAGGAGACAGGACGATATCTTCTTGGATAATGCCCTTGCATACAGTATGTAACGCGCCGCAAGACAGGCCGGCCGATATCTTGCTTTTACCCGGGTGAAGGTCCAACCAAATGGGACGGAACTTCTCATTAAACTCTTGCCACCTATCGGGAAGTTCATTGGTCAGGTCTTGGTAGATACCATAATCAACCCCGATGAAGGACCCGGACTTACATTCATCCGCAAAGGCACTCTGTTGGCCAAGCCAAATCCTGTAATAATTCGTCATAATTCTCGTCCTATCTTAGGTAGTTAACATTGGTCGTTGATTGGCTACTTTACTGATTTCCGGCGTTGATTGTTCTCTACCGCTATCGGCCATTCTCTAGCATTCCTGATGGCCTGAGAACGCGCTTCAGTTAGTACTCTTACAAACAGGTGGTCTCTGTTTCCTTTGATGTTTAATGGCAAAGACCGGTTGTGAGGACGAGCCATCGATCAGCCTTTTTTTGTACCGAGGTGGTAGCCGAACCCTCCCCCAACCACCGTAGATGTAAGCATAATCAGCGCACCAACTACGCTTATGATCGGCGCGTCCCCGTAAGTTTGGGCTGACGGGTGTACCAGAGGAACGATGAGTGGTGCTATCACTAAATCGGTCACCAAAATACGTATGTAAGTTCCACCGATTAATCCAACTACCCCGCCGATGATTGTAAATAGAACTGCCTTCATGAGAATGCGCCAGTTCCTTGTAGCCATGATTGGAAGGAGTCCTAGCTGTGCCCGCTCCCTGTTGGCCGCATTATACCGGCTAAGCCCACTGGTCAAATTCCCTCAGCCCCTCGATTACGGCCAACGAGCCCCGACCATTACTCCATTCTTTGGGCCACCTGATGCCGGTCCCAGGTGTGCGGCAACGCATCCTTTCCCCTGTCTGCTATGCTGGTCATCACGAGATTCACGAAAGTTCGCTAGACCCAAGGCAAGCCCAGGCCATGGCCAGCCTTGTTGGGGCTCTCGATAAAGATAAACATGAAGAGAAATTTGACCTCCCTCTGAAGGTGAAGCCCTCAGCTACTCCTTCGCACAGGCCAGACAACTGGCGGTGCAGACGGCAAGGGAGACCTAAGACCGGTGAGAGCGGATCAGCGAACACTCGGAACCCGATGGTGCCAAACCAGCAGAAGAGCCTGCCAGGTCATTGATGCGCTGTATTGAGTGCGATATTGTCAGCCGCGACATCAAGGAAATGGTCGAGCATTACCGTGACACTCGCAGGTTATGGAACGCACTTTAATCCC
>CATMOE010000143.1:0-4876 GCA_950072105.1 uncultured Dehalococcoidia bacterium
GGCGGTGGGATTGTTGTGTCTAGTTGCGACAGTGTTGTCCGCGTCCGTGGTCGGCCTCAGAATGCGCCGGTCACCCGTGTTCCAGTTGGGAGGCGCCGGTACGTAAGAGCCGAAACCAAACCACTAGTAGTTGTCGTGCTGATGACTTTGGCTTGTACTACGATGCCTGCATCGAACTTTGGACGGTGCTGCCTTAGTGGTATGTCAATGCTCCCAACTGTGGGTGGTTGATGTTCCAATAACGGGGACGGTGGATAGGTTTGCCGTCCTCTATAGGGGTCTGCTGGGTATTCTGCGTAAACACAAGCGAGAGAAAGCCCCCTCGATCGAGGGGGCTTCTGTCTATCCCAACCTTCAATCGCATCGCCACCAATGGTTACGGCCCAGCGTACTCGAATGGGGCGGATTCGGCGTATTTGCCTGAGTGGTCATGCAGGAGTCCACCTGTGTAACGGTAGTGCGTAGATGTACCGAGGACGGAGTTCTTGGAAGAAAAGCCGGTGGATTTTATTAGTTGCACATCTTCGGGTTCTTCAGTCACTGGGTTCTTCATCGTGGTCAGTCTAATTTCCAGAACACCTACTGCTTGTTCGGACTGCTGGCGCATACCATGGGCGACCTGGACAAATCGACCGGCCATTTCGATGAAGTTTTGGAATACGCCCGCCGCGCCGGCTTCCGGCCCATGCTAGCCTAGACATGCTGCGATTACTCGGACATGTTGAAAGAACGCGACGCTGAGGGGACCGAGCCAAGGCCGTGGCCCTTTTGGACGAATCTCTGGCTATATCCCGGGAGCTGGGCATGAGGCCGCTGATGGAGCGCGTGCTGTGGTGGGAGATACTCAAGGCGTAGGTTGTTTGTAATCAGGAACTAAAGCTCGCGGGATTGTCTTAAGTGTCTGCAGGTTCCCTGCCCAACTAATCGCAACAAGTATCGCCAGCCAGTGTTTCCGAGGGAGCTTGACTCTCCCCCGTCTCCCCGACCACGTCGCTATGTTAGGCGCGTCCGCAAGGGTTGGCGTTCGTCGATGTCAATACATACCGGAACAATATCGTTCACTCCAGTTCTCTGTGAAACAATTAAGATGTGCTGGTCCAAACGCCGCCTGGCTACCAACGCAGTAGAGGCACGGCCAGCCGTGCCCCTACATCTGCATCACAATTGATCCAGGTTTTGTGCTAGCGGTCGTAGCCCATCAGGGCGCCGGCTCGGCCGTCGCGGGATGGGGCGATCTCCATGTGCTCGGACATCACGTTGACGCAGGCTACCTTGCCCTCTTTGGTGGCTTGGAGCGCACGCTCTAGAGCGGCCCGGATCTCCGAGGGTTCGGTGACGTTCTCGGTGTGGCCGCCGAAGGCTTCCAGGATCTTGTCGTACCGGATGTCGGGAGTGTAGGTGGCAACCCGTTCCGTGTAGCCCTCGGGCAGACCCATGCGGGATTCCAAAGCCCCGCCGACGATGCCCGAGTTGTTGTTAATTACGAAGACTATGGGGACATTGTGGCGTACCGCTGTTTCCATCTCCATGGCGTTGAAGCCGAAGGCACAATCCCCATTGACGCTTACCACGGGAACTTCCGGCCGGGCCAGCTTGGCGCCTACCGCGAAGGGAACGCCCACTCCCATGCAGCCGTTGGACCCGGAGTTAAGACGGCTGGCCGGGGTGTAGCTCTGCAATACCTGCCGTCCGGTCGCCAAGGTGGTCTGGCCGTCCACGGTGTAGATGGTGTCCCGGGGGAACACTTGGCTCACCTCGTGCAGTAGCCGGTGGGTGATTATAGGGTTGGCGTCGGAGGTCAGGCGGGCCTGGATACTCTCGGCGTTCTTCTCGACGCGGTCCCGTAAGGCTGTCAGCCAAGGTCCCTCTTCAGCGCGCTCGGCCAATCCGGCGGTCCGGCCCTCCATCTCGGACAGGATCTGCTGTAGCACCGCTTTGGCGTCGCCGACGATGCCGACTTCTGCTGCCCGGTTGGCCCCGATCTCCTCGGCTTCAATGTCGATGTGGATAATCTTGGTGTCCGCTGGGAACTGGCGGCCGAAGCCGAACATCCAGTTAAGCCGGGAACCGGCGATGAGCACCACGTCGGCGTTGGTCATGATGGCGCTTCGGGCGGCGGCGAAGTTCATGGGATGGTCGTCGGGAATGAAGCCCCGTCCCATAGGAGAAGTAACGTAGGGCATGCCCAGGGTCTCCACCAATTGGCGAAGCTCTTCCGTGGGCTCGGACCAGCGTACGCCCTTGCCAATGATCATCATGGGACGTTCCGCGTTGATCAACAGATCGGCGGCCCGCTTGATCTGTTCCGGGTTGCCCATGGGAGGGATGTCGGTGTAGTAGTTGCTCGGCCAGTTGACGGTCTCCTCATCTATCTCGTTCTGCAGCACGTCCGAAGGCAGGTCGATGTAGACCGGTCCCGGGCGTCCGGTGCGAGCCTTGCGGAAGGCCATGGCCATGTATTCGGGTATACGCCGAGTGCTGTCCACCTGCACCGCCATCTTGGTGATGCCCTTGTACATGGGCACGTTTTCCGTTTCCTGGAAGGTCCCGGTGTAGCGGCCTCCTTGGGCGCCTGATCCGCCCAGAATCACCAATGGAAGACAGTTGTCGTAAGCTACGTGGGCGCCGGTGACGCCGTTGCTAACCGCCGGTCCCGCTGCCAACACGGCAACCCCCACCTGATTCTTAACGAAGCCGTAGGCGGTGGCAGAGAAGGCTGCCGCCTGCTCGTGGCGTACACCGATGGGACGGACGCCGAAATGAGGGGCGAAACCCATGATGTCTTGTATAGGACCTCCGGCCAGACCGAAGAGGGTCTCAACTCCCTCCCGTGCGATCGCTTGCGCTACCAGTGAACTTCCTTCTACCTGAGCCAAAACATGCCTCCTGAGTATCATTGATTATTCTTGGTCTTGCTAACTGGGGACCGGCGGAGCTGGCGGCGCTCCACCGGGAATATCCGGTCACAACGCCTCGTGTTTTCTTGTGTTGACTTTACGCCGGACACAACCAGACATAACGCAATTCCGGGGCGACAGAAAAATTATACATTCTCTGTCAACTTAACGGACTGGAGCATTTCTCGAAGAATTGCGGCAGAACCCCGTCGAAATTGGACCTTTTGGCTTCGCCAACAGGCAAATTCGCTGCATTGACAGCCCGGAGTCGCCCTACTACACTGCTTTTGTTCAACGTGAGACGGGGGGACGTGCTAGACGAAGCCGCGTTGGCTGTCCTCTGCTACCGGGTGCCGGAAGTCCGGCCACGGACTTGGCAATCGCCGGATCCACTCTACCAATGGGAGAAGCGTTTTGGCTGCAAACGGAGGTAACGGGCCGCTCAAGGGAATCAAAGTATTGGACTGGACCATGTGGCAAATGGGTCCGGTTTCTACCGCTATGATGGGCGATATGGGCGCCGATGTCATCAAGATAGAAGCACTGGATGGCGACGCCGGGCGGGCTGTCAAACGGGCAATCACCCTGGACACCGGTCTGGTGGCCGACCGAAACGCGTACTTCGAGTCGGGGAACCGAAACAAACGGGGCGTCGCCATAAACCTTAAGACAGGTGAAGGCTTGGATATCGTCCACAAACTCGTGGAGAAGACGGACGTATTCGTCCAGAACTTTCGCCAGGGCGTGGCCGAGCGTCTGGGTCTGGGCTATGACGTCCTGAAGGAGATCAACCCGATGCTGATATACGGTTCGGCGTCTGGGTACGGTCCTAACGGGCCCGACTCCAACCTACCTTCCTTCGATGGTTGCGGCCAGGCGCGTAGCGGTCTGATGATGTCTGCAACCCCGGCGGGAGCATCGGAACCAAACCGGTTGACCCAGGGAGCCTCGGACCAGATGGGCGCCATCATGTTGTGCCTAGGAGTTCTGGCGGCGCTGGTGGCTCGCAGCGAACAAGGTATCGGCCAAAAGGTCGATTCGTCGCACTTGGGGTCCAACATGTGGCTCCAAGGCAATGGCATCACTATGAGCTTGCTAACCAAAGGCGGTAAATTCGGCTCGTACGAGCGTAAGACGCCGGCGAATCCTCTTTCTAACTTGTACCGGTGCGGAGACGGCCGCTGGGTGCAGATCATGCACCTGCAACCGGACCGCCACTGGGTGCCATTCGCGAAGGTGATGGGGATGGAGGAATATATCAACGATCCCAAGTTCGCAACTATGGACGACCGAACGCAAAACAACACTGAGTTGGTGGAGATAATCGACCAACGGTTCGCGACCAAGAGCTTCGACGAGTGGGACAAGGCGTTCCGAGAGGCGGGGGACTTCATTTACGCCAGAGTGCAGGAGATCGAGGAGTTGAAGGACGATCCGCAAGTCATTGCCAACGACTACATCACCACTTTCGATCACCCGGCGCTGGGCTCGGTCAAGATGTGCAACCATCCGGTGACTTACAGCGAAACGCCGGCCGGGATCTACCGGGAGGCGCCCGAACTCGGTCAGCACACCGAAGAAATCTTGATCGAAGAACTGGGCTATGACTGGCCGGGCATCGAGAAACTAAAAGAAGCGGGAGCCATCCTCTAGCACCGGTCTTTGAGCGGGACTATCTAATGGGTTTTTGAACGACTAGCCATGGTTTTGCACGCCGGGTAACCGGTATCGGCAACCATGACGCAGCCAAGAGTTAATTCTTATCGCGGATTCTTATCGGAGGCAGAATGGCAGAAATAGACGGTGGACATCTCTTCGCTAAAGCCCTAAAGCATGAAGGGGTTGAATTCGTATTTACCCTGAACGGCGGGCATATTTACAACTTGTACGAAGGTTGTGTGGATGAAGGCATCAAGGTGATTGACTTCCGCCATGAACAAGTGGCGGGTCACGCGGCAGAAGGTTGGGCTAAAGTAACC
>CATMOE010000144.1:0-4875 GCA_950072105.1 uncultured Dehalococcoidia bacterium
TGAGCCTGCCAGGAAAGTGCGGGTAGTATAGCACCCGGAATCGGCGGCGCTTGTTGGTTGACGATATCGACGAGTTGAAAACGACATTTTGGGAATACGACGATTTCGGTGGGAACAATAACTTCACCGTGGTCGACCAGTGGGTCTACAAAATATCCGGCACGTGCGGTGTTACCGACTCGTTGAAGCATCATGAATCGTGGTATTCGAATTAGCAGCCGGAATCTCAATTTTCCAAAGCATATTAGGAGGGTTCAACCATGACTAAAACGACGAAAACGATAACGGTCGGTTTCGTTTTGCTCGTGAGCTTGATCTTAGGGTTCATGTTCAACACGGTGATGGTTTCCGGACAGTCATTGGAAACCGGTCACCCGCCAGCTGACGGGGCTTTGATATTCGATCAAGTTGCGGACGCAGAAGAAGCAGTAGGTTACAAACTCAGCTCACCCGGCTATATTCCTCCGGGATTCGAACGAGGAAATATCGTGGTGATGCAACATAGTACTGTCGGTGGCGAAAAAGGAGTGCTCCAGACCTGGAACCGGGCGAGTGACGGTGCGTTCATATTCCTCGAGGAAAGCCCTCTGCTGAAAGGAATCATAGGAGGCGGAGAGAGTGTGGACGTTCGGGGGAAATCCGGAATCAGGTCCCAGGCACCGCCGCTTAAAGGCAGGCCATTTGCGATCGACTCGATTTTCTGGCGGGGTGAAGGCCGAGGAATCTTTTTGACCAGATCGATAATGCCGGGATTAGACAGACGAGATATCCAGAGCGTGGCCGACTCAGTTGGCCTCAGGTAAACTGGGCTTCAAAGCGTAGGCTAGCGGTTTACGTTGAAACTAGTTCTAGCGGGCCGGTCCCTGGATCACAGATAGGGCCGGCCCGTTCGTTTTATCTTTTGCTGACGATAAGCTAGTCATGACGGTCGCTCAAATCGCTTGGCGCTTAGATCTAACTTTTCTGTACCAAAAGGCACCACAATCTAGCCTCAATTTTCCCTGGCGCCTGATGATCGCTTCAGATCGCTTCAACCCCGGCAGCCAATAATAACCGGCCAAGAGGTATCGTAAATGCGGTATTGGTAAGTTTTACCGTGATACCGTTGCCAAAAGCATTTCATTTAACCGAGGCACTAATGGCAATCGTTGATCAGATTTCCTTTTGGCGCCAGTATTATTGAATCGGGATGCGGCCCATTTTCCGATTGGTTGGGTTAGCCGCGATTGGATTTCTGGTTGCCCTGGCAGCCGGTTGCGGTTCCAGTGAATCTTCCCTTGAGGCGGTACTCGATCCCACGCCCATTACGGCCGCAACCGCAACCACGCTTACACCTACGCCCGGCCCACCACCCAAAGCCACGGCAGATGTGCAGCCGCCATGGGCGGAAATCCTGAGGAAGATTCCCCTCTCGCTTAAGACGAGAGGACTTTGGTTCGGCAATAGGCTTGGAGCGTTAGAGGCAGTTGGAGCCCCTACCTGGTGACACCGATCAATTGCGGGCTCTCAGCCAAGATGAACGGGATGAGTACGCATCCGCAGGTGTGGTCTTAGCACCCGATCTTATCTCGCAGATGCGGAGCGATCTTGGTGAATGGATCGACGTTTTTGGGGTTGACCCCTTTTCGGTCGACCTTGCGGTCAGTACCGGAACGACGAGCACAGAACCCCTCGGCCCCGTATTTCTAAAAGGCTCATTCAATGAAACCCGCGTCAGCGAAAAATTGACCGAGCTTGGTTATGCCAAATCTGAGGCCGGTGGCCAAACGTATTTCTCCATCCGAGAAGATTTCCAGGGTGATTTTCGCGACCCCGGCTCCCTTCTAGAGCTGAACCGGATGAACCGAGTGTTCGTTAGCGATGATACGATCATCGCCGCGCCGGACACCGGTTCGATCGGTGAATATCTCGAACTACGTGCGGAGGACGCCCTTGCCCTCTCCAGCGACATCGGAGTCTCAGCAGTGCTCGGTTCACTTGGAGTGTTCCTTTCTGCGGTAGTCCTTGATCGTCAGAGCTTTTTGGAGCCTGAAGGAGATGCGCCGGTTGCATACGCGAAGCCTCCGGATTGGGGGGACCTTGAATGAATGGGACCTATTTGCCTTTGGTCTCAAAAAAACGCCCGATGGCGGAAAATTAGTGCTCAGTGTCTATTATCCGGAAGCGTCCTCAGCGGGCTCGGACGCCGAATAATTGGTCGGTCGGATGCAGGGATACGCTATAGGGGTGAAGGAGCGGTACGGGGATTCTCCGGGTCTGGTGGCGGGATGGCCCGATAACCCCTTAGACCAGATGTGCGCAGACATTACCTGGGCCATCGAACTCCTCGCAGAAGGGTCCGTGTTGGTGATTGATTGTCCCGTGAAAGGTGATGTTCCGTGGTGGTCGTTGATCGATTTCCGGGACATGGGGTTCCTGTTGCCTTGATCCGGCGCCCCTGGCCGCTACCGCCGTGGGCACCCGACGCACGGGCGCTGCTACTTGGCCGGCAGCGACCTGGCGAAGGCCGCGCCGCGTTCCACCCATTCAGCCAAGGCCGCGTCCGTGGCGATGCCCTCGGACTCCACGTAAACAAAGTCCTTCATGGGCCTTCCGGTGAAGTCCATGGGGCGGGCGTGGGGCAGCATCAGGGCGTCTTCGAAGTTGTCCGGGCCTGGCCGCACCATCAGGTCGCTGCCGGTGACGCCGACGGCCATATTGCCTCCCACCATGAAGCAGATGCCGCCGAACATCTTCCTCTCTGTGTAGGTGGGTTCCGACTGGAAGATGGCGCGGACGTGGCCCGCCAATTTCTCGTCGTATGGCATACGGCTTACCTCAGTCTCAAGTCGTTGGATGATCTACTACGCAGCAGGTACAGGTTAGCTAACCTCGGCCAACCGGCTTTCGAGGAACCGAATCTCAGATGTATTCGTGGTCAATTCCAGCGCTCGTTGGTAGGCCGCGCGTGACTCCAAGGACTGGCCCAAACGACGCAGCAGGTCGGCTCGTGCCGAGTGATACCACCGGTAGTCGCGTAGAGGCTCCGCCACATCCGGCCGGTCCATGGCTAAGAGGCCATCGATGATCGACCGCGCCATGGCCACCGCTACCGCTCGGTTTAGCTCAACCACCGGAGATGGCTGTAACTGGCTAAGGGCCTCGTACAGAGCCGCGATCTGAGTCCAATCGGTGTTTCCCGCGGTCGCCGCCTGGGAATGCAGGGCCGAGATCGCTGCCTGCACCTGATATCGGCCCGGTCTCCCCATTTCGAGCGCGCGGTCAATCAATGCGACACCCTGCTTGATCTGCTCATGGTTCCATGTTGAACGGTGCTGGTCCTCGAGCAACACCTGGAGACCATCAGCAGATTGACGGGCATCTCTACGGGAGTCCTGAAGCAGCATCAATGCCAGCAACCCAAGCACCTCCGGGTCATCTGGCATCAATTCAGCCAACACACTTCCCAATCTAATCGCCTCGGTAGAGAGGTCGCGCCGAATAACATCGTCACCGCCGCTGGCCGAATAGCCTTCGTTAAAGATCAGGTAAATCACCGCCAGCACGCCGTCCAACCGGTCGGGAAGAATGCTGTCGTCTGGCACCCGGTAAGGGATGCCGGCGTCTTTGATCTTGCGTTTCGCTCGAACCAGGCGCTGGGCCATAGTGGCTTCAGGTACCAGAAACGCTTGGCTGATCTCCGGGGTTGTGAGGCCACCCAGCGTACTGAGCGTCAATGCCACTCTGGCTTCAACATTCAATGCGGGATGGCAGCAAGTGAAGATCAACCTGAGCCGATCGTCGTGCAGCCGCGAGTCGTTCATCCCTTCCAGCATCGTGGATTCATCTTCCTCTGATTGAGAACTTGCTACGAGAATGTATTTGCGGTTCCTTGCTTGGTCGCGGCGGGCAACGTCGATGCCCTTCCTCCGTGCTGTGGTGGTGATCCACGCCGCCGGATTATCCGGAACGCCATCGACCGGCCACCTGACCAGAGCCACGGCGAACGCCTCTTGAATCGACTCCTCGGCGGCGTCGAAGTCCCGCAAGATACGGATCAAGGACGCCGAGACTTTCCCGTACTCGTCCCGGAAAACGGCCTCGATCGCTTGATGGGTGGCGGAGGTTTTGGCCAACGTGTTATCAGGCTCCCGAGGCCGCCGCTTGCTGTACGCAAGCGCTGGCCTAGAATCGATCAGAGGTCGAACTCCATGATAGGGCGAATCTCCACCGACCCGCCATCTGCGATGTGTGGCATCTTGCCGGCCCAACCGATGGCGTCGTCCAAGTCGGAGGCGTCGACCAAATAGAACCCGCCCAATTGCTCTTTGGTCTCAGCAAAGGGGCCGTCGGTGGCCAGCGGAGCCGGATTTCCGACTCGCACAGTTGTGGCGGTCGCCGTGGGCTGGAGGGCTGAGCCGTCCAACAAGATCCCCGAAGCCCGGAGCTCGTCGATGTACTTGAACCACTCGTCCAATTTTTCGCTCATCGCTTCGGGCGACATGCTCATGTTTTTCCCTTCGTTGTCGTAGATCAGAAGTAGGTATTTCATGGTTTTCTCCTCGTTAATTTTTTTCCTACAAATATACGACGAAGGGAAATACACGGAATCGACACGCTGTTGAAAATCAAGAGCCTTCCAGTGTCGATGGATAGTTGATCAACCGGGAATAACGAAGATGGCCGATGAGATATCTTGCGCCTGTGCCTGGAAGGCGAGATAGGCGCCGTGGTGGAGAAAGAACACCTTGGGCCGTCGGGTTCGAGGAGTCTACTGGGTTCTCTCTCGAGCCCTTAGGCCTTAGGTACGTAAAGAACCTTTTGAGACGGCTCCAGGTCCCCTAAAAAACCACCACCGACCGCAGCACTTCGCCCCGTTCCATCTTGTGGAAGGCT
>CATMOE010000145.1:0-4784 GCA_950072105.1 uncultured Dehalococcoidia bacterium
CGATGGCCGGGGCCACGAAAACGTGAGTGACGCCGTAGGCCTTGAGGGCTTCCGCAATAAACTTGCCGCCGGTGATTTTTGCCATCTCTACCTCTCCAATTTGGTGTGCCAGGTACTAGATTTTGAGTTTAAAATATGGCTACTGTCGTTGCTCCGAAAATGGAATTACCAATCTTCGGCTGCACACTTTGTCATTCCGACACCGGCCCTTCCGCTGAAGGGCGGCGAGGAATCTCAGGTCACCGCTACAACCAGGCATGAGACTCCTCTCCTTCCGCCGAAGGAACGGAGTGACACGAACTGCCCATTTTCGTGGGCTGTGGTGGTGGCGCCAACCAGCATGAATGATTCCGGCCGCAGAGAGGAATCTTGGGAATACTGGAAAGGCTTCACCTCGGATGTCCCGACTCCGTCGAGGACTCGCGACGAAGTCGGAGCTTCGTCCTTCGCGGGAAGAACTCAGCATGACAACATCGGAGCTGCGCCCACGGCTAAATGCGGCCATCAGCTTCAAGTCCCAAAGCAACTTTTCCGTATTGCGACCCGCCCAGCTCCATGATAAGACCGTCCCGGTGGGATACCGCATGGGCATCCCGATGAAATCTCTGAAGCGACGAGGAGTCGAAGAGAGCGTGGCCCCCGCTCAGGTCAAAGAGCCGGTTGACCGAGCGTAGACAGAGCTGGGTGATGAAGGCCTTGTCCCGCCGGTATCGTGCCCGTTCCAGAGGAGCGAACGATTCTCCCGCCTTCGCTTTGTCGAACATTTCCCGGATGTCATGCCGTAAGAACACCCGGGCTGCGTCGACCTCCGCAGCGGCTTCGGACAGACGGATCTGGATGGCAGGGGACTCAGCGGTTTTACCGGGACCTGACGTTCCGATCAGGCGGGCGGTAAACTCGTCGATCATACCTTGAGCGATTCCGATCATGGGGGCCACCAAGTCCCATCCCAACAACACCGGTATCGGCATCCGGTACCGGTTCTGTCCGTGTATCTCCCACCCGGTCCAATCACCATCGCCGGCGCGGATCACGTTCAATACTCGGTGAGCAGGGACAAAGGCGTCTTCCACGACAATATCCTTGCTCCCGGTGCCTCTCAGCCCGGAGACGAACCAGTTGTCGACGATCTCAAAATCCGAGCGTGGAATCAAGGCCCAGCTCCGTTCGCCGATCCCCTCCACGCCCAGCATCACCCATGCCGCGGCATCGCAACCGCTGGAGAACTCCCAGTGGCCGGTAACACGATATCCGCCGCTGACCGGCTCAGCCCTAGAGGTGCCGTTGTTCAAGGAGCTTGAGATCAGAACGTCCGGTCCATCGGCGAACACTTCTTCCTGAGCCTGCAGAGCCCAATGGCCAACCATGCAGCCGTGCACGGCCCAGACCGAATAGCACCAAGAGGAAGAGCCGCAGCCTCTCCCTAACTCCATACCTACATCAAGAACCAAGCTATAGTCGACATCCAGGCCTCCGAAGCGGGGTGGGACCCCGATCCGGTACAGGCCTGCGGACAGAATGTCTTGGACCGTTTCGTCGGGGACGCGGCGAAGCTCCTCGTTATGGGCGGCCCGCGATCTGAGTATGGGAACCAGGTCCGCCGCCCGGCCGAGCAACTCCTCGGCAGTCAGATCGTTCACTTGAGAGTCTGTATTCGCAGGCAATTAAATCCCTTTTTCAGCTTCAAGGCCCAAGGCAACTTTCCCGTAGGCCTGGCCGCCAAGGTCCATGATCAGCCCGTCCCGATGGGCTACGGCATGGGCATCCCGGTGGATGCGCTGCAGGGCCTCGGTATCAAACAGAGCGTGGCCTCCGCTTAGGTCGAACAGGCGGTTGACGGAGCGCAAGCAAAGCTGGGCGATGAAAGCCTTATCCCGCCGGTATCGTGCCCGCTCCAGGGGAGTGAATGTTTCCCCGGCGTTTGCCTTCTCGAACATTTCACGAATGTCATGGTACATAAACACGCGGCCGGCATCCACCTCGGCAGTGGCCTCGGACAGGCGGCTCTGAATGGCCTGATTCTCCGCGGTCTTGCCGGGACCTGACGTTCCGATAAGCCGTGCGGTAAACTCGTCGATCATCCCCTGGGCCAGGCCCACCATTGGGGCCACCAAGTCCCATCCAAGTGAGACTGGTATGGGTATGCGATAGCAGGGTTGGCCGTGTATCTCCCATCCAGTCCAGTCGCCGTTTCCGGCGGTAGTCGCGTCCAGGACTCTGTAGGAAGGAACAAAAACATCCTCAACGACGATATCCTTGCTCCCGGTGCCCCGCAGTCCGGATACAAACCAGGTGTCGACGATCTCAAAATCTCGACGAGGGACCAGCATCCAAGTGCGTTCGCCGATACCCGCAGCGCCTAATATCAGCCAACTGGCGGAATCGCATCCGCTGGAGAACTCCCAACGGCCTTTCAGGCGATACCCGGCGTTCACGGCTTCTGTCTCGGAAGTCCCCGTGGTTAGGGAGCTTGAGAACAGGACGTCTGGTCCGTTGGCAAACAGCTCTTCTTGCGCTTGCAAAGGCCAAAATCCCGCCATATAGGCGTTGGCCGCCCAGACCGAGTAGCACCAGGATGAAGAGGCACAGCCCCTGGCCAGTTCCTCTCCCACCCGGAAAACCAAGCCGTCGGCGACGTCTAGGCCGCCGAATCGGTTCGGAACCTCGATGCGGTTCAAGCCCGCTGCTAGAAAATCTTGAATCGTCTCATCGGGAATGCGGCGAAGCTCTTCGGTAGGGGCCGCTCGAGATTTCAGGACCGGCACCAAGTCCTTCGCTCGGCGGAGCAACTCTTCCGAGGTCAATTTGGGCACTTCAGAATTCGTATTCGCCGCCACTTAAACTCCCCGTGTTGAGCCGTGCCAGCTAGGGAATCATTCCCTATGGGCGGGTTGAATTTTAAGGGGAATACGTTAGGCTGTCCAGCCAAAGGCCGATGCGCCGGTAATCATCGTACCGGGCTTGCCGGACCGGGACGAGGTGGTAACATTGGTGGACGCCAGGTGACGGGGTTAGGCCGTTCCTGTCTTCGAGCCACAGACCGCCAACAAGGATGGGCATTTGGCAGAGCAGAACAAAGCAGGCTATGTAGATGTTCCGGGTGGCAAAGTTTGGTATGAAGTTTTAGGCGACGGCGATGGCCTGCCCCTGATTACCCTGCACGGAGGTCCCGGTTCAACCCATTTTGGGTTTGAGCCATTGAAGGCGCTATCGGAGGATCGGCCCGTGGTCTTTTACGACCAACTGGGTTGCGGCAACTCGGACCGGCCTGACGACCTCAGCCTATGGACGGTGGAGCGTTTCGTCGAGGAACTTCACATCCTGAGAAATCACCTTGGGTTGGACCGGTGCCATATTCTGGGGCACTCCTGGGGCACCATGCTGGGAATGGACTACTATCTGGCGCACCCGGACGGTATCCTGAGCCTGGTGCAGTCCAGCCCATGCATCAGCATTCAACGGTGGGTTGAAGACTGTAACAATCACCGGAACCAGTTGCCCGCCGAAGTCCAAGCGGTTATGGCCGAACACGAAAAGGCCGGAACCACGGGTTCAGAGGAGTACAAGGACGCCGAGAAAGAGTTCAACAAACGCCACGTCTTGCGCATGGACCCGGTTCCGGAGGCGGTCTTGCAGGGCCGGCGGGAACGCGGAACCGTTGTCTACGAAACGATGTGGGGTCCCAACGAATTTTATATGACTGGAAATCTGGCAAACTACGACCGGTCTGGCGATTTGCACCAGATCAGCATTCCCACCCTGTATTCCTGTGGCCGCTTCGACGAAGCTGCTCCTGACACCGTCAACTGGTACGCCGACCTCACGCCCAACGCTGAGTTCGTAATCTACGAGAACAGCGCCCACATGCCCCACTGGGAGGAGACCTCCCGGTACATCAGAGTGGTCCGCGACTTTTTGCGGAGAACGGATGAGTTGGCGTAAGTTCTAGGTTCCGGCCTTTTGACATATTCGCCAAATGTGAATATTGTTGACCAGGTAAATATACTTACATTGAAAACCCTGAGAAAACCGCGAACGCCGCTCTAGAATCTTCCAGCATTGGAGAAAAGATATGGTAAAGCAGGGTGTGAAACCCGATGATTTGACTAAGCCCTTCTGGGACGCCGCCAACGAGGAGCGGTTGGTCATCCAGAACTGTACGGCTTGTAACCGGCTTCAGCATCCACCGGTGGCAACGTGCCGTCAATGTGGGTCAGGAGATAATTTGGAATGGAAGGGGATGAGCGGAAAGGCCAAGATATACAACTACACCGTCGTGTACGATACCCCCATCAGGATGCTCCAAGATAACCAACCGTTCAATCTGGCGGTGGTCATGTTGGACGAGGACCCGGGGATCCAGATGTACTCCCACCTCCCGGGAACCCCGGTGGACGAAGTCCCGGTGGGGGCCAGTGTTGAAGTCATCTTCGAGGCGACGGCCAACGGCCAAAAGGTCCCCGAGTGGCGGGTAGCAGGCTAGACGCACTTATCTTTGCAAACTTTGATTGCTCACAAAAAGGAGTGAACAATGACCACTCAGAACGCTCCGGCATCATTCTACCGAACCACCGAGGGATTGGGCGTATGGCCCCACAAAGGTAAAGTTGCGGCTGTAGGTATCGGGCACTCCCCAACTGCCAGGCGTTGGGATGGGACACCCGAAAACACCATGGGCGCAAACAGCATCCTAGCGCTCCGGAGAGCTATTGAGGACGCCGGTGTCTCGCCGGACCAGATCGACGGTCTGGTGATTGACCCGGTGACCACGACCGGCGCTCACT
>CATMOE010000146.1:0-4770 GCA_950072105.1 uncultured Dehalococcoidia bacterium
CCGCCGTTGTGAACGGGGATGATAAGACTAACCCTGGGAAAAGTTTTCAGATCGCCGCGCGTCATACCCTTACGCCGATTTTTCCATTCAGATGTCCATACTTCTACGAGTTGAGTAAGTACTCCGGTGCCGTCGACCAACATGGGCACCAGCAGCCAGATGCCCCAAAAGAAGAAGAAGGCGATCAAACTTTCTCCGGTCATTTGGATTCCCAACTTTGAACATTTTTATGGACGGTGCGGAGGGTGGGCAACGATAAAACAAACCAGAAGATAAGGACGACCAGCACGAAGAAAATGAGCCGTCCTCCGATGGTATGGCTGATGAACAACAGGTCTTTCCAGCCCCAGTGCAGGGACGTAACGATGAAGCTGACGCGGACCACGTTGGCAACGTAGGTAGCAAACACGCCAACGCAGATCGTTAAAATCCGCCGCTTTAATGTCCATCCGGGGTAAAACCCCACCATACCGGTCAACACCCCGATCTCCAGCAATCCGGAACTCTCCAGTCCGATGTTTAGCACCGTCCAACCCAGATTTTGAGGTATCACCAGTACCATGAGGGCCCCGGGTACGGCTGGGAACAGGCGGGTTTCCACGCCGGTGACCGCCGAGAGTAGATGCACGATGGAAGCAGTGGAGACTTGCAAGAACTGCTCCAAGAAAAACAAGCGTCCCACTCCGATCAACGCGAAAGCCAATCCCACGGAACCAAGGACATAGTAGGGCAACCAGTTTCTGTGGCTTCGAAAGAAAAGCAGAATTATTACCCAGACGACCAGCGCGCCGAATATTACGCCTCGGTCCATACCCGCCTCCCAGGTTTTCGCCATATGAGCAGGCTTGCTCCGAGCATAAAACCGGCCAACAGGGGATACCCCAGAACGTTCACCACCGACCATTGGATGTCACCGGTGTCTGGAGCACGGTCCTCTTCAGAATTTCCCTTCAAGGAAACGACGTAAAAGCGGATCGCCTGGCTTTGGTTAAGACCCAGATCGGCGAAAGAGGCTCTGAACTCTACATATCGGCCACCTTCATTCTCGGTCTCACCCCAATCGTTGTTCTTTGTCTGGCTTATGGTGGCCTGAGTGTCTCCGTATCGAACTATCACATCAACCTGGCTATCGCTGTCGCGAGGGTTGTAGTCGACCAACACCTCACGATCCACATCGTCGTTAAAATCACCGTCATTGTTTGCGTCGATATGCAAAACTGACCTTACCCCCGAAAACAGTAGCGCTAGCAAGTAGAGTCCTCCGTTACAATTGGACATCGAAGGAGGGTTCATGGCTCGAAAGAGGTACACAGAGGAGCAGATCATCGGGGTGCTACATGAGGCTGAAGCAGGGGCCAAGACATCTGAGCTGTGCCGCAAGCATGGCGTAAGCGAAGCCACGTTTTACAAATGGAAGGCCAAATACGCTGGGCTGACGGTGAGCGAGTTGAAGCGGTTGAGGTCCCTTGAGGATGAGAACCGGCGTCTGAAGCAGATCGTGGCCCAGCAGGCGTTGGATAGCTGGGCGCTCAAGGAGTTGCTGGCAAAAAACTTCTGAAGTCCAAGGCGAGGAAGATGGCGGCGTCATACGCCGTAGAGAGTCTTGGGCTGAGCGAGAGAAGGGCCTGTCTGCTAACCGGGGTCTCACCCTCGGTCTACCGGTATAGACCGGGACGGGGTGATGATGATGCCCTGCGCCGGAGGATGCGTGAGCTTGCAGGAGAGAGGAAGCGTTTTGGCAGCCCCAGGCTGCACATCATGTTGAAGAGGGAAGGTTTAGTGGTCAATCACAAGCGGACCGAGCGCATCTACAACGAAGAGGGGCTCGCGTTGCGAAGGAAGAAGAGGCGCAAAGGCGCCGCTGGAGCCCGAGTGATCACTCCGCCTCCGGTACGTCCCAACCAGAAGTGGTCCATGGACTTTGTCACCGACACCACTGTGGCCGGCCGTCGCTTCCGTGCGTTGGCCATCATTGATGACTACTCGCGGGAGTGCCCAGCCATTGAGGTGGATACCTCTCTGGGCGGCGCCAGGGTGGTCGGCGTCCTGGAGAGGTTGGCGGAAACAAGGGGGCTCCCTGAGTCGATCACGGTGGACAACGGACCCGAGTTCGCGGGCAAGGCCATGGACGAGTGGGCATATCGTAAGGGAGTCAAGTTGAACTTCATACGTCCAGGCAAGCCGGTCGAGAACGCCTTTGCCGAGAGCTTCAACGGCCGGCTGAGAGATGAATGTTTGAACACCAACTGGTTCGTGAGCGTGAGGCAGGCTAGGGAGATCATAGAGAACTGGCGGTTGGACTACAACGAGGTCCGGCCCCACAGCTCGCTGAAAGGTAAAACGCCCAAGGAGTTCATTGAATCAGTAGCCGGACTCTACTAGCCAACGATACTAACTTCGGGGTAAGGTCAGACGTCTATAAGTAATTACAGCTACTGTCTTCAGATTAAATTATCGAACGGATTGTTGAAGGCGTAATAAAGTGAATCGGAGTCGATTACTGTTGACACCTTCCCTTCGGATAGTCTATATTCCAGCAACTAATAGCGGGATGAAACCGCTGTCAGACATTCTGTTTCAGACTAGGCTGACGGTCATCCCACAGCGGTTCTGGTGGTCGATTAGATGCAGCGTTTCATAGTCATTCGCATTTTCCACGCCGTAATAGCTCTTCTCGCGATCAGCCTAATCATCTTCGCGCTGATCCGTATTTCGGGGGATCCGCTGGATACCCTGCTGGACGAGGACGCAACCGAGGAAGACGATGCCCGAGTGAGGGCATATTGGGGCCTGGACCAGCCTCTCCATATCCAGTACGTGAAGTACATGGGTAATATCGCCACCGGCAAATTAGGGCAATCTATAAGGTTTCCAGGCAAAGATGCGTCTGAACTGTTGTTAAATCGTCTGCCGGCCACACTGGAACTTGCCCTGGTGGCCTTGATCGTAAGTGTCCTTATTGCGCTGCCACTGGGAGTAATCGTAGCAGTAAAAAAGGACACTGGCATAGATATCGTCGGCAAGATAGTGGCTTTACTCGGTCAATCGCTGCCCTCTTTTTGGCTGGGGCTGATGCTGATGTGGGTCTTCGCAGTACATCTACAGTTGCTCCCCACCTCGGGGAGGGGCGACTTAGATGTATCAGGTCTCTTCGGGGATCGCCTGAAGCATCTAATCCTGCCTCGCATCGCCTTGGGATACTTCCAGGTGGCCGCGTTGATGCGCTTGATCCGGTCGTCCATGTTAGAGGTGCTGGACACCGAGTACGTGAAACTGGCTCGGATCAAGGGAATTCCTGAGTGGAAAGTGATCTGGAAGCACTGTGTGCGCAACGCTATGATTGCCCCTCTTACCTACTTCGGGTTGGTGATTGGTGGGCTGATGACCGGCTCAGTGGTCATCGAAACCATTTTCACCTGGCCGGGTGTAGGCCTCCTGGCCATTGATGCCCTCCGCTCCCAAGACTTCCAGGTGGTTCAGTCGGTAGTGCTATTTTTCGCCGTTATATTCATCATTTGCAACCTTATCGTTGACATTCTTTACGCCTATTTAGACCCCCGTATCCGGTACACCCATTAGCGGCCGTTTGCCGTAAAAGCTAGCCGAGGAGTGGCCCAATGGCCAACATAGCGATACCACGGCGCCTTCCCATGCCAGGGGTTCTAGGGGTAGGACGGGCATGGGCGACAGCCCGAAGGTACCCCATTTTTCCTGTGGCAATCTTGCTGTTGGTATTGGTGCTGCCGGCGATCTTTGCGGAATTGATCACTCCCCATGACCCATTGATAGGCAGCTTGAGTAACCGGCTGGTTCCGCCCGTTTGGGTCGAAGCCGACAGTTTTGAGATTGCAGGGATGGGTGTTATAGAAACTCCGGGCGGCTCGTGGGAACATATCCTTGGAACCGACAAGCAGGGCCGGGATGTTTTGAGCCGAATTATCTACGGCGCGCGAGTCTCTTTGACCGTAGCGGGCCTGTCCATTTTCATCGCCGGGTCCGTGGGAACTACCCTTGGTATGATTGCAGGGTATTTTGGCGGAAACGTCGACCACCTGATAATGCGTCTGGTGGATATTACCATCTCCATTCCGGCCATTTTGTTCGCCCTGGTCTTGGCAGTGATTTTGCAGCCCAGCTTTCAAACAGTAATAATTGTCATAGTTTCCATTTTTTGGTCCCGGTACGCCCGGCTGATACGCGGACAGACTCTAGGAATCAAGAATCAAGACTTTATCGCGCGGGCCAAAGTTGCCGGAGCATCCAACGCCCGGATCATCGTCCGCCATGTCTTTCCTAACGTCGTCAACACGATTATCGTTCTGGCCACGCTGGAAGTGGGTCAAGTGATTCTTTTGGAGGCGACATTGAGCTTCCTGGGCGCCGGACTTCCCAGGCCCACGCCCGCCTGGGGGTTGATGGTAGCCAATGGCAGAGAGCTGCTGATCAGCGCTTGGTGGGTGGCCTTTTTCCCTGGCCTGGCCATCATGTTGGCTGTGATGTCCATGAACCTGATGGGCGACTGGCTGCGAGACAAACTGGACCCGAAACTCCGTAACTTGTAAGCTCAAAGTCCCTAATATAAAAAGCAGCCGCTGGTAACAGTGACGGCTGCTTTTTTGTTGCCTTTCGGACGAGATTTCGAAGCCAAGACCACTTTTCCCATCACCTCCCGCCACCCTTGATTAGTGTGCAGGTAACTTTTGTCCAGCTCTGCCTCGGGGGATCACAGAGAGAGTACCCCGCCGGGTTGACCGGCATATGGGGGCACTT
>CATMOE010000147.1:0-4726 GCA_950072105.1 uncultured Dehalococcoidia bacterium
AAAATTAACAAGGCCCCGGGGAATCTCCCCGGGGCCTCTGATGCTGCCGCTAACCGTACGACTGGTGGGGGCAATCACTGGTCGTCTCGGCCTAGTGGAAGCCCGGGTACCCTATTAGATTAATCTTACTGAACTTCGCCGGTAACGGGGTGGAAGTACTCTTCGCCTAGATTGACGGAGCTGATCTGCATCTCGGTGCGGGCCACCGCGTTCTTCTCGCCGGAGACTGGGTGGAAGTACTCTTCGCCTAGGTTGATCGAGCTGATCTGCATCTCACTGCGGGCCACCGCGGTCTTCTCGCCGGAGACTGGGTGGAAGTACTCTTCGCCTAGGTTGATCGAGCTGATCTGCATCTCACTGCGGGCCGCCGCGGTCTTCGCACCGGTTACGGGGTGGAAGTACTCTTCGCCTAGGTTGATCGAGCTGATCTGCATCTCACTGCGGGCTACCGCGCTCTTCTCTCCGGTTACGGGGTGGAAGTACTCTTCCGCCAGGCCCCAGGAGGTGTCGCCTTCGATGCTCAACGGGCTGGCCAGCACGCCTTGGGAACGCTGGCTGACTTGGGTGGGAAGAAGTCCGATGGGTTCGCCGGTGACCGGGTTGAACCACTCTTCTCCGAGTTCGATCTGGGTTGACACTAGGTTGTCGGAAGCCTGAACCTGTCCGGCCGTCATACCCGTGGCCGCTACCGCTACCAGAGCGGTCCCCAGAACCAATGCGCCTAGGAACTTGGCGGGAGTGTTGTTTTCGACTACTTTGGTCAGCGCTAGTTTTACTTGTTCGATCTTCATTTCGGTTGCCCCCATCAAATATGAGAATGTCCCTTTGTTTCCGGTTCCCTGGTTACTTGCCCTGTTTGTCGTTCCTTTCATGGTTGCCCCTCCGTTTGTTTTCTATGCCGCAATATTAAATCGAGGTAAGGAGGTGGGACATCCGGAAAATTACTGAACTTTTCAGAACGGGCAAAACACGGAAAATGACCGGGCATCCGTAATATTACGTAGATGGCTACGTAGCCCCGCCCATAAGACTATTTAGACGAGGGCAGGAAGAAGAGGTTTAGGGAGTCCTTGAAGAGTGGTGATGAATATCGAAGGGGAAGATTAAATGGCAAGTAAGAGCGGTTGTGGCAGTGTGATTAGTGGGGACGTTGGGGTAAGTCTTCGGGGAGATCGGACTAAAAAGCCAACAAAGGGCGACCGGCCAGGGCAGATCTTGCGGGTTGGATCAGGTTGCAACATGGGTTTCGACGGTGGCGTTGATCTTGTTCAGAATGTTGGGTAGACGGTCCTCGCACCGATGAATCGCCCATCGGCTGTCTCTCGTCAGTTTGCCGGCGGCGATAATAAACAACGCCTCAACTTCCCGCTTGGTCGGGTCCCTGATATAGGCGCCTTTATCCTGGAAGATGAAAATCCGCGTAATACATCATCCCGCCGGTAGCCATGCACCCTTTTCCAAAGGTATTGCCAGAGATACCCGAGGCTCGTCGCCGATGCCGCGGGTGATGTGACCATGTCCGGTTGTGTCCTGAGCGATGAGCACATCGCCGGGATGGAGGCGCTTTATCGTTCCGTCGGCTACTTCAATCTCGGAGATCCCCGCCAGATGTACGACGTACTGAACGCGGGAAGCATTGTGGTAGTCGTCCACTGAAGGGGATGGGCTTCGATTGAGTCTTGTTGGTCCTTCTCCGATATGGTTGACGATTTCGGCGAACTGGTCAGTCGTTACGTCTAGAAGACGGGACTCACCATCGTCGCCGGGGTAGACCGTCACTATTCGTACCATCAGAGTCTCCTTCGTTAAATTAAGCCTCCCTGGCAGATATGGCAGGCACCGCCTGTCCAGGAATCATTGAGGCCGGGCCAAAAATGTATCGGTTGCCCGCTTCAAGCCGGCCCTTCGGTTAGCCTGGAGCGATTCCTTCATGCTGGCGGACCTCTGCTGGGAATCTATGATTCCGGTAAGGCTGCCCTGGAATTGCGGCATGACGTAGCGAGCCAGCAGCTCGTAGCTACGATGGAGTTTGTCGCGAGGGGCCCAATCCTCGGCCCGCAGCAGGAGGCCGCCGAACCCGCCACTGGCCTCCTGGAGGCGTTCGATACCGGCTATACAATCATCGGGAGTTCCCACGATCCACTGATTGTTTTCCACCATATAGTCGACGATCTCATTGGCGGGTACATCGGGAATGGGATTGCCGTTGGTGCCGCCGGTGTATTCGGTGACTACTTGACCGGCTCCTACCCGAATATCTTCAAAGGCTTGTTCCCGGGTTTCCGCCAGATGACATCCCACAGACAACCGCCAATCTTCGCGGCGCATCGTTTTGCCGTGTTCGGCGGCCTCTTTTTCAGCGATCGCCCATTGGTCCTTCAAGCTAGTGCTTCTGATCGTGTCACGCGGCACGCTTAGTGAGATTACAGAGGTCCCGTGCTTGCCCGCCAAAAGCACGCCGGCGGGCGATTGAACCGACGCCACGGCTACGGGAAGGGTCGGCTTCTGAAAGGGCCGTAGCTGTAGCGTCGCGTCTCGCAGCTTGAACCAGTCGGTTTCGCAAGTCACCGGCCCGCTGCCATCAAAGAGTTGCATGATTACTCCCAGCGACTCGTCCATCATCTCCCGTTGCCGCTCCGGGTCGATGCAAAACATATTCGCGTCGGACGCCAAAGCTCCAGGCCCCACACCCAGCATCACGCGCCCCCGCGTTAGGTGGTCCAACAACACCATTCGGTTAGCCACCATATAGGGATGGTGATAGGGCAGGCTGATCACGCCGGTGCCCAAGCGGATGTGGCGGGTGCGGCCGGCGGCGGCAGCGATAAATACTTCGGGAGATGCGATAGTCTCCCAGCCGCCACTGTGGTGCTCGCCGATCCAAGCTTCGTCGAAACCCAGATCGTCCAGCCACTCGATCAACTCCAGATCTCGTTCCAGTGCCAATGTTGGGTTCTCACCTACTCGGTGAAAGGGCGCCATAAACGTCCCAAAGGTCATGTTGTCAGTTAGTGAAGTCAATTGTCTTTCCTCCGTTCCGATTGGATCGCCGCGACGGTCTGCTCGTTGGACCAGCCAGGGTTGCGTGTTGCCATTCAATAGAGGAATAGTAGCGTTAGAATACGGGGTTTGTCCACGGCTCGTGTTGTCAACGGCTGCGGCTACCAGGGAAGTGGTTACAACGGACGGGCAAAATATCGGCCGGGCACCGCTCCGCTCACCGGGCGATCAACATAAACCTTGCACGCGGACTGCAACCGTTTTCAAATAGCGGACGGTGGAGCCTACCCGTTTCCATCTGGATCGATGGTGTTCCTAAGAGGCCCCTTCTTGGGTAAAAAACTAATGACCGGCCAGCCGTATTACCCAGCACCAGGAGACGCTGCCGCGACCAACCCTCCGCCGATCACCCTTGCTTCAATGTGAGCTGGATCAACCTGTCGGCTCGGTCCTGGCGGTCAAGGTCACGGCATGTGGCGATGATTTCTTCGAACTGCGGCGCTGGGATCGGCAGACCTGGGATAACGTCGCGGATGCGGCGGGCCTCCTCGTCGAAGTCCCACATAAATTCGCGCCCGGTGGCCTGCTTCGTGTAGCTCTTGCCGTCTTTGGTATATATCGTGATGCGCGGCCCGAAGAGGGTCATCTCGTGGGACGGAATGAGCTTTACCCGATGCATCAGTTCCAGGACCTCGGGCGGGTCGTCGGCGCTGGGTTGACTCTGCAACACCGGGAAACCTCGCTGGACGACGCCGTATGCGGTGTAGTACGTTGTCCCTCCTGGCCGATCCGACGCATCTTCTCGCCGGCTGGGGAAGGCCGGACTGGGATACTGGGTTTCCAGCCAGTTCACTACGGCCTCGACGCGCTCAACGTCCTCATATCGAATGTTGCGCTCGGCACAGAGCTGCGCTGTGACGTCGACGTGGGCGATGTTGTAGCCGGCTGTAGAGTAGATGCGGTACAGCGTCTCAAGGAACATCCAGTCCTGTCCTAGCCCAGTGGTGATTTTGTCCAGGCTGGTGTGGGTATCGCCGACGAAGCTATAGGTGAGTTGGCCTTTGTTGTTGCCTGCATAGGCGTGATAGAAACCAGCGTCTCCTTCCAGCGTAGTCTCCCCACCCACGTGTCCTCTCTGCGCCAGCGCCACCGCCAGCATAGCGTTGCGCACCGCCGCGCCCTCCCGCAGGGCCGTGCCTCCGCTTCGAGGCCCTTCTAGGTTCCCTGCCGCCAGGTGTACGCAGAGTGCGATGGTGCTATTCACCTGGTCCTCAGTAAAGTTCAGGATCTTTGCGGCGGCGACTGCTGGGCCGAATATGCCAAACACTGGGCCGGAGTGAAAACCACGCGCCACGACCGTCGGAATGAAGTCAGCCGCTAACCGCTCCATGACCTCATAGCCGGCGGCAAGGCCGGTGAGAAATTCCCGGCCGGAGGTGCTGGCGGTTTCTGCGGCGACAAAGGCGCCCGGAAGTATGCTGGTGCCGGGGTGGGTGAGCATTCGGAAGGAATCCAGCTTGCCGCCCGCCATGGCCATCTCCGCGTTGCAGAAGGCGGCGCCACCCTTGGTCACCGTGGCGCCGTCCACCATGATGGTGGCGCCGTGGCTCACACCAGATTCTTCCTCGGTCATGAGCTGCACGGCTTGCCTGCCGCCCGGGGTTTGAGAACCAAGGAGCACTGACGCAAGACTGTGCAGCGTGACTCCCTTGGCTCGATCTACCAC
>CATMOE010000148.1:0-4611 GCA_950072105.1 uncultured Dehalococcoidia bacterium
CGCAAACATCATCATCCTACCGGTCTTGGCGGCTACCACCGCGTCATACCCCTTGTAGTTAGCATAGGGACCCTCCGCCCCAAAGCCCGTCAGCGACGCGTAAACCAATTCCGGATGATTGGCGCCCAGATTTGCGTAGTCGATACCCAGCCGCCGAGTCACACCGGGACGAAAACTCTCGATCACTACATCCGAGAGTCGCGCCAGCTTGTGTGCCTTCTCCCGGCCTTGCGGGGTCTTTAGGTCGAGAATGACGCTTTTTTTACCCCGGTTCCACTGGATGGCGCCGGGCGATTTCCTGAATTTTTCGTCAGACGGGGCTTCCACCTTGATTACTTCGGCGCCGAAGTCCGACATCACCATGGTGGCGATGCCTCCGGGCATTCCTCTTGTGAAGTCAAGGACCGTGATCCCATCGAAGACCTGCGCCATTACTCTCCTCCTGATCCGGGTTCCGGATAGCCTGATATTAGGCTTGGTACGGTCATTCTAATCCGCGAAGGCATGGATCTGCGCCGCAGGGAACGTGTAACTCGAAGTCAACAACTAGGATGACTGGGAGGATAACCAACCTGCCGATTACCGCCGAGAAGGTGTTCTCAAACCTGGAACGCAAGTATTAATGAATCTTGCCTAACCCGTGCCCCGTAGAAAAATCGAGGTGGGTGCATTAGTTAGGATTTGCCGACTCCTCTGGCAGGACCGGATCGATCAACCATCTTTCTGTCTTAGCGATGTATTGAGCAGGATCAAGCTCAGGGTCTACCGCAGCCCGTTCTGGTGACCCGTAGTAAGCCGATTGCTTGTCGTCCCAGTCTTCGGGCCCATCATAGGACACTATCCACACGAATTCGTTCCGTTCTCTGATAACCCAGGCCTTGGGGATGGTGAAACCGAACTGGTAGTGCAGCGGGTATACAAACTTCTTCCAGCCCTCTACAAAGTCATCCAGTTTTCCGCGATTGATGGTATAGATCCGCAATTGTGAAATCATTTCCGTTTTCCTTCTCCATTTGTGCTATCTTCCTTTGACCCGGGTCACTGCGTGCGACGTGGCGGTCCGTGCCAAATTCACATGCTCCAGGCCCTCCTCGAAAGTGATGTAGCGTCCTAAAAAAGCCGAACTGATGATGCTAACACTATATGTCAAAGAATAGCGTGGAGGCTACGAACTTGAGGTCGGGGACCCTGGGTTTGATGTAGGGGCCGGTGTTACAATCGCCAGCGGTTAACCAGCCCTGAATCGGGAGACATGACATGCGATTAGAAGGCAAAGTAGCCTTGATTTCTTGGGCGGCCAGCGGAGTTGAAACAGAACGGGCGGGGTACGACGCCCCGCTCAACGCCGGGGGAGCACACCTACAATGCCCAGTCGCTCTCGTACAAAGGCAGGCTCTAATGGTGGGGGAGTTATGCGAATAGCAATCATGGGCGCGGGTGGCATTGGAGGATGTTACGGGGGGCTGTTGGCCCAGGCCGGATTTGACGTCACTCTGATTACCCGGGGCGCTCATCTCGAGGCTATAACCGAAAAAGGACTCCAGTTGGTTCAGCCGGAAGGTGACTTCACGGTGGATGTTGCCGCCACCAGAGATCCATCTCTGGTGGGCCCTGTGGACCTGGTCATATTCTCCGTGAAAGCCCACCAGAATTTGATAGCGGTCCCGCTCATCAAGCCACTGGTCGGGGGCGACACCACGGTCCTGACGATACAGAACGGCGTGGAAAGCGCCGACGAGATAGGGCAAGAATACGGCGCTGAGCGTGTGCTGCCCGGCTCCGCCTATGTGATAAGCAATGTCATCTCACCTGGGGTGGTCAAGCAGCAAAGTCCGTTTCCGCGCGTTGTCTTCGGCGAGTCGAACGGCGAACAGAGCCAACGTGCCATAGCTGTCCGAGACGCCTTCTTAAAGGCGAACATCATGGCAGAAATTTCCCACGATATTTCCAGGGTTCTCTGGTCGAAACTTCTGTACAACTCGCCGGCAAATGGGATGGCCAGCGCCGCCCGGCTAAGTCCCAGAGACCTCATCGAAATTCCGGAAGGGACCGCGATGTTCAAGTTGGCCATCCAAGAAGTGGCCGACGTGGGAACAGCTTCCGGAGTCCGATTTGGAGAAGACGATGTCCAGGAAGCGATGGACCTTATCGCCGGCCGGCCGATGGGAGCCCGCGGTTCGATGCAAGCCGACTTGGAGGCCGGGAGGCCCTTGGAACTGGACGCGATCGTCGGTTCGGTGGGCCGGATCGGCCGCAAAGTGAATGTGCCAACTCCGATATTCGACATGCTTTATACCTTGTTGCTCCCTCACATAGACGGGTCCTAGGAGAATCGCTAGTCACATGAACAAACGCAGCGCAGACGAGACAGCTGCTTGGGCACCGGTAGCTAAGGACATTGGAACCTGATTGCTACTGAGCCCAGGTGCAGTCTGCTGGGCAAACCTCGGATATTGGTATGTTGGTCGGCCGGCTGGTGGAATTAGGCGCCCGGCCAGCTTGATACGGAAGTTTTCTGATGTGTCTCGCGTGTACGACCTTATGACGAAGGAGTGATCTCTGGATGAAAAGGACCAAGATTGAAAGGGTCGAAACCGTCCTCTGGGATCGCTGGCTGCTCATCAGAGTCTACTGCGAAGACGGCACAGTGGGCATCGGGGAAGGGGGCGTCCACGGCTGGCAGCGGCCGACCGAGACCATGATCAATACTTGTGAACCTTACCTGCTGGGGAAGGATCCCTCGCTGATCGAGCACCACTATCAGTTCCTGTACCGCAACTCCCACTTTATGGGCTCCGTGATAAACGGCGCTCTCTCGGCCATTGACATCGCCCTGTGGGACATCAAGGGCAAACGGCTAGATGTGCCGATTTTTGAGCTGATGGGTGGCAAGACCCGGGAGAAGGTTCGGTGCTACATGCATGTGAACGGCGACACCCCGGAAGCACTAGCAGCGGAGGCCGTCAATGCAGTCAAGGCGGGGTTCACCGCCGTGCGCTTCAGCGCTTTTGGACCCGAGTTCTGGCTCCATCGCTCCTACTCCGAGTGGACCGACGAGGCGGTTCGGCGCGTGGGCACGCTTCGCGAGGCTGTGGGGAGCGGCATCGACATCTGTATAGAGATTCATCGTCAGATGAACCCTGCCGAGTCGATCGCGCTAGGCCGCAGGCTCGAGCAATTCCATCCCTACTTCTACGAGGACCCAATGCTGCCCGACAGCCCAGGCGTTATGGGTTTGATCCAGGAGCAGTGCAACCTGCCGATAGCGACGGGCGAGCGGTTCACGAGCATATTCGAGTACCAGCAGTTGCTCGAGCACCGTGCCTGCGCCTACGTTCGGCCTGACCTATGCCTGTGTGGTGGCCTCACCGGCTGCAAGAAAGTAGCGAGTATGGCGGAGGCACACCACGTCAAGGTGATCCCCCACAACCCACTGAGCCCCGTGAGCACCGCTGCGTGCGTCCAGCTAGACGCCTGCATACCCAACTTTGCCCTACAAGAGTACACCGGGGAGTCCGAACCGCCCAAGAGCGAGTTGCTGGTGGAGCCCATTAAGCTAAAGGACGGCTACCTCATTGTCCCCGAAGGGCCAGGATTGGGCATCGAGCTCAACGAGGAGGCGATCGCCAAGTACCCCTTCAAGGACAAAGTCCTCGAGACGCCGCTAGGTATCGACGGCTCCGTAGCCGACCGCTAGCTTTGACTAACCACCTGATGGCCGGCGACTTTTATATCTCGGATTGTGAGACGGCACTCGGATCAATCGATCATGTGTCGTTATCACCGATGTTGAAGGACATGTAAGGCTCGAGTCATAGCAGCTCTAGGCAACCAAGATCCCAAAGACCAAGACCACGGTCAAGAAGAGCGATTGACCCGAGCGATAGAGAACCTCCGAAAGCAGCACCTATGGGGTGTTCTATCCGACGATGATCCCGGCAATCACTGTCCAAAGTTCCAAGAGTGTAAAATAATTGCCTCACACATCAACCAGGAGGACGCATGGCTATAAAAAACTGGGATACTAAGACATCCCGCATCCTATACCGCCGCTTCGAAGCGGGCGAATCACTTATTGAAGGCCTCGAATCCTTGGCTCTTTCAGAAGGCATCCGTGAAGCCGCCGTAATCTCCTGCATAGGGAGCCTAAGCCAATTAAAACGTCGTAATCTTTGCGGCCGCAAAGAAGGTGTGTCAGAGCATGAGAGGGAAACAATCAACGAAATTCTTGAGTTGGTAAGTGCAGAGGGTTACATTCAACCCTTGGATGATGGTGGAATACGCGTTCATATACACATCGCCGCTGCACGACCTTCAGGCGAAATGGTCGGCGGCCACTGTGAAGACGCTACATGCTTTACCGGCGCATTTATGTATCTCCAAGTCATAGAAGAAGATACACGGAGCTGAAACGTTCCGCCTAAACATCTAAAAGATTAGTAATTTGGCGACTCGATCTATTCAGGTAGCTTTTCCCAACCAAGCGACGCTGGCGGTGTCTCTAAGCTTGTCTGAGAAATTCAGTTGCTGGGGGGGTTGACTCTCCCCCTTCTCCCCGTCCAAGTGCTGCGAATTAGGCTCCATCGAGATCTATCAAACCGTGCCAGGTAA
>CATMOE010000149.1:0-4583 GCA_950072105.1 uncultured Dehalococcoidia bacterium
GGAGTCCTACAATACTGCCACATCCCCCTGATCTCTCCTTAACAAAAGTGTCCCACTTTTGCTGGTTGCCAACAGGAACCAACTCGAACATGAGATTGATTTCAGGTATGGATCGAGGCAGAACATTACAGTACGGACAGCCACGACCCAGGCGAGTCCTGTTACCAACATTGGCATTCCATTCATGATCTTCTCCATTAGGGCATTTCCACCAATACTTCTTTTGCGATCCAGCGACGACCTTGTCTGGGCTAAGCGAGTTGTTCTTGGTGGGATGCCACTCTACGGCGACGTCGGGGTGGAGAGAGGCAAGAGAGTTGGTTACAGAGGCCTTTTGGCCTGCACAGCACGGGCAGCCGGTGCCCAGACGAGCCCGGTTACTAACATTGGCTAGCCACTCGTGATCCTCACCTTTGGTGCATTGCCACCAGTATTTCTTTGCCGACTGGGCTACGACCTGATCCGGAGTGAGGGAACCGTTTTTGGTTGGGTGCCACTGAGCCGCGACGTTGGGAATGAGAGAGGAAATGGAGTTAGTTACAGACACCTTTAGGCCAAAAACCTGCTACTAGCAACAAGACGGCATGGAGCTGGGTGGTCGAACAGCGCAAGGATGTCGATTGGGATTCCTCTTCCCGATGGGTAGACTTGATAGACAAGGAGACTCAGACAGGCATAATAACCTCCGCCGGAGTATCCGCGGGAATCGACATGGCCCTGGCGTTGGTTGCGGACCTGGACGGCGAACAGGTGGCCGATAATGCGGCTGTCTTCATTGAGCACAACCGGGTAAAGAATCCGGCCAGCGACGTATTTGCGTACTTAGCCGACGAGAAATGAAATCAACGTAAAATGCTGGCAGCCGTCCTCTCGCGCTCTGCACGGGACGCACCAGCGTCGCGTTTAGAATTAACTATCCCCTTCGGCGCAAATTATCGGATTAGCGGTCTTTCGGGCGTAACCCGGATAGAACGCGCTCGCGACTACCCCCAAGCTGGTGATTAGACACAGCGTTACCAGCCCTGTCTGCAGTGATCCGGTGAGCTGGGCCACCAGCCCGGTCACCACCGGACCGACCGCGAATCCTAGCCCTGAAAATGTAACTACCATAGAAGATATTACCGCGATCTCCCTGGGTCGTATCCCAGGAAACTCAAACGGGAGTACCTGAATTGCTGGGGTGGCAACCCACACGATTCCCAGCCCGGTGATCAAGAACATCAGTAGGATTGGGTTCGGCGTAAGAGTGATGGCTACCCCGAATAACACGTTGAATAGCGCCGGGACACCCAATAGCAGCTTGCGATTCTGAACTTTTTGCGCCAGGAAGCCTCCAAACAGTCCGCTGGGGATGAGACCGTAGTAGAGAAAGCCCAGCATGGGGCCACCCAACGTGAGTGGCACTCCCCGTTCTTCCAGCCAAAGCGTCGGGAGGAACGTGACCATGGCGGTCCACGTTGCCGACAAGAAGAACATCATCGCCGCAATCAGCCAAACTTGAGGATAAAGCGCCAAAGCCCGAAGCGGCGTTCCTACTTGCTCGTCTAGTTGGCTCTGAAAGCTAGGCACAGGGGCCTTTCGCTCCTGTGCCACCAACACCCAAGCGATCGCCTGAGCCAGTAACAGTCCTCCGATCAACAAATATGCGATGCGCCAACTGCCAACTACGGTGATGAAAAGGGCGCTGGTGCTCACGGCCAGCGCGAGAATCACGCTGTGCTGCGAGAGACCCACGGAGTTGATCTGTGCATATTGGCGTGGAGCGGCCCACTGCTGCAGTAGCAAAGTCCGTCCAGGTGTGGCCATAACGTGGAAAAGGACAAAGCAAAATCTCGTGAGAATCAAAAAGGAAAAGCTAGTGGCCACGGCCTGCATGAATAAAAAGGGGAGGGCCAGTATCAGCGACAACAAGACCACGGGCACGGGCCGGAAGCGAGATAACCAGGCGCTGAATGGCAGCGCGAATGTAGCTGCCGTAACCCACCAGACCCCCTGGAGCAATCCCGCCTGCAGCAGCGATATATCCAGGTCGTCTCGGATAAACGGAAGAAACAGGCCAAAAGTATATGAGACGAGGATGACACTGCTGCCCTGAGCCCGGAACAGCAACAACACCGCCCAACCGCGGGCTGGGGTACTGGTCACCCTTTCTACAGATGGATCCGGAGTGTGCATCAAGGGCTCTGGTTATTCAGCGAGAGGTCGCCGGCGCTCCCCCTATCGGATTTCCCGAGCGGCATACCATCAACCCCGGGCCACCGTGCCATCGATGCGCGCCATGACCTCCGGGGCAAGTCTTCCCTTGGATTCGGCTTCGACACACTCCAAGAGTTCAGCCCGGTTTTTTACTCCGAGTACAATTGTGGCTATTTCGTCCATGGACAGAGCGTACCGGTGGGCCACAGCAGCTGGAGATTCGCCCAGTTCATTACATAACTCTCTGAAGGGCTCAGCTCGTCTATAGTCAGCCATGTCCGGATGTCCGTCGGACAATTGGCGGTCGAATTCACTAGTCAGGGCTCCCGCCTGGACCGCTCTGATGCCCATGATACCGACGCCACGGCGGTGAGCGGACGCGGCGATCTCCCTAGGCTTGGCCGGACCTTCGAATCGCTGCAATGCACCGGCGGAATCGAGGAGATTGGTGATGGCCTGGATCGCCTGAGGTGGTGGGTCGCTCTCGATGGTTTCCAGAATGGCATCAGGCACGCCGATACCAGTAATCCCCCACGCCCCGATTCGGCTTTCCTTCATCAATATCTCGAATGCCGGGATTACCGCGTCGACAAATAGTGTTCGGGACGTGCCGTCGTCTCCGTCTGCGACTATCATGTTATGCAGGAAGAACAGGTCCACCCGCTCCAGCTTCATCCGGGCCAAGCTGTCATCCAAGCTTGTCCGCAGGCGGGCCAGCACATCCTCGGGCCGTGGGTTGCCCAGTCTGCACTTGGTGGAGACCCGCACGCCATCCGGCAACTTGCCACCGAAGGCCTCCCCGATGACATCCTCCGCCTTTCCGTCTCCGTAGGTGGGAGCCGCGTCCAGGAACGTGATTCCCCAGTCGACGGCAGCTTTAACCGTGGCCACCGCTTCTTGCTGGCTCGTGGGGCCCCAGACCTGCCCGGTGCCCCCGCCGCCCAAGGTTAGGGCGCTGACTTGACCCAGGTTTCCAAACCGGCGTTGTTCCATAAATTCCTCAGGTTGATTTCCACTTCGGTTATTTGGACGAGTGGTCAGGTCAGCGCGAGCCTATTGGAAATAGGGGATTACCTTACGGCCGAATAGCTTGATCGATTCCATGATGCGGTAGTGCTCCAGGTTGCCCATCTGCATGAAGCACAGGACTTGGTCCACTCCCGCTTCTTGATACTTCCGCAATACTTTTGTAACCGTGTCTGGGTTGCCCATGGCGAAGGCTCCCGACTCCAGGTGGTCCTGGGCCGTTTTGTCTACCCGTTCCTGCTGCACGGCGTTGACCGAGAATCTATAAGAATCGGGCACATCCCGGCCTTGCCATGGCCGATACAACTCTTCGGCCTTATTGACGAACCACAGTCCTTCAGGGGCCGCCACCACTCGGGCCTCTTCGTCGTCTTCCCCGCAGTGGACCAAGCACAGGGCCGCCACTTGGTCGTTTACGAACTGCCCCACAGGATTGGCGTGTTTCAGGCCCTCACGGTACATATCCACCCTTTCTTTCATCTGGCCGTATCCAGCCAGGTTGAAGCAAAGCACTCCCAATCCCATCTCGCCGGCGGCACGGAAGCTATCGGGCTGACTGCAGGCCACCCACATCGGCGGATGAGGTTTTTGCACCGGCTTAGGGATGACCGACCGGGCAGGGATGTTGAAGAACCGTCCCTCATGGGCGAATGGGTCCTCGGTCCACATACGAGGAATGATAGAGACCGCTTCTTCCCACTGAGCCTTGGTGTCCTCGGGGTTGACCTCAAAACCGTCCATCTCAATCAGCGTCGTGGAGCGGCCGGTGCCTAGGTCCATTCGGCCATCGCTGAGAATGTCCAGTACGGCGGCTCGCTCGGCCACCCGTACCGGATGGTTGTATTGGCTGGGCAGCAGGGCCACCGCGTGTCCGATACGGATGCGCTTTGTGATCTGGGAGATGGCCCCGTAGAGAACTTCGGGCGCCGAGCAGTGGGAAAATTCATTGAGAAAGTGGTGCTCCACAGTCCAGAAATAATCGAAGCCCACTTGGTCGGCCAGCTCCGCTTGAGCCAGGACTTGCTTGTAGCGCTCTTGCTCGATCCCAGGATAGTGGGGCTCGGGTATCTGTATCTCGTACATCAGCCCAAATTTCATGGCTTATCCTCCGCGGTATCTGATCCAGTCATCCGCTCGAAACGGGGCGCTGGCGATCAAACGAAATCACCTTTGGGGCTAGTATGGGGGAATGGTAGCGTTGGAGAAGTCGATTGTCCATCGACGGGTCAAACGGGGAATTTAGGATTCCTGCCTGAGTTGTTCCAATACAAGAATGTCGGTAGGGAAGGCTAAATTTTCCGGCAAGTCGTCTATCGAGAAGTAGTCCGCCGCGTCCAGGTCGTCCGCGGCCTGTAGATTCC
>CATMOE010000150.1:0-4534 GCA_950072105.1 uncultured Dehalococcoidia bacterium
TACTCACCCAACTGCAGGTGCCCAAGAGTAACTACTACCGGTGGCGGGCCCGTGCACTGCAAGGGAAGCAAGACAGCTCTACCGCCAGTACCCGGATGTAAATGTGAAGGATGCCTCCCAGCATAGCGCTTATCTGATACCTACCGCCGACGGCTATCTTGAGTTTCTCAAGCTTACCCTGCGATCTGGGGCAGATGTCCACAGCCTGGATAGCTACAACGGAACCGGCCTCATCCGGGCGGCCGACCGGGGACATATTGAAATCATCGAGGAATTGCTAGAAACCGATATTGACATTGATCATGTCAACCGGCTGGGCTGGACAGCGCTGCTGGAAGCCATCATTCTGGGCGATGGCGGGCCGCGCCATACCGAGGTGGTGCGGTTGCTGGTACAGGCCGGCGCCGATGTGATGCTGGCTGATAATAATGGAGACACACCATTAGCCCACGCCCGCCAGCGAGGTTTTAAAGAAATCGTGGGTGTTTTGGAAAGCTCGGGCGCTCGTTAGGAATTTTAATGAATGTGGCACTAATACAGCAACGGAATGACGATATACTTGGTCTATGCCTATCATCGCTTGCGCAGATACGATGCTCGTGCGGGATGGGGACGGAGACTGGGCCAAAGCGACGTCCCTGATAGATGATTCGCTGGCCATCTCCAACGAACTGGGCATGAGGCCCCTGATGGACCGGGTGCTGTCCCGGCGGGAGATACTGAAGGTGTAACCATAACCGGTGACTCGTAGGGGCATCGACGCCCAAGTATTCCGGTGGACTATTTCGACCAAAACACAATTCGGAGGAGGCATCATGGCCACACTGACCGCGCCCGACACTGTAGCGATGGACAGCCAGAAGCTGGAACGGGTCAAGCAGCTATTTCAGCAGCAGATCGACGAGGGCCTCCATCCCGGCGCAGGCCTGGCGGTGTACCGTTATGGGAACTTGGTGCTGGATATTCACGGTGGCATCGCCAACAAAGAACCCGTGACCGCCGAAACCATGTTCGTCCTGATGTCATCCACCAAACCTCTGACCGCCTCATGTCTATACATACTCAAGGAGCGTGGGAAAATTGCTTGGGACGACCTGGTGTCCAAGCACTGGCCCGAGTTCGCTCAGAACGGGAAAGAGACAGTGACCATCCGTCACATCCTGACCCACCGGGGCGGATTCCCCCAGACCCCCGATTCCCTGCCTTGGACCGACTGGCCGGACTGGAGCAAGGTGACCCGTGCCATGGAACAGGCGGCCACGATCTACACGCCCGGCGAAACCCTGGCCTACCACCCCATCAACTACGGATGGGTCATCGCCGAGATTGTCCGGCGGGTCGACGGCCGCACCTTCGACAGGTTCCTAGCCGAAGAACTCGCCGCGCCCCTAGGGATGGACAACACCTATGTGGGACTGCCGGCAGGACTGGAAGGCCGGGTGTCTCCCATGCACCTGATGGAAGACGATGCGGACACCAGCGGCTACAGTGGCATATTCAGCGAACCGTCGGTGCTCCGGTCCGTAGTGCCCGGTGCCAACGGTGTCGCCACCGCCGGGGACCTAGCCCGGTTCTATGCCATGATGGAACGCAAGGGTTCGTTGGATGGCGCCACGGTGATTCAGACCGCCACTGCGGAGGAAGCGGTCGAGTTTCAGGTTGAGGGCGTCGATAAGTCGACCGGCACCTTCGCCCAACGTTCCCTGGGCCTAGCACTGGGAGACGAACGTATGGGGAAATCCACGGGAGATCCGTTGAAGACCTTTGGCCACGGCGGCGCCGGCACGTCCATCGGATGGGCTGACTTGGATTCGGGACTGGCCGTGGGCTACATCACCAACGGGTTCCGAGGCACCGCCACCAACAACGCAAGACTGGCCGCCATCTCCCAAGCCGTCCGAGACGCCTGTATCTAAATCGGGCTTCGTGGATTTTAACCCTGCCATGTTCTACGTGTCCCCTTCCTCCTGTAAGCAGACCGCCTCCAGCATGAATCCTTCTGGATCGAGCCAGAATGTAGCGTAATAATGGGGGCGATACTGCGGAAACAGCCGAGGAGGATGCACTATTTCAGAGCTCAGCACTTGGGCTTTGGCGTGGACCTCATGCACCGCGGCCCGTGATTCGACCATGAAGGCCAAGTGTTGCAGGCCCGGGTGGTGTCGTGAGTACGGCGCTTCTTCAAGAGCTGGATAGAAGAAGAGGAAAGTACCAGGTTTGCTATTAATAGGGCGATAGGCGAACTGGTCCGTAGCTGCGATATATGGTTCAAATCCTAGAAGTGGCATGAGGGCGTCATAATAAGCTTTGGCTTGCACCAGATCGTGCACGTTGACACCAATGTGTCCAAGCATAAAGCAGTTCTCCCAGAGTGGATTTTGTATTGGGACTGGTTGACTCCCAACAATTTTCTGCCATATTGTACTCCGCCCGCTTTTATTCACACCTTTGACCGCCGCTTCCCTAGCTGTATGCGCCTATACGCCGTGTAATGCTGTGAACTAAACGACTTAGGTAATCTTTATCATCCAAATATCGACACCCCATACGATAATTCCACATGGCAGTAAAACTTGGGTATGGGAGACGGAGTAGAGTCCATCCCGACAAACACTAAATAATTATGAAAGTCGGTTGAAGGAACCTAACCACGTGGCGTGCTTGTTGAAGGCCGCATAAGACTTTGAATGTGGACAAGCCACGGGCTGAGACGTAACATGGCCCCATTATGGCCAGGGAACGAATTCAAAGACAGATAGACGTCTCCTCGATGAAGCTGAAGAGGTGGCGTCCCAACGAGACTGGGAAACTGTCCTAGTGTCCGACGGATCAGACACCGAGCTAATCAAGTTTACATGCGGTGGATTGACTGGACGGGAACCAGGGGCGTACGCCTCCTTCCGTTCCAATGGCTCCATCACGTGGGGATAATTGTATGCCGTACAACGAAATATGTTACCTAGCCGCCCGAGAGATTCGGGAGAAAATAGGTAAGCGCGAACTGTCCGCTACCGAAGTCATGGAGGCGCACTTGAATCAGATCGAGCGCGTCAACCCAACCGTCAACGCCATCATCACTCTTCACCCGGACCAGGCTATGGACAGCGCGCAGGCGGCGGACGCAGCAATTGCCAGAGGCGATGATCTCGGCCCGCTGCACGGACTCCCGACTGCCGTTAAAGACCTGATTCCGACCAAGGGTATACGTACCACGTTCGGATCCCCAATTTTCAAAGACAACGTTCCCGATCAGGACGCCATCATCGTCGAGCGGGTCAAAAAGGCTGGTGCCATAGTCATAGGCAAAACGAACACTCCCGAATTTGGCGCCGGATCACATACATTCAACCCAGTCTTCGGCGCAACTCTCAACCCGTACGACACTTCGAAGACCTGCGGTGGAAGCAGCGGTGGTGCGGGAGTCTCGCTAGCTTGCCGAATGCTGCCGATTGCCGATGGGACCGACATCGGGGGGTCTCTTCGAAACCCAGCCAATTTTAACAACATAGTCGGATTCCGCCCGTCACCAGGACGGGTTCCGGCTATCGCACCGCTGGGGTGGAGCACCTTTAGCGTTCAGGGACCTATGGCTCGCACAGTGAGTGACGTCGCGCTCTTTCTGAGCGCCATCGCGGGACCAGATAGACGCTCTCCTATCTCCATAGAGCAGTCCGGTTCAATTTTCGCTGCCCCACTTCAACGAGACTTTTCAGGAGTGCGAATCTCGTACGTCCCGGATCTAGACGGCCTGCCGGTCGATGGTAGAGTCGCCTCTATCATTGAGTCCAGCGTGGGAGTGTTGGAGTCGCTTGGCTGTATAGTTGAAGAGGCTACGCCGGACTTCAGCAACGCCGACGAGTTGTTCAAAATACTGCGAGCGTGGGGGACAGCGTCGGTACGGGCAGAGCTTTTGAAAGAGCATAGAAAATCGATTAAAAGCACCGTGATTGGCGAGATCGAGTCTGGCCTGAAGCTTACTGCGATGGACGTTGGTCGCGCCGAGGCGATGCGGACCGACTACTTTCACCGTGTCCGAACCTTCATGGAAACGTATGAGTTCATGATTATGCCAGTGAATCAGGTGCCGCCGTTCGACGTGGGAATAGAGTACCCGACCGAGATTAACGGCGTGCACATGGAGACGTACATCGACTGGATGAAGTCGTGCTACTACATCAGCTCGCTCGGCCTTCCTTCGGCGTCTGTGCCGTGCGGGTTCACTCCCGAGGGCCTTCCTGTCGGCGTGCAAATCGTAGGGCGCCACCACGACGACTTTGGTGTGCTTCAACTCGCCAACGCCTTTGAGTCCCTAACAAGGTTTGGAGAGAGGTTGCCGGGGGTACTGGGGTAATCGCCGCCGACCATTTTTCTTAAAGATGGTAATCAACAACCCTGTATTAACGCGTTCCTAGACTCAACCATGTCGCCTGACGCCGTTTATCGTGGTGGAGACGGAGTAGAGTCGAGTGTTCACTATTTGCAAACGACGGTGCTAGTCCGATTACCTGGCGCGGTTAAATGATGTCGATTGAGC
>CATMOE010000151.1:0-4341 GCA_950072105.1 uncultured Dehalococcoidia bacterium
TCCGGGAGACGTTGCTCGGACTGGCCAGCTTGTGGAAAGGCCAGGCACCGAAGGCGGAAGAGACTCAGAGCGCACCAGTCCTTGGACCTGACAGTCCGGTCCGGGAGGCTATCCCGCCGGTAGTGCAGCAAGACCAAGGACCTTCCACCGCAGACGGAGGCGGATGTGGGAGTTAGACGCCGGATAATTCTGAGGTGAAGTCATCCAATGCCTCTTTGGCGTCCGGCCATTTATCCCTTGGCGAACACAGGCAAACGTTGGTTGAATTGTAAGAGGGTGATCAACCGTGCTTCACCACCATCTGGAGTTGGGTCGAGGGTTGGCAAAGGGCCTCGAATGCCTCCTGGATGTTTTCCAATGGCAAGAAGCTGGCGTCGGAAACTAGCGGATCCATCGTTACCTTGCCGGTGCGTATGAGATCCAGCGCGATGCGCCAATCTTCAGGGCGGGCGCCGAACGATGCTTGGAGTCCAACCTCCCGTGCCATCCAGTCCGGGGGGAGGAGTTCCGTCGGCTCCCAGGTGATGGCCACCAGCATGACCTGGCCGCTGCGTCGAACCATCTGGAGAGCATCGTCGAGAGTGCTCTTGGCCGCCGCGCACTCGAACACCACGTCCGGGCCGAGGCCTTCGGACAACTCTACCATTCTCTCAATCACATCGGACTCCGTGGGGTCTACGACGGCATTCGCACCCAACCTTCGAGCAGCCTCTGCCCTGGCTGGAGCAGGTTCGGATACGAACACCCGGGATGCGCCCGCCGCCTTGGCGACCTGCATGCAGAGAAGGCCGATCGGTCCGGCTCCCAAGATGGCCACCGTGTCTCCGAGGCGCATCTTCGATAGCCGGACCGCGTGGACGGCTACCGAGCAGGGCTCGCACATTGCAGCCTCGGGGCTAGAGACGCCTTCCGGGATGGCGATGGGCTCCCATTCCTCCATCAGCACTTTCTCCGCGTAGGCGCGAATACGCTCGGTTGGGAACCCCTCGTTACGATAGTTGAAGCGGGGGCCCCTGGCCGAGGCCAGCGTGGGTGGTGGCTCGCCTCCCCCGCCGACCACCCGGTCTCCAACCTTCCACCGCTCGACGCCAGGTCCCACGCGTGAAATGACGCCCGAATATTCGTGGCCCAGGACAGATCCAACGGGGGCAATGTCGTACATGACCGCGTGGACGTCGGTTCCGCAGATGGCGCAGAATTCTACATCGACGACGACCTGTCCGGGAGCAGGGGCAGGGTCGGCCAGTTCCTTGATAGCGAACTGCTGGTTACCCTGGTAGACGGCGGCTCGCATAAATCGCACTCCTCATCTCTTGGCTGTCTCCAATTCAGGCAGATGATAGCAGATGCCATCGTCACCAGTGAATCAGAGTGAGCGTTGGTCAGGCTGGCCGGTATCTCTTCGTGCCAGATAGCCAGCACCGTCATCTGAGGTTTGATACCCATTCGCGCCTCTGCTGGGTTGGCTCAGGATGCTATCCAGAGGGTGGTACAATCCAGGCAATCTAGCATCGGAGGTTAGCGCGATGCGGCTGGAAAATAAAGTTGCCTTAATCAGCGGTGGCGCCAGGGGTATGGGTGCCGCCGAAGCTCGGCTGTTTGCCCTGGAAGGAGCCAAAGTTGTGATTGGAGACGTGTTGGAAGAAGAGGGGCATCAAATGGAGGCCCAAATTAACGAGTCAGGTAGGGAATGCCTATTTGTGCGTCTTGACGTGACCAGCGAGGCCAATTGGCAGGAGGCAGTCGCCACTACCGTGGCCCGGTTCGGTAAGTTGGACATCCTGGTAAATAACGCGGGGATTTACCCGCCAGCACTGATAGAAGACACGACAGAAGAACTCTGGGACAGGATAATGGACATCAACGGTAAGGGGGTATTCCTCGGAACGAAATGCGCCATCCCGGAGATGCGGAAAATTGGCGGCGGTTCAATCATCAACATTTCTTCAACGGCGGGACTTAGAGGATCACCGGGAGCTGCGGCCTACGGGGCGTCCAAAGGGGCTGTCCGGCTGTTCACCAAGTCGACGGCGATTCAATATGCCAAAGATAATATCCGTGCCAACTCGGTGCATCCGGGCATTATAGAAACCGACATGACCCTCCCTACCATCCTTACCGACGACGAAGCCCGGAAAGGGCGGATCGCCAGGACTCCCATAGGGCGGATCGGCCAGCCGGACGACGTTGCATACGGGGTATTGTTTCTGGCGTCAGACGAGTCTTCGTTCATGACCGGAAGTGAGTTGGTGATAGACGGCGGCAGGACGGCTCAGTAACCCCGGACTCGTCATCCGTTCATCAACACCGGTAAGAACTAGAAAAGAACAGTGTTAATAGCTCTTGACGAGCAGGATTCACGATATGGACCGAGATGAACTCTCCGAGGCGATAGCGAAGGCTCGGAACGAAGGCTTGACTACTTTAGACCTGTCTCGGAAAGGATTGATTACGTTGCCGCCCGAGAGACGAACATACACGGTACTTTTATATGATTGAGATATCTCCATATTTACATGTTCAAGATATCGCTCTCCGAGTTTTACGCGATATCGTACCCTTCATCAAATCTGGGAATAGGGAGTGCAGTGTTGTGGATGTATGCACTCAGCTATTAGAGCAATATGGCGCCAAAGATTGCTGGTATCACGATGTTCCTGCTCTGGTTCTAGTGGGCGAACGCACCACTCTTTCAGTATCAGGTACGGATTATCAGCCGTCGGATGTCGCTATACGCGCCAATGATTTGGTCACCATTGATCTCAGTCCAATGGTCAACGATTTTTGGGGCGATTGTGCCCGCTCCTATATCGTAGAATCCGGTAGTGTTAGACCACCTGAAAAAAGTTCCACCTTAGATTATGGGATACATACTGAGAGAGAGCTTCACGCTCTTATGAAAGAAATTGCCACACCTGAAACCAGCATGCATGAACTTTATAGTCTCATCAATCAGTCCATAGAAACCATGGGATACAAGAACCTCGATTTTCGCGGCAACCTTGGTCATAGCATCGAAAAACATTTGGACGACCGGCGATACATTGAAGCAAACAACCAGACAATGCTTGGTGATTGTAATATGTTCACTTTCGAACCTCACATATGCCGTACCAATGACACGTGGGGATTCAAAATGGAGAATATTTATTATTTTGAGAATGATAAGGCCGCTCCTCTCGGGTCTCCCCAATTGTTGGAGGCAGTCTCATAGGTTGCTACTTTCCCTCTAGGACATCCGGCGATTTGAATCGTTTGTAGTACCTGCGTGCAGAGTTACTGAATTCCAATTATGTAACGTTTGAGGTGGGAGCGACTCAAGGGACAGATCAACGAGGCCCGACTCTGGGCTGGAGCGAATGAGACGGCCTTGGACGTTGATTCGCGGGCCATCGATCTCTTCACCGATTGGTACTCCCAATACTACCCCCGGGCGAAGGCAGATGGCCTACTCCCCGTCCTCGCCGTCCGCTTTCAAGGTTTTGCTTGGAAACTGGCCCTACTTTATGCCGCACAGGAGCAGGCTCCCGTCTTAGCCGACTGGCATCTCACCCCAGCGCTGGCCGTCGTGGACTGGCTATGGCAGTCCAACCAGGCCGCGTTTGCCGATTTCACTCAGCATGGCAGGGAATTGGAAGATGAGATATTACAGCGCCTTCGGGACTCGGAAAGAGGCTTTATAGCAAAACGGGAGCTCTACCGCCCGTTAAGGATTTCCGCATCGGAATTGGAGAAAGCGATCGAGCCGTTGATCCGGCTTGGGGTTGTCCAGGCCGCAGCGGACCTATCACCCAACGGGAGGAAACTGGAAGGTTACGAAATGCTGCACTAAGGAAGGGAGGCATGAATTGATGTTTATTGGGGACACCGGGACACTTCCAGATTTTAGGCACGATTTGTGCCTGGGACACTTGGGGGACAGTACACAGGGACAAATCGGGGACACTTCTTCAGGAAATCGGCTAAGTGTCCCCAAAGTGTCACCTATAGTGTCCCGTGCGTGGTAGGCACGAAGTGTCCCGGAATTCAAGCCCGCAGCCCAAAACCTTCCAAAACGGCAATCACGAATCTAGTACGTTCAGATCACTGATTTAGGAGGAATCCCACGGATGACCACCGCGGAAGTAACCATCATCGGCAAGCGGGAAATCTGGCTATCAGACAACGGCCAGGTGTACGCCCGGTTCAAGTATTCCAAGACATTGGCCGACATCCTGGGTGAAACATGGCAAATGACCTGGAATCGCTGCAACGAAATAGCCGAATTTGTTCCAGGCGGTTCAGTAATGTCGATTAGTTACGAAGAGTCCGAGCCCAGCAATCGACGAGACAATGATACCG
>CATMOE010000152.1:0-4194 GCA_950072105.1 uncultured Dehalococcoidia bacterium
AGGTCGCCGATCTCCGACTTCAGACCGGCCAGGCAGTTGAGCATGGTCCGCTCCGCTGCTTCTTGTCCCTGTTCAATGGTCACGTCCCGGCCCAGCTTGCCCGGATGAAGCAGGCTGCCGTCGGGCATCCGCGCCCCATGACCGCCGACGAATACCAGGTTTCCGGTGCGGACGGCGGCCGAGCGGTGGGCGGCCGGGGTGGCGGACTCGGGTAGTTCCAGACCCATCTCTTTCAGCTTGTTCTCTATCTCCATGAGGGACCTCCATCTTTTTGTGGGCCAACTATAGCCCATATCGGCGATCCAGGCGATTTGCCGATTCCGCCGGGGCGCGATGTCCTATATACTCGCCCTGAAATCATTGGCAACAGGAGGTCCCGGTCCAAATGAAATTTGCCCTGTTTATCCTTGCCTCTTGGCTGGAGAAAGACACCAGCGCCCAGAGCCGGATATATGATGAAGCCCTCGAACAGGTCGAGTTCGCCGAAGAGTTGGGCTTTGATTCGGTCTGGGTCGCGGAGCATCACTCCAGCAGGTACGGCATCTTTCCTTCTCTGACGCCCATCCTCTCTTACATGGCCGCCCGCACCAAGAAGATCCGCATCGGCACCGGCGTCAGCGTTCTGCCCTTTCACAACCCGATCCGCCTGGCGGAAGAGGCGGCGATGCTGGACCTGCTGAGCAAGGGCCGTTTGGAGTTCGGCGTGGGCCGAGGCTCGGCAGACTACGAGTACGGCAACTTCAAGGTAGACTTCGATTCCCGGGACGATCGCACCCGGGAAGTGCTGGACATCATCCTGGGCCTGTGGACCACCCCCGAGTTTAGTTACGACGGCAAATACCATCAGATAGAGAAGCTGACCATCGCGCCAACTACGTTGCAGCAACCCCACCCGCCGGTCTTTCTCGCGGTGTCCCGTACCCCCGCCAGCATCGACATGGCCGTGGACCGGGACCTGCCCATCCTGACAACATTTTCTACTCCGGAGGCGGATAACCTGGCGCTATTCGACATGTACGCCGAACGTTGCGCCGCCGCCGGCAAACCCCATAATCTGGAGCAAAGCCCTTTCTTCCGGTTCGTGCACTTGGCCGAAGATGAGAAGGAAGCTAGGGAGTACCCCCGGGACGCCCTGACTTGGTGCCGCGACATCGGCGGTTACCGCCGGACGATCACCCAAGGGGACGAGATCAACTGGGACCTGGAACATTGGAAACGGACGCGCACGGTGACTCCGGCTACCTTTGAATCGGAGGCGGAGACGACCACCTATTTCGTCACGCCGGACCAATGCGTCCAGCGGATAAAAAATCTGCAGACTAACCACAACGTCGGCTACTTCGGAGCCAGCATGTCCTTCGGCAGCATGGGCCACGCCGAAGTGATGCGCTCCATGGAGCTGTTCGGCAAGGAAGTGATGCCCAAATTCCGGTAGGCGTTGATTCACCACAGAGAACACAGAGATCACGGAGTTCTTTATTTTTTTCCTCCGTGCCCTCTGTGCCCTCTGTGGTGATAAAGACGTTGACAACAGAAGGAGATCCGCCATGACCTATGTCGGCCAGTCATTGAAGCGGTTTGAGGACCACCGGTTGTTAGCCGGAGGCAGTTCCTACGTGGACGATATGAAGCTGCCCGGCATGGTCCATGCCCTGGTGCTGCGCAGCCCCCACGCCCATGCCCGGATAAGGTCCATCGATACTTCGGCAGCCAGCCAATCGTCCGGCGTCGTCGCGGTTTTTACTGCCGATGATCTGGCCAGCGTGGTGGAAAATTTGCCGACCAGCGCCGGGGCGGGCGCCGACTTTCTGACGCCGCCGCCCCATCCGGTCCTGGCCAAAGACAAAGTGTGTTACGTGGGCCAGGCAGTGGCTATCGTCGTCGCCGAAACCCCGGAATCCGCTCGGGAAGGGATCGAACAAGTCCTGGTCGACTACGAACCGCTTACCGCAGTGGTCGACCCGATGCAGGCGGTGCAGGCGGGCACGACCGTGGTGCACCCGGAATTGGGCACTAATGTTGTTTTGGAGTCGGTCAACGCCGGGGGAGACATGGACGCGGCATTCAAACAGGCCGACCGGGTGGTCCGTGAGCGGTTCCACGTGCAGCGCCTGGCTCCGGCGCCCATGGAGCCCCGGGGGTTGGTGGCCGATTACCAGGCGGCGGAAGACCTGCTCACCGTCTGGGACTCCACCCAGCATCCCCACGACATCAGAGAACATCTCGTTGGGGTGCTGAACCGCCCGGAGAGCAGCATTCGTGTGGTGGCTCCCGACGTTGGGGGAGGCTTCGGCGAAAAAGCCAGCTTCTTCCCCGAAGAGATTGCTATTCCCCACATCTCCATGGTGTTGGGCCGCCCGGTCAAGTGGATCGAGGACCGCCAGGAAAACATGCTGGCCTTTCACGGCCGAGGGCATACCGTCGACGTGGAAGCGGCGGTGAAAAACGACGGCACACTGCTGGGTGTAAACGTCAAGATCGTGGCCGACCTGGGCGCCTACTGCCTTATGGCGACTCCCACGGTGCCCGTTCTGACCACCCATCGGATCGCCGGTCCCTACCGAACTCCGGCGATGTCGGTGGAAGTGAAAGGAGTGGTCACCAACAAGCCGTCCACCGGTCCTTACCGGGGCGCCGGCGGTCCCGAAGCAGCCTTCTGCATGGAACGTGCGATAGACCTGATAGCCGCCGAGCTGGACCTGGACCCGGCGGACGTTAGAAGGAAAAATTTCATCCCACCGGATGCGTTTCCCTACGAGACTCCCACCGGAATCACCTACGACTCGGGCGAATATGAGAAGGCGTTTGACCTGGCCCTGGATATGTCCGACTATCAGAGTTGGCGGGAAAAATCGCGGGAACAGACTCCTGCGGGAGAACCTCTCATCGGAGTTGGTATCGCCACGGTGGTCAAAGGGTCCGGGGGCAGGGTGATCCGGCTAACCGACCACGCCAGGGTGATTATCGACGCGGCCGGAAGGGTCACCGTCCACACCGGGGTTTCTCCTCATGGCCAGGGGACGGAAACCACCTTCGCCCAGATGACCGCCGATGTGCTGGGTGTCACCCCGGCAGACGTCCGGGTCCTGCACAGCGACACCGACATCCTACCCCACGGCGGCGGGACCTCGGGCAGCCGGGGTCTGATTGCGGGGGGTAGCGCCCTGAATCCGGTTCTTGAAGAGGCCCAGAAAAAGTTGCTGGCCATCGCCTCTCATCTGCTGGGATGCCCGGCCGAAGATATCACGCTTCAGGATGGGCGCGCTTTCAATCGCCAAGACCCAGATCAAGAAGTGCCCTTTGTCCAAGTGGCCGCCGCGGCCTACGACGAAGAGAAGTTGCCGCCGGGACAGGAACCGGCTTTGGACTTTGTCGGCAGCAACTCCCTCCCGAAGAGCCCTTACGCCTTCGCCGCCCACGTGGCGGTGGTCGAAGTATCTCAAGAAAACGGCACGGTTAAGATTCTGAAATATATCGGCGTCCACGACTCTGGCCGCATCATCAACCCCATGTTGGCGGAAGGACAGGCCCAGGGCGCCATCGCCCAGGGTATCGGACAGGCGCTGTGGGAGGGTATGGAGTACAGCCCCGAGGGACAGCCTCTGACCGGTAGCTTAATGGACTACGCCCTGCCCAAAACGACCAATATGCCCGACATGGACCTGGACACGATAGAAACCCTTTCCGAACTGACGCCTTGGGGCCTGAAGGGTATCGGCGAATTGCCTACCCTTGCCGCCCCTGTAGCCGTGGCCAACGCGGTGATGGATGCCCTATCCGGCCTAGGGATACGGCACATCGATACCCCGCTCACGCCGGAGAAAATCTGGCAGGCCATGCAAGCCCCCCGGAAATAGCCTAGAACTGTTTCGAGGCATTTTTGATGGGCTGACCGAGTGCGATGACCTAGGATTCGTCCGAAACTGTCATGCTGAGCCAGTCGCAACGGCGAAGCATCTGGGGTGGGGCCGGTCCCCTCTCCCCAGATTCCTCTCCTTCCGCCGAAGGACCGGAATGACACACGTCACTTTCATCTGGATGCCATGCCAAGATAATCTATTTCGAATCAACTGGGCAGGCCTCCGACCGCTTCGTCCATTGTGATGACCGGGTAGATCGTCGACGTGTTCCACACCGCCAGGCCCAGGTCGACCGCCGCGTCGTCAACGGCGTGGGCGTTGGGGCCGTCGACCA
>CATMOE010000153.1:0-4144 GCA_950072105.1 uncultured Dehalococcoidia bacterium
CCACCGAATAAGCTTGTAGTATATCCACTTACGGTGCCTTCTGGACGGGGAGTTCAACTCTCCCCCGTCTCCACCAAACTCTCCCCCACCAGGACGCCACTCTCCCCCTTCTGGGGAGACGGCTTCCTCTCAAGTTGCCGTATCGGCGAGTGCCGCTCCAGAAGCGCCGGGAGGTCCCGCTTGACGTAGCGGGACGCGACCCCGGGCACCTTGTCCCGGATCAACTGCATCGCCAGGGTGAGGTCGCCGCTCTCCTCCGTGACCAGAGTAGCGAAAGTGTCCCGCAGGTTGTGACCGGTGAAACCGGTAAGACCAGCGCGCCTCATCAGGTCCCGGACCAGCTTCCGCATACCTTCGTAACCAAACTTCTCGTTCCGCCCACGTTTGCCCCGGAATACCTGCTCGTCGTCGGCCAGGCCGTCAGCCAGACGGGACAACAGTTCGGCAGTCTCGGGAAGGACCGGGGCCCATTCGGCCCGCTGCTTGCCGTGGCACCACATCTGACCGCCGCTGATCGCCCGGACCTCCCCGGCAAGGACCTCCAGAACTTCGTTCTGCCGCCAACCATGCCCGGCCAACAGGTGGCCCGCGGCCCGCTCCCTGAGGGACATGTCCAGGGCCAGGACCATCCCCACCTGTTCCAGCGTCATCGGGTTCGGCATCTGCTCCTGGATATTCGGCCGTTTCATCCCGTACATGGGGTCGGACACCATCCATCCCAGTGAGACAGCGTGCTTGTACAGGTAATGGATAGAGTCCTGGTTGTTGAGACGGTACCGGCCCGAAGGGCCGTCGAAGTTCCCCAGGTAATCGAGGATGAGGTCTCGGTCGGTGGGAAGGCGCTCGAAGGCGGCCTCGAACTGTTTCCAGGCCTTCCGGTAGGTCAGGAGGGTCTGACGCTTGCGTCCGGCATGGACAAGCTCGCGGTCGTAGCTGGCTATGACGTCCGCCGTTAGCGGTGGCCCGTCTTCGTCGTCCGGAATGGGAATGAGAAAGACATTTCCCTGGGCGTCGTACCGGGGCACGAAGTCCGGGTCATAGCTGGCGCGGATGGTGCCGGGTGCATCGCCGGGGACGAGCTGCGCAATCTCATCGGCCATCCCCGGACAACCCGGGGCGATCCCGTGGAGTCCGCCGTGTCTTCCACAATCGCAGAAACGGAGGACGTCAAAGGTCTTTAGTCGCTTCCCATGAGCGGTAGGTCCGTCGTTCGGATGGGGTCCGGGGTTTGTTCGGTCTGCCACGTCATCATCTCCACCGATCGAGGGTTGGGGATAGGCTGCCCTGCACCCAAACATCATAGCCGGGTCCCGGTAGCCCGGCAATCCCGTGAAGACGTGACAGGCCGCCGGGGCCCATATATCAGGCATACAGAGCGCCGTCCAGCGCGGTGGCCCAGGTCATCCCAGCTGACTCCTACGATGGCTACGTGCCGGCCTCTCTGCTCGCACTCGGAGCACCGTCGGTCGTTCTTCCCATCGTCGGGGGAGCCGCCATTGCCAGGGGCTTGTAGAAGACGTACCCGAGACCCCCACACCTCGCCAATTCATCCCGGCCGGGACAGTGTTATTCCCCCGACTCGAACTTCAGTTGGACCCCACCGGTAGAACGGAGAGTCGGGGATCTGGTATTCGATGGTCCAAGGGTGGTCGATAAATGGGCGATATTAGGCCGAGAATGTGCCAACATTGGGTGGTTCCAGGCACGAAAGCCCTTACGTATGGTTTTCATCCTTGCCAGGATCACGGCAGTCTCGTTTTACAGTATGAAACCCATGTGTATTTGATAGAGAATACCGGTCTCCATATCGCGTTTTGACTCTCATAGTTTGTTGGGGGTCTAAGTGGGACATAAAACTATATTACGGGGCTACCATGACAGCATCGAGCGTTAAATTGGCGACAAAGAATGTTCTCTTGCCAAAGACGAGAATATCGAAACGTGATCGATAGTGGGCGAAGCACCTTACTTAACCAGTGTCACCAATGTCTCGGCAAAACCAGGCTGCAGTTGCTTCAGCTTTTGCTACTTACACGGTTTTAATCCTTTCCAACGATGCTCCCGAGCGTAGACATAGGACTGGATTATTGGAAACGCTTATTTGTGACGTATCAGTACCAGTAGTGAGAATGGGTGGGACAGAGCGCCTTAGGTGTTTCTTCGTCCAAGAACTCCAAAGAGTTGTTAGAGGACTTGTACATCGCTCTGGAGTGGGTCTGTTAGAGGTCCCGTGAAAAAGGATATCCCAGATCCCGAAAGCCAGAGGCAGAATCACTGTGTTCTTGGTGGAGTCGGGGAAGGGAGCCTGTCTCAGAAGAATTCTCGGGTAAGCCCGGAAAATTAAACGACCCGGGTCCTGCCGAATTAGGCATTTGAATTGATGTTGATTCGGTCCCGGTTTTCTTACTACATCATGACCCTGCCGCGGCCCTCGGCAACAGCTTTTGGGTGGAGGGTGGTCCTAACCAACCAGCCCAGACCCGCCATAGCGTCCGCAGATCGAAGGCAGTTGCCAGTAGTGTGAACTCAGCCCGAACATTCACTAGCCCCCGGAGTAAGAACCGGCGAGCCCCAAGCTGTTCTTTAAGAATGCCGAAGATGGGCTCGATCAGCCCCTTGCGTCGGGCATACAAGCCCCGGGCTCTCTCGGTGGTCATCCAATGCCGGTGCTGGCGGAGCAGCGCATCAGTGGGGCCGATCCATAACGCGCGCCCGGAATGTACGTCTTTGGTGCAAACACCGTAAGCCGGGCAAGCTCGGCACACGGTCCTTGAGGCCCGGTAGACTCGGAACGGTCCCCGAACCTTTCCGTTTTTCCTGCGCAATCCCCGAAAGGGTAGACGCTGTCCCTCAGGACAGAGGTAAGTGTCGGTGGCAGGATCATAGACGAACTTATCTTTGAAGTAGGGACCCTGTACCCCCGGGTGATAGCGTTCGGGCATCACGAACAGGTCTCCGCGTTGTTCGCCGGCTGCCAGGTTGGCTGCGGTATGGTAGCCGCCATCGGCCAGAGTGACCGGCACCGATTCCCCAATCATCTCCTCGGCTTGTTCCAGCATAGGAACTAACTGACCAGAATCGGCTGCGGAATCAACCACGTCAGCGGCGGTAATCAACATGCCGTTGCCTGATGACTGGACAACCGGCGATGCCATCGCTTGGGCATTATAACCGGGTATGATCCCCTGCCGTCCCTTCATCAACTGGGCATCATTGTCTGTCAGGTTCACCCGGGTAAGCCGTTGGTCTTGGGCGAGGTGGTTCATAGCGCGCTGTATGCGCTCCCGCAGAGTCTGAGCTCGTTGGAGCTCCGTTGGGAGCCGGGGCGGCGTTGGGTCATCGCCTCCCTCGTTTTGGGACTCCAGTTCCCCGATCGCCGTGTCTGTTCGAGCCAGCAGTCGTTCAAGCCCTGCCGCATCGTAGGTCTGATCTCCTGCCGCGTTGGCTGCCACCTTTGTACCGTCCAGTGCCTGCACCGCTAGGTCCACAAGCCCGATTTCTACCGCCGTCCGGACCGTATGCTTTAGCAAGCTCCGCATGGCGGACCGGTGGGCCTGGTAAAACCGCCACAGCGTATTGTGATCGGGATGCTGCCATCCTGTCAGCCACAGGTATGGGATCTGATCTCGGCAGGCCGCTTCCAGCTTACGGGATGACCGCACTCCGGTCATGAATCCGTACAGCCACACGCTCAGAAGTGCGCGGGGATGATAAGCTGGGGCACCTAGAGGGTCTCCATCTAGGTCGATCTCCATTCCCGCCCAGGCGTCGCGGTCCAGTCCATCCACAAAGGCAGCAACGAAGCGAGACGGGTGATCCTTTGGAAGGAGATCATCAAGGGTTGGGGGAAGCAGCCAGGCTTGTTCACGATTTACTGGTCGTAGCGGCATGCACGGCCTCCTCGTTGGGAGTTCCTTACTATTCTAGCCGCTATGACTCGTCCTAGCGTGGCTTTTTGAGACAGGCTCTAGAGTTGAACTACACCGAGAACGCGGGCTGATTGTGTTGCTGGCAGCCTAGTTTCACAAAGGTAACAGGCAGTTGAGCAACCTTGATGTTACCCGTCGCGCCATGGAAGCTATCTACTTGAATAGCTTCCGCATCGCCTTGCCAGTGGCCTTTCCTGCCACTCGGCGGCCCACGG
>CATMOE010000154.1:0-4007 GCA_950072105.1 uncultured Dehalococcoidia bacterium
AGTCCTCAAAGTGGGATTGACCATCATCTCCGGTATAAATTCTGACCAACATACCTGAACTCGCTCCAATCTGTGTGGATGAACTGGGACTGTTTGCACACTGGTACAGGGCGCCCCCAGCATAGCCCGGCACAAGTGTAGACGATTGTGGCATCCCAAGTGAAGCCCCACCTCGGGAAGAATGCGCATAGGGAATGCCTGTTGGCGTGTCGGGCGGGATGGTAACTGGAGTATATGTGGGCACAGATCAAACGTTTAATCATATGTAAAAACCAGGTTATTATCATGTCTGCGGAATTATTCTTGTCACGGCTTACTCTCGACCGGGTCCCACGCGATTGAAGCCCTGATGCCTGCATGAACTTCGTGTGGAAAGGATAATGGTAGTTATTCTTCTCCAACTCCTGCCTCAAATGATCGCCTGCCGCGTTGACAGCCTATCGCGACCCAATGTCTCCTCGATGCAGCTGCCCAGCCGGCCCGATCCGCAAATATGGTGGCTTCCTGATGCTGCTAACTATGGCGTGATAACGGCCTAAGAAAGTGCTAAGAACAACAAGTAAAAGACCGAGAAACGCACACATCCAGGCACGGTAAGCCGGAAAAAGGGGTTCCACGCCCGCCAGACTCGTCTCAGTCTGGGAAACACTAGCGAATTTATGCGTGGGGACGGCGAAATACCGGAATTAAAGTGTGTTCCATAACCTTCGAGTGTTTTCCCAAGGCCGACCAGCACCTGTACACTTCATGTCCTTTGTCTTCTAGTGGCCTGCCATCCCATTAGAGTCAACTAGGCCATCAACTCCGTTGTTGCCTTTCCTAACGCCGTGTGTAATATTTCCCTAGTCCACCCACTTTCACCCCAAGTGATAAATCTGGACCACACAGGAGGCAACATGGCTGATGACTCTATCGTTGGAGCATGGGAACTCGTATCCGATTCGCGTGTAGCGATCGCCATCTTCACCGGCTCGCACTACGCTTTCGTAGGCGCGGCCAAGGACCGTAGGCCGTCTGCCGGGGATCAAGCTACGCCCGATGAAGCACTCGAGGCCTTGAATTCATGCCCTGCCTTGTCCGGAACCTACACCGTGTCCGGCTCCAGAATCACCCAGATCAGGGTAGCTAACACCCGCCCGAACCTTTCGGGACGTCCCGCTGTTGTCGATTACACCATAGACGGCGACATCCTGACCTCAACCGGCGTTAGCGGCGGTGCTGCTGCTCCGGGTGCTGTTGACACATGGCGTAGGCTCCCGGACAGTGGCGCCGGGAGTCCCTTGGTAGGCGCGTGGGAACTGGTCGACGACGCTAGACAAGGAGTTTTGATCTACACCGGGACCCATTACGCTGTCGTGCAGATGCAGAAGGAACGTAACCTACCGAAAGGAGACCAGTACACTCCCGAAGAGGCCCTTGAGGCCATCTCCACCAGCGGCTCACTGGCCGGGACTTACTCTGTCTCCGGGAACACTGTGTCCGCCGAACGCATAGCTAATCTGAGGCCAACTTTCGTGGGCGTGACCGCGGTTCATGAGTTCGCCGTAGAAGGGGACACTTTGAACCTTCGTGGGATCAGTGGCATCCCTCTCGGGGAGGCCACCTGGCGCAGGGTCGGCTAATCTGGCACGAGGTCACTTGGAGATAAATGGGAGGTAGTTGTCTATCTCCCGAACGCTCATATACCTACTTACGTCTATAGAGCACTTCAATAGCCCTAGCGTATGTATAGTTGGTGCTGAGCTGAACCAGCCGTAAACGGTGAACTGTGACTTGGCTCTAAGAAGCATTGGCGAATCGGGAGGAGGTTGATTAATGCCATACTACATGTACGTTTCCCTACAAGACGATGACAAGATATTAGTACTCACCATGGATGCCCGGACCGGAAAATTAACGCCAAAGGGCGAGGTACCCGTAACAGGTGGGCCTTCCCCGTTGGCGATTAGCCCGGACCAGAAAGCTCTATACGTTGGGCATCGCAATGTCTCGGGGATATCCAGCTTTCGGATTGGTCCAGACACCGGTGAGCTTACGCAGAACGGGACGGTATCACCGGAGGCTGCTCCCACTTTTCTGTCCACAGACCGCAGCGGTCGGTATTTGCTGTCCTCCTATTATCAAGGTGCCCATGCAGCAGTGCACCCTATTGGAGATGACGGAGCGATAGGAGGCCCACCAATCGAATGGTTGGAAACGGCCATCGGCGCCCACGCTATGCAGACCGACCCCTCCAACCAGTTTGCCTTTGTGCCTCACATCGACAACCGAGGCGGACCCAACGCCATCTTCCAGTTCAAGTTCGACCCCAATACCGGGCACCTGACGCCCAATTCACCGCCTCGGGTGGGCCAGCCGACGGGTACGGGCCCCCGGCACTTCTGCTTCCATCCCAGCAGGGACATCCTCTATTTCTCCAACGAGCAGGGCAGTAGCGTAACCGGGTACAACTTCGACCCTGCCGACGGCACACTCAGCCCCTTCCAGACCATCTCAACTCTGCCCGCAGGTTACCAAGAAACCAACACTTGCTCCCAAATTCAGATTTCTCCGTCAGGTAAGTTCTTGTACGCTCCCAACCGAGGACACAACAGCATCGCTGGCTTCTCAGTAGACGCATCCTCCGGTCAGTTGACGGCCATCGGGCATGTATCAACCGAAGATCGTCCCAGCGCCTTTAGCCTGGACGTTGAGGGCAATTTCCTTTTCGCCGCCGGTTCGGAGACGGACCGACTGGCATCGTACCGGGTCAACGGCGAAACCGGTGAACTAACCCCCCTGGAGATTTATTCCGTGGGCAAGAGACCAATGTGGGTACTGATGACGAACCTTGGGGGCTAGCCCTGGTTAAGGTCTGCAATTCTCTAAAACCAAAGCGTTGAGATGGCCCTTCGGCAGGAGTTAGCCGGGTGGTCCGATCCGCAAAGCGGCACATATCTGTTATTGCGGGAAGGTAGGCGATTACCGTCACCATTCGTATCTGGGCCAGCTACGTAATTTTGCCGACATACATCAAGGGACGAAACGTGACGGTAAGGGAAGACGGGCACAATCGAAACGGTGTTCGGTATACTAAGGGGGACGCTACCAGATACGAAACGGCAGCGGTGGATATTGGGCCTCGCCCCTGACCTTCGGCACCATGAATGCGGGTGGCCATGGCGTGAAGGTCAGCACGACGACCCGGGGTAGTAGCCTGCTGGCCCGAAGCCTGCCTCGTTAGAAGAGATCAAGCCGAAGCCCCGAGTCCCAAGTTCTCAGCTGCATATTAGTAGCCATCTACCGAGAGGGCGTAATCCCAAATCGATAAAATATCGCCGACATCGGCGTTCGGCTTGGCCACATCCGGTCCTTGTTTTCGCGCATCCGGTTTCCAGCCTCCGTGTCACCCCTAGTGCTCTAGTCAGGCAGCAGCATCAAAGCGGAGACGTGGTCAGTGACGTACCGGGTGGTGTGGCCGTGACCGGTCACGTCCTCGATCAGGCGAACGTCACCGGGGCCGAACTTGTGCACGGTGCCATCGCCAAGCCCTATCTCCAGTTCTCCCGAGAGAGTGATCAACCACCTCTTGTTAGGCGCTTGGTGAAAATCCATGAACCGGCCGCCCTGGTTCTGCTGTATCTGAAGGCCCTTTACGCTCTGCAAATCCCCCAACTCGGGGTGGGCCGATAGAGGCAACTCCTCGATGTGGGTCTCGTTGTCCGGTCCGGTGTACATCCTATAGATGCCCATGTCTTAGCGTCCTCCACTGATGGATTCATTGAGGCCATTAGATTATTCGCTTATTTCGCAGTTTGATACGGAAATCACCACGTCAGATTATCTCATGAATCTGCCCACGATTTTGAAGTCAACATTGTCATTCACGCATGCACGCATAGTGGTGCGGTGGTGCGGTGGTCAACTGTAACATCTTATGCACCACGAAGTACCGACTCGGCTCTGCTCCCAACGTGGGCTTCGCCGGTGATGTGGAAGAGGGCGTGCCTGATCTCCACTGCCGCCAT
>CATMOE010000155.1:0-4007 GCA_950072105.1 uncultured Dehalococcoidia bacterium
GTACCGCTCCAGTTTCCCGTTGGTTTGGGGATGGTAAGGCGCCGCCAGGATATGACGGATCCCTACCAGGCCCAGGTGATCGCAGAAAGCCCTGGACACGTAGCCCGATCCATCGTCACTCAGCAGTCTGGTCCGGTCCTCCAAGGGCACTTCTGTCATCCCCGTAGCGTCCTGGACCATATGGATGGCAACGGCGAGGCCCGGGAACAAGTGAGATATAGCGCGGCCATCTCTGAATACTGGGACAGCGATCAACTGACCGTTGAATCGCTTGCGAGGATGTTGAATCGTGCTCGACTTCCAGCCGGCCTGAGAATTCGCCCGAAGAAGCTAACGGGTGCTAGACCGACGAATCCGGCACGGCATCGATCTCAGGGGATGTATAGGCTGGGGCAGCAGTAGGATCACCAAGTAGCAAGAACAAAGCTGATCCGATCAGGCTAACCGCGGCTACCACTGCAAAAGACGCCGTATAGGTGCCGGTGGCGTCGAACATTATGCCCGCGAACAGCGGTGAAACCAGCAGCAGTACATTCATCGGAATCATGGAGATACCAGTGATGCTGGCGAAAGCTTTGCGGCCAAAGTAAACGCCCCGGATAGCGGTCGTCAACGGGTTCCTGCCACCGAAGCCGATGCCCAAGAGCACCCCAAATACGTAGGCCATAGCTTCGGTGTCGCCCACCACCAGTACCACCACAGCCGCAGATTGGATCGCAGAAAAGGCGAAAATCGCCCACCGGATCGGTACACGGTCGCCTACGTACCCGCCTATCATGGTGAAAACCGCTCCGACCGCCGTATAGGTTGCCACAACCCACCCTACGGTCTGCAACGAAAAGCCCCGGTCGTTCAGCATGGGGCCTAAATGGACCATCATGGTAACTATGACGATGGAAGAACAGGCATGGCCCATGGTGATGAACCAGAATGCTTTGGTACGAACGGCCTCTTGCCAGGTATAGCTGGGTTCCTCGGCGTTCTCAACCGGAGTCTCATCTGGAGTCGACTCCTCCATTTCTGATTGGCCGTCAGGCCGTTGCCCATACGCCTCAGGGCTGTTGCGCACCAACCGGGCCAACGGTAGGGCGATCACCATGAGAAAGATTCCAATGACCGCCGCCGTGCCCCGCCAGCCCGGCCGCCCCGCGATGTCTGGGTCGATGGCCCAGGCAAGCACCGGCACCAGGACAACCCCGCCGATGAGGAATCCCTCCATGGCAATGGCCATGGCCGTCGCCCGCCGTCTGGAGAACCAGTTGTTGACGGCGGTCATGACCGGCAACCAACCCCCCAATCCGGTGCCCATGCTCATTACCAAGAAAGCCAGGTATAGATGCCAAAGGCTGTTGGTCACGGAGAGGATGAGGAATCCGCCACCGGCGATGATCAGTCCCAGGGCCACCATCGTGCGGGGACCGAGTTTGTCCACCAGGTAACCAGCAACCGGGCCCATGATGGAGCCCTCCACCCGGGTCAATGAAAAGGCTATCGAAAGTTGAGTCCGGCTCCAGCCGAATTGCTTTTCCAAAACGACGAACCATGCGGTCATGCCTTGGAACAGCGGCACCGTGCCCACGACCATGACCATCGCGGCCACACCGACCAGCACCCAGCCGTAGAAAATGCGCGGGGAAGACTTCGGAATGGGGGTCTGGGCCATCTACAACCTTAGTTTGTCTTAGAACGGAATGTGATTCAACCGGATATAGAATACCAGAGCGGCATCTTTATCTGTTTTTGGATTCCAGCAAGCCGACCCGGAAACCAGCTCGGTCTATGGTGGGAACGCAAAATCCCCCAATCCGCATTGCTGGCGTTGCCTCAAAAGCGTCGACTGCGCCCGGCGCCAGGTTTAAACGGCGTAAAGCGTATGTCACCCTGAGAGCTTGTGAACAAATCGGTCTGTCATCGGTCTGTCATTCGTACTGTTGCTCGCCTGGATTAGAGGATGATAGTAGAAGCTAGGGTATTGGGGGAAGTGATGAGTGAAGGGACGTTGTTTGGACTGCCGCCGGAAGAGCGGAGGGACCCGGCGCCGCCGACCCGTCCCGAGGAGGCCCGGGTGCTGCGGCCGGTGCGAGAGCAACTCCAGTGGGTGGCCCGTGACCTGGAGGGGGCGGTTGCCCCGGAGCATCCGGCCCGTGCCATCTGGGGCCTGTTGGAGAAGATGGACTTGTCGGCCTTCTACGGTTCCATCAAGGCCGTGGTGGAGCGGCCGGGGCGTCCCACCACGGACCCCTCAGGTGCTGCTGGCCCTGTGGCTGTTGGCCACGGTGGAGGGGGTGGGCAGCGCCCGGCGTTTGGCCCGGTTGTGCGGGGAACACGACGCCTACCGCTGGCTGTGTGGCGGAGTGCCCACCAACTATCGCATGCTCTCGGACTTTCGAGTGGCCCACCAACGGGCCTTGGACGGTCTGCTGACCCAGATCGTGGCTTCGCTGCTGGCTGCCGGGGCCGTCACCCTGGAACGGGTCGCCCAAGACGGGATGCGGGTGCGGGCCAGCGCCGGTTCCAGTTCCTACCGCAGGCGGGAGCGGTTGGAAGGGTGCCTGAAGGAGGCGCGAGCCCAAGTGGCCCGGCTGGCCAAGGAGCGGGAGCATCCCGGCCCTGGGGTAAGCCGGCGGGAACAGAGCGCCCGGGAGCGTGCCGCCAGGGAGCGGGAAGAGCGGGTAGCCCAGGCCTTGGAATACCTGCCGCAAGCCCAGGCGGCCAAGGAACGGCAGCAGCAGACCCGGTCCATTCCCCAGCGGAGCAAAGTGACCGCGCCGCGGACCTCCAGCACGGACCCGGAGGTCCGGGTGATGAAGATGCCCGACGGCGGCTTTCGGCCCGCCTACAACATTCAACTAGCCACCGACGGGGACAGTGGGGTGATTGTGGGGGTCGAGGTGGTCAACACGGCTGATTCCGGGCAGGCGGCGCCCATGGAAGAGCAGGTGGTCCAACGCACGGGAGAGCATCCCAAATGCTACCTGATGGACGGCGGCTTTGCCACGCGGGAGGACATCACCACCCTGGAGCGGCGAGGCGTCACCGTGTACGCCCCAGTGCGGTTGCCCCGGAACAAACCGGGGGAGGAGCGCTACCAGGCCCGCTATGAAGATAGCCCGGAGGTGGTGCGGTGGCGGCGGCGGATGGCTACCGAGGAGGCCAAGGCGATGTACCGGGAACGAGGCTCCACCGCCGAATGGGCCAACGCCCAGGTGCGTCAGCATGGGGTGTCCCAATTCAACGTGCGGGGGCTGGCCAAAGTCAGCACCGTCATGCTCCTGGTAGTGGTGGCCCATAACTTGATGCGCTGGAGTACCATGGCCCCCTAGGGCCCGGGTCTAGTAATGCCCGCATATCGAGAGGAAAGCCGAGGCGAGGGCAACCAAGCGGCGGACGCCGCGATGGTATCGGAACCTGCCTCTCGATTCCATGGGGAAGCCAACAAGCCAGGAACCCAATGTCCCCAAGTCCCGAGGCGCCAACAAATCAACGGCATCTCACTTTGTTGAAAACCTGAATGATTCACAAGCTCTGAGCGAAGCGAAGGGTCTGCACAAGGCGATAATTGGAAGATTCTTTCCCGACGCGTCGGGACTTCGCTCCTAAGAATGACATTTTTGAGGCAAGACACCGCTCCGGGGGAAGGTTAAGATGGGGGCGAAGTCCCCTCATCACCGATCGAAAAACCGAAACCGGCCACCCTTAAGGAGAGATACAGATGGCTAGATTATCCGCCGTAACCCGCGAGCAGTTAGACCCCGAGGACCACCAGTACTTCGACTCCATCGTCGGCTCCCGGGGCAGCATCCGCGGTCCCTATGGAGTTTTGATGCACAGCCCCAAGTTGGCCGCACGCGTGGCCGACACCGGGGCGTTCGTCCGATTCGACTTCGGCATCCCCGAGTCGCTGAAAGAGATCGTGATCATCGCCACGGCCAAGGAGATGGAGTCCCAATACGAATTCTCGGCCCACGCCAAGCTGGCCCGCACTGCCGGCGTCTCCGATGAGACCA
>CATMOE010000156.1:0-4002 GCA_950072105.1 uncultured Dehalococcoidia bacterium
CGGAAGAGTCCAATCGATCAGAGACTGGATGGGCCACGACCACCGGGCGAACCCGGATTGGAATTACGAATACAACCCGGAACTTGCTAAACAGATGCTCGAGGACGCAGGGTATGGCGACGGATTCGACATCACGCTGACACCCGCAATTCGGGGAGCGCCTGCAGAAGTTGAATCCTGTCACGCCGTCGCCAACTATTGGGAGAACATCGGTATCAGCGTAAAGATACAGAATTTGCCCTACGCTACCATTCGTCCTGAATTGATCACAAGGCGATACAACGGTATTACCTGCTTAACAGTTAGCTCACGCTTGTCTCCCATAATTGGAGCATCCAATTACACGACGAACTCGACGTACAGTTATGGAACGCACCACCCATGGTTGGATGAACATATTTGGGACACCCAAAGACAGGTGGAGCAATCTAAGATTGAAGCTGGAGAGTTGGAGATCTATAACTGGATTTGGGAGCATTCCATAGCTTCGTCGTTGTACGTACATGACGGCCTCTGGCCGGCTGGTCCGCGTATCGATCCCAACTGGCGCCCCACTGACTTTAGCGACATGAGAGCGCCAAGTGGCTTTGAGTACATCAAACACCGCTAACCAGAAATCCTCAGTAGTACCGTAGCCTACTACGCCACCGCCTGCTCCTTGGACAGCCAGTACTGCTAGCAGAGTGACCCGGCGCCGACTGCCTAATTAGCGGCCTGCCCAACCCCCTGCCCACACTCCATCCCTTATAATCCCCCCGTGGCAGAAGACAACGGAAAAGAAGAAGAGAAGTTTGACTTCACCGCTGAGGGTGAGGGGTACATCTCTTTGGCTGAGGCCAGGGTCTTGGCCATGCAGACGGCCAGCTCAGTCCCGGGGGATTACGGTAGAAGTTTTCGGGGCGTCGCCATGGTCTTTGAGGTCGTGGAGTCGGGCGAAGATGACGACTACTACAACATCACCCTCTCATTCCGGCCTCAGGGAAACTTCGACGGCACTCCAGGTCAAGAACAGTTTCTTATCGGGAAGGAAAGCACAATTGCTCTCCGGCAGGTACTGTCTTCACCTATCAGGAAAGGGGGCGGTTTCCCGGTTATCCCAGTGGGAATCGGACTGGTGGTGGTTGGGGCTATAGCTGTTGTAGGTGCTGTGTTTGCCCTAAGTGGTTCTGGTGGAGACAACGTACCGATTGCCGTGGTGGTTCCAACCGAAACCCCTGCTCCTGCAGAAACAGCAGCTCCTATTGAACCTACCGTCGATATAGAGAAAACTATCGAGGCTGGTGTTCAACGAGGACTTGCTGAGGTTACACCGGTTCCAGTGGCGCCAGCAGCTAAGGCAGTGCCTACTCCTAAACCGGCGCCAGCAGCTAAGGCAGTGCCTACTACAGCATCGTCTTCAGGTCACAGCTTCAAGTTCCAATATGCCTGTATCAACAGGACCCTTGACCCCTGCAAGCTGCTCGCAGCCCCCGGCGGAATGGTAGAACGAATCTTCGAGCGGACCAACGGGCAGGTCGAGATAGAGATATCCTCGTTCCCTGAGTTGGGCTTGGCCGGTCCCGATACCTTGCGGTTGGTCGAGGACGGCACCCTGGGTATGGTAGAGATCTATAGCGGCTACATCGGAGGCGACCTTCCGATCGTCGATGTCGCGAACCTTTGGGGCGTTATCGATAACAATGACACCAACTGGAAGACCATCGAAGCCGTCCAGGGCCCGATCCACAAAATCATCGAGGAACGGTCCAACGGCATAGTTCTGGCCGAAAGCTATTACGGCAACAACTACTACTACACCAACGAGAAAATATCGTCCCCGGCCGATCTTGAAGGGATGAAGATTCGCAGTCACAGCACTGTGCTGGGCGACCTCATCAACGGCATGGGCGGCGATGCCCAGTTCGTGGCCTTCTCCGAGGTTTACACGGCACTGGAACGCGGCATCCTTGACGGGGCCGTCACCTGCGGACCCTGTGGAGCCGGCCTGCGCTGGTTCGAGGTGGCCGACTACCTTAACGGCCCCATCGTCTCCCTAGCTGTCACCTATATCACGGTGAACAAGGACCGTTGGGATGCGATTCCCGCAGACCTTCAAGCCATCATGAAGGAAGAGGCGATGGCCCACCAGAAAGAGAACCGCCGAGTGCTGGTAGATGTCTGGGACCCGGCAGGCATCACAAACAACGTTGCCGGCGGCATGGAACACGTCCCGTTCTCCCAAGAACTTAAGGACGCTCTTAGGCAGGCAGCGATCGACGTGGTGATCCCCAACTGGGTGGACCGCAACGGCGGAGTCGACTCGCAAGGCGCCAAGATGTTCAACGAACACGTCGGACCGATCGTTGGTGTGACCATTAACGCCGACGGATCAGCGTCACCAAACTAAAAGACTGGCTTTACAACTAAGGCGCACAGGCAGAGCTGTTGCCTGCTGATGCGTGTTGGAAATGTTGGCCCCACCGTTGGGTTTGAATCTCAAACCCAACGGTGGGGCCTCTTTAGGTTCGGGAGCGAGGCCTGGTGGTTCGCTCTATGCCTCAATATAACTAGAGGTTCAGTTCTGCCTGTAGAGTCCTGTGTCATTGTGGAAGCCGTACCTTCCAGCCTATCAGGCGACGTGGCTAGGTAGGCGGTCCATACTCTCCGCCTGGTAACTTACTTTCACCGAATCATCTTCCTCCATCTGCCAATCTTTCACCTCTTGATCCACCATAATCGGTACATCTGTCCTTTCCTTCAGAGTGCCGGACTCGCTCTAAGTCCGCTCCTCTTCTCCCGCTTTTAACATGCTCAATGCCTATTAAACTCTTACGGGTGGTCATAAACCATGACGATGGGCACGGATGAACTGTGAGCATGGGCACAGAAAAATAACCACCCCTGTCAGCATGCTGTCGTGTCAATTGGGGGTGGCTACCAATCTTTTTAGGAACGAAAATCCAGTGGGATATGTCTATTTCGGCATGCGCCTCTCAGCCCATGGGGTTGGCGCCGGGGAATCCCAGCATGAATTGGCCGTGGTTCTCGTAGGCGCGGTCGCTGACCATATTGCGCTGGGCGGCACCGTGGATGTCCCGCAGGCATTTCTGTAGGATGTGGAAGCTGTACATGGCGCTCCCGCCGCCGAATCGAAACGCCTGGGAGACAATGTCAGAGGCTTTCTCGGTGGCGTGTGTCCCCGACGCCCGCAGGCGGACCTGCAGCGGTAGCGGCGGGGTGATGCCCGGGCAGACCAACCCCCATGCTTCTTCCAGGGTTTCCACGCAAAGGGCCTTGGCCACCCTCAGCCGGAGGTCAGACTCGCCCAGGAACTGTTGGAACGGCCCCCGGTTGGCCACCAGCAGTTCTGCGCCCTTGTAACCCCGCTCCTTGTTCTGAGCAAGTTCGGTGACCTCGTCTAGGGCCCGGCGTCCCGCGCCCAGGGCAACACCGCAATGTCCGGTGGTCTGCATCCCCGGCCGGCCCAAGAAGAAGTTTGGTCCGCCGCGCAGGGGCTTGGCTTCGGCCCCGATCACTGCCGGAATGATGGACACCACAGACGCAATCACCGGTGAACCTGTGTTGAAACTAACCCCACTTGAGCCTCCATAAAGATCGATAGCGTCGGTCAACGCCACGCCGATCTGCGCCGAGTGGGTTAGCCCGTACAAGATTCCGATGATGGTCCCGATGAAACCAGCCGAGACCAGCCCCGTTCGAACGGCGTGGTCAAGATGCCGCGGGTTCGTGGTGTTGGGATTCAGATCTGAATTTCCATCCAACAAAAGTTACGGCCAAAGCTATGGAAATTATAGCGGTTTCCATGCGACATCAGACCTAACACAGGCGCAGACTAGGCACAATAAGGTCAAACGAGGCAGTAAAAGGTTGACATCATGAATTCGGATAACTTATATTCTGGTTCACCCTGCATAAAAAACAGCGCTGGTCTTTGATGAGGAGCCACAATGCTGGCGGGAAAGGATAAATCTGGAGGAGGCAACCCGATGACAAAGTTGCGGA
>CATMOE010000157.1:0-3851 GCA_950072105.1 uncultured Dehalococcoidia bacterium
TCACTCGAGCCTTGGGCCACCCATGACCAGTTGTGCGGGGCTCCTTGGGCTGAGGCGTCGGGCTTGTAGCCGTATTTGAGGTCGTCAGGATAGTGCTGGTATTCCGGATAGTCTGGACCGGCTTCCAGAAGAAGCACAGAACGGCCGGCATCCTCGGCCAGGCGAGACGCCACCACGCATCCGGCAGAACCCGCCCCAATAACTATTACGTCGTACTTCATGTTTATCCTCCTAACCACCGAACTAGAGGGCAAGTCTACCAGACTCCATCGCTAGCCCCGGTCCCCGTGGAGGAAATGATTAGCGACGAGGGCGCCCGAACCGAATTATGACGTCCATTGGATTCTCCGGCGCTGCCACTCCAAACGGGGCCGACACCAAGATGATGAGCAAGTCCGTGGTGGAAGGTACCCTGCCTTCCTCGGTGTACGGCCAGGTTACGTCAACCTCTTGGCGTCGCCGTCCCTGGAAATTACAATGCCCTTACCCAACCTAGCCATGACACCCTATTTGAGGCCTACCGGCCATCGGATAGGCAGATACGATATGCTCTAGCCGGTATCCTATGCCTTGGCTCATCCCAACGTTACCCGCGTTCATGACTTACAGATGGATGGTCAGCGGAGAATAACTACCATTATCCTTGCCAAAGAACTACCCCGTAGCTACCAGAACTTGAACCAGGCATTCGCCGGTTACGAGTGAGTCGTAACAAGAATAATTTCACAGACCGGATAATGGCCTGGTCTTCAGCTCCAGGTCGGGGGCTCCACTTGCCGGGGTCTGGCCGAAGACCTGGTCCTACGAGGGCGCTAGGGTGGCGGGCCGTTAATCCCGATACTTGGCATCATCAATCTCAACTTTTACGGTAGCGCCCAATCCTTCAAACCGGGACGGGTTATGACCTGAACCGGTCATTCAGGATTAACCCTTTTTATTCTGAGAATTGACTCCGGCCATGTCTGCTGTAACGTCAGTGAGTAGCAGGAGTTCATAACCGATATGTATTCCCTTTGTTAATCCTTCGAAACGCTTTTTCCGAAAAAAGGTAGCGCCACTCACCTTCCGTGTTCGGGACAAACGCAATATCTTAGACGACCACCTTGATGTAACTCAGGAGCTGTGGTTTTTGCCCAAGAAGTAATCGTACTTGCGGCTCGCCCGGTCCATCGCCTCTGGCAAGTCTTCGACAAGAAAATAGCCTTCGTCGATCAGGGACTGGGCGGCGGCTTCCACCTGTTTCAAGTATTCTTCCTTGGATTCATACCGTTCTTTGATAGACAACCGCAGGTCGCCGGAGGACTGACGGTCTTCGGGAGTCGCTGGAAAAGGAAGCGTCCAGCCAGCCAGCCCTCCAGTTATTCCGATAAACAGGTCCTGGTTGCCGATGCTCTGGTCCCTCAGATTCCAACCAGTGTAGGTAGCCACCGGAACTGTCAGATCTGGCAGCCGGATACCATCGAGTTCGTTGAAGTTGTCGTCAATGTCCGACACCAAAGCGGGGTATTCGCTACCTTCTATCGCAGGCAGTGTAGTAGTACGGCCCAGGTGAGCTTCCGGGCCGTAATCTAGCCGGAGGGCACGGGTGGTCTGTGTTGGCACTCGCACGCCAGGCAGGTTCTCGAACTTCTTCAACACCGAATGCGACTCCACAGCGGTTCCATTGGAGAGACTGGGATGCCTGCTGGGCGGAGGTGCTTCGCCGGCGGACACCCATCTGTCCAGGTTTTGCAGGGCGGCCCGGAGCAACGGTGTGTAGTCCACGCTGTTGAAAGGAAGCTGCCCGCGAATCCCGTCCGCGGGGCGCACTTCCAGCGGGGGGAACTCCCCGGCCCCGTGCTGACAGCCGGCAAAATGGTAGCGGCGGACGGAGGGGGACTCAGGGGCATCTAACATCGTTTCCAAATCGGTGTGGATGAGAGCAGCGTCGCCTCGCCAATACTCTGCCGACGTGTTGGTAAACATTATTTTCGGCACCTTGCCCCGCTCCTCCATTCGCGCCAATAAGGAGCTCCTCTCACCAGTCGCCGGGTCGACTTGCTCGGTGTCGGTGAACGGAAACAGCTCCGGGATGATGTAACACACGTCCTTGGACGGCTGCCCGAAACGGAGGTTGAACTCGCCGCGCATGCCGCCGCCGACGTGGGGAATGATCCCGTCCAAGGCCATACGCTCTTCTTCATCTTCATTGAGCCCCAGGTGGATAAGTTGACGGAGGAATCGGCCACTTTGTGACCGGCCGAATCCGTAAGCGTACTCCATGGCAACGCCGCAGGGATTGCCTTCGGCGGAGCCCGCGTATTTCAGGTAGGACACCACATCCCGGACGGCGGCGAATCCGAGACCCACGATAATACTTCCTCGCGTGGTGTAAACCAATTGATATATCTTCCCAGGGTCGAAGCCCGCAGGCATGTAAATGTGGCTGGGCTCGGGTTCTGCCTCTCCGTCCTCGATCCGTACGAAAGACCATTTACCCCGGTCGACGGGCATCGGAGGGCTATTAGGATGGTCCCGAACCGTCAAAGTAGCCGTTGCCTCGTCGACGTCGAGCGCCGGATGGGGAACATGCTGCCGGTCGGCCAGCAGGAACACCTGCGTGGGCTCGTTAGCCTGGAACTGGCATAGGATTTGGCCGGTCAGGGATCCCCTGGGACCGAGGGCTTCCGGCGCTTGCAACCCAATCAAGCCCGGTGTTGGCGGCACGTCGGCCTGCCAACCGCACCAGACCACGGTGTAGCCGTGGCGCATTAAAAAGCCATTCCCAGGCTCGAGCGGTGCGGTCGGGTCGGTGGCTGCCGGCACGCTGTTCAGACTGAGAGCGGTCTTTCTTCCGCGATTGACCACGTCGAATAAAATCCGGCGGTTGCCTCTGTCGGGGTTGACCGGCTGCAACATGGCGAAGCCAGCGGAAAATTGAACCTTGCCGTCGGAGTCACGGGGTGCAAGCTCCAGATCTGTAATAGCTGTGTTTCGCTCGTTCAAAGGGTCCACGGCGAAGTGAGCGGTGCCCTCAAGCAACTCATAGACTCCGACGTCGCCAAATGATTCCCCGTTGGCAAAGCTCTGTCGATTGGTGATTTCCAATTTCGTAACTGGCACAGCATCGCTCCTGAGAGTTATGTACAACATGGTTGGGAGAAACACCCAACTCTTGGAGTGGCCCCTTAGCTTCCGTCAAGTCCTGCAGGGACGGACTCTTCGGTAAACCATCCGTACCCGATATTACACCATGGCCGATCGGGCCCATATTAGCAAAGGTACCGTTGCCCACACATTATAGCCGCATCCTTTCGGCGTCCTGACTTACAGCTGCGGCGCTGGGAATTCGCTATCACTATTCGCACTTAGGACCGACGGCTGGGCTTTGGTAAAGGCAGACCCATTCCTAAGCGATACACACTGGGTTCCAGGCACGTTCGAACTTGGAAAACCTACACCAGGGTACTATTTTGGGCCTGAGGGACAAGACGGCAGATTCCATGTCACAGGCCAAGGAATTCCCGAACCACCTGCAACAAGTACTCCAGCTGATCGTGGTGGACGTGATGTCCGGCGTTGGGGATCGTCCGAGCCTGGGCATTCCGGAACGCCTGGAGCCGTCCATCTTTCTCCACGTCTGGTGCCTTGGAGTCCCCGCCACTGATCAGCAATGCGGGACAGGTGATCAGGCTCCAGACATTCACGGTAGTCTCAGCGCGAGAAGGGTACGGAGACATGGCGTTCACATAGCTGTCAAACTTCCAGGCGTACATGCCATCCTCATCGCGGTTGGTGCCATGGAGGGCAAGGTGACGGGCCTGCTCGTCGCTAAGGCGGTTGTTGACCTCGCGCATGCGCTGGGCCGCTGC
>CATMOE010000158.1:0-3831 GCA_950072105.1 uncultured Dehalococcoidia bacterium
TGGAGTATCGATCACGGGCTGACGTTTCATGCGGAGATGAAAGTCCGCACAGTGATCTGGGATTTCAGTAGCGAACCGATCCCGGAGCCGTTACTGAATTCGTTAACTGACTTGCGGGAGCGGTTGGATTCCCCCGTTGATTCCCTGCCCTGCCGGCTCAACGAGCTGGTGACTCTCTTACCCGTAGAAGAGGTAGATGGCCTCAAACGAAGGCTGGACTGGGTCCTGGAAGAGCGGATCTATCCGGGGCTGCCCGGACGCCGCCGCCGCCGCGAATAATCTCCTAACCCTAGCTCCTACAGCCTCAGATTCGAATAGGTCACCAGGAACGGTCAAGTTGAACGTTCGGTCCATCAGCGCGATAACCCTGGCAGTAGCCGACATGGCCCGGTCCGTAGACTTCTACGAAAACAAGGTCGGTATGGAGCTCCTCTACGGCGGCGGCTCGGCGTCTTTCACCAGTTTCAAGGTGGGGGAAGGCTACCTGAATCTCACGCTGGACTCTCGGGGCACACGGAGCTGGTGGGGCCGTTTGATCTTCCACGTCGATGACGTTGACGCCCTACATCTTCGCCTGGTCCAGGCAGGGCTCACACCCTCAACCGAGCCCACTGACGCGTCATGGGGCGAGCGATATTTTCACATCAACGACCCCGATTTCCACGAACTTTCCTTCGCCAAACCACTCTAATCGCTGTCTCTGGCTCCCGTTTCCATCTCGTACGCTTGATCTCGATGATAGAATCTGATGGACTCCACGCCTACTTCCAAGCGATTAGGTAATTTTGTTTATCATTTTTTATCACCATCGCTCTATTGACAATCCAAATACTATAAATTATAAAATACCAGTGCTAAAACTAGATTTATTATATTTCTTCAGGTGACGATATCTGGAGTTTAGGAAACATCATTACAAAACGAAGGTTGGGAGAAGGAAGTATGTCAGAGTCAAGATCCGGCAGGAAGATCATGAAACATTGGCCTAAGGCAATCGTCCTGTTATTCGTAGCCCTGTTGTTCGCCTGCGGGTCCTCCGCGACTGCGACGCCAGAGGCGAGTAGCGGTTCAACTTCGCCCACGGCGGTGCCTAAGGCTAAGGCAACTGCGGCCCCATCAACCAGCAGTGGGCCCGCGCCAACGGCCGTACCGTCAAAGGGCAAAAGCGCCGCTTTACCCACGGCGATGCCTGCAGCAACTGCAGAACCGGCAGGGAGGGCAGCGCCGGCCGGCACCATCAACTATGGTACGAGGGAGACCGGCATCTTCCAGGGCCATCCGAGCGAAGCCTCAAGCCCTAGGATTCAATTTCTCTCCCTATCGATAGGCGAAGGCCTGATACGCGTCGCAGACGACCTCGGGGGTGCCCCCCAGCTGGCCGAAGCTTGGGAGATATCCGACGACTTCTTGACTTGGACCTGGCACATCACGCCGGGTGTGGAGTTCCACAAGGGGTATGGAATTGTGACGGCAGAGGATGCCGTCTACTCCCTTGAACAGTTCTACGAAGGCGCCCTTCTCGCCCGGGCCGGGTTCATCGGATCTTATATGGGGTTCGACGGGGATCCGGACCTCAACGCCACCACAAAGATAATCGATGACCTTACCTTCGAGGTCTTTACCGGCAAGCCATGGGTGCCTGCGCGGGTTTACGAGTTCCTGCGCACCGGCGGCGGCGTCAGCAACTGGACTGTCAGCAAGAAGCAGTCTGAAGAGCTTGGGATCGAAGATGCCAGCGTAGACATCGCCTCCACCGGACCATGGGAGGTTGTGGACCACGCGAGCGGTGAATTCTGGAAGTTCAAGGCCGTTCAGGACCACTGGCGCCAGACCCCTTACTTTGATGAGCTGGTTTTATGGACCATCCCGGAGGAGTCTGCCCGGGTCGCCGGTTTCCAGACCGGTAATCTGGACACCTTCTCCATGGACTTCGACTCCATTATCACGGCCGAAGCAGTGGAAGGCGCCATTATGAAAGGCGTCCCCAATGCCGGTCAGGCCGGGGTCAACTGGTACGGCCAGACCTACGGCTTGGACAGAGACGGCAATGAGTACGAGTACTACAATTGTGAACAGGCTTGGGTGTCCTGTGATATGGACATCAATTCCCAGGCATGGGCGGACGCTGTCATGGTCCGGAAGGCGATGAACATCGCCATCGACCGCCAGACTATCGTTGACACTCTTCTGTTAGGTTTCGGCAAGCCCCAGTCGCTCAGGGACTGGATGGGCCACGAAGCCAGGGCCAACCCGGACTGGGTCTACGAGTACGATCCGGTCCTAGCCAAGCAGATGTTGACCGACGCGGGTTATCCAGATGGTTTCAGCATCACGTTGACGCCGGCCATCCGTGGAGCACCCGCCGAGATAGAGACCTGCCAATCCCTGGCCCAGTACTGGGAAAATATCGGCATCTCGGTCAATATTCAGAACATTCCTTACGCCACCATCCGGCCGTCTTTGATCACCCGGAAATACCAGGGCATCACCTGCCTCACGGTTGGCGTACGCCTGACCCCACTGATCGGGGCTTCAAACTACCCGATAACTTCGACCTATAGCTACGGGACACACCACCCGACGCTGGACGAGATCTTCGGGCGTGCGGCGGTACAGGTCGACCAGGCCAAGATCGAGGCTGGGGAACTCGAGTTCTACAACTTCATGTGGGAGAACGCCATGGCCTCGTCGATATACGTCCACGATGGCGTCTGGCCCATCGGCGCACGACTCGACCCAAATTTCGAGCCAGCCGACTTTGCCGACGTCCGGACTCCCACCAATTTTGAGAGTATTAGGCACAGGTAGGCCATCGGCCTAAACCGAACAGCACAAAAGTCCCCATCTTTCTTCGGAAGGATGGGGGTTTTTATGTGTGCCCCAACGCACTAAGCACGCGATTCCTGTACCCACACATCGTCAATTCCAACGAACCATCCGCCCGAACCTCGTAGTTCGACGTGACCGGCGCCGCTGGTCAGATCAAGCGCAAAACCCAATTGCCACAGAGTGATTTCGTATCTATCACTATTCGTTTGTATAATTCTGTTTGTCGTTTATTATTGCTATTCTCGTATTGACAGCTTGCAAGCAGTAGCCTTTAATCATCAATGTGAATAGATGCACTAGATACAAATAATTTAGTGCGCGCCGAAATTTGTACATTTTTATGCGCAAACCATAACTCGGGAGAAGGAGCCCTGCCAATGTCAAGTTCAAGCCCATGGTTAATAAGGCATCTGCCCAAGGCAATCGTTCTACTATTTGTAGCTCTACTGTTTGCTTGCGGGTCTTCAGCAACCTCGGTGCCGGCGGCACCAACATCGGCTCCAGCCGCCAAGGCCCCGGCCGCCAAGGCCCCGGTCGCGGCGTCTCAGGACAAGGCTAAAGAAGAGGCCGGGAAGAAGGATCGGGGAGTCCCTACGGTCACTCCGGTTCCCACAGCCGCGGTTATGGCCACGAAAGCGGCTCCGGCTAAGGTAAAATCGACCGGAACCATCAACTATGGGGTAAAGGAAACCGGGATTTTCGAGGGCCATCCCAGGTTCATCTCCAGCCCGCGCTACCAGTACATGGCGGTTACTGCAGGTGAATCGATGGTCACCATACAGCCAGATTTCTCCCCCGCACCATCTCTGGCTATTGAATGGAGCATCGCCGACGACTACCTGACCTGGACCTGGAAGATCCGGGACGATGTCGAGTTCCATAAGGGTTATGGAAACTTAACTGTTGATGACATCCTTTATTCCTTCAAGGAATATCACGAGGGAGCTCTCAACGCTAGAGCAGGGATTATCGGTGATTATTGGGTTGGGAACGTAGGCGGCA
>CATMOE010000159.1:0-3663 GCA_950072105.1 uncultured Dehalococcoidia bacterium
AGTCTCAGAACGGACGTGTACCAGGACGGTGGATTCAAAGAGAAGCAGGACGCCTTGGAAAACGCCGGCGCCTGGAAACTGGCCAAAGTAACCGAGCCTTTCCAGCCTCTCCCCAAGGGTGAACCTGAAGTCTACCACCAGATCTGGTCTTACCAGGTGATCTAAACAACCCGGCTCCTCTTTAATGTTCCTACCCACCCTGTCTACCATGCGCATATGCCGGTGGACATCCTTTCAGCCTGCCGTTACCATACTTTCATTATGCCCAGCGAGCGTTTTCAAAGGCGAATCGACCGCATTCTTGACCAGATTGAAGACGCCGCCGATCGTCGCGACTGGGCCGCCGTTCGCCAAGGCGCGCTGGACCTCCTTGTTTTCGACCCGGAAAATCCGGACGCTAAGAACTTCTTGGCCGCCGCCCTGCGGGAATTGAGTTGAGAAAACGTCTCCCTAGACACCGAGGATGTCACGCCGACGCCCTTCGTGAGCGGGACGGCGAAGGCGACCGCCCCAAAGCCGTTGCTCTGCTTGACGAGTCTCTGGCCATCTCCAGCGAGCTGGGCATGAGGCCGCTGATGGAGAGGGTACTGTCCCGCCGGGAGATATTTAAGGCGTAGATGCATTCCGGGGCAGAATTTCGCCCGATACAACCTGAACCTTGCTTGATGCCTCTGCATCATATCTTTTACACATAGCCTCAACCTGGTTGGTCGGGGACTTTCAATTTTATAGGCCATCCCATATTTTGATAAATCGATTCCCGGTATTGATCCTGGTAGTGGTGGCGGCGGTGGGAACGGCGTGCTCCGGTACTGTGCCCACGACTCCCCCGGAGCCCACCGTAGCCTCGTCACCCTTACCAACCAAATCAGCCACTAGCTTACCTTCGCCGATCCAAGCCCCGGAGAAAGTCTCGCCCCAGTCCGTCTCTCTGACCACGGCCACACCGGCGCCATCGCCGGCCACCGCCACGCCGCTTCCAACTCCAACATCCTTTCCTGAGCCCACCGTCGCACCCTTATCAAAGAACGACAGCCCGGCGGCCTTCCGGTACCTGACGGAGCTTTCTACGGAGTTTGCGCCTCGCGCCAGCGGCACCAGGGAGGAGTTGGCGGCGGCAGAATACCTGGTGTCCCGTTTTGAAGCGTTCGGATACGAAACCGGTCTCCAGGTATTTACGACGGAGATGCTATCTCCGGAGCTGTCCGGTTTGACTCTGGACATCCCTGGCGTAGAGAAAGTGGCGGTTATTCCGTTGGTTAGGTCGGCCACTGGTACTGTATCAGGGCGATTTACATCTGCCGGGTTGGCCCAGGAAGAGGACATCCCAGAGGAGGGATTGGAAGGGAAAGTCGCTTTGGTGGAGCGGGGTCTCATCAGGTTTAGCGAGAAGGTTCGGCGGTTAACCGAGGCGGGGGCCGTTGGAGTCGTCATCTACAACAATTCTCTGGGCAGTTTTCAGGGAGTTCTATCCGCCGGAGGAAGGGAAATACCCGCGGTCGCTATTTCCCGGGAGGAGGGGGAGCGGCTTCTGGAGCTTATCGCCACGGACGAAGTGCGGGCCACGGTTACGGTTACGGTAGATTCACGTCCTTCGCAAAACGTGTTGGCTGAAATGACCGGCTCTGGGCAGGGCGTTGTGATTCTAGGAGCGCACTACGACACTTTGCCCGGCGTGCCTGGAGCCAACGACAACGGGTCCGGGACCGCGGTCCTTCTTGCCATCGCTGAAGAATTGGCCGGGCATACCCTACCATTTACGGTACGTCTTATCGCCTTCGGTTCCGAAGAAGTGGGTCTGAGAGGCAGCGCTCACTACATTGACTCATTGTCCGGCGGCCAGAGGGATGAAATCATCGCTATGCTCAACTTCGACGCGCTTGGCGGCGGGGAAAGCCTCGAGATTCTGGGTGATACGCCGTTAGTCGACCGAGCGGCGGAACTGGCTCAGAATGAAGGAATCGTGGTTTCTAAGGGAAGAGACCGGCGCGGCAGCAGCAGCGACCACGCCAGTTTTCGACGGGCAGGTATCCCCGTATTAATGGTTTCTGCCCAGGATTTTTCTCGGATCCACTCAGCAGACGATACTTTGGAGCACGTGAATCCAGATCTATTGAGAGACACGGTCCGGTTGGCTGTGGCCTTGCTGTTGCGGCCCAACCCCTTCGATGAGGGCTTGTAATGCCGCCAACCTCACCGCTTGGTATACTTAACCCAGCATATTGAACCAGCCAGGGGAGGTATTCCGAATGAAGTGGGCTTCCGCAATCTCGGAAAAGAGCGGTTTAGAGGACGCTATCCAAGAGTGCGTCACCGGTCTAAGGGCTCAATTGGGGGATGAAGAGCCCAACCTGGCGGTTATCTTCGCTTCGCCCCATCACCAGTCCGGATACGATGACGTGGTTCCCATGATAAGGAAATTGCTGCCTTCGGCTCGGGCGTTTGGTTGCTCCGGCGGAGGGATCATTGGAAATGGGGAAGAAGTGGAGCAACGGCCCGGATTGTCCATCACCGCCGCCGTCTTGCCCGATGTGGAGATCGTTGAATTCCATCTGGACGGCGACAGCCTTCCCGACTTGGACTCCGGACCGGATAACTGGGAAGCATTGGTGAACGTAACTGACAGCCAGGACCCGCAATTCGTGGTGTTGGCGGACCCGTATTCGTTCCCGGTGCAAAACCTGATACTGGGCTTGGATTTCGCTTTCAGCCGGGCGGCCAAAATCGGCGGATTGGCCAGCGGCGCCCAGCAACAGGGCGGAAACGCTTTGTTCTTGGGCGATCAGACCTACCATTCGGGAGCGGTTGGCTTGGCCTTTCATGGCAACATAGCCGTTGATACCGTGGTGGCCCAGGGCTGCCGTCCCGTCGGCCATACCATGCGGATAACCGAGAGCCGCAGCAACATTCTGGTCGCACTGGACGGGGAAACGCCGATGGTCGTGCTCAAGGAGTTATTCGAAAATTCCGGCGAGCGGGACCGAGGCTTGATGCGCAACTCCCTGTTCTTGGGCGTTGTGATGGACGAGCTTCTGGACGACCCCAAGCAAGGCGATTTCCTGATTCGCAACGTCGTGGGAATGGATGAGCGAACCGGGAACCTGGCCATAGGCGAGCTTTTGAAAGAGGGACAGGTGGTTCAGTTTCATCTTCGGGACGCCGATACTTCCACCGACGATTTGACCGCGGTGCTGGAGCGGTACGCCACCGAAAACCGGGAAAACCAGATCCAGGGTGCGTTGCTCTTTTCCTGCCTGGGCCGGGGAGAAAATCTCTACGGCAAGCCCAACCACGATTCCGGAATTTTCCACGATAAATTGGGCCAAGTGCCCCTGGGCGGCTTTTTCTGCAATGGCGAGATCGGCCCGGTCAGCGGGACTACCTTCCTCCACGGCTACACCAGTTCCTTCGGCATCTTCCGGTCTAAAGCTTAGCGTTTTGTTCTCCGGTCCATCCGGTTGTTTCTAAGCTGTGCTGTCGATGGTTGATGGCTAGTGGTCTAATAAAGTAAAGATTCCTAATGTCACTCCGGTCAATCGGCCAAAGGACCGGAGTCTCATGCCTGGTTGTAGCGGTCACCTGAGATTTCCCGACTCCGCCAGGGACTCGCGACGAAGTCGGAGCCTCGCCGCCCTTCCGCCGAAGGGCTGGTGTCGGAATGAC
>CATMOE010000160.1:0-3637 GCA_950072105.1 uncultured Dehalococcoidia bacterium
GGCGGGGGTCGAAGTTGCCCTGATTCGTCATTATGTACCTCACGGAGTCTGCCTGGCGCCCATTGTAACCGCGCCGTTACCACTAACGTCCGTTCGGTGCCTTCGGGGTTCTGGCCCTTCGGGTTAGGGGCGCCCGTCAAGCCCTTCTCTTTAACCTTGATGACCACGATCCTCGTTATAATGCGCAAGTTGAGAACCTGGGTAAACAGGCAACAAGGATGGGTCGTTGAAGCTACGACGAATCTTTCCGTTAGCAATAACCCTGAGTCTAGTGTTGTCTACATTAGCTTGTGGAGGGGGGCGTCCGGAACCTACGAAAGTGCCAATCGGCACTGATGCGATAGTTTTTCGCTCCGAACGGGACGGAAACTCCGAAATCTACATCATGAACGCCGACGGGTCTGGTCAGACTAGGTTGACCAACGACCCGGCGGACGACAGATTTCCTTCTTGGTCGCCAGACGGCACTAAGATCGCTTTTCGGTCACGTCCCTGGCTCCACAGTGAGGATTCGTGGATTAATGTTATGAATTCCGACGGCTCTGGCCAGACCAGACTAACCAAGCCGGACAGCTTCATGTCATCCACTAACACAGCGCTGAACCATTCACCTCACTGGTCGCCTGTAGGAACCGAGATTCGCTTTTCTTCTGATCGAGGCAAGGACGCTGATATCTACATAATGAACTCTGACGGCTCTGGTCAAACCAGGCTAACCTTTAACGCCAACATCGTGACACACTACCGGTCGACCGATTGGTCGCCAGACGGCACCAAGATTGCTTTCAGCTCCTTCCAGGACGGGAATTTCGACATTTACGTCATGAACTCCGACGGCTCTGGCCAGACAAGGCTGACCTATGGTATCGCCCCTAATTGGGACCTTTCCTGGTCCCCAGGTCGGTGAACCATAGCCGGCGGCATAAAGTCACGCAGCCCAGACCTGGCGGTACAAACCACCCTATCGGTGGGGCGCAACGTCGCCCACTCCCCATCCACCTCCCGCCGAACGATTACATCACCGTTTACCCAGCGGTTTACCACGGTGTAAGTGAAGCCGTCGCCGCCGCGGATCCGGGCACCCGCCAGGAGGTCACGGGCCGGCAAGGTGTTCCGTTAACCTCGTAATTAACTTTGGCACCAGTAAACGATTGCGGGACACGCCTCGCATGCTAGTATACGGACAAAGATAGTTCCTTCACTCTTGTCTTCTTTGAGATGACCATGCACGGACCCAATCTACGCATCCTGGACCTCCACGGTCTGACCTGGGCTGAAGCAGAGGCCTCATTCATCGAATTCTATAATCAAACGGTCCGCCAAGCTGGCAAGGACGCCGTCAGACTAGACGTAGTGCATGGATACGGTTCGACCGGCACTGGCGGCGTTTTAAGAATCAGGCTGAGGGGATTCCTAGGGAGAAATGAGTCCCGCCTTGATTTCCAGACTGGAGAGAAAGTGGACGGCAACCCTGGCCACACTATTGTGGTTCCTCTGAAACCTTTGCCTTCCCTTCGGGAACAGCTTTTCCAGGATATCTGGGACTTTTGTGACAGGCCACGCTCCCAGAGCAAGATAATTGGCAAGTTTCGCAGGCACGGTGAGACGGAGGTACTGAGCACCATCAAAACCTTAGAGAAGCAGAAACGATTGCGCCCATCAAACCAAGGCGCGCACAAGCTCTATCAGGCAGTGTGACCCATCTTTTACGTCAATCTCTTGTTCAGGCGGGCTGCCACCGTTCATGGATCCCCTCCCCGCGATAGTAGAGCCGGGACGCACCCGCATCAAAGAGGTTGGTGATGCCGCATACCCGGCAGGGCCGGGATAATCCCGCCAGGACATCCGTAAGAGGGAAACGGATTTCCCACCTATTCCGATATTTACTGTCGGCTACCCATCGGCCCCATGCCCATGTAGCCGGCACCGCCCATGCCGATAAGCCCTACGCCCAGCATCACGATGGCCGATCCGGTTCAAGGAGTAGATGATGCCCGACCCGGTGACAATCGCAATCTTGGCTGGCATTTCTCTACTGGCATTTACAGTCGCAGGCCTCGCCGGATTCGGTAGCGGCGTGATCGCTCTGCCGGTGCTGGTGTGGATGCTCGGCCCAAGAGAAGCTGTGCCAATCATCACCTTAGTGCAGCTTGTCGGGTCAGCTTCTCGAACGGGACTGAACTGGAAGGAAATATCTTGGCCTGTGTTGAAATGGTCGGCGCTGGGTTCAATACCAATCTCGGCTCTTGCGAGTTACTTGTTCGTCGTCACGCCGGCGCCGATATTTACTAGACTTCTGGGATTGCTGTTACTTGTGCTGGTGGCCCAACGGCACACCCAATGGGGCAGAGGCAGGAGTATAAAGCTGCGAAGCTTTGTTCTGGTCGGAGGTGCGAACGGTCTAGCGTCCGGTTACCTGGGAACGCCTGGGCCGCTCGCTGCGCCATTTCACCTTGCCTATGGGCTGACCGGCGCTGCGTTTGTGGGTACTACCGCCGCTGGCGTACTGCTCACCCAGCTACCCAAGATTCCCGTATTTGCTAGTAACGCTTTGCTGGGGACTCAAGTCCTATATATAGCCGCCGCCATGGGAGTGATGGCCTTTGCAGGCTCAGTAGTGGGGAAACGGATTTCCGGCAAGGTGTCCGACCGATGGTTTCTAATAGGCGTCGAGACCCTGCTTGTGTTGAGCGGCATCGCCCTGATTGTCCAGGGTTAAGTTCTGCATCGAGTAGAATCGCTTCGGTCCCATCCGGGTTCTGGCCCTTCGGATGAGGGGCACCCGTCCGAGGGTTATTCTGCCCGACTTTCTGCTCGACACTCTTAAACCGGCCCCGCGGATTACGCCGGGTTGTAAGGCTCCTATTAGTTGGCACCGTCGCCACCCCGAGTCAACGATTGTGGACTCCCGCCGGCCATTTCAGCCCATCCTTCGCAGTCCAGTTCCTGCCCCAGGTTCGGGTTAGCCTTTTTGCGCCAATCAGTGTGGCAGTTCCCTTACGAGAGCAGGAATTTTGGTGAAGTGGGATCAATTGACGTTCCGGGGAAGCAGGAATATAGTTCGCTCCATCCCAGAGAACACTTTTCCCAAGAAAGCGAGTTCCATCTGGGAAATCCCGGATGGAATAGACCCAGATCATCCGGGTTATGACGGCCTTGCTCGGCATAAGCGCTGTGATAGCCGTGACAGCCGGAGGCTTCATGATTGGCGTGGGCGTCGCGTTGCTGGGCAGCGCGGCTGGTGTTGCTCATCTGGCTCCCAAGTCTCAGTAACCTCATAGCGTGAGTACGTCCAAGCTTTGTACAACCTGTCGTACTGAAATGCTGTACAACGCTGCCATATGGCGTTGTCCTTCATGTGGCAACGTCGAACTCCCCCTCCGTAGATCCGGAGGTATGTCGTCGGAGGCGATGGAGTTCCTGATCCAAAAGCCTTTCATGTTCATTTTGTTTGTGTTGATCATCGTTCTCGGATCGATACCTTTACTTTTCTTGTTCTTCCCCCGGACCGCGACTGCCATTGTGACTTGGATTTTTTGATGCGGCTGATGTCCTCTTAAAAGGTAGTAGAGCTTCAACAAACGATTGGGTCTGGAACCTGTTCGCTCGAATACCCAACTCTGAAGCAGTTAGACCA
>CATMOE010000161.1:0-3633 GCA_950072105.1 uncultured Dehalococcoidia bacterium
TGTGGCCATACTGTGTTGGCAGCGGGCCCGTGGGTGGGCGTCCCAGAACGTTGGTTGCCGCTAGACCTGCCAGTCAGTCCGGTTAAGGGACAGCGCATCCTGCTTCGAAAGCCCGGATTTCTACCCGGGTGTCCGGTTCGGAGCTTCGACGGATACGTAGTGCCTCAGACGGATGGCAGCGTATTGGTGGCGTCGACCCGCGAAGAGGGTGTCTTCGACATTCGTATCACCGCTGGCGCTATCCGGCAGCTGGTGGACACAGCGACCGCCCTATTCCCGGCCTTAAAGGACGCATCCTTTCTCAGCGCCCGAGCCGGGGTCAGACCTGGGTCGCCGGACGAAATTCCAATCATGGGGCCCCTCCCCGGCTGGGAAGGAGTCAGCATAGCCTGTGGACACGATCATGTCGGGATCATGTTAAGCCCAGGAAGTGCTGAGCTGGTGGCCCGCTATATTCTTACTGGTGACCCTCGCCCTCTGGAGCCCTTCAGTGTCTCCCGGTTCAATTGATGATCTGTTATGTTTAATTTGGGCTGTCGGACTCGAACGCAGAATCATCGGACGGAAGGGGCCGTATTTAGAGTTCGACTCTGGTTTGCAGACGACTTAGTCATCTAAATTCCGCAGTTTAGAATATCCATTTGTTACGATATCTGATTACATCGCGTGTGTGGAACATTCCGCCCGTCAAATCAAGCCCGAGGACAGCAGATATGACCAGACCAATAATGCGAACACAGCGGAACATTCCCGTGGATCGGGTGGCCGCCTATCAATGCGTCGAAGACGCGGTAGGTATAGCAAAAGGAAAGCGGGTCACTGGCTGGTATCGCACCTTCGGTGAAGGTCGCTTGATATCGGAGTTCATCCCGAGGGTTTCTCAATACGTGGCCCTGGAAGAGACATCATTTCCGATCTTGATTACTTCATACCAGCTAGAACCAAAAACCGATGCCAAGGAAGAGTTTGACAAACGCGTGAAGTTTGATCGGCGTTCGCGTAAGTCTCCTGAAAAATATGAAGCCGTTATTCGGTCTGCCGCCGACTACATGCTACTGTGACACAGATGAACTGGTGGTAGACGGGATGCTTATCGGTTAGACCACTTCGGCGATTGGTCGTCTCAAGGGCTCTCTGGCCCCTTGACCAACTTAACGCCACCAACACGGCTAGTCCGTGTTCCCGGTGGCGTCCATCTCTTCCCCATCTCCCCGTCCACTAGGCCAAATCGGCCAACTTACGCATCCACGACTCGATTCCGAAAACAGTGATACCTGAGGGTAATAAAAGTCGGGTATCAGGAGTTGGAGTAGAGTCGAGCTATACCGAGAACGCGGGCTGGCAGTGTTGGTAGCGGCGTAGTTTCACAAGGGTAACTGGCAGTGCAACAGCCTTAAGATACCTGCCTCGCCATGGAAGCCCTCTACTTGAAGAACTTCCGCATCGCCTTTCCGGTGGTCTTTCCTGCCACCCGGCGGCCCACGCGTTTGCCCACCTTGCCTTGTTTGCCGGAGTTATAATCCCCCATCAGCTTGGCCAGGGAGTACAAGAGCCCTCTAAATCTTGCCATATCTGTTGGCAACCAGCAAAAGTGTCCCGCTTTGGCTGGTTGTCAACACAGTAAAGACAAGAGACAATGCCGTCACAATCCACCAAACGCCGTCCGATTATAAGCCGTCCGATTATAAATGGAGCAGTTCCTTTCACCATAACCGGAAGAGTTGATCGACGGGATGGAGTAATGGTATGAGAGATTCCGTAGAGCAAACATTGGCAGACACGGTCGAGGACATTGATCAGTTTGACGCGATTATTATCGGCGCCGGTGTAACCGGTCTTTATCAGTTGTACCGTTTGCGTCAACGTGGTCTCTCGGTCCGGATCTTCGAAGATGGTAGCGGCGTGGGCGGCACCTGGTATTGGAACCGCTACCCAGGAGCCCGCTTCGACTCCGAGAGTTACACCTACGGTTATTCGTTCTCAGAGGAGCTCCTGCAGGAATGGGACTGGAAAGAGCATTATTCCGGCCAGCCGGAGAACGAGCGCTACCTGAATTATGTAGCGGACAAGTTTGACCTGCGCCGGGACATCGAGTTCAATGCCCGCGTCGCCTCGGCGGTCTACGACGAGCGCGAGGACCGCTGGCAGGTCCAAACGGAGGATGGCCGGCGGGCTAGCGGGCAATTTCTGATCGCGGCGGTCGGTAATCTGTCCGCAGGTTATGTTCCCGACTTTGAGGGGATTGATAGCTTCCAGGGCAGCTGGTGTCATACTTCCAGATGGCCGAAGGAAGGTATGGATTTAGCCGGTAAACGCGTGGGGGTAGTTGGCACTGGAGCCACCGCCGTCCAACTCATCCCGGAAATTGCTGACGAAGTCGCCCATCTGACCATCTTCCAGCGAACGGCGAACTACTGCGCACCGCTACGGAATGGCCCGATCGACCCGGAGTGGCAGCGGGAGATCAAGGCAAATTACCCGGAAATCTTTAAAAAGTGTAGCGAAACTCCAGGCGCGTTTATGCACGCATTTGATCCGCGGTCGGCCCTGGAAGTCCCGGAGGAAGAGCGGCTGGCGCAGTACGAGAGGTTGTGGGCGGAGCCCGGTTTCAAAAAATGGTTGGCCAATTTCCAGGACATTATGACGCCCGGCGAGGCCAATGAGGACTACGCTGAATTCGTCCGAAATAAGATCCGCGAACGCGTAAAAGACCCAGTGGTGGCGGAGATGCTGGTGCCCAAGGACCATCCCTTCGGCTCCAAGCGCCTCCCCTGCGAGACCGGATATTATGATGTTTTCAACCGGGACGACGTCTTATTGGTTGACGTGCGCGAGGCGCCGATCGAGCGCATCACCCCCAAGGGCATCCAGACCAGCGGCGCCGAGTACGAATTGGACGTCATCATCTTTGCGACGGGATATGACGCGGGGACCGGATCGTTGACCAGGATAGATATCCGCGGAGAAGGCGGTCAGACGATAAAAGACAAATATGCCGGGGGTCCGCGCAACTATATGGGCCTCCAAAGCGTCGGGTTCCCGAATCTCTTCATCATGCCGGGCGCTGGGGCGGGCAACTTCACCAGAGGCTGCGAGCCGGTCGTGGAATGGGTCGCCGACTGCATCGGCTATATGCGCCAGAATGAGTTCAAGCATATCTCGGCCACTCCCGAGGCAGAAGAGGCATGGACCGAGTACGTCGCCGAGGCCGGCGCCAATTTGCTCCGGACAAAGGCTGATTCTTGGTTTGTGGGCGCGAACATTCCCGGTAAAGCACGGGTCTTACTTGGCAGTCCAGACAGCGCTCCAGTTGCGCGGGCCAAGCGGGCGCAGGTCGCGGCCAATGGCTATGAAGGGTTTCTGCTTCGATAAATGCTTCCAATGGCTTAGCCGATCTTTTCGGTGAATAGAGGAGAGGATACGTGCGCCGAGTTGTCGTGGACCTTCACGTATTAGCTTGACACACTATGCAGTTGCAGAAGCGGCTGGCTGGCCTGAAACTGCTGATCATCGATGAACTGGGCTTCGTATCCCTCTGCAAGACCGGGGCGGAACTGCTGTTCACCAAGTCGACGGCGATTCAATATGCCAAAGACAATATCCGTGCCAACTCGGTGCACCCTGGCATTATAG
>CATMOE010000162.1:0-3437 GCA_950072105.1 uncultured Dehalococcoidia bacterium
GGACGCGGTCACGCCCACGTTGACCTAAGTCCGTCGTCCGCCGTCTACGTTCTCCTCACGGACTAAAACCGCCTGTGCCACTGTCATCGCAGAACGAGCTGGTGTCGCAAACCGCGTTTGGGATCAGTCGAGCGTCGCTGGCTATATCAACTTAAGGAAATAGCGCACCATGAAATTTGGGATTTTCTTGCTGATGCAGTCGCCGGATATGCTACCGTCTTCTGAAATTTACCGGAACGCGCTGGAACAGGCGCAGATGGCAGACCAACTGGGCTTCGATTACGTGGTAGCCGCTGAGCATCATTTCTCCAGCTACGGCTTTCTGCCCAACCCGTTGATGCTGATTGCTACATTGGCCCAACACACCAAGCAGGTCCGCTTCAGCACGGCCGTCGTGGTGCTGCCTTTACGCAACCCCATCCAGACCGCCGAAGAGATCGCCATGTTGGACCACCTCACCAACGGAAGATTGGAGGTGGGATTCGGTACTGGCTATCAGCAATACGAGTTCCAGCGCTTTCAGGTGCCCCTGGCAGAGAACAGGCCCATATTCGAAGAGTGTCTGGACATCATTGGCAACTCGCTGGCGAATGCGCCCTTCTCCCACGACGGCCATTACTATCAGATTCCCGAGACGACCATTCTGCCCCGCCCTCTTCAGCAACCGCATCCACCCTTTTGGCGGGCTACCTCCAGCGTGGAAACCATGGCATCGGCCATCGGGAAAGGGCTGAAAGTAATCACCGGCGGAACCACGGGCTCGACCCAGCGGGTAGTCGATTCCTGGCACACGTTTCAGGAAGCGGTGCAGCTATCGGGTACGAGCTGGCCCCAAGAGTTCATTATTCAGCGAGGTGTCTACGTCTCAGACTCAGAAGAGGACGCTAAGGCCCAGCTTTCTCACGCAGTTTGGCATACCAGGAGTGCCCGGGGACTGCGCACCAACACCCTTCAAGTGGACGCTGGGAAAGCCAGGACCGACCTGACGCCCAGGGTGGACATCGAGGATGATCCGGACACTTTGTATCAGGACTGGCTGTTCGGCACTCCGGAGATCGTCGCGGAAAAGATCCATCACCTCACCCAGCGTACCGGTGTCACCTACTTGAATTGCACCTTCTCCTTGGGACAGATACCCCACCAGAAGGTTTTAAAGTCCATGGAGTTATTTGCGACCAAAGTGATGCCCCATTTCAAGGATTACATGCCGGAGCAGAGCAAATACCCAATGAAAGGCTGACGACCTGGTGGCCCGAGAAACCTATATTTTTATGCCGTATTTTTTAGAATTTTGGTTGGGCTTTAGGAGGACCATAAATGGATCTGACCTTTCTAACCTTGAACGGCAGTTATTGGTTAAAGAAGCTCCCTCAACCGAGGGGGCTTTGCTGTTTAAGAGGCATGGGGTGAAGGCCCACACTACAACCTGGTATTGGCCACGGCGGTTATCCTAGTACGGGGAGCGGCAGCCGGGGTATGGAGTCTGGTGACCGGGACGCCGAGGAGAGCGAGTCGTACTGACCAGGAAATTGCGGTGTTGCTATTGCGGCAATCTCCTAGCCGAGAAGGCCGACGAGCTCAGCGTCGGCGATAGATCGCGGCGGGGTGACGATCTGGTAGCTTGGGATCTCCGAAGATCTTCTGCCGCAGCGGACCGGGGGCGTATTCTCGTTGCATGAGACCTCGCGCCTGAAGGATGGGCACTACGGCATCTATGAAGTCCACGAAGGTCCCGGGAGTAGTCGAATAGACGAGGTTGAACCCGTCCACACCGGCCTCTTGCCATTCTTGCAGGGCGTCCGCGATTTGCTCTGGCGCCCCCGTAAGAAACTGGCCCGCCATACGGGACCGGATCAGATCCCGAAATGTCTGTGTCTTATCCGGCGCCGACTCAATTAACCCTTTCACCGAGCCCCGCATGGCTTGGCTGTCAATTGTCTCTAGCGGCCGATCCAGGTCGATTGCGGCCAAGTCGACTCCGATGCCACCGCTCATGTGGGCGAGTGCGCCCTCGGTGCTGAACTGCTCGAGGTATTCTGCCTCTTTAGCCTTCGCTTCCTCCTCGGTTCCTCCCACCACAGGCGATAAGCCCTGAAAGAAGCGGATGTCGTCTGGATAGCGGCCCATACTAGTGGCTTGAGTACGAATGTCGCGGATGACGCTGGCCGCCCCGCGCAGGCTTTGTCGAGATGCCACAATGAAGACACACTCGGCGTGCTTGGCAGCAAACCTCCGCCCGCGAGTTGATGAGCCCGCCTGAAAAAGCAACGGCGTGCGCTGGGGTGATGGCTCGGATAGATGTGGCCCGGCGACATCGTAATGCTTCCCCACGTGGTTGATCGGGTGGATCTTGGCCGGGTCCGCGTAAATGCCACGTTCGGTATCGCGTAGCACGGCGTCGTCTTCCCAGCTGCCCTCCCACAGTTTATAGGTCACATCTAGGTACTCATCGGCTTGATCGTAGCGCTCGTCATGTGAGGGTAGCCCACCCAGGCCCAGGTTCGCTCCGGCGTTCGGTAGATAGGTTGTCACAATGTTCCAGGCGACCCGTCCATGTGAAAGATGATCGATCGTTGACACTTGTCGGGCAAACGTGAAGGGATGGGTCTGCAGAACCGAACTGGTGAATGCGAAGCCGAGATGTTCAGTGGCATGGGCCATGGTGGGGATTAGCAGGGCTGGATCGTTGACCGGGATTTGCATCCCCTCGATGATAGATGTTTCCGGTCCTCCGTGATAGGTGTCGTAGACCCCGACCACGTCCGCCAGAAACATCGCGTCGAAACAGCCTTTCTCGAGGATCTGAGCCAGTTCCACCCACGGATCGAGTTGAGTGTACTCAAGCTGGCGGGTATCGCCACGAACCCACAGTCCATGCTGGATGTGTGAGACGCAATTCATGGTAAAGGCGTTTATGAGCATCCGCCTCGGCATAGTCACCCGTCACCTCCACTGGATTCTAACGGCGAAAAACCGGGAGCTGAACGGCTCATCTTCTACCGCCCCGCGGTGTTGAGCGAGAACTAAAGCAATACCCTCGCTAATCGACATTACTAGAACTCCAATGATCATCTTGGTAGGCTGACACCCGCATTGTACAACGCCCAACAAAAGGCAATTGCTAGAAAGAGTTAAGCAAAACAGGTTAATGGCCGTCAAAGGGTGGGACGTCGGGTGGCCGGCGGCCGCCCTGGTGGGGACGAATAAACTACCCTGGGAAGCCCTGGGGAACGTGCGGGAGCTATACCTTTGCCTGGACCTGGACGTAACCGGGGAGGGCCAGAAGGCGGCCCGTAAGCTGGCCCGTGAGGCCGTTCTGCGTGGTGTCCCCGTCCACATAATGGATGACGGGGCCTACGGCGGATATTCCGAGCCTTCCGATCAGTGGGAGGCCGAGGGCCGCGTCACCCTGGACGGCGCCGAGCTGGAGTTATGCC
>CATMOE010000163.1:0-3000 GCA_950072105.1 uncultured Dehalococcoidia bacterium
ATGGACACGGGCGCGGAAGTGAACGTCATCGCCACCGACGTCACCGACCCGGAGAAAGTGGCCACCATGATCGAGGCGGCCATCGCCGAATATGGACCCGTGGACGTCTTGGTCAACAACGTGGGTTGGACCGTGGACCGGCTGTTCATGGAGAAGCCCAGGAGCGAGTGGGAGCGGGAGGTGCAGGTCAACCTCTGGGGCGCCATCAACTGTATCCACGCCGTGCTGCCGGGCATGATTGAGAAAGAGGCCGGGGCCATCGTCTGCATCAGCTCTGACGCAGGCCGGATGGGCGAGTACCGGGAGGCGGTCTATTCCGCCTGCAAGGCTGGAATCATCGCCCTGAGCAAGTCTGTCGCCAGGGAAACGGGACGCTACGGGCTACGGCTGAACGTGGTGTGTCCGGGCCTGGTGGTGCCGCCGGCCGAGGAATCCATCAGCGAAGAGAGCATGTGGAACCAGATGCGCGACATCTTCACCGACGAAGTGCGCGAGCGGGTGGAGCGAAGCTACCCCCTCCGCCGCATGGCCAAAGCGTCAGAGATCGCCAATGCGGTGGTCTTCCTTTCATCTGACGCCGCCAGCTTCATCACCGGCCAGACGCTGAGTGTGAGCGGCGGGTATACGATGATGTGATTCGGGGCGAAACCGAACCTAAAAAATTAAAGAGGCCCCGTCCTTCCCGTATGGGAAGGACGGGGCCTCTTTTGCGTTTCTAGCTCGCCTGGCTGAGCTTACTTGTTGTTCAGCGCTACCAAATCCCAGGACCGTTTCTCGATCTTGGGCATGACGGCTTGAATCAAGTTTTCGTCCAACTCGGAGGCGATGCTGGGGTAGCCGGCCCGCTCGATCATGGACTTGAGCTTGCCGCTCTTGAACTGGTCCAGAGTCCACTTCAAAGTCTCGCCGGAGGTGGTCGTGTCCCAATAGATCCGGACGTCTTGGTTGCGGGGGCCGTAGTGGTAGTGAGGGGCGACCTGGAAGCAATCGAAGGCCAGAACCTCAACTTCTTGACCCGCGATGTCGGAGAGGACGTGGATGGCCATTCCTTCGTCGTTGATCTGAGGCAGGTGGCGGTATTCCAGACCGAAGCGGATGTTTCCAGCTTGGATCTTATCGCCGCCTACCAGCTCGGGCATCATGTGGTGAACGGTGCGGCGTTCTTCCCGGACCATCTCACGGGCCTTGTTTTCAACTTTGTTCAACACGGCCTTCTTGACCGGGGTCTTCTTCAGAGAATCGGCCAGGTCTTCGTAGCCGGCCCGGCGCACCATGGTCTCCAGGTTATTGCGCAGGTTGTTGATGGTCCATCCCAGCGGGTTGCCCGCGGTGGTCTTGTCCATGAACAGCCGGATGTTGTGGTTCTCGGGTCCGTAGTGGTAGTGGGGGGCCTGGTCGAAGCAGTCGAAGCGCAAGATCTCAGTGTCCTTGCCGTCGATCTCGGAATAGACCTGGACGCAAAGGCCCTGGTCGTCCATTATCTCTGTGCGATAGCTCATCGCAATCTCTACCGAACCGGCATCAAAAGTCGTTCCACCTTTCTCCATGGTTGACCTCCTAAATTTCCCTATGGGTGTTTAATCGTTGGCTGGTCTGGAATCCCAGGTCCCTCAGCCATAATTTGAAATGATTATAGCATGCGCATTGCGCTCCGCAAATCGGTAAGATAGCAATGGCGCAGTTAAAAATTTTCGAGAACCTTAGTCACGGGAGTAAATTGTTGAAGGCCAATCGGTCCTTACCAATGGCGATGGCGGTCTTGTCGCTGATGGCGCTGGCTTTCGGGTGCGGAGGTCCAGAGCCCACCCGCACCGTGATCATCACAGCCGCACCTTCACCCACGGCGCGGGCAACGGCGGCGTCCGTTTCGCCAACCGCCACCACCACCGCACCACCGTCCACCGCAGTCCCAGCGCCCGGCGTTACTCCCACTCAGGCGGTGGTGATTGACGGGACGGCAGCAGCGCCGGCAGTCGATGCAGGCCATCAAACCGAGCCCACGGCGGGCCCGGTTGCAGATGCGCAGGTGGTTAGGGCAACGATAACTCCGGCGGCGACGGAGTCACATCAGCCGACCCCGACCCTTGCCCCCCACTCCTACTCCCACGTCTACTCCTGCCCCCACTCCTACATCTGCCCTTGACCCTACCCCTACGTCTATTCCTACGTCTACCCCTGCCCCGACGTCTACTCCCGCTCCTACGCCTACCCTTGTCCCTACGTCTACTCCTATTCCTACGCCTACCCTCCAGACACCCCCAGCCGCGGCAGATTTAATCATCGAATGCGTATTTTTCGACGGGCTCGTCAAGACCACCGAAGCCGACGAGTATGTCCAAGTGCTGAACCAAGGACAGAGCGCCGTTGACCTGTTGGGATGGAGGCTGATCGACCAGTCCGATGGCTCACCGGAATTCACGTTCCCGGCATATGTGCTGCAGCCCCAAACCACTGTGCGCGTCTACACCAACGAAGACCATCCGGAATCGGGAGGGTTCTCCTACCAGCGGGGGTCTTCGATCTGGAACAACTCGGACCCGGACACCGCCGCCTTGATCGACCCCAGCGGTGCTGTTGTTTCCACCCGGTCCTACCCGCCCAGCTGCTAACGATTCCTTCGGACATCTTTGCCCGATGAGGAGCACTGGGCTTATACTCCCTTGCGGCCTCGGGTCTAACAAGCAGAAATCATTTAGCATCCACAGGAGGCGCCAGACTTGGAAATCGGACTATCCATCCCTCGGATACCGGACGTACCGGGGCTGAAACGTTTCGTGGAGACCGCGGAAGAACTTGGCTTTGAGTCGGTCTTGGCCGGCGACCATATCGTCTTACCCACGGAGGGCACCAACCAGTACCCCTACACCAGCGACGGGTCGTTCTCCCGGCCGTCGGACGAACCGTTCCTGGAGACCATGACCCTGCTGGGGTTCCTGGCCGCCTGCACCAGCCGCATCAAGCTGGGCAGCACGGTGATCATCCTGCCCTACCGGAACCCGG
>CATMOE010000164.1:0-2603 GCA_950072105.1 uncultured Dehalococcoidia bacterium
CGGGTTGGTATTACCCCAGATCGGTGGACCAACAAGCCTTCGCCGTGTTCAGAACCCGGGCTTTGGAATCATTTAGCCGCCATGGCAACCCCGACGAGTATTCGGTCTATTTAGCCAGCAAGAAAGAATACCTACTGCATAGAAATCGCGAAACTCGTGGACACATCGACCGAGAGGCGGTCCTAAACCAATTTAAGCATCGGTGCGCTAGGTGTGGGACTCATTTAGACCTGAGATTTTTCCAGACTCATGAGACTCACCAGCAAGAGTCGTTGGATGGTTTACCAGGAGCTTACGTAGCCGTATGCGGTGACTGCCATAGGCTCTCGCACAGTCATGCGGAGGAGTTCTTTTAACCTTTCAGGGGGAAGTTTAAGCAGACCACTTTACATCACCAGCCGTGGGAATCCTCATAGGGAACATTATGCTCACCTTCAACGCTTGAGAGATATCACTCAAGTATGGCCCGAACTCGAGATACGCTGGGAGAGCGACGAGGATCAAAAACTGTATTCGGAAAGGGAATCGACCTGGATACGTGAGGTCAATGTAGGTAGGCTGTGTAAGACCTGTACCCGTCGATGGGGGGTACTAGCCGGACACGGGGAGTGATTTCAGTAGCCTTATAGCCCGCACAGCATATAAGTGTGTTGGGGCGGGCCGCCTTTGGGATGATCTGCGTGATGATCCTGAGTTTGGTCCAAAGTTTGGTTCGACCTGCTTGGAGTTAGACACGTCTTTATACTTAAGTAGATGCACCGGCGATTTCACTCCGCACCCTGTTTCTGGCTGCTATGCCTGCGGATCCTATTGATCATATTATCGATGAGACGAATTGTCCCATTGACCATTCTGTTCGCCAAAGTATAAATTAGAACAAAATAGGAGAAGATACCCAGCTAGAGGGGGATGTTCCTGATTCACCTTGTGGTTAGGGATCTAATCCTATCATTGCTTGAGTCCCCGCGCTACGGATGATATCGTGTGTCGGCACCAGTATTTCGTGAGGTGGATCCCATAATTTGGGCCACCTCAGTCAAGAATCTTAAAATAGGAACGAAGATATGTTGAACACCGGTTTACGGCGGGGGGTTGCGGCGCTTGTAGTGACCGGCGCATTTGCTCTGGTAGCTTGCAGCGGCGGGGGAGCGGTAGCCACGGCAGTCCCGCCTACTCCCGTGCCGTCGCTGGTTGCCGCAGCGGCGACCGAGGCCCCGGAGGCAACGGCAATACCGGCGCCAACGGCTACGCCCGAACCCACGGCCACGGCGGAACCCATGGCCACGGTGGAGCCCACGGCAACACCGGAGCCCACGGCAACACCGGAGCCCACACCCACACCCACACCCACACCCACGCCGGCCCCGACGGCCACTCCGTTGCCAACCCCGACGCCGCTTCCCACTGTCACGCCTATACCCCCGCTGGACCCACTGCCGGCCGTGGTCACAAGCGAAATACCGCACGTGTTCGTTGGCAAAGTGACGATCGGCGGCGTGACGGCCATCGACAACACCGACGTAAGCGTTTGGCTCGCGGAATTCGATGCGCCCATCGGTACCGGGATCACGTCCGGCGGTAACTACACCGTGCTTGCGAATCAGCACGGCTCACAGTCCTTCGTCGGCCAGTTCTTGATATTCAAAGTAAACGGCCTAAATACAGCCCAGACCGCTGTCTGGCAGAAAGGCGGCGCGACGATCTTAGATCTCTCGCTGAACTAACCCGCTGGAAACGAAGCTAAAACGATAAATGGCCCAGGGAAAAACCCTGGGCCATTTCCCCGAGTCGGGACGCTGGCCGCAAATCGTCTTGACACTCAAAATCTAAAGACATACACTCGAATCGCCGGACTACGATGGTCCGGCGTTCTATGTGGCCCGGTGGTGTAGCGGTTTAACATATCGGCCTGTCACGCCGAAGATCGTGGGTTCGAATCCCATCCGGGTCGCCATTCCTCTTCTGCTTCTAGTCTTCCTCTTTTCCCATCCACCGGCCACCGCTTGGATGAAGGGTGGACCTACTGGGCGCCTCGGGTGTCAATCGCCTCAGATCGGTAAAAGCGGTTCGGTCATGTCCTCTGGAAGCTCGATGGTACAGGCATTGGCGTTGAGCGAAATCATCCGGTAGTAGCCCATGTTGGTGGTGAACTCGACGAGTCCTTTTACCCCCAGTTGGTCGCGAGCGGCGGCAAACATTTCGTCACTCACCTGATTAGTTGCGGTAAGCTCCATAGCATAAGTGACCAAGGCCGAATCCTCGGCAGACATGGCGGGTAGCTGAGTCTTATCGCGAATGGCGTCTACCAGGGCGTCGCTGACCCCAGCGCGGCGCGCGGCGCCGGCTTGGGCGTTCCAGACGTACTGACAGTCCATCGACCTGGCAGAGATCAGTGCAGCCAACCGCTTCGTGCGCTCGGGCATCTCGTCGCTCTCCCCCAGGAATTCCGATAACCGGTTCGCTCGTACTGCCATCTCGGGGCTATGGACCATCACGGAGGAAGGGCCGACTACCGGAGGTCGTCCGCGGATGCCTGCGATCTCGTCGTATGCGGCCAGGTGCTCCGGGGCCACTTCTTCCCGGGTAACTATCGGGATTCGTCT